>CP073746.1:1852500-2470000 GCA_024397995.1 bacterium SCSIO 12827 | reverse complement strand
AGTCGGGATTGTCGGCTTTCGCCTTGCCAGTGTTGAAAGAGCAGCTGCGCCAGCATGCCCGAGCGGTGATCGGCGCCGATGTGGGCGGCGCCCCGGTGGTCTTCGATCAGGCCATCGATATGACGACCCCGGGCGGGCGCCAGTTCCGCAATACGTTGCAGTATATCGCGAACGCCCTGGATGGACCGCTTCGGGAAATGGATAATCCGATCCTTAACCGGCAGATGGAAGAACTGCTCCTGACTCAGGTCCTGACGTTGCTGCCCAACAGTTTTTCCGATGCAATTGCAGGATGCGCAACGCAAGTGGCCCTGCCTTATCACGTCAAGCGGGCGCGTGATTACATTCACGCCCATGCCCATACGGTGGTCAGCGTCGCCGATATCGCCGCGGCGGCCAGATGCGGTTATCGAACCGTGCAAAATGCCTTCAAGAACGCCTATGGCATGTCACCCATGACCTATCTGCGGCTGGTCCGGTTGAAACGAGTTCACGGCGCATTGCATACCGGAGGCGAGGATGGGGCGACAATTGCGCAAATCGCCCGGGCCTGGGGGTTTGGGCATATGGGGCGATTCGCCGAAATGTACCGCCGCGAATTCGGCGAATTGCCCTCGGAAACGATCCGAAAGCGGATCTGAGGTTCGCCACCATATCCACAAACTGTATCACGTATCCGGAAAGCGCTGAATAAGGGGATGCAATGTCCCGCACGCGTTTTCCAGCCGGTCTTTCATACATAAGATGCTCTTTATCTAACGATGCCTTCCATCCTGATGGGCACGCGGCGCGTAGTGACGTTTGCTGGTGATCTTTCTTTCAGGGGGAGGGCGAAGCACGGAATTTCGCCGATGTGCGGTAGCCGGCAGGTAATCGTGAAACGATAAGCGTTATTGAATCGAGGAACGGTCGATGAGGATCTCTTTCAAGTCTGCACTCTTCCCCATCCTGGTGCGGGGGGCGTTGCTGGCCCTGGTCGCGTTCGCGGGTACGGTGAATCCGTCTAATGCGTCGGCGCAACAGACGCAGGCGGCATTTTCCGAGGGGCATGTGATCTGCGGCGGGGTTGATCTTAAGACCGGCCAGCTTGCGCAGCCCTGCAGCTTTGCAAAAGCCAAATATACCGGCAAGGCCGTCGGCAAATGCCCGAACGGGTCGTTCTTCGATATCGGCACCTGGGCCTGCTTCACATGCCCCAGCGGCTACAACCGAACGGGATTCGCGGTCGATACTCCGCAGGCCTGTTCCAAACAGGTCAGGGCTGAATACAAATACGCAAGACGGGTCGGCGGCCACAAAACCTGCCCGAACGGGACGTTCAAGGACCCCCGCAACGGCGGCGAATGCTGGAAATGCCCGTCGGGCTTCGGCCGGACCTTGTCCGCGGTCGACGCTTGGGATGCCTGCGGCAAGTTTGGTGCAAGCGCGCGCCGGGCTGAATTCGTTGACCGGGTCTGCCCGGAAGGCACGATCACGGACCTGAACGGAAGCTGTTATTCCTGTCCCGAGGGTTTCCGTCGCACTGCCGCCGCGGTCACCGCCAACAATGCCTGTTTCCGGAACGAGGACCTGAAGCCGGCTGAGCAAACGGCGGCGCTGACCTGCAAGGCCGGCGAGCATTTCGATTTCATTGACGGCGGAACCTGCTGGGAATGTCCTAAGACTTCGGTGCGTTCGGTGTTCGGCGTAAAAACGAACAAGGCCTGCGAGTTCACGACCATCGACTGGGAAGCGGCCAAGCGTACGCCGAACGGCTTGTTCAAGCTGCCGGGCGGCCACGAGATCGCGGCCGAGGTCATCAAGGAGCGCACGCGGATCGACAAGATCATCGAGGGGTCCATCGAGGCGGAAAAGCTGACCGGTGCCAAAGCCGCCGAATTCAGAGACGAAACCTGGAAGCATATTCTGACAGGGCCCGAAAGTTCGCCGATCCTGATGGCGGCGGTCTACACACGCGTTTTCGATCTGATCAAGAACGGCCCGAGGACCAAGCCCGAACGGGACTTGCTGAACTACATGGCCGTCTATATTCAGCAGTCGCGCCAGTTGGCCGCCTCGGAAATGAACAACATCTGGCAAAGTTGGACCCGTGGCCAGGAGGCACGCACATCGGCACTGGCCACAAGAAGTATGCACAGTGCCTATGACGTCGGCGTCGCCCCACCGGATTTGAAAAGCCTGATCGCCAACGTCATGCATCTGGCGCCCAGCGCGGCGATGGCGACGGCGTTCCTCGGCGCGTATGCGCTTGAAACCGTGTCGCCCGGATTCGCTCAGCTGACGGCCCGCGCGGCGATAGCAATAAGACCCTTCAATTGGGCGCAGAAAATGGCTTCGATCCAACAAAAAGCATTGAAGACCGGCGCGGCGATTTCCAAGGCCGCCGCCGCCGCGGAGGCCGGAGCGGGGGTCATTGGCTCCTTTGCCGTTCCCTTCGCGGTCATGACGGCCTCGGCGGTAATCTTCAGCATCGCGACGGACAACGCCTTGGCGCAGAACCAACAGATCGCCGTCGTCAACGACGCCCTGGAGACGGCGCGGAAACCGGTGAACCTGTCCCGCCTGATCATGACTCCAGAAGGCCGGGTGGAAGTCCTGAGCAACTGGGCGCTGATGACCCAGGAGTACTACAAGCCCACCGCCCGCACCTGGGCCGCGCTGTTGCCGGCGCAGTCGATGCCGAGCAATACGGCGACCGTGAACGTGAATGGCACGAACATCGTCATGGACGTTCCCGCCGTGTCGGGCACGACCTTGGAAGGCGACCGCGTGGTCGTGAGCAGGGCAACGGCCAGCGCGCCGAGCTGGGAGAAAGTCGCCGGTGCGGCCCGCGATGTCGCGGTCGGCTCCGACGGTACCGTTTATGCGATCGGCGTGAATAAGACGAACGGCGGGTATCAGATGTTCAAACGCGCCAAGACCGATAGCAGGTGGACCAAGATTATCGGGGGGGCGCTTCGCGTTGCGGTTTCCGGCACCGAGGCCTGGGTGGTGAACGACAAGGGCGGGATCTATGTTCAGTCGGGCACCCGGTGGCGGAAGGTTTCCGGCCCCGCGGCGCAAGACATCGGCGCCAGCGCCAAAGGCGTGTGGATCACCGGTACCGACGACAAGATTTATCAACGCGTTGGCAACAACTGGAATCTCGTTTCGGGTAAGGCCCAGCGGATCGATGTCGATCAGGACGGTCGCCCCTGGGTCGTGAACAACAAAGGCCACATCTTCGTCCACGACAATAACCTGAAGTGGCAGAGGCTGCCGGGCGCCGCCAAGGATGTGGCGGTCGATGCGCGGGGCGCGGCCTACGTCGTCGGCACGAGTGGCGGCGTATACGTGTTCAACGGCACGAAGCGCGATTGGGATCGAATTTCTGACGACAAGGATTCCGTCGCCATCGGTGTCGGCGGTGGTCAGGTGTGGCGGATTTCCAAAACAAACGAAACCTATCAGTTTCACTAGGCTGCCCGGCGCCCATTCTACGATGATGATGCTCATAAACTGCCGGCGGCCCGTGGCGGGCCGCCGGCATGTTATGCGGCAGTAGGCGGTGTCGCTACTTTTGCCGGTACACCTCGGTTTTCGGACCCAGGTGCCAGATCTTGCCGCCGCCGACGGCGACGGCCGTCGCATCGCGGCCCGTCGCGACCCAGTTGTTGGTGCCAGGGTTGAACGCCAGGAGCTTGTCCTTCGCGTCGATTACGACCGGCGCGCCGAAGGCATCGACGGCGATGTCCTGCGCCGTGCCTTTGAAAGGTTGCCATTTCCCGCTGACGAGGGCGAAGATCTGGCCGGCCGCGTTGGTCAACCAGGGATTGCCGTCCCGATCGACCGTGATGCGTGTCCCCCAGGCCGAGTGATCGCGTTGCCATTGCTTGCCGGTCCAGTGGTAGACCGCAAAGCTTCCTTCCTTGACGGGTTCCGCCACGGCCCAGACACCCTTGGCGCTGGCACCGATGTCGACGGCCTTCATGAGCTTGCCGCCGGCCAGGACCGGCCGATTGGCCCAGGTTGTGCCAGTGCGCTCAAAGGCGACGCCCCCGTCGTTGACCAACCAGGGCGTGGTGTCGGCCACGGCGATGCGCACGCCGCCCCCGGGCAGACTTCCCCACTTCGCCGCATTGTTGGCGCGAAAGTAAACGCCATAACCGCCTGGCACCTTATTGTCGCCGATCACCCAGGCGGTGCCGTCGGTGGCGACGGCGATGTCATGGGCGCGGCCGTCGATCTGATCCCATTGCAGATTGCCCAGGGATAGGCTGGCGAGTTCGTTGCTGGACGGCTTGGGAATGGAGATCACCGGCTGGCTGCCCCCATCGATAATCGTTGTCGGTGCCTGGATGTTGGTCGCAGGACCAGTGTTATGGCCGAGCGCATCGGCGGCAATGGCTTTCAATTCCGCGGTCACGGCCGTCGATGGCCGTGCAGAGCCGGAGACGGCGAGTCCCCAAAATCCCGCGAGCATACCGTATCCAGAATCGGAATCGATCATGCGCGCCAATTGCGGCGGCTGCTTGGCGTCGGCCAGAAGGGCCAACAGTTTGGGGCGGGCTTCCTCGATGGCGATCAGCTTTTCGAATTGATGAGACGCGATTTCGATGGCGAGGGTGATGATGAGTTGCGGGCCAATCGAACCCATCGCCTTCATCACCGACGCCATGCGCTGAATTGCTTTTGATGTGGCTTGGAGCCCTTTTTCAACGACCTTCTGCGCGACCTTTCCGGTTCCTTGTTCTGCCGCCATTTGCGCCTTCTTCAGGGCCGCTTTCACAAGACTTCTGCTATAGGGAAACACCTTTTTGAAAACGGCGGGGTTGGCTATGGCTGCGGTGTACCCGGCGCTGACACCGATGCCGGCACCCAAGCCGACGAATACCCCGGCATGGATGACGTCGTAGAAATCGGGTGGTGCTATGCCTGTATCCAAGGTGGCGAAAAGGCCGCTATGCTGCGCCCGCGACCCCGTGCGGCGGTGTTGTTCCGAGCGCGCCCAGGTGTCATAGGCGTTGAGAGCATCTTGGGCGATATAGGTTCGACGGGCGATCATGTATTTGGAAAACCCGGCGACCAGGGCCTTTTGGCCCGGCGTCGCCCTTTGCGGGCTTTCAATCGCCGCCATCAAGGCGGCCTGGGTGATCGCCATCAGGACCGCGCTTTTTTCCGGCTCGGCACCGATTTCTTCCCACAGATTTTTGCGCAGTTGCGCGACGGGCGTCTTGGTGTCGTCGGCAAGCGCCTGGATGGCAATCTCGACGGCCTGCCGGTCACGCACCAATTCAAGGACCGCAGCTTCGGCGCCCTCGATGCCAAACAGTCCGGGTTCGTTGTAGGGGGCCGTATACCAATCCATGGACGGGCGGGCGCAGGCATTTCCAGCCTTCACGTGGCTTGTGGTTCGTTTGTGATTGGCCGGGCATGACCAGCAGGTGCCGCTGGCGGCCGGTTTCGCTGTCGATGGCGCCAGGTTGGCGCCTTTCAGATTGCGCAATTCCTGGTCGTTTACGCCGATGAAATCGAAAAATTGATCGGCCGGGCAAGACACCGCGGAGTCGAGGCTCGCCTTGAAAAATTCCAGCCCGCCGTCCTTTTCGCAGGCGGCTTGGCCATCGACAGGGAAGGTCGTGCGGTCCCATTCCGCGGGGCATTTCCAACAGCCGCCACCGGTATCGGGGTTCTGTACCCCCGGGATGCGGTCATGATGGAATTCACCAGCTTCGCATTTGGCGAGGCCGACACGGGTTGCGGAGGCTTGCTTTTCGGCAATGACCTGTCGGCAGGCCTTGGCATCGTGGACATGGGTGCCAGTGCGGGCATAACCGGCAGGACAACTCCAGCAATGGCCATCGACGCTGTCCCAAAATTGACCGCCGGGGCAAGACAGGCCAACAGCGGGATTGTTGCGGATTGCGTAGCGGAATTGTTCAGACGCGGGCACGTAACAGGCATTGCCGGCGTCGATATGCGCCGCGGACCGTCTGAAACCGGCGGGGCATTTCCAGCATTCGCCGCCGCGCACGCGGTCGTAGAACGATCCCGCCGGGCAGCGCGTGCCACGGAACGATGCGGGGCCGAATGCGCCGCGGGCTTCCGGGTTCTTGCGCGCGCAGGCACGGGGTTCCGTGACGGCGACGCCGGTGCGGTAATATCCCGGCGGACAGCGCCAGCATTCCCATTTGCCGACGTCGAAGAATGCGCCGGGCTTGCATTCGGCCACGGCCGCTCCTTCGTATTTGGCCCAGGTGCCGCCGCAGGCAGGGAACTCCTTTCCGTTGACGATGGCGCCGCAGATCGGGGCGGACTGCTTCGGCGCCTTGGTGGTGTCGAGGAGGATGACCTGCGCGACGGCCGGTGACGGGATGGCAGAGGCGAGAGCGCATCCGACCGCAAGGGCAACAGGAACCATGATCAAGGCGCGGAATGATGAGCGCATTGTCTCGCCGATGCCAACAAGACCGGCCAAGACCGGGACCAGAACTAGAATCAACGTAACCGTGGCGAAGCCGACTTCAACCATAATTCTCTCCCCCTGATGCGGGCGTTCACCCGTTTTTCAGTCCGCGCATTTCCTTCGAGAGCAGCCGCAGGTTCAATGCCCGCTGAGGCGCGCCAGAACCGCCACAGCGCGCACGGTACCGTCACCGTCTTGTGCGGTGATTGCGCGGCTGGAGTTACTTTTCCTACGAAGGGATGAGCGTGCAAGATGCGCGTTATATGATAAAAGGCTTCACTATGAACAATGGTTCAATAATGATCAGTGCTAGTCTTTGGTGTGTCTGATCGAAGGTGAATTCAGATAAGCTCAAGACACGGGCATTCGCATCAGACTACATGCCGAACTTGTAGAAACAGTGTTGATTTCCTCCCATGCCAAACAACGTGGAATGGCTCCTGCAAGAGGCGACCGGTGATCGCAGCCTTCAGGTCAGCGAGCGGACTGAAATTGATGATGATCATTGGAAGGCCGTGATTGAGCGGCTGGAGATCGGGCCCGGGCTCAGGGTCTTTCTGGCTACTGCGGATGTGCGCAAGGATCTGACGGTTCAGCCTTCGGACAGCGAGAAGGACGTTTGGCTGAGCAGCGACGTCGCGGTCTCTGGACTGTTGGATATCGAACTGACGGATGGCCCCCGGTTCCAGGTCGGCCCGAACCACGCGGTGTTGTTCCGGCCGCTCGTCCGTACCGTCGATTTTCATCTCATGGCCGGGCAACAGATCAAGCTGGCCGGTTATGGCCTGCATGGTGACCGGATTGCGCGGTTGTTCGATGACGATGTGCCACCGGAACTGCACCCGCTGCTGGAACCGGACATCAGCGAAAGCAAGGTCTTCACCATGAAGAGCACACGCCAGCTCCGCAATCTGGCGCAAAACCTGTTTGCCCCGGGCTTGAACGGCCCGCTGCGCACCCTGTTCATGGAAGGGACCGTTTTGCAGTTGCTGGCCGTCCAGGCCGTCGGGCGACCCAGCGGCAAGGAGGCGAGGAACGAGTTGTCCAGGAGTGAGCGTGACAGCGTTCATGCTGCACGGGACATCTTGCTTAAGGATATGCGGAACCCGCCGAGTTTGGGGGAACTTGCCAGCGCGGTCGGGTTGACGGAAAAGCGGTTGAACGCCGGATTCCGCATGGCTTTCGGTGCGACGGTCTTTGAAGTGTTGCGAAACCATCGCCTTGAACATGCGCGCATCGCGTTGACGATGGAAGCCACTCCGATGAAGGTCATCGCCTACCGGGTTGGGTACAATCACGTCACCAATTTCATCAATGCCTATACCGCGCGCTACGGGAATCCGCCGGGGCGTCACACCCGGCAAGGCGGCTAGATACAGAACGCCGCCCTGGCAAAGAGTCGGGCTTATGGGTGCTGGCGAAATCCGACGCGGGTGTCAGGCTGCCGCGTGTGCGGGGTCTGCCCGTTCGGTCAGGAAGGGTGCGTCCCCCAGCAGCGTCACCCGGTTCATGTGGCGGCGGAAGCCGTGATAGTCGTTGATGGCGAAATGCTGGGTGCAGCGGTTGTCCCAGAAGGCGAGAGAGCCGGGCTGCCAGCGGAAGCGGCAGACGAGTTCCGGCTTGCAGAGGTGGGCAAACAGGTATTGCAGCAGCGGCGCGCTTTCCTCGCGCGTCATGCCTTCGAAGTTCTTGGTGAACACGCTGTTCACGTAAAGCGCATCGCGGCCCGATTCCGGATGGGTGCGGATCACCGGATGGGTCGCTTCCTGTTCCACGTCCTCTGAATGCTTGAAGCCGCCGGAGGCACTTTGCGGCAATTCTGCCTCGGCCGCGCGCTTGGCGAAATTTTCCCGCGCGCTGTGGAAGGCGCGCATCCCGCGCAGCACGGTCTTCATGCCGTCCGACAGGGTTTCATAGGCCAGGTACATGTTGGCGAACATGGTGTCGCCGCCGTAGGGCGGAACTTCCTTGGCGTAGAGGATGGAGCCGAGGGCCGGCCGCTTGGTGTAGCTGACATCCGTATGCCAGCGGTCGCCGATATTGTTCTTGTGCTGCGGTTCCTTGAGCAGAAGCTGCACATCTTCGTGGTCGGGCACCTGAGGGAAGAAGGCGTTGATGTGCAGGTCGCCGAACAGGCGACCGAAGGCCTTGTGCTGGTCCGGCGTCAAGTCCTGGTCGCGGAAGAAAATGACCAGGTTGTCGACCAGGGCGCGGCGGATTTCCGCAACCACGTCCGGGGCCAGCGGCCGGGACAGGTCAACGCCGCCGATCTCCGCGCCGAGGGCACCCGAGATCGGGCTGACGGTGATGTGGCGAAAGTCGGGTTGCGGTTGTGCGGTCATCGGGTGGGCCTCCCATGTTCAGGCTGTTTTGCGCGGCGCCTCGGCAAGTAGGGCCATCGTTTCGTCGGATACGGGCGCCGTCAGGGCGCCGGCGATGCTGTCGATCAGGTTGGCGATGAACAGTTGGGTGCCGCCGCTTCGGCCGGTGGTACGGCCGCCGGCATCGCGTCGGGCCTTGTCGGCGAGGGCATGGACGAAATGGGCGACGGCCTGGCGGATGCGCTGTTCGATCACGGTCGCGGGCAGGTCCGAAAGCAGGCCACGTAGCAGGTCGCGGGTGCGCGCCATGCCGTGGTCGAACTTGTCACGCACCAGACCGCCCAGATCGATCCCGGGATCGCTGATCACCTGCGCCAGAAAGCGCACGTAATGATGGCCGCGCACGGTGGGGTCGAGTTGTTCCGCCAGCGGCGCGACCATGGCGGTGACGACGGGGCGCACTTGCGTTATCGGGCCGGCGGCTTCCAGCGCGTCCAACATGGCGACGCGGCGCCGGTTGATGCCGGCCATGCGGTGTTCGAAGATCGCTTCGAGCAGCATCTCGCGGGTGCCGAAATGATAATGCAGCGCGGCCACGTTCTTCTGGCCGGCGGCGCGATTGATCTCGCGCAGCGAGACGTTATCGATGCCTTTTTCGGCGAACAGGCGTTCGGCGGCGAGAATAAGGTTTTCGCGGGTATCGGCAGGTTCCATGAAGTGACTGTATTAAATCACTTGAATTAATCCAAGTGATTTAAATGTATTCGTTAAGAGCGGTGCCGGATGCAGCGAAATGTTGACAAACGCCCCTGTGAGAAGGCCTTTTCAAAGGCAGACAAGACCATACCAAAAGGAACCATTCATGAGACTTATGATGTTCGAAGCGTCCGGCGGACCGCGCCTGGGCGTGGTCGACGGCGACAAGGTGATTGACGTCGCCGCAGCCGGTTCGGCGCTGCCGAAAACGATGCTGGCCCTGATCGAGGCCGGCCCGGAGGCCCTTACCCGCGTTGCCGCGGCCGTCAAGGGAGCCGGTGCCAAAGCGACCCTGGCGCTCAAGGACGTCACGCCGGCGCTGCCCATCGAGAAGCCTGGAAAATTCATCTGTGTCGGCCTGAATTACGCCGCCCACGCGCGCGAAGGCGGGCATGAGCCGCCCAAGTATCCGTCCCTGTTCGTGCGCTGGCCGTCGTCGCTGGTCGCCGCCGAAGCACCGGTGATCCTGCCCAAGGTCTGCGACCAACTGGATTACGAGGCCGAGCTGACCTTCGTCATCGGCAAGGGCGGCCGTGCGATCCCGGAAGACAAGGGCCTGGACCATGTGTTCGGTTACACCCTGTTCAACGACGTCTCTGTCCGTGCCTGGCAGCGCTATACCTCGCAATGGACCCAAGGCAAGAACTTCGACGGCACCGGGCCGCTCGGCCCCGTCGTGGTGACGCCGGACGAATTGCCGCCGGGGGCGTCGGGCCTGCGCATCACATCACGGGTCAACGGCGAAACACGCCAGGATTCCAACACCGGGGACCTGATCTTCGGCGTCGCGCGACTGGTTGAAATCCTGTCTGAATTCATGACGCTGGAGCCGGGCGACGTGGTCGCCACCGGGACACCATCCGGTGTTGCCCATGCCATGAAACCGCCGGGCTGGATGAAAGCCGGCGACCGGGTCGAGGTCGAGGTCGAGGGCATCGGCATTCTCGGCAATCCCATCGTCGCCGAATCCTAAGCAGAATGATCGGGGAGGGGCGGCGTTTGCCGCCCCTTGACCCGTGACAGGGCGGTTCTGGCGGCTATGATTGGCCATCGGCGCACCTCTGGGGCGCCGCGAAGGGGAGAGACCGCCATGACAGCCTGCCGCCTGACGACCGCCGCCGCTATCCTCGTCCTTGGCGCCATGATCGCCGTCGCGGGCCCAGCCCGGGCGGCGGATGGGCGCATCGGGGTGGAATTGAACAAGTTGGAACCGCTGGCCAGCGCCTGCCGCGCTTATCTGGTGCTGACGAACAAGGCGGGCATGGCGTTCCGCGATCTCAAACTGGATCTGGTGATCTTCGATACGGACGGCATCGTCGCCCGCCGCGTGGCGGTGCAGGGCGGGCCGATCCCCGACGGCAAGACGTCGCTCAAGGTGTTCGACATCGACGGCGTGCAATGCCCCAAGATCAGTCGCTTTCTTCTGAACGGCGTCATGACCTGCGACACCCAGGACGGCAAACCCGGCGACTGCGTCGGGCTGATCGACACGACGTCGCGTGCGGCAGCATCCCTCATTAAATGACGCCCTTCGGGGCGGGGGTCGTCCCATCCTGCAGAATGATGCATATCCTCCTTCCGAGGTGGGAGGCGATCTCATAGACTTGTCCAGTGGGTGCTGAGTTTTCGGGAGGATCGACGATGCCCCTTCATCGACGCCAGCTGCTGGGATTGTTTGGCGGCTTGCCGTTTGCGGCGGTGCCGGGCGTCTTGCGCGCGGCGGGGCGGCGGATCACCGATTCCGCGGGCCGCGCGGTCGCCGTGCCGGACCGGGTGACCAAGGTGTTTCCCGCCGGGCCGCCGGCCTCGATCTTCCTCTACATGATGGCGCCGGACCTGTTGGCGGGCTGGTCGCGGGTCCTGCGCGGCAAGGAACGGGCGGGCATCGCCGAAACATATCACGGCCTGCCGGAAATCGGCCGCCTGACCGGGCGCGGCGGCAGCGCCAACCTGGAAACCGTCATGGTCATGAAGCCGGATCTGATCTTGGATTACGGGTCGGTCAAGCCGACGTACATTTCCCTGGCCGATCGGGTGCAGGCGCAGACCGGCATTCCCTATGCCTTGATCGACGGACGGTTCGACAACATCGCCAAATCCTTCCTGACCCTGGGCGACCTGATCGGCCGCCCGGAGCGGGGCCGCGCTTGCGCCGCCAAGGCCCAGACGATCATCGACGGTCTGGCCGCCGCGCGCGCGGCGATCCCGACGGCTGACCGCCCGCGCGTCTATTACGGGCGCGGCGCCGACGGCCTGCAGACGGGGGCCAAGGGCGCCATCAATGTGGAACTTCTGGGCCATGCGGGGGCGGTCAACGTCGCCGATCAGGCGGGCGAGGGTGGCCTGACCAAGGTCTCGCTTGAACAGATTCTCGGCTGGGATCCGGACGTGGTGCTGACCACCGACCCCAATTTCTTCGATCTGATCTGGACCCACGACGTTTGGAAGACGCTGCCGGCGGTCAAGGCCGGGCGGGTGTATCTGTCACCGACCGTACCCTGGGGCTGGTTCGACCGTCCGCCCTCGGCCAACCGGCTGATCGGCCTGCACTGGCTGCTCGCTGTGCTCTATCCTGACCGCTTCCTTCAGGGTCTGGCCGATCGGGCGCGGGATTTCTATTCCTTCTTTTACCACCTTGATCTGGACGCCGACCGCTTGGCCATGATCCTGGGGCCGGGCAGCCATCCCGGCAATCCCCGGAAACCATGACCATGGAACCGGCATTGGTGATCTGGGCGCGCCGGGGCGTGCTGGCTATGCTGGGCCTGGGCGCGGTCGCGCTGCTGTTCTTCGCCGCCGCCACGGTCGGCCAATTTCCCGTTTCCTTAAGCGACGTCGCCCGTATTTTGTGGGAAGGCCTGACGGGCCTGCCCCAGGATGTGTCGGACAGGGCCCGCGCCGTGGTCATGGACATCCGCGTGCCGCGCCTGGCTTCGGCCCTGCTGGTCGGGCTGGCCCTGTCGGCGGCGGGGGCGACCTATCAGGCCGTGTTCCGCAATCCGCTCGTCGCCCCGGACATCCTGGGCGTGACCTCGGGTGCGGGTCTGGGCGCCGTTCTGGCCATCTTCCTCAGCCTGCCCGTGGCGGCGATCCAGGGCATGGCCTTCGTGTTCGGCCTGGGGGCTGTGACGCTGGTTTACGCCGTGTCCCGTGCGGTTAAGGGCGCCCACGACCCGATCCTGGTGCTGGTCCTGGCCGGGGTGGTGATCGGCGCCGTGATGGGGGCCGGGATCGCCGTGCTGACCTATCTGGCCGATCCTTACGACCAGTTGCCAGCCATCACCTTCTGGCTCATGGGCTCGCTCGCGGGCGTGACCTTTTCCGATCTGGGCA
Organism: bacterium SCSIO 12827; assembly: GCA_024397995.1. Taxonomy (NCBI): domain Bacteria; species bacterium SCSIO 12827. The sequence continues at coordinate 2,457,145 of CP073746.1, read as the reverse complement.
ATGCCTGGCCCGCCGTGGCCCTGGGGCTGGGGCCGCTTCTGTTCCTGCGCTGGCGGGTGAATTTGATGTCGCTCGGCGATGACGAGGCGCGGGCGCTGGGGGTCGACACGGAACGTCTGCGCCTGATCCTGGTGGTCTGCGCGACCCTGGCGACGTCCTCTGTCGTCGCCATCGCCGGGACCATCGGCTGGGTCGGCCTGATCATCCCCCATATGGCGCGCTTTGTGGTCGGGCCGGAATTCTCGCGCCTGCTGCCGGCGACGATCCTGATGGGGTCCGTCTACCTGCTGGGCGTCGATACCATTGCCCGCGCCGCGACGACCGTGGAAATCCCCCTGGGCGTGCTCAACGCCTTTGTCGGGGCACCCTTGTTTCTCTGGGTGCTGGCCCGGGCGAGGTTGTCATGGCGTTAGAAATCGAAACCCGGGCGCTCGCCACCGGCTACCCCGGCCATCCCGTGGGGCGCGACATGGACCTGACCATCGCGGGCGGGCAGGTGACGGCGCTGCTCGGCCCCAATGGCTGCGGTAAGACGACCTTGTTCCGGACCTTGCTGGGCCTGCTCAAGCCCCAGGGCGGCCGCATTCTGATCGGCGGCGAGGATCTTGCCCAACTGTCCCGAGGCGCGGTCGCCAAGCGCGTCGCCTACGTGCCCCAGGTGGTCGAGGGTTATTTCCCGTTCACGGTCCTGGATGTCGTGCTCATGGGTCGGGCACCCCATCTCGGCATGTTCGCGGCTCCGGGGCCGGAAGACCGTTGGGTCGCCCAAGGGGCGCTGGACGAACTGCGCATCGCCCATTTGGCGACGCGGCCCTTTACCGCCATCAGCGGCGGTCAACGGCAACTGGCCCTGATCGCCCGCGCGCTCGCCCAACAGGCCCCGGTGATCTTCATGGACGAGCCCACGGCAAGCCTGGATTTCGCCAACCAGTTTCATGTTCTGGACTGCGTGCGGCGGCTGGCCGGGGCGGGGCGGACGATCGTCATATCCTCCCATCATCCGGACCATGCCCTGCGGTTCGCTGACCGAGCCGTGCTGATGAAGGCAGGCGGCATCCTGGCGGACGGACCGACGGCGGCGGTGCTGACCGGTACTGCGCTCAGCAACGTCTACGGCATGTCCGTGTGCATTGCCGAGGTTCCGTCGGGGGCAGGGGATACCGTGCGCGTCTGCGTGCCCGGTCCGGGCGCGAACTAGCGCGCCGGAGTTCTACGTCAGGCTGTTGGGGTCGTAGGGATTGACGAGGCCCAGCGTCGGCGTGTTCGCGGGCGGGCGGTCTTCCACGGCAGGGGCGCTCTTTGGCTGGTCCCGCGGTTCCTTCGAAAGGGCGGCAAAAGCCGCGACAACGGCCTTCGGATTGAGGGCTTGCCAGAGGAACATGTCAGCCTGCCGTCGCCAGCGCGGCCGGTGCCGCGAATAATGGGGCGTCGTCGGTGGCGGTGTCACGGCGCGCTTGGCAGATGGCTTCGGAAATCTCGCATTCGCATTTGCCGCAGCAGGGCGCGCAATCGAAATAGGTATGCACGTCATCCCACTTTTCGGCGCCGGAACGCACCGCTTCCTTGACTTCCGTTTCGGTGATTCCGTTGCAATTGCAGACGTACATGGAGGTTATTCCCGATGGCGATTTGTTCTTGATAATGAGTATCATTCGTTCTGCGAATGATTGTCAATATCGGAATGCCGTTCGGGAATTTCAAGGCACGCAAGGCCGTTTGACGAGATTTCTTTTTTGCCGCCCTATGCGCGGATGTCCGGCACGGCCAATAGGTGGTTGTCCCAGGGGGCGCCGTCTTCGGATGCGGCGGGGGTGGGTAGATCCGGCCCGCCAACCACGAAGGCCCCCATCCCGCTGGTCAACACGAAGCTGCCCTTGGCCGGGCCGGCCGCCAGGCCGCAGCCATCGGCGATCGCCACGCTGCCGGCCAGATCGCCCGTCAGGGTGTTCCAGAACAGAACCCGGTTGCCGCGCGGCGCGCTGACCGCCGCCAGCTTCCCGCCCCGGTCCACGGCGACGGACCCGCAATATCCGTTCAGGTTCAGGATCGTCGCCTCGGGCGCTTCCAGATCTTCGATCCTCCCCGACCCCGGGCGGTGCTGACCGACCAGGGTTAGGCCGTCGGCGGCCGGGCCCTGGTCCTGGCAGGCGAACACCACGCGCCCGTCGTCGAAGGCGGCGAGATGGCGAATGCTCAGCTTGTGGCGGCGGTCGTCGGGATAGTCGATGGTGTCCTGCAATTTGCCGGATCGCAGGTCCACGTAGGCCAGGTTCGGGCGCATGGTGCCCAGGTTCAGTTTGGCGCGGCCACTGTCCGGATGGGTCAGAATACCGCCGTTGGCGACGGCGGCGGTCTGGCCATCCGGCATCAAAACCAGTTCGTGGCAGCCGATGCCATGGCTCGGCAGTTCCGCCACGCGCTTGAACCCGTCGGCGGCGTCATAAACCCCGATGCAGCCGCGCGCGTTGTCGAAATCGTTTTCCGTGGCGAACAGGTGGCGGCCCGTGGGCTCGAACACCGCATGGCCTTGAAAGTGGCGCCCGGCGGGGGCGTGGAACACCCGGGCAGGGCCGTCACCGTCGATGGCGAAGGCCGCGGCAAAGGTGCCGGGCCGCCGCGCCAAGGCGACGGCGGTCTTGCCGTCGGGACGGACGGCGAAGCCATGGCCGCGCGCAGGCAGGTCGACCTGGCGCAGGATGCGGCCGTTGGCATCGGCGACGCAGGCCGCGAAACGGAAGGGGGCGCTCCGCCCGTCGCCCAACCGCCGCACGCCCAGATAACGCGGGCCGCCTGGGGCGGCCCAGACACCGGGCACCGTGAGGTAGACCAGACCGCCGGCGCCAAAGCCGAGCACAGTTCGCCGTGTCATATCCATGATCAGTCTCCGTCCAGGGAGTTAAAACCAAGGACGAGGTCGAGGGCCTCGGAAACATTGATGACGACCAGTTCGTGCAGGTCCTGGAGGTCGCTTTTCAGCACCTTGAGGCGTAGCGGCCCTTTCTCGGTCCCGAGCACCGCCGTGATTGAGGGGCCCAGGGCGCGCGTGGTCTTGATCAGGTAGGCGAACTGGCGGCGGATCAAGTCGTCCTCGCCCTTGCCGATATGAGCACCCTTGGCCGTGGCGAGGCCGTCGTATAGGTCCTGGAGCGCGACCAAATTGTGCATCACGTTGCGCAGGGCGCGGCCGCTCATCCAGTTTTCCGCCCGGCGCGGCCGGGACTTGCCGTCGGATCCCAAAGGGGCGCCCAGCTTCAATTCGGCGACGGCGCCCAGACCCGTGGCCAGATCGTTGAACAGGTCCGTGGTCACGCGCTTGGCCGGGCGGCCCGCCGCCGGGTCCTTGGTCCAGCGCGCTTCCAGGTCCGCGGCGATGGCGTGCAGATTGACCGCGATGGCCCGGACCACGCCACAGGGCGTCACCGGCCCGTCGCCGGTTTTCAGGGATGCGGGGGCGTCCTTGGCGAACAGCAGGCGTTCCAGGGCGGGAAAACCCTGCACGGCGATGGACACATGGGCGAAGCTATCCGCTTTCAGAATGTCGCCATTCTTGTTGGCCATCAGCCGCGCCAGATGCTTGTCGACCAGGCTTTTGCGGTCGGGCCAGAACTTGACGCGGATATGGGTGTCGGCCATTGCCGCAGGGCCCTGGCGCAGGTGTTCGACTTCCTGCCAGGCATCCAGAGCACCATGGAAGGCGTCGCGGGCGGCGGCTAATGCGGCCGGCTCTGGGGCGGGGCACAGGTTCCCGGCGGCGTCGACAAGCGCTGCCGTTTTTTCAGTGAAGGCATGGTAGCGGGGCAGCAGGTGATCCTTGACGATGGCGGCGTTGACCGCGCCGTAGTCAATGGTGTCGGTGGCGGCCCGCGCCGGTGATGCCAGAGTGACGGCCAGCAGAAGGGCGGTCAGGACCGTGGTCGGACGCAGCAGAATGCGGTAACGGATCATAGCGAATTCAGGAAGGCGAGCAGGGCCTCCCGCTCCTTTGTGGGTAATTTTCGAACGGCTTCCCGGGCGGCCTCGGCTTCGCCGCCGTGCCACAGGATGGCTTCCAAAAGGTTGCGGGCGCGACCGTCGTGCAGAAAAAAGGTATGGCCGCTGACGGTCTCGGTCAAACCGATGCCCCAGAGCGGCGCCGTCCGCCATTCACGACCATCGGCCAGGCCTTCCGGCCGGCCGTCGGCCAAGCCCGCGCCCATGTCGTGCAGCAGCAGGTCCGTATAGGGCCAAATCAATTGGTGGGAATGTTCTGGCCGGGCAGGGTCCGTGCGGGTCACGAACTTGGGCCGGTGGCAGGCGGCGCAGCCACTATCGTAGAACACTTTCTTGCCGGCCAGAACCTGGGGGGCTTCGACGTCACGGCGCTTGGGCACGGCCAGATTGCGGGCATAGAAGGTAACCAGGGCGAGAATTTTTTCCGAGGCCTCCATGCCGTCGGCGGTCGGGTTGTCGGCGTCGGGCGTGGTGCCGCCGTCGGGGGCGTTGCGGCAGGCGGTCTGCGCCGCCGTGCAGTCGCCCCAATGGGCGGACACGACCGGATTGGAAATGCCGATGTCGCCGGCGAAGGCATGGCCCGATTGCTGGCGCACGGTCGGATCGCCGGCCTTCCAGCCGAACCGACCGAGGGCGGGTTTGCCGGCGTCTTGGTCCCAGACCCGCTGGACGCGGCCGGAAATGCCGTCGCCGTCGGCATCATCCGGGTCGGCACCCTGGACGATGTCGGCTTCGTCGATCATTTCCAGAAGGCCCAGGCCGATCATCGGCGTGGCGACGCGGGGGGACAGCAGAGCCTGGGGATGCAGGGGGCCATAGGCCAGGTCGGTGATTTTGTAGGCCGGGCGGCGCAGGTGGACCACCGTGCCGTCGCTTAGGCTGACCGGCTCCTCGGTATAGGTGATGTGCATACGGCCTTCGGGATCAATGCCCTGGACCGCGAAATCCTGCAACTGGGTGCCATAGGTCGGCTCGGCGATGACGGGTGCGCGCAGCTCGGCCAGCAGTTTCTTTTGTGCTTCGGTCTCGGGCGGGATCGACAGGCGCAGGAACATGGACACGGCGCTGTCGTCGGGCCAGTTGGCCTTTGGCGGATGGCCGCGTCCGTCCTTCAGGTGGCAGCGCTGGCAGGACCGGGCGTTGAACAGGGGGCCCAGGCCGTCGGCGGATCTTGTCGACGCCGGGGAGGACACCCAGAGCCGGCGGAAGAATCCGTTGCCGACCTTGAAATCCAATTCCTGGGAAAAAGGCAGATTGGCCGACGAATGGGAAAAAGCGTCGGCGTTGGCGGACTTTTGCGAGGTCGCGGCCCCGCCCGACATGGCCTCGTAGGTCTCGGCCTTGGTGAAGTCCGTGGTCGGCTTGACGACCGCCCGTTCCCTGTCTCCGGACGCAGCGGGGGCGCCGGCGGTTAAGACCACCATGGCGGCAACGCTGGCCCAACGGGCGGCCGGAAACATCTTGGGCAGGTATCCTTGATCAGGCTACGGGTGGCCATCTGTGGCCGGGTCGGAGCAGGCGGCGGTTTCCGGTGGAGGGCGGAAACCGCCGCCCGTTCTCCCCCTGCTATTTGAACACGGCGGACGGATTGTCAAGGCTGTCGGAGCCTTCGAAGGACACGCCGGAGAGGCCCAGCGGCGCCATCGCGCTCTCGATCGCCTTGGCCTGGGCGACCAGACCATCAACTACGTCCTGGATGATCTTGTTCCCGGCGGCGTTGCCTTCGCCGATCATCTGATCATAGGCCATGACACGGCGGTCGGCCGTGTCCTTCATGACCTGCATGCGGGCCAGGGTGGCGCTTAAGGCCGCGTCGATCTTGGCCGCCAGCTTGGCGTCCTTGGCGGTGATCAGGTCGGCCAGGCTCGGGCCCTGGACGACGGAGCCATCGATGCGGGCATAGCGGCCGGCGTAGATGGACATCATGCCGACCTGGTCGAAGTAGTGAGAGTTGTGGGTGTTGTCGGCGAAGCAATCGTGCTCTTCCTCGGGATCGTGGAGCATGAGGCCGAGCTTGATGCGCTCACCGGCCAGCTCACCATAGGACAGGCTGCCCAGGCCCTTGATGATGGCGCCGATACCCTTGGCTTTGTCGGCGGTCACGGCGGCACGCGCCGCCCCGCCCGAGGCCCATTGGCCGACCATGTCCTTGAGGTCCGAAATCAGGAGCTCCGTCGCCGCCGTCAGGTACTGGGCCCGGCGGTCGCAATTGCCGTGGGTGCAGTTCTTGGTGTCGAAATCCGTGTGCGGCCGGTTGCCGGCGCCCGGGCCCGTGCCGTTCAGATCCTGGCCCCACAGCAGGAATTCGATGGCGTGATAACCGGACGCGACATTGGCTTCAACGCCGTCGACCTCGTGCAGCGTGCCGGAAATCAACTCGGGCGTAATCTTGGACGCGTCGATGGTCTTGCCGCCCAGGCGCAGGGACGGGTTGGCGATGACGTTGGCGGTGTAGAAGGGGTTGTCCTTGGACTCTTTGCCGTAGGAGGTGTCGACGTAGTCGATCAGCCCTTCGTCCAGCGGCCAGGCGTTGACCTTGCCTTCCCAGTCGTCGACGGCGGCATTGCCGAAGCGGAAGCCTTCCGTCTGCTGGTAGGGTCGGCGGGCATCGATCCAGGCGGCGCGGGCGCGCAGCAGCGTTGCGCGCGAGGGCGACGCGACCAGTTGCATGACGGCGGACTGGAGGGTTTCAGCGGTAATCAGGGCGTCTTCGTACATGGCATGGGCGATATCGGCATAGGTGTCGAGCACCTTTGCCGGATCCGCCGTCCGGGCGGGCGCCGCGCCGGATGCGGTGGCGGTCAGCATGCAGCCGACGGCGAATGCGGTTATGAGGCGTTTCATGAGTTTCTCCTTTGATATTTTGCGTTTCTGGGCCGCCTTGGCGGCTTGGTCCCGCGAGGGGGGTTGTGAATAAGACGAATGAGGCGACGAAAACCGGTCAATGAATCGTGGATTTTTCGGGGCCGAAGACCGGTCCGCGCGGACGGATCATCAGCCCCGCGTCGGAAAACACGGCTGCCAGATGCCCTGCCAACTCCATCCCGGTGCGCCGCGCGGTCGGGGGCAGGCGACAGGCGAACAGGGTGCTGCAGCCGCGGCCCGGGGACTGCAGGCCGGCGATGACGTCCATCAACAGGTGTTCATCCGCGCTGATGTCGGCGCAATGTGGGCAGCGAATATCAATGGTATCGGTTGCCGCGGTTGTCAGGACGGTCATCAGGCCATCGAGAGGCGCATGTGCGGCGGGAACCCCGGCCAGCTTGAAACCGGTGCGGAGGATCGTCTGATCGGGCATGCCGTCCCTAAGGCCGCGCATCCAAAGCCGCACGGCCCAGAGCATCAGTTGCTCGCCGAACGGCAGTTCGATGAAGGTGGATGGGGCGGCGAAGGCGCGCATGGGGCTTAGTCGGCGCCGGCGGCGGCGTCGAAACTTTCCAATCCGTGACGCAGTCCGGCGACGAAAGAGGCGACGCCGGAACTGCGCAGCGGCACGAACGGCTTCATGGTCTGGCGGCACAGGCGTTTGACCTGAAGGGCCGCATCATGGCTGACGCAGTCCGTGGGGAACACCACGGCGTCGGCCTTGACCACCGCACCCGCCAATTCATTGATGGATTTTTCCAGGCCGCCGTCATGGTGCAGGAAATGGCCGTTCCATGCTTCGACCAGGGATTTCAGGCGATGCACGGTCTGCTGCCGGCCCCCGACGTAAAGCAGGCTACGCCCGCCGAGATCGAAGGGGCAGGAGGTGTCGCAGTCACTGCCGGCGGGGCCGGTGCCTCGTTCGCGGACCAGGGCCGTTTCCAGGGACCGGTTCTCGTCGAGCAGGCTGTCGACGAGGCGCGACAGTTCCTCGATGCGGCTGCGCTGACCGCGCAGGGTGGCATCGGTTTGGGCGGCACGGATTTCCATATGGCGAAGTTCGCCCTGCAGGGCCGGGACGGAGGCACAGGCGCCGTCACCGTCCAGCGTTTGCGGGGCGGCGATGCGGATGGCGCGGTCGGGATCGTGGTGCAGCTGGTCGCGCAGCGCGTTGATCTGCTTTTCCTTTTCGTCCAGGCGCTGGCGGTGATGGTTCTGCTGCTTGGCGAGCTTGTCGCGCAGGCCGGCGTTTTCCTCTTCCAGATCCGTCAGGCGGCGGATGTCGCCCCGGTTGGAGGCGCCGACCAGATGGGACAGCATGTGCACGTCGGCGAACATGCGTTCCGATAGGTCCGTGGTCGCGGCGGGATGGCTGAGAATCGCCCAGTAGGGACCGGGGATGTCGCCGGCGGCCATGGCCTCGACCCAGGCGCCCTCCAGGCCCTTGGCATCTTTGACCCCGCGCAGGCGGCGGATTGCCGCCGCATGCTTGCGGTCCAACAGCTTGGTCAGCATCTTGGCCGCGCGGCCCGGCTGATCGGCTTCCTTCACGAAGAAACCGTGGAGCTGATAGTCGACGGGGAAGCCTTGGCGGATCTTCAGGGGCAGCTTGCGGGCCAGGGCGCGCAGGTCGGCCAGGGTCAGGCATGTGCCCAGGATGGAGCAATGCCATCCGGCGGTCATTTCCCACAGCCGCTTGCGCCGCGCCGTGGCGTGCAGGTGGAGATCGTCGTCGCCGCAAAGGTCGCACATCGGTGCCTGTGTCTCCGGTATGCCGGGCAGGTTGCGAGCGATTACCAGTTGCTGGTTGGCACTGCTCCCTGCCTCAGGGATCAAGGACGACACAATATGCAAATGATTATCAGTTGCACAAGTGAAAACTTTCGCTTGATGTCAGCGGACGCCGTTGACGAAGGACAGTGTGATGGAATTCTCTTGTTATCTCTAATAGAGATATTAAAGTTAAATAGACATCATAATTTGTGAGTGTATTGCCATGGAGCTTTCTGATCTCCGTATTTTCGAGGCGGTCGCCCGCACCGGTGCAATGAATCGCGCGGCATCGGAACTGCACACCGTACAATCCAACGTGACCGCGCGCGTGCGCCTGTTGGAGGACGATTTGGGGATGGGCCTGTTCGAACGCCATTCCCGGGGCGTACGCTTAACTCCGGCTGGGGAACGCCTGCTGCCCTTCGCCAAAGCGGCGGCGCGGCTGGTAGCCGATGCCCGGCGCGCGGTTGCCGACGACGGCGTGCCGCAGGGCGACTTGGTCATTGGGTCACTGGAAACCACGGCGGCCTTGCATCTATCGCCGATTCTGACTGGCTTCGCAGGGGGGCATCCTGGCGTCGACCTGGCGATCCGCACGGGCACCACGGCGGAACTGATCGACGACGTTCTGGAAGGCCGGGTTGAAGGAGCCTTCGTCTGCGGGCCGGTCGATCACCCGGATCTTGTTGCGGAGACGGCGTTTCACGAGGATTTGGTCGCGGTTACCGCGCCAGGGGTCGCCGACTTGCGCGACCTGACGGCCCAGGGTGAGGTCAAGATCGTGGTCTTGCGCGCCGGATGCTCTTACCGACGCAAGCTGGAGGAAATCCTGGCCGCGCGCGGCGTGACCGGCTTACGGATTCTGGAGTTCGGTACCATCGAAACCATTATGGGCTGCGCCGCCGCCGGCCTGGGCGTGACCCTGCTGCCGCGCGGTATCGCCCGCGATGCGGCGGAGCGGGGTCGCGTGCGCCTGCACGCGCTGCCCGTCCGCGAAGGCCGCGTGACGACTTTGTTCATCCACCGCAAAGACGGTTACCGGTCGGCGGCGATGGTGGCCTTCATGAATCATTTGTATCCGGTCCGCGCTGCGGCCGAATAGGTATCTGCCGGCCAGATAGCGCCTATCGCGGGAAACCGTTTTTCACCTGGCGGGATGCGGGGGTAATCTTGGTCACCCCTATCCACCGCCGGAGGACCGCCATGCCTGCCCAGACCGCACTGATGACCCGCTTGGGGATGACATTGCCGGTGATCCAGGCCCCCATGGCCGGCGGCAGCGATACGCCGGAACTGGTGGTTGCCGTATCCGAGGCGGGCGGTCTGGGGTCCATGGGCGCGACCTATCTGACGCCGGAGGCGTTCCGGGGGGCGGTCGAGAAGGTCAGGAGCCAGACCAACCGATCCTTCGGAGTCAACCTGTTCGCGCCGCAGCCGGTGCCGCCGCTTCCCGCCGATGCGGAGACCACGGTCGCCGCCGTCCAGCGCGCGGGTGCGGATGTGGGCGCGCCGCAAGCGGCCCTGCCCGACGCCATGACGGATCCGTTCGAAAAAACCTTTCCCGTGGCACTTGAAAGCGGCGCCAAGGTGTTCAGCTTCACCTTTGGTCTGATTTCGTCTGAGGCGGTCGCGGCGCTCCAGGCCCGCGGCACCTTCGTCATGGGCACCGTGACCACGCCGGCGGAGGCCGTCGCGATGGAACGGCTGGGGGTCGACGCCGTGGTCGCCCAGGGGGCGGAAGCCGGCGGCCATCGGGGCACGTTCGTTGGATCGTTCGAGGCGGCGATGATCGGCACCCTGGCCCTGGTGCCGCAAGTCGTGGACGCCGTCTCCGTGCCCGTGGTTGCGTCCGGCGGAATCATGGACGGGCGGGGCATCGCTGCCGCCCTGGCGCTTGGCGCCCAGGCGGTGCAGATGGGTACGGCCTTCCTGACCTGTGACGAGGCCGGCACGCCTGAATGCTACAAGGCGGCCATGCTGTCCGCCCAGCCCGAACAGACGCGAATCACCCAGGCCTTTTCCGGCCGCTTCGCCCGCGGCATTGAAAACCGCTTCATGGCGATGATGGAAGGCGACGGGGCCGAGGCCGCGCCGCTGCCCTTTCCATGGCAGAACGCCCTGACCCGGCCCATGCGCACGGCGGCGGCAAAGGCCGGCGACCCGGGTTTGCTGTCCCTTTGGGTGGGGCAGGGGGTGGGGTTGTCCCGGCGCCAGACGGCAGCGGAGCTGATGGCGCGGCTGGCGGAAGAAACAGACGCGGCCATCAGCCGATTAACCGCCGGTCAGGCTGCCCGGTAGCGGGCCAGCCAATGGGCGTAGGGCGGGGGCAGGGTGGCCCAGGCCGGATTGTCCACGCCCAGTTCCTGCGCCGCCATGTAGGGCCAATGCGGATTGGCCAGCAGCGGCCGCCCCAGCATCACGAGGTCGACCTGGCCGTCACGGATCATCTGGTCCGCCTGGGCCGGCTGGCTGATGTACCAGCTGGTCGCGGCGGGCAGGCCGGTTTCCCGGCGCACCCGTTCGGCGACCGGTGCCAGGAAGGCCGGGCCCCAGGGAATGTTCGCCTCCGGCGTTGAAAACCCCATGCTGACGTCGATGAAATCCAGGCCCGCTTCCTTGAAGCGGTTCACCAGGGCGATGGATTCGGTAAGGGTTTCCTCGTCCCGGCCGTCGAATTCGATGACCCCGAACCGCGCCGTCAGCGGCAGGTTTTCCGGCCAGACTTCGCGCACGGCGGCCAGGGTTTCGATCAGGAACCGGCCCCGGTTTTCGGCGCTGCCGCCGTATTCGTCGTCGCGCTGATTGGAATGGGCGGAAAAGAAGCTTTGCGCCAGATAGCCATGGGCGAAATGCAGGGTCAGCCACTTGAACCCGGCGTCGTGGGCGCGTTTGGCGGCGGCGGCGAAATCGCCCCGCACGCGGTCGATGTCGGCTTTGGTCATGGCGCGGGGCACCTTGGGCAGGCCCCCGCCGTAGGCGATGGCCGAAGGGGCAATGGTTTCCCAGCCGCGCGGATCGTCCGGGGCGATATGGTCATCGCCTTCCCACGGGCGGTTGGCGCTGGCCTTGCGACCGGCGTGTCCGATCTGGATGCCGGGCACGGACCCCGCCGCTTCGATCTCGCGGGCGACGACGGCCAGGGCCTCGGCCTGATCATCGTTCCACAGGCCCGTGCAGCCGGGGGTGATGCGGCCTTCGGGCGAGACGGCGGTGGCCTCGACGATGACCAGTCCGGCGCCGCCCCGGGCCAGGGCGGGTACATGGATGCGGTGCCAGTCGTTGGGCATGCCGTCCACGGCGGAATATTGGCACATGGGCGACGCCGCGATGCGGTTGCGCAAGGTGACGTCTTTCAGGGTAAAGGGATCGAACAGGGTCGACATGGGGAAACTCCGTAAATTAAGTGGGGGTGGCTGTATCGCCATTAGTTCTATAGTTCGATATATTTCGAACAATAGCAATATCAAATTTTATGTGCTAGATAATCGACCATGCGACCGTTCAAACACCCGGAGATTGACGCCGTCTCGTTGGAGCATCTGCTGCATGCTCTCAGCGATCCGGTGCGCATGGACATCGTCCGCCGCCTGGCGGATGAGGGCGAGGCCAGCTGCAACGCGCTGGACGGCGGCCGCCCGAAATCGAGCATGTCCCATCACTTCCGGGTGTTGCGCGAGGCAGGCCTGGTGTGGACGCGCAACGACGGCACCGTGCATATGAACTCCCTGCGCCACAAGGAACTGGACAAGCGCTTTCCCGGCCTATTGAAGGCGGTGCTCACGGCGAAGTGAGCAGGCCTTCCCTGATCGCCTGATTGGCGCGGACGGCGGCGGGCGTTAGACTTCGGGATGATGAGCAAGCATTTCCTCTATGTCGCCGACCCCATGTGTTCCTGGTGCTGGGGTTTTTCCCCGGTCATCGACAAGGTCGCGCAATCCTTCGGTGACGCCGCACCCGTGCGGGTCATGGTCGGCGGGTTGCGTCCCGGCACGGTCCATCCCATGCGCGGCAAGGACAAGGACTACATCCGCGACCATTGGCATCATGTGCAGGATGCCACCGGCCAGCCCTTCGATTTCGCCTTTTTTGATCAGGACAATTTCGTCTACGACACGGAACCGGCCTGCCGCGCCGTGGTCACGGCGCGCAAGCTGGACGAGGCCAAGGCGTTGCCGTTCCTGGCCCATCTCCACCATGCCTTCTATGTCGACAACCGCGACACGGCGAAGGAAGCGGTGCTGGCCGATATTGCCGGGGATTTCGGTTTCGACCGCGACAAATTCTTCGCCCTGCTGACCTCCCCCGACATGCGTGAAGAAACCCAGGGCGATTTCTGGTTCGCGCAAAGCTCCGGCATCACCGGGTTTCCGACCCTGCTCGCCGTCGAGGACCAGAAGGCCATGCTGGTCACGGCGGGGTATCTGCCTTGGGAAAATCTGGCGGAGCCGCTGGCCGGCTGGGTTGCGGCCTAGGCGCTTCATTTCCCCCTCTGTGCGCTCCGGGTTGCTTTTCCGCGCCCCCTTGTCGATGCTGCCGTTCCGGCGTGCGCAAAAGGTCGCGCCGCGATGACCATCAATAATACGGAATGCGGGACATGGAAGCTCTTCAAGGATTGAAAGTGATTGAACTGGGCCAATTCGTGGCTGGGCCCTTCGCGGCCAAGACGCTGGCCGATTTCGGCGCCGACGTGATCAAGGTCGAGGCGGCGGGTGCCGGCGACGGCTTGCGAAAATGGCGCATCGTGCAGGACGGCACCTCGCTTTGGTGGGAGATCCAGTCGCGCAACAAGCGTTCGGTCTGTCTTGACCTGAAGTCCCCGGAAGGCCGTGACGTGGTTCTGGCCCTGGCCCAGGAAGCCGATGTGGTGATCGAGAACTTTAAGCCGGGCACCCTGGAGAAATGGGGCCTGGGCTGGGAGCAGCTTCACGCCATCAATCCCAAGCTGGTCATGCTGCGGATCTCCGGCTTCGGCCAGACGGGCCCCTACAAGGACAAGCCGGGATTCGGCGTTTTGGGGGAATCCATGGGCGGGCTGCGCTATATCACCGGCGAGCCGGGCCGCGTGCCGGTGCGGGTCGGCATTTCCATCGGTGACACCTTGGCGTCGATGCACGGGGTGATGGGCCTGATGTTCGCCCTGCACCATGTCAACGTGAACGGCGGTGAGGGTCAGGTGGTCGATGTCGCCCTTTATGAATCCGTGTTCAACGTGATGGAAAGTACCCTGACGGAATATACCTCCGCCGGGGTCGTGCGTGAGCGCACGGGCAGCGCCCTGCCGGGCATCGTGCCGACCAACGCCTATCTGTGCAAGGATGACCAATACGTTCTGATCGCCGGAAACGGCGACAGCATCTTCCAGCGCCTGATGACCGAGATGGGACGCCAGGACCTGGCCGACGACCCGGAGTTGAAACATAACGATGGCCGCTCGCGGCATGTGGAGCGGATCGACGCGGCGATCCAGGAATGGGCGGCAACCATGACCTGCGACGAGGTTATCGCGCGGCTCGACGCCGTCTCCGTCCCCGTCGGCAAGACCTATACCATCGCCGACATCGTCGAGGACCCCCAGTACCAGGCGCGCGAGATGATCCTGGATACGGTGACCTCCCATGGCAAACCCATGAAGACCCCGGGCATCGTGCCGAAACTGAGCGCCACGCCGGGCCGGGTGAAGCATCCCGCGCCGACCCTGGGCCAGCATACGGATGACCTGAAGCAGCCGGGCTGGCCCCGCCGTGAGGATTGAGCGCGCCCGGCATACGCACAGCAGACGAGGAACAGATGGGTAAACTTCAAGGAAAAGTGGCGATCATTACCGGATCGACCGGCGGCATCGGTCTGGGCGTCGCCCGCCGCTTCGCAGCCGAGGGGGCGACGGTCGTCGTCTCCGGCCGGTCGGAAGAAAAGGGCCGGATGGTCGTCGAGGCCCTGCGGAAGGATGGCGGGTCGGCCGATTTTGTCGCCGCCGACGTGCAGTCGAAGACCGATATGGATGCCCTGGCGGCCCATACGGTGCGGGCGCATGGCCAAATCGACGTGCTGGTCGCCAGCGCCTCCGGCGTGCCGTCGCAGGACACCAACGACCCCAGCGTTCGCGGCATCTTCAACGAGATCGACGTCGCCGCGGTGACCGAGGTCATGTCCCGCGCGACGGCGGCGAAGCTGCTGCCGCTGCACGCGGTCCTGCCCTATATGATCGAGCGTGAAAGCGGCAGTTGCATGTTCGTCACGTCGGAAGGCGGACGGGTGCCGACGGCGGGTCAGACCACCGTGGCGCTTTATGCCGGCGGGCTGGTGATGACGACCAAAGTGATCGGCAAGGAGATGGCCCGCCATAAGGTGCGGGTCAACTGCATCGCCGTGACCCTGATCGGGGAATCGCCGTCGTGGGACGGCTTCGAGGGCAAGATCGAAATGACCGACCTGCACCGGGCGCAATACGCCCGCATTCAGCAGCGGGCACCGTTAGGGATCGCCAATCCCGAGGACATCGGCGGCGTCGCCACCTTCCTGGCGTCGGAGGATTCGGCGTTCCTCACCGGATCGACCATCAGCCCGACCGGCGGTTTGACCTTTCACTGACCGGGGGCGGGTCAGACCGTCCCGTCGACCACGATTTCCAGCAGGTTCGGCCCCGGATTGGCGATGGCCTCGTTCAGCGCCGTCCGCACGCGGGCGGGATCGGTGATGCGTTCCGCCGTCAGGCCCATGCCCGACGCCACGGCGACGAAATCGATGGGCGGGTCGACGAAATCCATGGCGATGTAGTTTTCCGAGCCGTGGAAGGATTTCAGGCGCTGCTTGATGATGCGGTAGCCGCCGTTGTTGGCGATCACGTAGGTCAGCGGCAGTTTCATGGCCGCCGCCGTCCACAGGGCCTGGATCGAATACATCGCACTGCCGTCGCCAATCACCGCGACCACGGGTCGGTCGGGCTGGGCGATCTGCACGCCGACGGCGGCCGGCAGGCCCCAGCCGATGCCCCCCGACGCCAGGCCGTGATAGGCGAAGCGGTCGCGGAACGGGAACAACTGGTCCAGCAGCCGGGCCGAGGTCAGGCCTTCGTTCACGATGATCGCGTTCTCGGGCAGGACGTCGGTGATCATCTTGGCCATGTGGCGGGGGTCGATGGGCTGCGGCCCGTCATTGTCCGACAGTTCGGTAAGAATTCGGGTCCGACGGGCCGACCAGTTGGTCGCGGCCAGGGCCTCGATGGAGGCCTTGGCGCGGGCGGCCTGGGTGTCGCCGCCGATCTTGGCCAGCATGTCGGCGAGCGCGGGCAGGGTGGTCTTCAGATCACCCAGGGCCGCGACTTCGACCGGATAGTTCTTGGCGATGTCCCATTCGTTGAGGCCGATCTGCACGATTTTCATGCCGTCCGGCAGCGGGTCGATGGGGCTGTAGACCGACATAACCAGAGGATCGGTGCCGAGGGCGATCATCAGGTCATAGGGCTCCAGCGCGGCGCGGGCCTGTTTCTGGCTGCGTTCCAGCGCGCCCATGAAGCAGGGATGCTCGTTGAGGAACTGGGCGCCGTAGGGGGCGGATGATTGATACACGGGTGCGCCCAGCGTTGTGGCGAAGGCCGCGGCCTCGGCGAGTGCGTCGCTTTTCACCATCTCGTCGCCGACCACGACCACCGGGTTCTCGGCCGCCAGGATCCGTTTGGCCAGGGTTTCCAGCACCTCGTCCGACGGGCGCACGCGGGTGTCGATGCGGGTTGCCGATCCCAGGTCCAGGCCCGCCTCGTCGTTCAGGATGTCGCCCGGCAGGGACAGGAACACGGGCCCCATCGGCGGCGTCATGGCGACCTTGGCGGCGCGGTGGATGATGCGGGGAAGGTCTTCCAACTGCGTTACTTCGACCGCCCATTTCACCAGCGGCCGGGCCATGGACACCAGATCGCCGTACAACACCGGTTCGGTCAGGCCGTGGCCCTGTTCCTGCTGCCCGGCGGTCAGGATCATCGGCGTGTTGGTGAATTTGGCGTTGAACAGCGAACCCATGGCATTGCCCAGGCCGGGCGCCACATGGACGTTGCAGGCGACCAGCTTGCCCGAGGCGCGGGAATAGCCGTCGGCCATGGCGACGACGAGCGCCTCCTGCAGGCCCAGGACATAGGTCATGTCCGGATGGTCGGCCAGCGCGTGCATAATCGGCAGTTCCGTGGTCCCCGGATTGCCGAACATGTGGGTCACGCCTTCCTGCTTCAGCAGTTCGATAAAGGCCGAACGGCCCCAGATTTTGTTGGCGCTGGTCGTGTTGGTCATGGTGGTCTCTGCCTCGGCTGGAGGGTGAAAATGTATACAATCCGGTCTGTGCACAAAGTAACGCGCCGGGCCGGACGGTCAATCGGGATTTGCGCTAAATATGGACAAATGCAGCGGTGAACCCCAAATTGCCCCGATGTCCAATGAACGCAAACGCATCCTCATCGCCATCACCGGCGCCTCCGGCGCGGTTTATGGCTGTCGCCTGCTGGAAATGCTGGCGGAAACGCCGGACGTCGAAAGCCATCTGGTGATTTCCAAGGCCGGGCGGCTGACCATTTCCGCCGAGCTTGACCGCGACGCCGCCGAGATCGAGGCCCTGGCCGATGTCGTGCATCTGGCGGGCAACGTGGGCGCTCCCGTGTCCTCGGGCTCGTTCCGCCTGGACGCCATGATCGTCGCCCCCTGTTCCGTGAAAACAGCATCCAACATCGCCTATGGCAACACGGGCGACCTGATTACCCGCGCCGCCGATGTGATGCTGAAGGAACGCCGGACATTGGTGCTGGCCGTGCGCGAAACGCCGCTGCATGCCGGGCATCTGGAAACCCTGACCAAGCTGGCGACCTTGGGCGCCGTGATCTTCCCGCCCGTGCCGGCGTTTTATCAAAAGCCCCAGGCGATCAGCGACCTTGTGGATCAGACCTGCATGCGCCTGTTGGATCAGGCGGGGGTGCATCTGGACACCGCCCCCCGCTGGGGCGAGGCCGGGGGCATCGCAGCGATCGGCGGCGACAAGCCGTGACGAAAATTTCAGAAGGACGGACGACCTTGCGGATACTCCTGGCGCTTGTCGGATTCATGGCCTGCCTGCACCTCAGCCCTTCGCGGGCGGCGGCCTACGACCTGGGCGACTTCGACTGGTGCTTCAACAACATGCCCAAGGTCTATGATCGGGCGTTCGATTCCTGCGTCGATGCCAATTGCACGCGCATCAGCAACAAGAAGGTGTCCCGGAAACGGGGCTGTTATCAGACCTGCAAGGGCGAGGCCGTGGACGCCTGCCTGTCTCAGCGGGCCCAGGGCCCGGCCCCCAAGGCTATAACGACGGCCGCGAAGGCGGCGCCCGCCGAGCCGGTGGGGCAGGGCAGTGCGTCCACTGTTCCCTCAAATGCCGTCGCCCCCGAAAGCGTCGCGACGGTGCCGGCGGCGCCGGCCGAAAACGCGCCGCCGGAAACAGCCGAACGGGCGGGCTTCTTCACCCGCTTGCTCAGCGGCTTTGGCGGTGAGCCGGATCAGCCGGCTGCCCCGCAGGCCGAGGCCGCCCCCAACGCGGCACCTGCCCAAACGCCCGAAGGTGAAGGCAAACGCGAAGGTTTCTTCACCCGCATCGCCAAGGGTTTCAACGAGGGCATCACGGACGGTTTCGACGCCGACTACAACTGGTGCCGCGATCATTCGGGTGGCCATTTCCAGGACTTGCTGCAGGACTGCACGCGGGGCTGCCTCGCGGGACCGTCGGGCAGCGCCAACAAGCGCCAGGGCTGCATCCAGTCCTGCCGCTCCAGTTCCGTGCGTGCCTGCATCGCCAAGCGGGACGGGAAGTAAGCCGTCCCCCCTTTAGAATCGATAGACATCCTTCGCCACGGCGTAGGTATTGACGTAGGCCTGGACCGACAGGTCGATGGGGTTTGCGTAGCCGCCGCCCAATCCCAGTGAAACGGGAATGCCGCGCGAACGGCATTCCGTAAGCACCAGGCGGTCGCGCTTGGCGAGTCCGTCGAGCGTCAGGGCGAGGCGACCGAGCCGATCTTCGGCCAAGGGATCGACGCCGGCCTGATAGAGCACCAGGTCCGGGCGGAAATCGAACACGGCGGGCAGGTGCTCAGCGAGGGCCCTAAGATAGGCCGCGTCCTCCGTGCCGTCGGGCAGGTCCACATCCAGGTCCGACGCCACGCGGTGATGGGGGAAGTTCTTTTCCCCCTGCACGGAAAACACAAAGACGTCGGGATGGCCGGTCAGGATGGCGGCGTTGCCGTCGCCCTGATGCACGTCCAGGTCGATGATGGCGACCCGCGCGGCCCATCCCTCGGCCAGGATCTTCAGCGCCGCGATCGCGAAATCGTTGAAAATGCAGTAGCCCGCGCCGAAACCGCGATGGGCGTGATGGGTGCCGCCGGCAAGCTGGCCCGACAGGCCGAATTCCAAGGCCGCTTCCGCCGCCGCCACGGCACCGCCCATGGTCGCGGTCACGCGGTCGACCAGGTTGCGGCTCCACGGCAGGCCGATGCGGCGCTGCGCCTGGGCGTCCAGGTGGCCGTCACGCACCGCCGCCATGTAATCGGCGTCATGGGCGCGGGCGATGTCGTCGGCCTCGGCCAGGGGCGAGGGGAGGATGCTGTCTGCTGCCAAAATGCCTTCGCGGATCAAGTGTTCGCGCAGCAGAATGTATTTCCGCCCCGGAAAGCTGTGGCCGTCGGGCAGGGGAATGACAAAGCGGTCGGAGGTGAAAAAGCGCATGGCGCCGGAGTCTAGCCGCCGGGGTCGCGGCGAGAAACCGCTTTGACGCGGTGAGAAAGACATTCTACCACTAATTATTCCGTCACGGCCGACCACCCGGCGACCCCGACGCAGAGACCAAGGACCACGCGATGTCGGCGACCCGGCTTATCTTCGCTGTCTTCATGGCGCAGCTTTTGGCGCAGATCGGGGCCTATACGGTGCCGGCGCTGCTGCCCATCTTCATCACCGAATGGAACCTGACCAATACGGAGGCCGGCTGGCTGACGGGTATGTGGGCGGCGGCCTATGTCTGCGCCGTGCCGATCCTGGTCAGCCTGACCGACCGCATCGATCCCCGGCGCCTCTATCTGGCCTGCGTCACCCTGACGACGCTGACCCATCTGGGCTATGCCTTCCTGGCCGACGGTTTCTGGTCGGCGCTTATTCTGCGCGCCCTTGCCGGGATGGCCTGGGCCGGCTGCTACATGCCGGGGCTCAAGGTACTGTCCGACCGGCTGGAGGGGACAGCCCAGACTCGGGGTGTGTCCTGGCATGCCGCCGGGGTCGGGTTCAGCGGGGCCCTGTCGTTTCTGTTCGCGGGCACGATCTCCAGCTTCGCGCCTTGGCCCTGGGTGTTCGGCGGGGCCAGCCTGTGCACCGTGGCGGCATTCCTGATCATGGCCTTCGCCGTGCCTGGCCAGCCTGCGAAGCCGGCCTCTGCCGGGGGCTCCGTATCGGCCCGCCCGGCTCTGTTCGATTTTCGCCCGGTGCTGCGCAACCGCTCGGCCTTGGCCTATTCCATCGGTTACGGCGTTCATTGTTGGGAGTTGTTCACCCTGCGCTCCTGGGGGGTGACGTTCCTGACCTTCACGGCGGCGGCCTGGGGCGGCGGCGAGGGGCTGATCGCCCCGACCTCCATCGCCTTCGTCATGGGCGTGCTGGGCACCTGGTCGAGCGTCGGCGGCAACGAGATGTGCATCCGCTTCGGCCGCCAGCGGGTGGTCATGGCGGTGATGGCGGTGGCCATGGTGTTCGCCCTCAGCATCGGTTGGGCGGCGGCCGTGGGCTATGGTCTCGCGGTCGCCCTCTGCCTTATGTACAACATCGCGGTCTATGCCGATTCCTCGGCCCTCACGGCCGGCACCTCGGGTAGCGCCGAGCCAAGCCGCCGGGGGGCCACCCTGGCCGTGCATTCGACGATCGGCTACATCGGCGGGTTCTTCGGGCCGTTGGTGTTCGGCATCGTGCTTGATCTCGCGGGCGGCAGCGGGGTCACCGGCTGGGTGCTGGCATTCGGGCATCTGGCCATCATCACGCCGCTGGGCATCGCCGCGTTCCTGTATCTGCGTCCCCGCGACCTACCGGGCGACCGGACGGTGAATGGATTGCGCCCAGCAGACGATACGGCGCCGACCAAGGAAGATATGAAATGACTGCCGCGCCCCATTGGGTTGACCGTGCGCCGGGACTGGGCGGCCTGGATGCGGATACGCGCCGACAGCTGGAGGCCATCCACCCGATAACCATCCCCAAGGGCCACGTGATGTTTCGTCCCGGGGACGAGGTGACCTGTTTCGGGGTGCTGATCGGCGGCCGGGTTGACGTCTACCTGACGGGTGCCACCGGGCGCGAAATCCTGCTGTACAGCATCACCCCGGGCGAATCCTGTGTGCAGAGCACATTGGGCCTGTTGGGCGAGGACGACTATTCCGCCGAAGCGGTCGCCGAAACGGACGTCGAAGCGGTCATGATTCCCAGGTCCCTGTTCCTGAGCCTTCTGGGAACGTCCGAAGCCTTCCGCACCTTTGTTTTCCAGGCCTTCGCAAAGCGTCTGCAATCGGTCATGCAGGTGCTGGAGCGGGTCGCGTTCATCCGGATCGAAGCACGCCTGGCCGCCGCCCTGTTGGAGCGTGCCGATGACAGCGGCCTGGTTCGTGCTACTCATCAGGAACTGGCGACGGCGATCGGCTCCGTGCGGGAGGTGATCTCGCGGCGGCTCGAAATCCTGTCCAAGAAGGGGCTGGTTTCGCTCGACCGGGGCACGATCCAGGTTGTCAACCGCACGGGGCTGGCGGCGTTGCTGACCTGAGCGCCGCTTGCGGCCTATGTGACCAAGTCACCGACGAATTCCCTTTGTTCTGATTAACTGGGGTCAATGCGGCGTTCCGTGCGGAGCGTAAGCTTGATTTCATGCCATTCGAACGAGAAGGAGTTCCGTTCATGTTCAAGAAAAATGTCGGCGGTATTGATCGCCTGTTGCGGATCGTTGCGGGCGTCGCCCTGCTTGCCCTGTTTTTCCTGTTTCCGGAAGAGCCCTGGCGCGTATGGACCTTGATCGGCGTCGTGCCCTTGGCGACCGGCCTGTTTTCGACCTGCCCGGCCTATTCCCTGTTCGGGATTTCATCCTGCCCGGTCAAGAAGGCGCCCTAAGGCCACGTCTTCTTACCCATAGTGGGGCCTTTTACCCATCGTACGGAGGATTGCGGGATGATTTTATCCTGGAAAACCGGCGGCATCCTGCTGGGTGCCGTGTTCTTTGCGGCCGTCTTGCTGGTCAAGCCTGTCGGCGTTTCGACCCAGTTCGTGATCTTCGACGGCATCCTGTGGGATGCTGTCGATGACACCGCCGTGGTTGCGTCCAAGGACGCCAAAAGCGGCTATGCCAGCCCCAACGCCTATCTGAATAAATCGGGCGGCAAGTACGCCAAGAACGTGGCCAATCCCTGGAACTACAGCTTCGTGTTCGTGCTCGCGGTGATGGGTGGGGCGGCGCTGTCGGCGCTGCTGCGGGGCGGCGTGTCTCGTGAGGAACGCGTGGCACCGGCCATCTGGCGGGCCAACTTCGGCGATGCGGCCTGGAAACGCCAGGTTGCCGTCTTCGCCGCCGGGTTCATCGTGTTGTACGGCGCGCGCATGGCCGGCGGATGTACCTCCGGCCATATGATGAGCGGCATGATGCAGACTGCCATGTCGGCCTACATCTTCACCGCCGGTGTGTTCCTGGCTGCCTTACCGGCGGCGATCCTGACCTACCGGAAGGAGGGCTGAACCATGACCACCCTGATCCTCGCCATCGTTATCGGCGGTGCCTTCGGTTTCGTGCTTGATCGTATCGGCGCGACCAACCCGAACTTCATCATCGGCATGCTGCGGCTCAGAAATCTGCACTTGATGAAGACCATCTTCCTGGCCATCGGTACGGCCTCGGTCCTGCTTTACGTTGGACTGATTTTGGGCTTTGTCGATCCCGGACACCTTGACGTCAAGGATGCCTATTGGGGCGTGTTCATCGGCGGTCTGTTACTGGGGCTTGGCTTCGCCGTATCCGGGTATTGTCCCGGTACCGGTCTTGCCGCCGCTGCCACGGGCCGGTGGGACGGGGTTGTCTTCGTCCTTGGCGGACTGTTCGGTGCGGGTGCCTACATGGCGACCTACGCCTGGGTCAAATCGACCGGTGTGCTGGACAACGTGTTGGGCGGAAAAGCGACCCTGGGGCCGCTTTCCGGCACCAACTATCCGGCCGTGCTGGACAGTATCCCCGGCGAATGGATCGGTCTTGCCTTGGGGGCCTTCTTCATCGCCGTTGCGGCACTTCTGCCCGGGCGCCTGCGCGCCGGCCCGCCGCAGGCGGACTGACGCGGGGGCTCCCGAAGGCGGCAGATTTGGATTAGGCGAATTCGACCAGGGTCAGCTCGAACGTCAACGCTTTGCCCGCCAGGGGATGGTTGGCGTCCAGCGTCACGTCCTCGTCGTTGAATTCGAGCACGACCAAGTGCATTGGATTTCCGGTCTCGTTTGTCGCTTCCAGGACGGCGCCGACTTCCAACGGAATTTCCGCCGGAATGGTGCCGCGCGCCACGGTTTGGACCAGGTCCGGGTTGTGGTCGCCGAAGGCGTCGTCGGGTTCCAGGGTGACTTTTTTCGTATCGCCCTCAGCCATGCCGGCCAAGGCAGCCTCTACCCCGGGAAGGATCTGCCCGCCGCCCAAAGTGACTTCCATGGGGGCGCGGTCTTTCGAGGTGTCGAAGGTCGTGCCGTCATCCAGGGTTCCCGTGTAGTGGACACGCAGGGTATCCCCGGTCGCTGCTTGCTTCATCTGTTCGCTTCCTTTTCGTTGTCATCGGCTTCAACAGAACGTCACCAAGCAACGAGACTTCGAGACGACGGTGGACAAGCCACGCGTACTCAGAGCGGACCAATTGAAGAATCCGCGGAAGGGTACAAGGGGAGGCCCAAGAGGGAAACCCTTAACCCAGGAAAAAGGACCAACAATTGAAAGGAATTTCCGTGGGTTGAAGGGGGTCAGGGGGCGACGGGGCGGCCGCCTTTGACCACGGGGCCGATCCGGGCCGGTGGCGCCAGGGAGAAGCGGCGCCCGAATGTCTCGAAATAGAGCGCATGGTTGGGGCCTTCCCCGACGGCGCGCAGGCGGCGGCGGAACTCGGCCTCGTCGATGCCGTCGGGCAGGCGGCAAAGGGCGTCGAAATCCTTCTTCGACCAGGCGGGCCCCGACCACTCAGCATCGAGATGGGGCAGGGGGGCGTCGACCGTCAACAGATCTTTGGCCATGCGTGTAAGTAATTCCGTGACCAGATCGCGGGCCAGGGTTTCCAGGGCCAGGCGGTCCATGGCGGGCGTAATGGCGGCCTCGTCCACGGCGACGATGGGGCCCTTGTCGATTTCCATGGTCAGTTCGTGCAGGGTCGCCCCGAAGCGGTCCAACCCTTCATACAAGGCGAATACCGAAGGATAGATCCCGCGCACCCAGGGCGGGCCGGGATGGACGTTGTAGGCCGGGCCGGGCAGGCGGCCCAGCACCGCCTCGGGCACGATCACGTCCGTGCAGAAGGCGATCAGGCGCAGGTCGGCGGCGGGGGTCGCCGTGGCCTGTTCCAGTTCGTCGCGGCTGCTGACGCCCTGGATGCGTGCGTCAGGTGCGGCGTCCCAGAATATCCGCGTCAGGCCCGGCAGTTCGTCGGCGTCGGCCAGCAGCAGGATGTGCTTCATATCAGCCGATCTCTCGGGCTCAGCCCGTGTTCCGCGCGAACAGGCGGTCGGCGACGTAGGGGTTGCTTTCCCGTTCATGTCCGAAGGTCGACAGCGACCCATGGCCGGGCACGAAAGTGACGTCGTCGCCAAGGGGGAACAGGTTTTCGCGGATGGACTTGATCAGGGTGTCGAAATCGCCCCGCGGAAAGTCGGAACGACCGATAGAGCCTTGGAACAATACGTCACCGACGAAGGCGACGCGCTCGCCCGCATGAAAGAACACGACATGGCCGGGTGTGTGCCCCGGGCAATGCAGCACGTCGAAGGTCTGCTCGCCGACCGTGCAGGTGTCGCCCTGGTCCAGCCAGCGGTCGGGCGTGAAGGCCCGCAATTCACCGAACCCGTATTCCCGGCCCTGGGTCGGCAATTGGTCGATCCAGAACTTGTCCTCGGGATGCGGTCCTTCGATGGGCAGGCCGAATTCCTCGGCCAGGTCGGCAACGGCGCCCGCATGGTCGAGATGGCCATGGGTGACGAGAATCTTCTCCAGCGTCACGCCTGCTTCGTCCACGGCGTCCTTCAGGCGATCGATCTCGCCGCCGGGATCGACCAAGGCCGCCTTCAGGGTGTTTTCGCACCATACCAGGGAACAATTCTGCTGCAACGGGGTGACGGGAATGACGGCGGCTCTCATATTAACCTATTGAATTTATTTAATTAATTTAACCAAGTGAGGTCGATCACAGCGGCCAGGGCTGAAAACTGGATAAAATTCAGACCGGTGAAGCATGCATATGCCGGCACAGACCCTACAACAACCCTGGGCGGCCTGCATATTGAAAGGGTGATAAACATGAGCGGCATGACGGCCTATTTGGGCATAATCCTGGGCGCCGCCGGTATCGTATTCGGGGTCATCGCGTTGATGGTTTCCACGGAAATGTCCCGAAGGGTGACGGCGTTGATCGACGCCCGGTTCGAACAATCCGAACTGGAACTTCTCAAAAGTCTCGACAAGCAGGACCGCGAATTGAAACGACAGCGCCGTGTCCTGGGGGATGCCCTGAGCGAGATGGAGGAGCGGTTCAAGGCCACGTCCGCGGGGGCGGATGATCTGCGCCAACGTTTGAACGCCTTCAGCGATACCCTCGATGATGTGCGCAACGTGCGCCGGGTCATTCCGACGGACGAGGAACGCGGATTCACGGCAAAAGTGAAGCCTAAAGAAAGTTTTGTTTCAGCATCGCCTTTCGCGGACTAATATGTGTGGACGCTAATCCGTTGCCTTGTCCCGGCAGCGGGTTACGTGGTGCACGCCTGGCTCTTAAACGGCCGGGTTCGGGGCCAGAATGGCCGTAACGATCTATCCCGCCGTCATAAAATCAGGCGTGGAAGATAAATGTTCGGGGTGATGGAATGGGTGAAGCCTCGTCTTTCGCCGATTTGGCGACCATAGCTGCCGGAATCGCGGTGATTATCGGCGTCGTCGCCTTGCTGACCTCGGCCGAGGTGGCCAAGCGCCTCCAGGCTCTGGTTAATCAGAAACTTGCGGATAACGAAGTCAAACTGGCCGTGGCTCTGCAGCAGCAGGACCAGCGGATGACGACCCTGCGCCAGATCATGTCGCAGAACGCCGAAGACCAGGAAACGGCGATCCGCACCATGCGTCAGGATATCAAGGAACTTAAGGAGTGCGTCGGCCTGATGCGCGAAATCCTGGATCGTATGGACACCCGCAATGCCCACGATCCCAACGCCCCGCGTCACCGCCGGGCGTCGAACGGATAGTCCGCAGCGCGGTTAGCCCCGGGACGTCACGTCGCCGGTCAGGTCGTATTCATCCGCGCCCGTGATCCGGACCTTGACCAGGTCGCCCGGGCGCAGGTTCTTCCCACCCGAAACGCGCACGGCGCCGTCGATTTCCGGCGCGTCCGCGTAACAGCGCCCGACGGCCGGGCCGCCCGCGTCGCCGGCTTCGTCGATCAGCACGTCCAGATCGCGCCCGACCAGCCGCGCAAGACGCTTGGCGCTGATGTCCTGCTGAACCTCCATCAGGCGCTCCCAGCGGTCCTGCTTTTCATCCTCGTCCAGATGATCGCCGAGCGCCTGGGCGCGTGCCCCCGCGACGTTTTCGTATTTGAAGCAGCCGACGCGGTCGAGCTCGGCCTCCTGCAGCCAGTCGAGCAGGAAGTCGAAATCGTCCTCGGTCTCGCCGGGAAAGCCGACGATGAAGGTCGAGCGCAGGACAAGGTCCGGACAGTCGCGGCGCCAACCCTTGATGCGCTCCAGCGTCTGTTCCTGATGAGCGGGACGGCGCATGGCCTTGAGAACGTTGGGGCTGGCGTGCTGAAACGGGATGTCCAGATAGGGCAGGATCTTGCCCTCGGCCATCATGGGGATGACCTCATCGACATGAGGGTAAGGATAGACGTAGTGAAGCCGGGTCCACAAACCCAGTTCCGCCAGGCCCTGACAGAGGTCGAGAAACCGAGTGCGATATTCGCGGCCGCGCCATTCCTGGCGGGGGAACTTGGTGTCGATGCCGTAGGCACTGGTGTCCTGTGAGATCACCAGCAGTTCCTTGACGCCGGCTTCGGCCAAACCCTCGGCCTCCTTCAGCACGTCGCTGATGGGACGGCTGGTCAGGGGGCCGCGCAGGCTCGGGATGATGCAGAAGGTGCACTTGTTGTTGCAGCCTTCGGAAATCTTCAGATAGGCATAGTGGCGGGGCGTCAGCTTGATGCCCTCGGGCGGCAGCAGGTCCACGTAGGGATCATGGGCCGGGGGCAGGGCCTGATGGACGGCGGTCATCACCGATTCATATTGGTGCGGGCCGGTCACGGCGAGCACGCCCGGATGGATTTCCCGGATCAGGTTTTCATGCACGCCGAGGCAGCCGGTGACCACGACCTTGCCGTTTTCCGCCATGGCCTCGCCGATGGCTTCCAGGGATTCGTCGCGGGCCGTTTCCAGGAACGCGCAGGTATTGACGATCACCAGATCGGCGCCGTCGTAGCTGTCGACCAGGTCGTAGCCCTCGGCGCGCAGGCGCGTCATGATGCGTTCGGAATCGACCAACGCCTTGGGACACCCAAGGCTGACCAGACCGACCTTGGGGGCGGCCATTGCGGGCGGCTTCCGGCGCGGTTTGGCGGCGGTTTTGCCCACGGCGTTCGATGGGGAGGTGCTCATGGCGCCTCTATTATCCCAAAACGCGGTTCCTGTCTGGAAATTTTAAGGGCTCAGGTTGCCGCCCGGCGCCGGCCCGCAACCGCCAGGGACAGGGCAAAGGCCCCGCATCCGCCCGCCAGCACCGTGGCGCAGATCACCAGCAGCTTGGTGTATTTGTGCCCCAGCCCGAACAGGGGTTCGATCAGCGCCACATGGCCACCCGCTTCCAGCATGTAAAGGGCACCCCCGGCGATGGCCAAGGCAAAGGCGAAACCGTAGGCCCAGGCCTGGATCCGCAGGCCGCCCATGACGTTGAACAGCACCACAGGGGCCAGGAACATGGACGCCGTGCCCGATACGGCGACGGCGGCGAACAGGTCCTTGTTGCCGAGGAACAGGAACCCCAGCCCGCCCAGAAGGAACCCGGCCATAGCCAGCCGCCCGTTGCGCACGGAGGGCGCCATCACCCGCATGTCGGCGACGACCAGCTTGGACGCGCTGGCGAAGGTTGAATCAAGGGTCGAAACCGCCGAGACCACCAGCGCCAGGTTGAACACCAGCATGGCCGGCGCGCCCAGCAATCGGGTCAGGACGGCCACCATGGCCTCGCCCTCGCCCTTGTTCAGGCCCGCATAGACGCCGATGACGCCGAACACCAGGATGCCGGCGATGGAAATCCAGGCCGCGTGGAGGAAGCTTTTGCGGGTCGTCGCCCGGTCGGCCAAGAAGCCGCGGTCCATCATCACCGGATCGTGGAGGGGATAGCTCCAAATCTGCAACAAGGCGACGGACAGCAGGACCCAACCGGGGCCGCCCGCGTCGGGGCTGGAGCCGACGATGGCGGGCAGGTCGAATTCCGGCCGCGTCACGGTCAGGGTCAGCAAAACCGCCAACCCGACATAGAGCAGGGCCGTCTGCATCACGTCCGTGCGCAGCGCCGCGCGCAGGCCACCCATCATGGAATAGCCCAAGGTCAGTACGGCGATGCCGACGATGGCGAGCGTGTAGCCGGTCGTGCCCGCCGCGCCGAAGATGATGCCGATGACCAGTAGGTTGGCGAATACTTCGCTCAGCAGTCGCACCCCGACCACCAGATTGTAGGTCCAGCGGCCCATGACGCCGTAATGGTCCGTCAGGAATTCCTGTACGCTGCCCGCCCCGTGGTGGAAGCGGATGCGGTTGACGATCACGCCGCCAGTCAGGAAGCTCAGGTAATAGGCCGCATAGGCAAGGGCCCCCGCGATCCCGTAATAAAACCCCAGGATCGCCGCGTTCATCAGGGAGCGCGCGAAAATCCAGGTCGTGACTTGAGACAAGGTCAGGGTCAGCAGGCCGGGAGCGCTGCCGTCGTCATTGGCGCCACGGAAGAAGCCCTCGGCGGTGCGCACCTTGGGCGACAGAAAATAGCTGGCGATGGCAACCACGGCGATGGCGCCGATAAGGAAGGATGTCATGGAGGGAGGGGGCTCCGGCTGATCAATGTTGTTCTAATCCATAACCGAAGCGGCGGGGCCGGAGAACGCACGTTTTCTTGAGGGCTTCGTGTGCGCCGGACAGCCCTGGATCCGCCGCCGGGGATGCAGCGGACCCACGTCGTGAAAAAAATATCGGTGTTATCGGGAATTCCCTTTGTCTGTTCCGCGTCTTACAATATTGACATCAGTCAAGGACGGTTGCCCTGAAACCGCCTAAAAGTGCGCGGAATCAAAGGTATTCCGGGCCGGATTGCATTCGCCCGCCGGCAAGGCGGTGCGCAGGAGAACGCACGATGAACTATGAAAAGGTATTCCAGGACGCCGTCGACAAGGTGAAGGGCGAGGGCCGCTACCGCGTCTTCGCGCACCTGGAGCGCCAGGCTGGTAACTTCCCCCACGCGACCCGCCACCATCCCGACGGCACGACCTCGGACGTCGTCGTCTGGTGTTCCAACGACTATTTGGGGCAGGGCCAGAACCAGGACGTCCTGGCCGCCTTGTCGGAAGCAGGGGCGCGCATGGGCGTCGGTTCGGGCGGCACCCGCAACATCGCCGGCACGACTTATCTGCATGCCGAACTGGAAAAGGAACTGGCCGACCTGCACGGCAAGGAAGCGGCCCTGCTGTTCACCTCCGGCTACGTGTCCAACGACGCGGCGATTTCGACCATCGCCCAGTTGATGCCCGACTGTATCATCGTGTCGGACGCCTTGAACCACGCGTCGATGATCGCCGGCATCCGCCATTCGGGCTGCGCCAAGAAGATCTACCGCCACAACGACATGGCGCATCTCGAAGAAATCCTCAAATCCCTGCCCAAGGCGGCACCTAAGCTGATCGCCTTCGAAAGCGTCTATTCCATGGACGGTGATATTTCGCCCATGAAGCAGATCTGCGATCTGGCCGACAAGTACGGCGCCATGACCTATCTCGACGAAGTCCATGCCGTGGGCCTGTACGGCGAGAACGGCGGCGGCATTTCCGAACGCGAAGGCGTGGCCGACCGCATCACGGTGATCGAAGGCACCCTGGCCAAGGCCTTCGGCCTGATGGGCGGCTATATTGCGGGTTCCGAAGCCATGGTTGATGCCGTGCGCTGCGCTGCGCCCGGCTTCATCTTCACCACCACCCTGCCGCCGCCCTTGGTGGCGGGGGCCATCACCTCGATCCGCCACGTGCGGGCGACCAACGAGCTGCGTGTGCAGCATCAGGAGCGGGCCCAGCGCCTGAAGGACCTGCTGACCGCGGCGGGCCTGCCGGTCATGCCGTCGGTCACCCATATCGTGCCGCTGATGGTGGGCGATGCCGTGCGCTGCAAGCAGGCGACGGACATGCTGCTCGATGAATACGGCGTCTATATCCAGCCCATCAACTATCCGACCGTGCCGGTAGGGACGGAGCGCCTGCGCATCACGCCGTCGCCGTTCCACGATGACGACGTGATGGACGAACTGGTCACGGCGCTGAAGGACGTATGGATGCGTCTGCAGCTACAGAACGCGGCGTAGGGGCGCGATCATGCGCCTGCAACTCTCCACCTGGCCCGAGGTCGAAACCTATCTGACCCAGTCCAAGGGCGTGATCATTCCCGTCGGCTCGACGGAACAGCACGGCCCCACGGGCTTCATCGGAACGGATGCGCTGTGTCCGGAAATCCTCGCCTACGGCCTGTCGGAACAGCGGCAGGCGGCGGGCAAACCCGTGATGATCGCCCCGACGCTGTCCATCGGCATGGCGCAGCACCACTTGGGCTTCGCGGGCTCGGTCACGTTGCGCCCCTCGACCATGATCGCCATGGTGCAGGACATCGTGAATTCGCTCGCCAAGCACGGGTTCGAACGGTTCTTTTTCCTCAACGGCCACGGCGGCAACATCGCGACCCTGAACGCCGCGTTCTCGGAAATCTATGCCGAGCATTCCCTGGGCCGGGCCGGGGACAACCGCCCGCCCTTGCGCTGCACCCTGGTCAACTGGTTCGACTGCGACAGCGTGGTGAAGATTTCCGCCGATACCTTCGGTGACGACGACGGCGCCCACGCGACCTGTGGCGAGGTCTCGCTGACCTATTTCGGATTCCAGAAGGACGCCGCCCGCGTGCAGGGGGTCGAGATGACCCCCGGCCGTGCCGGTGACGGCCCGATCTTCGATTGCGACGACTACCGCCGCCGCTTTCCCGACGGGCGTATCGGATCGGACCCCAGGAAGGCCACCATCGAAGCCGGGGAGGCCCTGTACAACGCCGCCATCGACGAGATCGGCCAGCGCTACGACACCTTCGTCGGCGCGGCCTGACGCAACCCGGTCCGCATCATGCAGGACCGTACCCGCATTCTCCATTTGACAGATCTGCACCTGCACCACGCCTTGGCGGGCACGGCGAACCGGCCGGAACGCCTGTCCCGCGACATGCCCGCCGTGCTCGGCCGCCTCGCCGGACGGATCGACGCCCTGGGCGCTGATGTCGTGGTGATCTCGGGCGACCTGTTGGATATCCCGGACGAATACATCGACGGCACGAATGCGGACCCGGACTGGCGGGCGGAGACGGCGGCGGCCTCGGTCGCCGATTATCGCCTGTTTCGCGATCTGTTGGAAAACCTCGGGCGGCCCTTTGTCGTCGTGCCCGGTAACCACGACGTGCCGGAACTGTTCGACACAGCCTTCGCCGACCAGACCCCGCTGCGCGACGTCGCGGGCCTGCGCTTTGTCTGTTTTCGCGATGATCTGAACGGCGACCGGGCGCCGGTGCGCGGGGCCGAAAACCGCACCCTGTTCGAAACGGCGCTGGCCGACGGCGCGGACGGCCCGCCGCAGATCCATGTGCAGCATTACATGATCGACCCGCCGACCTTCGCGCAATGGCGCTATCACTACACGGATGCGGACGGATACCGGGACCGCATCAATGCCTCAGGCTGCGTGCGTGCGGTGCTGTCCGGCCATTACCACCCCGGCAGCCATCTGGTGTCGGACACGGGCGTGCATTATTCCGTGCCGCCGGCCTTCTGTTCGGCGCCACATCCCTTCCGCTTGGTCGATGTCGACCCGTCGGGAGTGCTTGGCATCGAGGACCACAGCATGGACAATGGCTGATCCGGGTCAGTCGAACGGAGGACGTCCCATGAAAAAAGCGATCATCATCTTCTTCACCGGCGGATTTTTAGGCGTTTTCGCCGGGGTCGCCCTCGGCATTTTCGCCTACCCTTATATTTTCCTGGCCGATGTCGTGGCCCAGGAAGCGGCCCCCGCGGACGCGGTCAGCGCCAAGGTCGCCACGGGCACGTTCATTCACGCCAACCCGTCCGATCCCATCCACTACGGAAAAGGCGGGGTCACGGTCTACCACCGCGCCGTGCGCCTGGAACCGGATTTCGAGGTCGGCCCCGGCCCCAAGTACCACGTCTATCTGGTGCCCCTCGATACGGTGACGCCGGACACCGAGATCGATAAGACCATGTTCGTCGACTTAGGCCGCCTCCGCGCCTTCAAAGGCAGCCAGAACTTCAACATCCCCAAGGGCCTGGACCTCAAGGCTTACGGCCATGTGGTCATTTGGTGCGAACAGTTCGGTGTTTTGATCTCACCGGCGAAGTTGAGTTTCTAGAGGCGCATGGTCGGGCGGGGGAGCCCCGCTTTGATTCCATGACAGCCCTTGGGGCAGGAGACGTCATTCGGTAAGGGCTGGGTATACACCGTCCTCATCATGCACCTCCAAGCCCGTCAAGGGCGGGTTGAAGGTGCAGATCATGCGCATCTCTTCTTCGGCGCGCAGTAAGTGCTTTTCATTGCCGTTGAGGGCGTAGAGCGTACCTGCTTCGATGGGGTAGGTGGGGCCATCGGGCAGCACCTCGATCTCGCCTTTGCCTTCAATGCAATAAACGGCTTCCAGGTGGTTTTTGTACCAGATCAGCGTTTCCGTTCCGGCGTGGATCAAGGTGTCATGCATGGAAAAGCCCATGCCGGCGTCGCGCAGGATCAGGCGGCGGCTGGTCCAAGTGCCGCCTTTGACTTCGTGCTCGGTGCCGAGCACGTCGTCGAGTTTCTTCACAATCATGTTTTATTGATCTTTCTTTAGGCCGCGTCTGTTGCGTTTTCAGTCGAGTCTTCAGTAGCACGCTTTTTGATGACACGTGCCGCGGCTTCAACCAGCGTTTGCAGCCCCTTTTCAAGGGTAAGGTCATCGATCGTCAGCGGCGGCATGATCTTGGCGACCTGATCGTCAACACCGGCTGTTTCCATCACCAGGCCGTTTTCAAACGCTTCTTGGCAAATGTCGACGGCAAGGCCTTCGTCTTCGCTGACCAGCCCCTGGATCATCCCACGTCCGCGAACGCGCAGGTTGGCTTCCGGATGGGCATCGACGATTTCGGAAAGTCGTTCGCGGATGCGCCGCCCTTTGATGGCGACGTCTTCTTCCAACACGCCGTCACGCCAGTAATCGAGGGCCTTGGCCGCCGATACGAAGGCCAGGTTATTCCCCCGGAACGTACCGTTGTGTTCGCCTGGCTTCCAGATATCCAGGTCCGGACGGATCAGAACCAGCGCCATCGGCAGGCCCAATCCGCTGATGGCCTTGGACAGGCAGATCAGGTCCGGCATGACGGCCGCGGGCTCGAAGCTGAAGAACGGACCGGTCCGCCCGCATCCCATCTGGATGTCGTCAACGATCATCAAGATGTCGTGCTGGGTACAGATGGCGCGCAGCCTGCGCAGCCATTTCCAACCGGCGAGGTTGATGCCGCCTTCGCCCTGGACTGTTTCGACGATTACGGCGGCGGGCTTGTCGATGCCGCTGCCTGCGTCCTTCAACGTCTTTTCAAAGTAATCGAGCGTATCGACGTCTTTGCCCATATAGCCGTCAAAAGGCATGGTGGTGACGTTGTTCAGCGGCACGCCCGCACCCGCACGCTTGGATGCGTTGCCGGTCAAGGCCAGCGCCCCCGCTGTCATGCCGTGAAAGGCATTGGTGAAGCTCACCACGTTGGTGCGGCCCGTGACCTTGCGCGCAAGCTTAAGTGCGCTTTCCACCGCGTTGGTGCCGGTGGGGCCGGGGAACTGGATTTTGTAGTCCATCCCGCGCGGCTTCAAGATTACCTCGTGGAAGGTCTTCAGGAACGTTTCCTTGGCTTCGGTTCCCATATCAAGGCCGTGCAGGATGCCGTCTTCGGCCATGTAATCCATGACGGCCTCTTTGAGGTCGGCATTGTTATGGCCGTAATTCAACACGCCGGCACCGGCGAAAAAGTCGATGTATTGCGTGCCGTCCTTGGCAATCAGGTTGGCGTCCTTGGCCTTGGCGAAAACCGTGGGGAAACTGCGAATATAGCCACGGACATTGGATTCATGTTTTTCGAAGGTTTTCATCGGATAATCCTCGTTAGGTAATGTCAGAGATGGGGGCAATCACGTAGAGGTCTTCCGCCTCGTGACCATGACCATCGGGGAAATCGGCGGCGGTGAAGCCGGTGCGAACGTCCAATTCGGCATTACGGCTTTTGGCGAAAGCCGCGAACAGCGCGGCGGAGGCCTTGTTTGACGGGGTCACCGTGGCTTCCATGGTGCGCACGCCTGCGTTTTCTTCTCGCGCGAGCAGATTGTCGAACATCCGTTTTGCGATGCCGAGGCCGCGAAAATCCGACAACACGGCCACTTGCCAGACAAACAGGACATCCGGGCGCGACGGAATGCGGTGGGCCATGACGAATCCGGCGGGTTTTCCATAAACCTCGGCAATCGCGCAGGTGCTTTGGAAGTGGCGTCCCGCCATCATGTATGCGTAAGGGGAATTCAGGTCCAAGCCGTCCGCGTCGCGCGCCAGTTCCCACATCAACGCACCCTCGTCCAAGGACGGCGCACGTATACCAACACCATCGACGTCAAGCAGGGCTTCAGTGGCGGCGACTTTGGCCTGATATGGCGCAAGGGAGCCCCCGCCGTTGCGAGTTGAAGGATCCGAGGGTTCCGGTGTCAGTGCTTGGTCGGGCATGAATTTTTCCTGTTATTTTGCTGGCGATATGAACGTACAAAAAGAACCGTGCTCACGAACGTGGGCACGCCGGTTCGGTTGCCGGCCCAAAGGGCCGGCTGGTGTTCGGTACTAGACTTGGAAGGGGATCAGATGTTCGGAATCCGGCATGGCGTATTTGCCAATGAACACCCAGGTTGGAGCAACGGTGCTGCGGACGCACTGAGGCGCCTCTGCGGCTTGTTTGCGCAGGGCGTTAACCTCATTTTTAGCGATAAGCTCAATCACTGTGGGTGCTGAAATCGTTTTCAAACATCGGGCCAAACCCTACTGATTTTATCGGAAATGTCAAATGACGGCCCCGTGACATGGGCCGTCGGCATCTATTAAATCGCTGTTTCCGGCTATAATCGGCTGTATTCGGGGCCTGACGAATGGTTCTGCTGATTTCAGGGTAAAGTGCCTTCCACGGGCAAAGCGACGCTTCCAATCTTGAAAACAGAATTGTATACAATCGGCCATGAATTTCGAACTCACCGAAGAACAGCGTCTGTTCCAGGACGCGGTCGGCGCCTTCGCCCGGGATCACCTGGCCGAGGGCGCCCTTGAACGCGCGCATGCGGGGGAATACCCGCGTGACGTGGCAAAGCTCATGGCTGAAAACGGCCTGTTGGGCATCACCATCGCGGAAGAGGACGGCGGCCAAGGCGGCAGCCTGATGGACGCGGTCATCGCCATTCAAGAAGTGGCGATGCATTGTCCGCGCTCCGCCGACGTGATCCAGGCGGGCAGCTTCGGCGCGATCCGGGTTCTGGCGGCCTATGGCACGCCGGATCAGAAGGAACGTTATCTGAAGCCGCTGCTGGCGGGGGAAACCCTGATCGCCGTCGGCATGACGGAGCCCGACGCCGGGTCCGCCGTGACCGAGCTGCGCACCACGGCGACGCCGGACGGCGAGGGGCTGCGCATCAACGGCCAGAAATGCTTCACCAGCCATTCGCCGGAGGCCGACGTGTTTCTGGTTTACGTGCGCTTTGGCCCGGGGGTGGGCGGCATCGGATCGGTGCTGATCCCGCGCGACGCGGAGGGCCTGGAATTCGGCAAGCCGACGCCGTTCCTGGGCGGCGACGATTGGGCGCCCATGTTCTTCACCGACCTGTATGTGCCGCCGGAAAACATCCTGCTGCGCGAAGGCGGCTTCAAGAAACAGATCGCGGGCTTCAACGTGGAGCGCATCGGCAACACGGCGCGCTCGCTGGCCCTCGGCCGCCTGGCGTTCGAGACGGCGAAGGAACACGCCAAGACCCGCAAGCAGTTCGACCGGCCCTTGGCCGAGTTCCAGGGCCTGCAATGGAAGTTCGCGGAAATGCAGATCAAGCTCGACGCCGGGCAACTGCTGCTGTACCGCGCGGCGGTGAATGCCGACAACGGCTTTCCTTCGGCCCAGGAAACGGCCATCGCCAAGGCCTTCTGCAACGAGGCCGGGCATTGGATCTCGTCGGAGGCGCTGCAGGTCATGGGCGGCATGGGATATAGCCAGGACTCGATCGTCGAATATTGCTTCCGCCGCACGCGGGGCTGGATGATCGCCGGCGGGTCCATTGAAATCCTCAAGAACCGCATCGCCGAAGGGGTGTTCGACACCCGGTTCTCGCAGCGTCCCCCAAAAGCCAAATGAGCGACCACGCGACCCTGGTCCGGGCCCTGTTCACGCCCCGGGCCGTGGCCCTGATCGGCGCCTCGGCGGACCCCACGAAAAACTCCGGCCGGCCGCAGCGGTTTCTGAAAGCCCACGGCTATACCGGCGACGTCTATCCGATCAACCCGGGCCGGGACGAGGTTCAGGGCGTGCCCGCGTTCAAGTCCGTCGCTGACGTGCCGGGCCCGGTCGACCACGCTTTCGTCATGGTACCGGCCAAGCATGTCGAGGACGCCATCCGCGACTGCGGGGCCAAGGGCGTGCCCGTGGCAACGATCTATTCCGACGGCTTCGCCGAAACGGGCGACGAAGGCCGCAAGATGCAGGAACGCCTGGTCGCCGCGGCGCGCAAGGCCGGTGTGCGCCTGATCGGCCCCAATTCCATGGGCGTCATCCATCCGGCCTCCTCGCTGACGCTTTCCGTCAATGCCGTGTTGGAAATGGAAGGCATCAAGCCGGGCGGCCTGTCGCTGATCTCCCAGAGCGGCACCATCCTGGGCACGTTATTGAGCCGGGGGGCGGCGCGC
Organism: bacterium SCSIO 12827; assembly: GCA_024397995.1. Lineage (NCBI taxonomy): Bacteria > bacterium SCSIO 12827. Next base: position 2,419,973 of record CP073746.1, on the reverse strand, counting down.
GGCATCAGCTTCGCCCGCATGATCGGCGTCGGCAATGAAAGCGATCTGGGCGTGGGCGAACTGGTCGATCTCCTGGTCGATGATCCCGAGACCAAGGCGATCCTGCTGTTCATCGAAGCCGTGCGCGACGGGGACGTTCTGGCCGCCGCCTCGCGCCGCGCGTTTGCAGCCGGCAAGCCGGTGATCGCCTACAAGCTCGGCCGCTCCGACGCCGGGCGCGAACTGGCGCTCAGCCATTCCGGCGCAATCGCCGGTCCGGCCAAGGCGGCGGATGCTTATTTCAAGGCTCATGCCATTGCCCGGGTCGAAATGCTGGAAGGCTTGCTGGAATCCCCACCCTTGTTCTTGGGCCACCGGCCCGCGAAAGGAAAACGTGTCGCCGTGGTCACCACCACGGGCGGGGGGGCGGCTTCGGTCGCCGACCGCCTGGGCTTGCTGGGGGCCACCCTGGTGCCGGCACCCGACAGTGTGCGCGAAGCCCTGCGCAGCCATGGCCTGGAAATCGGCCGCGGGCCCCTGGTCGATCTGACCATGGCGGGTACGCGGGAAGGGGTTTACGGCGCGGCGCTGGAACAGCTTCTGGCGGCGGACGAGATCGACGCCGTGGTCACGGTCGTCGGCTCCTCCGGTCAATTCAAGCCGGAACTGGCCGTCGCCCCCATCGTCGAACATGCGGCGGGTTCAAGCAAACCCGTGGCCGCCTTCATCGCCCCCCAGGCGGACAAGTCCCTGGCCCTGTTGCAGGCTGCAGGCATCGCCAACTTCCGCACGCCCGAAGCCTGCGCCGATGCGGTCATGGCCTTTCTCAACCGATCCGCCTCGCGCCCGTTGCCTGCGGTCGATAGCCATGCCAAGGACCGCGCCGACGCCTTGGCGTCCCGCGCCCCGGCGGCGCTGCTGAACGAGCGCGAGGCGTCTTTGGTGTTCGAGGCCCTGGGCCTGCCCATTGCGCCGGCTCAGGTCATCATGTCCCCGGGAGAGCCCATCGCCGTGCCGTTCCCGGTCGCGGTCAAGGTGCTGGCCCGCGACATTCAACACAAGACGGAGCGAGGCCTGGTGCGCCTTGGCATCGACGCGCCCGAAGGGGTGTGGGACGCGGCCGAACAATTGCTGGCCGAGGTTCCGGAGGCCGAGGGTATTCTGGTCCAATCCATGGCCCAGGGCGTGATCGGTGAAGTCATCGCCGGATACCGCCTGGACCAGGAAGCCGGACCCATCGTGCTGGTCGGCCCCGGCGGGGTGATGGCCGAGGTCTATGACGATGCCGCCGTGCGCACGGCCCCGGTGGACGAGGCCGAGGCCATGGCCATGATCCAGGAGGTCAAGGGATTGGCGCCGATCCGGGGATTCCGGGGCAAGCCGGCGGGAGACTTGAAGGCTTTGGCCAAGGCTGTCGCGGCCCTGTCCAATCTGGCGGTTCTGGAGACGCCGGTTCTGGAGGCAGAGATCAATCCCTTGATGGTGCGGGGCGAGGGGCAGGGCGTGGTCGCCGTCGACGCGCTGCTGCGGCTCAAATCCCGCTAAGTCTGGCTTTAGTTAACCTTGCTTTGAACCGCCACGGGATCGGCGTATCCTTGGCGGCAATAAAGTGCCGATAAGGCCGATTGGGAAAAGCAGGTGCAGGGAGGCACCCCATGACCAGCCAACAGAACGACATCGAACGCCGCCACGCGAGTGCCCGCATGAGCCAGATCGCCGCCACCGCCGATACCGTTTATCTGGCGGGGCAGGTCGCCACGGGTGATGCCCGGGGCGCCGGCGTCGCGGATCAGACGCGGGAAATCCTGGGCAACATCGATGGCTATTTGGCCGAGATGGGCACCAATAAATCGCGGATACTGCAGGCGCAGATCTGGCTCAGCGACATGGCCTGTTTCGCCGAGATGAACGAGGTGTGGGATGCCTGGGTCGACCCGAAGGCGACACCCGTCCGCGCCTGCGTACAAGCGGCCCTGGCCTCGCCTGACTGGAAGGTCGAGATCATGGTGACGGCGGCACGCTAAGAACACCAATCAAGCAGGAAAGACGAAGCCCCCCATGACCACAACGAAACGCGCGATTGTCGTGATCTGCGATGGCCTGCGGGCCGACATGATCACCCCCGACTGGACCCCCAACCTGTGGCGGCTGAAGGCGCGTTTCCGCACCTTCGCCAATCACCGCAGCGTCTTTCCTTCGACCACGCGAACCAATGCGGCGTCGCTTGCCACTGGCTGTTATCCGGCCCGTCACGGCCTGGAAGGCAACGCCATGGCCCTGGAAGAGGACGGTCGGTTCGAGGTGCTGAGTGTCGGCCCTCCCGGGTTTCGCGACCGTCTGGAAAAGGCGCGGGGACGGACCTTGACCATGCCGACCCTGGCCGAACGAGTAATCGGTGCCGGCGGTCGGGCGGTGGTCTATTCCAACGTGTCGCCGGGTGCGGCCATGTTCCATGATCCGGACGGCCATGGCTTCATCTATCATCGTTCGTTCTCGCAAGGCCCCGGCCGTGCAACGCTGGACCCGTTGGGTGTCGAGCATACGGCGGCCGGTGATACGGCCATGACAGACCGGTTCCTCGAAGAAGTGCTGATTCCCGGTGGGCCGGAATACGCCCTGATCTGGCAGTGCGAGCCCGACCATACCCAGCACTCGGTTGTGCTGGGCTCGCCCGAGCATCTGGCGGTCATCGCCGCCGCCGATGCCAACGCCGGGCGCATCGCCGACCGCGTTGAGGAACTGGACCCGACCGGGGAAAATATCCTGCTGCTGGTGGGTTCCGACCATGGTCATGAGACGACGACCGAAATCGTCGACTTGGACGAGGTGCTGGTCGCGGCCGGCCTGAAGGACGGGCCGGACAGCCGCGAGGTCGCCCTCGCACCCCAAGGCACCTCGGTGACGATCTATCTGGCGCCCGAAGCCATGGAGCGGGAAGGGGCGATCGTTGCCTTCCTGATGACGCATCCGGCGGTCGGCGGCGTTATTCACGGTGCCGACCTGGCCAAGCTGGGCATGCCCGTGGGCGAAGGCGTGCCGCGCATCGCCGTGACCGGAAGGGTGACCGACGCGCCGAACGAATTCGGGGTCAAGGGCGGGTCCGTCGCGTTCCAGGGCACGCTGAAGATTTCCAACAACCAGGGCTGCGGTCAGCACGGCGGCCTGGGCACCTATGAACAAAGTCCCTTCGCGATGGCGCGGGGGCCGCTCTATGCGGGCGGCACGGAAAGCGGCGATCCGACCAGCACGGTCGATTTGGCGCCGTCGATCCTGCGCCACCTGGGTCTGGACCACGCCGACATGGATGGCGCGCCGCTGCCCTGACCGCAGAGTCAAAGGAACGTCCAGGTGACCAAGATCAACATCCAGTTCTCCCGCTTTTCGGCTTTTTACACGCCGCTGATCGCGACCATGGCCGGCGGCTTCTTGACGGACGAGGGGCTGGAGTATGAATGGTCCAAGGCGGCGAACAACGATGCGGCGCTGCAGAACCTGGCCGACGGCACGGTCGACGTCGCCCAGTCGGCGGTGGGCGTCAGCCTGATCCAACTGGCCCGGGGCGACCAGCCGGTGGCCCGCCATTTCGCCCAGATCAACGAACTGGACGGCTTCTTTCTTGCCGGCCGCCATGTCGATCCCAATTTCCAATGGGCGCAGCTCGAGGGCTCGGACGTGCTGGTCGATCACGGGCTGCAGCCCATGGCGATGTTCAAATACGCCTGCCTGAAGGCGGGCATCGATTTCGACAAACTGAACGTGATCGACGCGGGCGGCGGGGCCGATATGGAAAAGGCCTTCCGCGCCGGGACGGGCGACTATATCCACCTGCAGGGACCAGCGCCGCAGAACATGGAATACGAAGGCGTCGGCTACCCCGTGGCCGCGGTCGGCAAGCCCATTGGGCCCTGCGCGTTCTCGTCCCTTGCCGCCACGCCCGTGTGGCTGGCGACGGACGCAGCCAAGGCCTTCACCCGGGCCTATACAAGAACACGGGTCTGGATCAACGAGGTCCCGGCCGACGAGGTTGCCCGCAAGGTGGCGGAATTCTTCCCTGAAACCCATGCCTCGGTTCTGGCCGAATGCATCGCCACCTATCAGGGGCTCGGCAACTGGGTGCCGCGTGTCGAAATCACCGAAGCCTCGCTTGCGGTGGCCCAGGACGTGTTTCAGTTTGCCGGGCATATCAAGGCGCATTATCCCTACGATGTTCTTTGTGCCCATCCCCCCGCCGTCTGACCCTGGGATTGTCCACCCGCCCATGCCCAACACATCAGATCTGAGCGGCGCGCCGCCCCCCCCGGCGCCCGACACAAGCGGCGCCAACCCGTGGAAGACACGCTTGCCCATCCTGGTCGGCGCCCATGCGGTCGGGACCTCCAACTGTGTCGCCGTGCTGTCCATGGCGCCGGTGATCTCGGCTGCCTTCGGCCTGACGGCGACCCAGTTCGGTATCTTCATTTCCTGCTACTACGCGGGCCAGGCGATCTTTTCCGTGCCCGCCGGCGGCGTGACCGACCGCCTGGGTGTGGGATGGAGCCTGGTCATCGGCCACGCCATCATGGCTTTGGCGGCGCTATTGATCAGTCAGGCGCCGACGGTCGACATCTGCATGGTCGCGGCCTTCTTCATGGGCGTCGGTTATTCCATGCTGAACCCGTCGACCGCCAAGGGTGTGTTCGAGTGGTTCCCCGCCCATCGCCGGGGGGCGGCCATGGGCATCAAACAGGTCGGCGTGCCCATCGGCGGGTTGGTCGGGGCGGCCTGCGGCTTCCTCGCGGCCAGTTATGACTGGCAGATGCTGATGCTGGGCGTGGCCGGGATCATCATCTTGAACGGCGTGGCCTGCCTGACCCTGGTGCCCGTTTCAACCAAGGGCGGGGGGGCGCGCAAGAACATCGCCGCCGTGGTCAAGGACGGGCGGGTGAACGCTTTTGCCATCGGCGGCGGCGTCATCAACATGGGCCAGACCAATTTCTTCGCCTTCCTGACCCTGTTCCTGGCCGAGGCCGCGCGCATGGGGCAGCAGACCGTCTCCACGGCCATGGCCGTGGCCCAGGCGTCAAGCGCCGTCGGGCGCATGGGGTGGGGGGCGATTTCCGACAAGGCCTTCGGCGGCCGTCGCATCGTAACCATGACGGTGATCTGCGCGGCGGCTGTCGGTTTTTTTGTCATGATGCCCTTGGTGACCGAATCCTGGGGCATGGTCATGGGGTTTGGGCTGGCGTTATGCCTGGGCCTGACCATTGCGTCCTTCCCGCCTGTGGCCCAGGCCATTCAGGTGGAAATGGTCGACCCGCATTTGGCCGGCTCCGCCGTTGGCTACAACATGCTGTGGACGCATGGCTGTGCGACTCTGGCACCGATCGTGTTCGGTTATGCCGTCGATCATTTCGGTGGATTTTCCAGCGGGTGGCTGGTCACGGCGGGCTGTGTCGCCGCCGGCACGCTGGTCATCTATGTGTTGGTCAGGACAGGGCCGCGTCGGCGGATCTATGGGCGTTGAAGATGCCGCGCCGTAGGAACCCGTCACTGCGTTTCAAAGAACCGTTTCCATTTTTCGTTTTCGGTCTGCCAGTCAGAATAGGAAATGACGTGGGTGACCGTCTCGCCGTCGTTCGACATGGGCAGGCGCAGGCATTCCTGAAATCGCGATGGCTGGTCGGTTCGCGGCCGCAGATCATGGACGAAGGCCATGGCCCGGCGTTCCGCGACGACCATGCGGTATTCCCGGTCGATCGTACGGCCGTGTTCCTCGGGTAAATGGTCCAAAGGAGAGCGGCCCGTGTAATCGAACCCCTTCACGTCGGCCAGCCCCGTCCCCCAGAATAGGTACTTGAATTTTTGCGGGTTCTCGATGACTTCGACGACGGTGAAATAGGGGACGGCAGCCGCCGGGTATTTCAAAATATCGGCAACGGCCCAGGAGGGAGCGAAGGCATCATTCTTTAGTTCATTCCAAACCTGGAGAACCGGCTGAAACAGCGGGCCGCCCAGTTCGGATGCCGCAAGCTGATGATGAACGAGCTTATATGTCGGCGTTGGATTTCGAATGTCGCTCCTCCTTCTCCAGCCCTGAATTCTAGGGCACGTTGACATAGAACACAGCAAGGACCGTGCCAAGCGCTGATTTAGCGCGGGCGCGCCGGCCGGGATTTCCACGATACGGGTAAAAGAAAAGGCCCGGTAACCCGGGCCTTTTCCAATTCGATGACCGTGTTGTTCTAGGCGGCCCGGACATCGGTCAGGAACCGCTCCACGACGACGCGGAGGTTCGCCGCTTTTTCGCTGAGACTGCGGGATACGCCGAGCACTTTCTCCGAGGCTTGGCCGGTATCGTTGGCGGCCTCGTTGACCGAGACAATTGTCGATGTCATTTCCTGCGTGCCCAAGGCAGCTTCTTCGACATTGCGAGCGATTTCCTGGGTCGCCGCCTGTTGTTCCTCGATTGCGGCAGCGATGCCGGTGGCAATGTCGTTAATCTCCGAGATCACGGATGTGATCCCTTCCGTTGCGGTGACGGCCTGTTGCGTCGAGTTCTGGATACCGCCGATCTGTTGGGCGATTTCGTCGGTTGCCCGCGCGGTTTGATTGGCCAAATTCTTGACCTCGCTGGCGACCACGGCAAAGCCCTTGCCGGCCTCGCCGGCGCGGGCCGCTTCGATTGTCGCGTTCAAAGCCAAAAGATTGGTCTTTTCCGCGATGTCGGTGATGAGGGCCAGAACTTCGCCGATCCGCTGCGCCGAGGCGGCAAGCTTGGAGACCGTTTCACGGGTTGCTCGGGTTTGGTCAACAGCTTCACGCGTGATTTGGCTCGACCGCGAGACCTGTCTGCTGATCTCCTGGATCGAACTGGTCAGTTCTTCGGTCGCGCTGGCGACGGTGGTGACGTTGTTTGACGTCTGTTCAGATGCCATGGCAACAGTACCCGCCTGATGGGCCGTGTTCTCGGCGGTCGTCGACATCGCCTGGGCCGTATGCTCCATATCGGCCGTCGAATTGGTGACGACGGCCAGAACTTCCGAAACGGACGCATCGAAATCACGGGTCAACTGGTCGACACGCTGGGTGCGTTGTTCTCGCGCCTGTTGTTCGCGGCGTTGCTCTTTGGCCAAATGATCGGCCTTGACCATGGCATCCTTGAACACTTGTACGGCGATGGCCATACGACCGATCTCGTCGCCTCGGTCGGTTGCCGGCACGGGTTTGGTCATGTCGCCAGCCGCCAACACCCCCATGAATTCCGTCATCGCGCCGATCGGGCGGGTGATGGAGCGCGACACCATCAGGATAAGACCGGTCATGAGTGCGATCACCACGGCGCCTGCGAGTCCCAGGGTTACAACCTGTTGGTGGAACGCGGCCTCGACATCGTCAACATAGACCCCGGAACCGATGATCCATCCCCAGGGCTTAAACCCGGTGACGAAGGATATCTTTGCCACAGGCTCGTCAAAGCCAGGTTTCGGCCAATGGTAATGGACCGTGCCGCTGTCTTTGGACGTCACGACATTGACCATTTCGCGGAATAGGGCGACACCGTTCGGGTCCTTGAAGTCGATCAAGTTCTTGCCGTCGAGCTTCGGATTGATGGGATGCATCAGCATCACGCCGGCCATGTCGTTGATCCAGAAATACTCGTCGCCGCCGTAGCGCAGTTTCTTGATTTCGGCCATGGCGCCGGCTCTGGCCTCTGCGTCGGTCAGGTCGCCCTTTCTGCTGCGTTCCTCGAAGCTTTGTGCGATGCCGTTTGCCAATTCGACGGCGTGCTGGATGTCTTGAGCGCGGGATTCGTAGAGCTTTTCACGGAACTCGATCAGATTGAAGGCGAACAAGGCGACCGAGCCGACGATGAGCAGGGGGATGATTAAGGCAAGTTTTGCACCGATGGTGAGGCTGGTTAGACGTGCCATGTTGTTGTCTCCGGTGTTTTTTTGCGCCGATTACGGCGAAACCAAGTGAGGCGATCTTGAGGGGATAATTTGCGTTGCGTGTTTGATGCGGGGGAATGTACCGCAGAATATTCAAGATCATGTTGCGTTGCACAATTTATTTTGCAAATGCGTAATTTTCATGACGGCCCGGACCAAGTGTCCCTTTCGGAAGGGCGCTTGGATCACAAAAAAAGCCCGCCGTTTCGGCGGGCTTTTGATTGGCGGTGTGTTGTTCGGCGTCAGATATGGACGGTCGTCATTTCGATGTGGCGATCGGCGATCAGGTCGGCGCCGGCGTCACGGAACTTGATGTAATGGGGCTCCTGGCGGTGGGAATCGAGCGCCGCCTCGTTGGTGTAGACCTCGTAAAAAAAGAAGGTGTCGGGATCGTCCTTGGACGTCATGACCCGGAATTCGTGGCAATTGGGCTCGTCCCGCATGGCGGCGACGGCGTTCTCCATGATGATCGGCATGAACTCCTTGCCCTTGCCGGGCTTGCATTTGATGGTGACGATGATGGCGAATTTCGAGGCCATGTCGGGGGATACTCCCTTGGAATGTTGTTTGATAAATTAGACGGGCAGCGCCCATTAGTGGGTGACAGATTGTGTACAATTTCCCAATATGCGCGCCGTAACACAAGACATAAGCACACAAATAACAATAACGCATTCCACCCGGAGGACACCCAAGCATGAGCGACAAGCCGCTCTATACGGCGGACCTGTGCGACGACCATCCGGACGTCCGCGTCTGTCAGTTGACGTTCATTGATTTCGCCAAGCGCAGTCATTTCCACGGCCAGATCACGACATTTTCCACCTTTGAAGACAACCAGGGCATCCGCGAGATTCTGGCCGAAGGTGGCAAAGGCCGGGTGCTGGTGGTTGACGGCCGCGCCTCGCGCCGCCGCGCCCTGACCGGCGGTAACATCGCCGCCGAGGCCGAGCAGTACGGCTGGGAAGGGCTGGTCTACAACGGATGTATCCGTGACCAGCATGAGTTCGTCGATCTGGACCTGGGCGTCAAGGCCATCGCCACAACCCCCATGCGTCCGCGCGTTGACGGAATCGGACTGCGTGATGTCGACCTGAATTTCGGCGGCATCGTCATTCGCCCCGGAGAATTCCTTTACGCCGATAAAGACGGCGTTATCGTATCGGAGAAGAAACTACATGACTGACCAATCGAAAGAACTGCCGGACGCCGTCATCGAAAAATTTCAGGTGATGCATGAGTTCGCCAAGGCAGCGAAGAACAATCTGAACAAGAACATCTTTGATTATGTGTTCGGCGGGGCCGAGACCGAAACCACGGTCAAGCGCAACCGCATGGCCATCGAGACCTATACCCTGCGTCCCCGCGTCATGCGCGACGTTTCGAAAATGGACGCGGGCAAGGATCTGTTCGGTATGCGCTTGAAACTGCCGGTCTGTCTGGCGCCTATCGGTTCGCTGCAGCAAATCTCGGCCGGTGGCGGGGCCTCGGCGGCCAAGGCCGCCGGACGGTTCGGCTGCGCCCACATGCTGTCCAGTGTGTGCGAGCCGGGCATGGACGAGGTTGCCAAGGCGGCGCCCGATGCCTGCCGTGTGTTTCAGCTGTATGTGCGGGGCGACGAAGACTGGGTCGACGATAAGGTTCGCCAGGCACAGGACTTGGGCTACAAGGCCTTCGCCGTGACCATTGATCTGGACGCCTATTCCCGGCGCGAACGCGATCTATCCAAGCGCTTTGTCACCGCCGGCCGCCAGTCCGCCGTGGGAGAGACCCATCAGGCCCGGTTCAACTGGTCCGACGTGGATCGGATCAAGAAAATCTGCAAGATTCCGTTCATCCTGAAGGGCATCGCCACAGCGGAGGATTCCAAGCTGGCGGTCGAGCATGGAGTCGACGTTGTTTACGTGTCCAACCATGGCGGGCGGCAGCTCGACCACGGGCGCGGCTCCCTCGACGTTCTGCCGGAATGCGTCGATGCCGTGGCCGGCAAGGCCAAGGTTTGGGTCGACGGCGGTTTCATGCGCGGCACGGACGTGGTCAAGGCGATGGCACTTGGCGCCGACATGGTCGGTCTCGGTCGTCTGCAGGCTCTGGCCCTTGCGGCCGGTGGCGAGGATGCCCTGGTCCGCATGCTGGATATTCTGGAGCATGAAGTGAAGATCGCGCTGATGCTGTCCGGCGTTACCGGCTACGACGAACTGGGGCCGGAATACGTGCACAAGGAATACCCGGCCTACCCGCCGCATCAGTTCTCCGCCTTTCCGTTGCTGGAAGACGGCTATTAAACTGATAACCGGCTTCGATCGGATCATAAAAAGGCCGGCCTCGGAATCGAGGCCGGCCTTTCTGATTCCGCCGCAGGGGCGGGAAGGGGGGCTGGGTCAGCCGACCTTCTTTTCCCCGCCGTCACGGATGTACTTGTAGACGACGGTGAAGTCGGAGCCCGGCATGTCCTTCTCGCAGCCGTCGAAAATTTTCGAGACCAGCGTGGCGATGGCGTTGGGCGTACCGGCCTTGTCCGAATTTTCGCGGAACAGGCGCACGTCCTTGGCCAACAGCTTGGTGAAGAAGCCGGCGTTGAAGTTCTCCGTCATGATCTGATTGGGGAACTTGTCGAGGCTGGCCGTGTTCATGCCGGTGGACACGTTGACGACGTCGAGAATCGCCTTCATCTCGACCCCCTGGGACAGGCCGAACAGGACCGCTTCGGTGGTCGCCGTCGTCGCCGTGGCCGACAGGAAGTTGTTGAGCATCTTCACCACCTGGCCCTGGCCCGGCGTTGCACCGACATGGAAGGGATTCTTGGCGAAAGCCTTGAACACATCCATATGGGCGTCGAACACATCCTTGGGGCCCGAGCCCATGATCGCGATGGTGCCGGCGATGGCCCCTTTGCGACCGCCCGACACGGGGGCATCAATATAAGTGATCTCGGCGTCCGTGAAGATTTTGTCGATGTCCTGGGCGGCGGCCAGACCGATGGTCGAGAGGTCAATCACGACCGAGGTCTTGCGGTCGTTGACCTGAACGATTTCCTTGGCGACCGTTGTGCAGATCGGGCCGTCGGGCAGGGACAGAAAAACGGTGTCCGCATTGGCCAGCACACCGGCCAGGCTGTCGTGGGCGATGGCCTTTTCGTGGGCGCGGTCCTTGGTGCCTGCGGCGTCGTAAACGTGGACCGGAAGTCCGGCCTTGGCGATGTTGTCGGCCATGGGGCCACCCATCTGGCCCAGGCCGATGAAACCGTAGGTGCGTTGGTCGGTCATGCGTCAGTCCTCCAGATCGGTTTTGACGTCGATCTTGGAGATGTCGATGCCTTGTTCGTTGAACACCTCGCGGGCCAAACGGAAGGCCTCAATGCCGGCGGGAATGCCGCAATAGATAGCGACCTGGGTGCAGATCTCACGAAGATCGGCGACGGTCAGGCCGTTGGTGATGGCGCCCCGGAAATGCAGCTTGAATTCATGGGGCCGGTTCAGGGCCGCCAGCATGCCGAGGTTGAGGATCGAGCGGTCGCGCTTGGACAGGATGCCTCGGCCCCAGCTGCCGCCCCAGCAATATTCGGTGACGAACTCCTGGAAGCCGCGGTTGAAGTCGTCGGCGCCGCCCATGGACTTATCCACATAAGCGTCGCCCAGCACCTCGCGCCGGTATTTCATGCCCATGTCATGCATTTTCGTTGAATTGGCCATTTTGGATGGTCTCCCTCGGGTGTTGAAAGTGTCGCTTTGTATACATTCCTGAGGAGGGGGCATACACCAGAACGGCTGCCGGGCAAGGCAAATTTTTTGATTCAGTCAAAAAACGGCCGCAGAAAATCTTCGTGTGAAAAACTAAAATTGAGTTGTGAACCCGTTGACAACGGCATGGGGGGCTTCTAGGTTTCCCCCCTAACCCAGGGAGAAAAATAAGAAACTCCCGCATCAAAAACAGTGGGAAGGAAACATTCTGTGGGGGCACTCCTCGAGATTGATAATCTCCAGACGCATTTCTTTACGTCTGGGGGAACCGTTAAAGCTGTTGACGGCGTATCGTACGACGTCAACGCCGGTGAAACCGTCGCCGTCGTGGGCGAGTCCGGTTCGGGGAAATCCGTTACCGCGCTCAGCATTCTGCGTCTGATCCCGAAGCCGCCCGGCGAGATCGTCGGCGGTGAAATCCGCTTCCAAGGCAAGAACCTGGCGTTCTGTACCGAGGACGAGATTCGGGAAATTCGCGGCCGCGATATTTCCATGATCTTCCAAGAACCGATGACGTCGCTGAACCCGGTTCTGTCGATCGGCTTGCAGCTGACCGAGCCTATGATGGCGCATTTGAACATGTCCGAAGCCGAGGCTAAGGAGCGTGCGGTCAAGCTTCTGGAACTGGTCGGCATCAACGAACCGCGCCGGCGTATCGAACAGTATCCGCACCATCTGTCGGGCGGCATGCGTCAACGCGTCATGATCGCCATGTCGTTGGCGTGTGAGCCGAAGTTGATCATCGCCGATGAGCCGACGACAGCTCTCGACGTGACCATTCAGGCGCAGATCCTGGAGCTGATGAAGAACCTGACCCGCGAAATGAACGTGGCGATGATCATCATCACCCATAATCTGGGTGTGGTTGCGCGTTATGCGGATCGGGTCAACGTCATGTATGCGGGGCGCATCGTCGAAACGGGCAATGCATCGGACATCTATCACCGTCCGCGTCATCCCTACACCCTTGCGTTGCTCAAGTCCGTGCCGCGCATGGACCGCCCGCGTCAGGCCAAGCTTGATCCCGTCGATGGCCAGCCGCCGGATCTCACCCGCCTGGACGGCGGTTGTTCATTCCGGCCGCGTTGCAAGTTTGCCATCGACAAGTGCAAGGAATCGTACCCGCCGCTCGAGGAAATGGGCGACCAGCACTACAGCGCATGTTTCCGGTCTAAAGAAAGTTTGGCGGAGATCGAACTATGAGTGAAGCCCAGACACAGGCCGGCGCGGATTACGGCTCTCAGTTCCGCGGTCAGGTTTCCGACGAGGTCCTGATCACAGTGAAGAACCTGAAGATGCACTTCCCGATCACGGAAGGCATCATCGTTCCGCGCAAGGTGGCCGATGTGAAGGCCGTCGACGGTGTCGACTTTTACATCCGCAAGGGCGAGACCCTGGGTCTCGTCGGTGAATCCGGCTGCGGCAAGACGACGACGGGACGTTGCATCTTGCGTCTCGAAACGCCGACCGCCGGCGAAATTATGTACGACGGTAAGGACATCTGTCAGCTCAACAACAAAGATCTGATCGACGTCCGCAAGAAGATCCAGGTCATTTTCCAGGATCCGTACAGCTCGTTGACTCCGCGCATGAAGATCGGCGAGATCATCGGGGAGCCGCTGAAGGTTCACGGCATCATCCCTGATGAAGCCAAGCGCCGCGAGCGCATCGGCTATCTGCTGGGCCGTTGCGGTCTGCATCCGGATTTCGCGGACCGTTATCCGCACGAAATGTCGGGTGGCCAGCGCCAGCGTGTGGGCATCGCCCGGGCGCTCGCGATGGAGCCGGAGTTCATCATCTGTGACGAAGCTGTGTCGGCGCTCGACGTGTCGATCCAGGCCCAGGTGATCAACCTTCTGGAAGAGCTGCGCGAAGAGTTCAATCTGACGTATCTGTTCATCAGTCATGATCTCTCCGTCGTTCGCCATATCTGCCACCGGGTCGCTGTCATGTACCTGGGCCACATGGTGGAGCTGGCCGACTGCGATGAACTGTTCGACCATCCCCTGCATCCCTATTCGCAGGCGCTATTGGCCGCGGTGCCGATTCCCGATCCAGACCTGGAAAAGACCCGCGCACACACGATCATCAAGGGAGAAATTCCTAGCCCGATTAACCCTCCGTCGGGCTGCGTTTTCCATCCCCGCTGTCCTTTAGCTGTGGACTCGTGTAGCCAAAATATTCCAGACTTCAGAGAAGTGCGACCTGGCGATTGGGTGGCCTGCACGGAGGTGTGATCTCCCCCTTTTCAGGGAGGACACAAAAGAGTGGGGAGTGATCGAACATTCCTCGAACCATAAATGGGTAAGGAGACTTCACATGAGTAAATACGCGCGTTTCGCGTTGGCACTCGCGGTGGGCACTGGGCTCGCCATGGGTGCGACCGGACCGGCAAAGGCAGAGACGCCGAAGAAGGGGGGGACCCTCTCTTACATCGTCGCTGCTGAAGCGCCGTCCTACGATTTGCATAAGGAATCGACCTTCGCGGCGGTTCACCCGATCCGGCCGTTCTACAGCCTGCTGATCCGGGTCAATCCTGAGAACCCGCAGTCCCCGACGGACTTCCAGTGCGACATTTGCGTCGGCGAAGTTCCGAAGCCGACCGATGGCGGCAAGACCTACACCTTCAAGATCAAGAAAGGTGTCAAGTTCCACGACGGTCAGGTTATGACGGCCCACGACGTGGTCGCCACCTACAACAAGATCGCGTTTCCGCCGGAAGGTGTCGCTTCCGTGCGTAAAGCCTTCTTCAAGATGCTCGACAGCGTTTCCGCGCCGGACGACGAAACGGTCGTCTTCAAGCTGAAATTCGCGACCGGCTCGTTCCTGCCGGTTCTGGCCAACCCCATGAGCCCGATCTATTCCGCCAAGGATCTCAAGGAGCACGGCTACGACTGGCATGAAAAGAACGTGAACGGCACTGGCGCCTTCAAGTTCAAGGAAGCCGTTGCGGGTTCGCACGTCGATGGCGTGCGGTTCGAGGACTTCCACATGGCTGGCAAGCCTTACCTGGATGGTTTCCGGGCGCTGATCTCGCGCAAAATGGCCATCCGCGTTCAGGCCATCCGTGGCGACCGCGCGGCCATCGAATTCCGTGGTTTCCCGCCGAAGCAGCGTGACGACCTTGTCAAGGCGCTCGGCAAAGACATCACGGTCCAGGAAAGCGATTGGAACTGCGTGCTTCTTTACACGCCGAACCATGGCCGTCCGATCATGCAGGACCCGCGCGTCCGTCAGGCTTTGACCCTCGCCGTTGACCGGTGGGGCGGCTCCCAGCACCTGAGCCGTATCGCCATCGTCAAGACCGTTGGCGGCGTCGGCTTCCCGGGGCACCCCCTGTCGGCCACCAAAGCTGAACTGGTTCCCCTGAAGGGCTACGGCACGGACCTGAAGGCTGCTCGTGCAGAAGCCAAGAAGCTGCTTGCCGAAGCCGGCAAGTCGGACCTCAAGTTCGAACTGATGAACCGCGGTACCGACCAGCCGTACAAGATCGTCGGCACCTGGCTGATCGGCCAGTGGCGTCAGATCGGTCTGGAAGTGTCCCAGCGGGTCGAGCCGACCAAGACCTTCTACAACGAACTCCGCAACACGAAGAACTTCGACGTGTCGCTGGACTTCAACTGTCAGTCGGTCGTTAACCCGCTTGTCGATACCTCCAAGTTCATTGGCTCTGCCGGCAACAACTACGCCAACATGAAGGGCCAGGACCAGCAGCTCGAAGAAATCTACGAGCAGATGCTGCAGGCGCCGGAAGAAGCCAAGCAGCGTGAGCTGATGCGCGTCATGGAAAAGCGGGCTCTGTCCGACCAGGCGCACATGGGTGTCACCCTGTGGTGGTACAAGATCAACCCGCACCGTTCCTATGTGAAGGGCTGGAAGATCGCGCCGTCTCACTACCTGAACCAGAGCCTCGATCAGGTCTGGCTCGACAAGTAGAGTTGCGCTTGACGCAGCCTTAACAAAAACCGGGGATCGCCCGCCGCCGGATCGGCGGCGGGCGATCAACCCCGATAGAGGAAGACATGGGTAAGTATATCCTTAAGCGTCTGATCGCGATGATTCCGACCCTGCTCGGGGCCGCGGTTCTGGTTTTCTTTTTGCTGCGCTTGGCGCCCGGCGACATCTGTGAGGTGCGTCTGCTTGGTACCGGCGCTACGGTGGCCCAGGAACAGATCGACATCTGCCGCGAGAGCCTGGGACTAGACAAGCCGCAGATTGCACAGTTCTTTGATTTCGTCTGGGGCTATTTCATCTTCGATCTTGGCACTTCCATGTGGACGGGCCAGCCGGTTACCCATGAAATCGCCATCCGTTTCGAATTGTCTCTGCAGTTGGCTGTCATGGCGACCATCGTCGCGACGATTATCGCCATTCCGCTGGGCATCATCTCGGCCGTGAAGCAGAACACGCTCATCGATTACTTCGTGCGCGGGTTTGCCATTGCCGGTATCGCCATTCCGTCATTCTGGCTCGGCCTGATGATCATTCTCGGGCTTCTGGTCTTCAGCCAGGCTTGGTTCGGCGAACCTTGGATGCCTCCAATCATGTTCAAATCGATCTGGGAAGACCCTGCACACAACCTGTCCCAGTTGATGTGGCCCGCCGTTGCGACCGGCTACCGTTATTCCGCCGTCGCGGCCCGTATGACGCGTTCGGCCATGCTTGAGGTTCTGCGCGAGGACTATGTCCGCACCGCACGGGCCAAGGGAATGGTCGAGAAGATCGTCATCAACCGCCACGCGCTGAAGAACGCATTGTTGCCCGTGGTTACTATCCTGGCGCTTGAGTTCGCGTTCCTGATGGGCGGGTTGGTCGTGACCGAACAGGTGTTCAACCTGAACGGTTTGGGCAACTTGATGGTCGACGGCGTCGAACACCATGACTTCACGATGACCCAGAACTTGGTGATGCTCGTCGTCATCGTGTTCGTCATCACCAACCTTATTACCGACTTGGCCTATGCGTGGCTTGATCCGCGCATTCGCTACTCGTGACGGGATATAACGATGGTTACCGTTTCTGAAATACAAACCGAAGCCCAGTTCGAGGAAGTCGCGCCGAAAAAGCCGTGGACGCAAGTCGCGATCGAACTGTGCCGTAAGCAACCCCTTGGCGTGTTCGGTCTGGCGATCGTCTTTGTGATGATCATTGCCGCGATCTTGGCCGAAGTCGTCGCCCCGAATGATCCTCTCCAGGAACATTTCGACGCCATGCTGGCCGCGCCGAGTGCCGAATACCTGCTCGGCACGGATGAATTCGGCCGCGACATCCTGACCCGGCTCATCTACGGGTCGCGGACGGCTCTTCTTGTCGGCTTCGTTTGCGCCATCGTGGGTGCGACGGGTGGTCTCGTCCTTGGGGTCGCCAGCGCCTACTTCGGCGGTCTGTTCGATCTGATCCTCCAGCGCATCCTGGATGTGTTCATGGCGTTCCCGCTGATCATTCTGGCCCTGGCGGTCGTCGCCACCCTCGGGCCGGGGATCGAGAACGTGATGATCGCGATCATCCTGCCATTTGTGCCGCAATGCGCACGCGTGGTGCGATCAAATGCCTTGGCCATCCGCGAAATTCCCTATGTGGATGCGGCCCGTGCCTTGGGCTTCAGCGATGCCCGTATCATCCTGCGGCACATGGTGCCGAACGTCATGGCACCCTACCTGATCATGCTGACCACGTTCCTCGGTCAGGCGATCCTGCTGGAAGCCTCCCTGTCGTTCCTGGGCCTGGGCGTGCAGGATCCGACCCCGGCTTGGGGCCTGATGCTCAGCAACGCGTCCGAGTTCTTCGAGGGTGCGCCCTGGGTTGCCGTTTATCCCGGTGTCGCGATTTCCCTCAGCGTGTTCGGATTCAACCTGTTCGGGGACTCCGTGCGCGACGTTCTCGACCCGAAAATGCGTTCGCGCTAAAGGGCGGAAACGTATCTTAAGTATACGGAAAGGGCGGCTTCGGCCGCCCTTTCTATTGGGGCCCCCGCATAAGGACCACAGAGTATGACCAAACGAATTGCCATTCTCGGCTTCCTTCTGGAAACCAATGCGTTCGCGCCGGTGACCACGCGAGCCGATTACGAACGGCGCTGCCTGCTTGCCGGCGAAGACATCCTGGCCGAACTGGCGGCGCCCAATCCGCGCTTGCCGGTGGAGGTCAATGCCTTTTGCCAGCAGATGGAAAAACTGCATCCCGATACCTGGGAAATGGTTCCGATCCTGGTCGGCGATGCGGAACCGGGTGGCCCGGTTGAGAAAGAGTTCTTTGACTGGTTCGTTGCCGAGGCCGAAACCCGGCTGAAGGCGGCAGGGCCTCTCGATGGGGTTTACATCGTCAGCCATGGCGCCATGCGGGCGGAACATGAAACTGACCCCGATGGGCTGTTGTATGGCCGGGTACGGAACACCGTCGGGCCGGACGTGCCGGTGATTGCAACCTTGGACCTGCACACAAACGTCTCGCAGGCCATGGCCGATCATGCGGATGTGCTGATCGCCTATCTGACCAATCCGCATGTGGATCAACGAGAGCGCGCCGGCGAGGCTGCCCGCACCATGGATGAGATGTTCCAGGGCATGCGTCCGAAGACGGCCTTCGTGAAGGTGCCGATCGCCGCCCCTTCGGTGGTTCTGCTGACGGCGACCGGCCCCTATGCCGATATCATCAACATGGGCCAGGAAGCTCAGGCAGCGTCCGACGGCGCGATCCTCAACGTCTCCGTCGCGGCCGGGTTTATCTATTCGGACAGTCCCAAATGCGGCATGTCGGTGATCGTCACTGCACGGAACGACATCGCGCCGGCGCGTAAATTGGCGGGTGAACTCGCGCGCCGCCTATGGGCGGATCATGAGCGTTATCAGAAAACCCTGACGCCCTTGCCCGAGGCCATCGCCATGGCGGTCGCCAACGGCCGTAACGCCGGGCGGCCGGCACAGATTATCGCCGACGTTGCCGACAATCCGGGTGGCGGCGGCACGGGCAGCACCATCTATTTGCTGAAGGGGTTGGTCGAGGCCGGGGCCGAAGGCGTGGTTATGGGTGTGGTGATCGACGGCGGCGTGGCCGGTGATGCCCATGCGGCTGGTGAGGGGGCTGAGATCACGGCCCGCTTCAACCGCGCCCCCAAGACCGCCTTTGAGCAGGCCTATGAGGTCAAGGCCAAGGTGCTGAAGCTGACCGACGGCGCCTTCGTCGGGCGCCGCGGCATCCTGCGTGGCCGGTCCCTTTCCGTCGGCCCCGCGGCTTTGTTGGAGATCGGCGGCATCCGCGTCGCCGTGGCCACGCACCGTAAGCAATGCGCCGATCCGGCCATGCTGGAAATGTTCGGTGTCGACATCGCCCAGGCGCGCACGGTCATCGTCAAATCACGCGGCCATTTCCGGGCGGGGTTCGATGAATTCTTCCCGCCGGAAAACGTCTATGAAGCCGATTGCCCGGGCCTGACCTCGCCCGTGTTCACCAACTTCACCTGGGGGGATTTGTGCCGCCCGGTGTTCCCGCTCGACCAGGACACGACCTGGACCCCGCCGGCGTGGTGACAGCGCGCATCCCGATGCCTATCATTCCGGGGCAATCCGCGCGGCGGGGGCGAGGCCTCTGCCCGGCGGCAGTTCCCCAACCTTATCTGAGATCCAACACCCACCCTTTCCACTCATCATCACGGAATATCTGACTCATGGCCGTTCATCGTACCTATCTGTTTGCCCCCGGTAACCACGCGCGCCGCGCTGAAAAGGCGTTCACCCTTGATTGCGACGCCGTCATTCTGGATCTGGAAGACGCCGTCGCCGTCGCTGAAAAACCAGCGACCCGCGCCCTGGTCGTCGAAACCCTCAAACAGAATCCGGGGAAGCGCGGATACGTGCGGGTCAACGCCTGGGATACGGAATTCTGCTTCAACGACATCCTGGCCGTGACCGGCCCCTGGCTGACGGGCCTGATCCTGCCCAAGGTCGAGGAAGCCGCCCAGGTCATCGCCGTCGATTGGATTTTGGCGAACATCGAACGGGACAAGGGCATGGAAGTCGGCGCCATCGACCTTGTGCCGATCATCGAAACCGGCAAGGGCGTCGCCAACGTGCGCGCCATCGCGGCGGCAGGAACCCGGGTGCGGCGGCTCAGCTTCGGCGCCGGCGACTACACCAAGGACATGTCCATGCGCTGGACCCTGGCAGAAACGGAAATCGACCATGCCCGGGCCGAGATCGCCCTGGCGTCCCGCGCCGAGGGGCTGGAGCCGCCCATCGATTCCGTGTGGATCCATATCAAGGACACGGACGGTCTTGTCCGCTCGGCGGAAAACGTCCGCGACATGGGCTATCAGGGTAAGCTCTGCATCCATCCGGATCAGATCGGCCCCACGAACGGTGTGTTCACGCCGACGGAAGAACAAATTACCTTCGCCGAAAAGGTCGTCGCCGCCTTCGAGGAAGCCGAGGCACGGGGACTCGCCTCCATCCAGATGGACGGCTATTTCATCGACTATCCGATTGTCGATCAGGCCCGTCGCACGCTGGACCAGTGGCGGGACATCCAGAACCGATGAACGTCCCGCCGCCGGTATTTGTGCCGTGTCTGGGCGTCAGGTGCCGAGGAACAGGCCGCCGTTGACGTGGATGGTCTGTCCGGTGATGTAGGCGGCGTCGGGCTGGCACAGAAAGCGCACGGTGGCCGCCATTTCCTTCACGTCGCCCTGACGTTCCATCGGTATGTTCATGGCGTTGCGCGGATTGCCGGTTCCGGCCGATGCCGGGCGCACGGTTTCCGTCGCCCCCGGCGACACGCAGTTGGCGGTGATGCCCTGGGTCGCGAATTCGGACGCGATGCCGTGGGTGAAGCCGACGATGGCCGACTTGCCGGTTAGGTTGTGGATGCGGTTGGGCATGCCGATGTACCAGCTGACGCCGCCGATGGTAATGACCCGGCCCCACCCAGCCTTCTGCATATGCGGGATCGCCGCCTGACAGAGATGAAAGGCGCTGTCGATGGTGGTGTCGACGACGCGGCGGAAATCTTCATGCGGCATTTCCAGGAACGCCTTCTGGCCGCGGGTCGAGGCGTTGACCACCATGATGTCGACCCCGCCGAATGCGTCCACGGCGGCCTGCACCAGGGCATCCGCACCTTCCTTGGTGGCGACGTCGGCCAGCTTGGCGACGGCCTTGCCGCCCATGGCTTCGATTTCCTTGACCACAGAATCTGCGGCGGCCTGATCCTGCACGCCGTTGACGACGATACTGGCGCCGTCGGCGGCGAGCGCCAGGGCCGTGGCCTTACCGATGTTACGTGACGATCCAGTGATGACGGCGGTCTTGCCCGCCAGTGTTCCGTTGGACATTCTTGAAGTTTCTCCCATATGGACGGGTTGCGGTTATGGGAGGGCGCAAGCGCCCTCCATTGCCCGCCATCTTATGGGGGGCAGCGGGCTTTGTCTCGCAGTGAAGAAACGTTCAGTCGATGAATTCGCAGCCTTTGTCGGTCAGCGCCTTGTCGACCCAGCTGCGGTCGATGGAGCCGTCGGCGATGGCGGCCATCTGCTTGTCCTCGGCGGCCTTCTTTTGCCGGGAGGCTTCGAGAACGGTCTCGGCCTCTTCCTTGGGCACGCAAAGCACGCCGTCACCGTCACCCAGGATCAGATCGCCCGGGTTGATGCGCATGCCGTAGAGCGAGATGGGGAAGCCGATTTCCCCGGGGCCGTCCTTGTAGGGGCCGCGGTGGGACACACCGGCGGCGAAGACCGGCAGGTTGTGATCCAGGAAGGCATCGCGGTCCCGTACGGCACCGTTGAGGACCAGGCCGGCGACGCCGCGCTTGATCGCCTGCATCAGCATCATTTCGCCGAACAGGGAATTGGTCAGGTCGCCGCCGCCGTCGACCACGATGACGTCGCCGGGGGCGGCGATGTCGATTGCCTTGTGCAGCATCAGGTTGTCGCCCGGCCGGGTCAGTACGGTGAAGGCGGGGCCAGCCAGAACGCCGTCCTTGTGCATGGGGCGCAGCGCGTTGCCGCCCGCGAACATGCGTGACATGCAGTCGCCGACGTTGGCGACGGGCAGGGGTTTGAACGCGGCGACCAGGTCGGGCGAAATGCGCTCCCAGGTCTTCTTGATGCGAAATCCGACGGTCATGGATATGTCTCCGTATGGTTTTTTGTTCGGCAGGCGGTCAGGCGGCCGGCAGCTTGAGCCGCGAGAATACCTTCAACGCGTTCTTATAGAACACTTTTTTCTTTTCTTCAGATGTCAGGTTCGCCGTCGCGTCGATATAGCGGCGCGTGTCGTCGAACCATTCGCCCGTGTCCGGGTCCTTGCAGCGCACGGCGCCGTGCAGTTCGGAGGCGAACAAGATGTTGTCCACGGGAACGACCTCGGTCATCAGGTTGATGCCTGGCTGATGGTAGACGCAGGTGTCGAAGTACAGGTTTTCGCCCATCATGTCCTTGGGCTCGGGCCGGTTCATGCCCATGGCGATGCCCCGGTAGCGGCCCCAGTGATAGGGCACGGCACCGCCGCCGTGGGGGATGATCAGCTTAAGCTTCGGGAACCGTTCGAACAGGTCCGATTCCAAAAGTTGCATGAAGGCCGCCGTGTCGGCATTGATGTAATGGGCCCCGGTGAAATGGAAGTTGGGGTTGCAGGATTGGCTGACGTGGATCATTGCCGGAACCTGCAGTTCCTCCAGCTTGGCGTAAAGGTCGAACCACCAGGGATCGGTCAGGGGCGGGTCCGTCCAATGGCCGCCCGACGGATCCGGGTTCAGGTTGACGCCGATGAAGCCCAGGTCGTTGACCAGGCGTTCCAGCTCCGGAATGGAATTGGACGGTGAGCAGCCCGGCGATTGCGGCAGCTGGCCCACAGGCGCGAAGTTGTTGGAGAACATGTCGCAGATGCGCTTGATCTGGTCGTTGCAGATGCGCGACCACTGGATGCTCATCTTCTCGTCGCCGATGTGATGGCCCATGCCGCCGGCGCGGGGCGAAAAGACCGTCATGTCCGTGCCGCGTTCCTGCTGCAGGCGCAGCTGCGTGTTGGCCACGCTGTCACGCAGTTCGTCATCGGAAATGATGGGCTCCTTGGCGCTCATCTTGGACAGGTCACCCTTGGCGTCGATCTGTTCCTTGCGCCATGCGGCGTGCTGGTCAGGGGCGGTGGTGTAATGGCCGTGGCAATCGATAATCATCGTCAGTTCTTTCCGTGTTCTCAGAGGTGTCCGGGCAACGTGATGCGGTCGGCGGTGGGTGGGCGCCGGAGTGGGTAAGCCTTATCCCCCGGTAAAACCTGGTTTGCGCTTTTCCGCGAAGGCGGTGACGCCTTCGTAGAAGTCGCCGGTCCGCGTATTGCGGATGAAGGCGGCTTTTTCCGCGTCCAGTTGGTCGGTGAGGCTGTTGTGGAACGAGGCGTTGAGCAACGCCTTGGCCTCGGCGTTGGCATGACCAGCGGCCTTGGCCAGGCGGGCCGCGAGTTTGTCCGTCTCAGCGTCCAGATCGGCAGCCGGAACGATCCGGTTGACCATGCCCCAGTCAAGCGCGTCCTGGGCCGTGAAACGGTCGCCCAGCAGCGCGATCTCCATGGCCTTCTTCAGGCCCACGGTGCGCGGCAGGGCATAGGTCGACCCACCATCCGGGCTGGTCCCGATGTGACAGTAGGCCAGGGTGAAGAACGCATCATCGGCGGCCAGGGCCAGGTCGCAGGCCAGCATCAGGCTGACCCCCGCACCCGCGGCGGCCCCCCGCACAGAGGCGATGATCGGTTGCGGCATGGCGCGCATGTTTTCGATGGTCGCATGGACGCGTGACAGGCGGGCGTCGAATTGTTCGGCCGTCTTGTCGCGGTCCGGCTCCTCGTCCAGCATGGTCTTGAAGGCCTTCACGTCGCCGCCGGCCATGAAGTGGTCACCCTGGCCCTGCATGATCACCACGCGGACGTCCTTGCTCTCGCGCAACTGGCCAGTGATTTCCTTCAGGGCCGTCATCACGTCGATGGTGATGGCGTTCAAGGCCTGCGGGCGGTTGAAGGTAACGCGGCAGACGCCGTCGCGGACGTCGGCCAGGACCGTTTCATTGGGCGAGGTGATCATGGGGGTTCTCCCTGGTTTTTCGTTGTCTAAAGGTCGTGCCGGTATACGACAAAGCCGGACTTCGTGGCGACCTTGTCATACAGCGTCATGGCCGTGGTGTTGGTTTCGTGGGTCTGCCAGTAGACGCGGGGCGATCCGGCAGCCCGGGCGCGGTCGTAGACGGCTTGGATCAACGCACGGCCAACCCCCTGGCCGCGCAGGCCTGCGTCGGTGAACAGATCCTGCAGGTAACAGGTCGGCCCGCGCATCACTGTGTTGCGGTGATAGATGTAATGGACCAAGCCGACCAGCTTGCCGCCGTGTTCGGCGACCAGGCAGTGCATGGGCTCGTAGGCGTCGAAAAATCGGTCCCAGGTCAGGAAGGTGATCTCCGTCGGCACGGCGGTCGGGCCCTTGCGTTCGTAAAAGGCGTTGTAGCCGGCCCACAAATGGGACCAGGCATCGAAATCATCGCGCGTCGGCGCGCGGACGGTGACGTCTTGGGGCATGGCGGAGTTCCGAGGCGGTTTGGGATTGCGGGGCATGCGTAGCGAGATTAGCCTATGCCCATCCGCCCGACAAATCCATGAAACGAGGAAACCGCCATGACCACACCCGACGTGAAGGTGATCTTTTTCGATGTCTTCGGCACCGTCACCAATTGGCGCGCCAGCCTGCTGCGCCTGCTGGCGGAATACGGCGCACGCGAAGGGATCGACGCCGACTGGCCCGGCTTCCTCGTCGCCTGGAAAGCCGGATACCGCCCGGCCATGGATGCCGTGATCTCGGGGGAACGGCCCTATTTCAACCTGGATGAAATGTATCTGGAACGCATGAACCAAGTGATCGGCGATTTCGGCCTGGAGGGGCTCTCCGAGGTCCAGAAGCAGGAAATTCTACATCTGTGGCTGAAGATAGACCCCTGGCCCGACGCGGTCGAGGGGCTGACCCGCTTGGCCAAGAAATACACCCTGGTCACCCTGTCCAACGGCTCCTTCGCCTGGCTGACGGGCATTGCGAAGCACGGGCATCTGCCGTTCGATGCGATCCTGACGGCGGAAAACGCCCAGGTCTACAAGCCGCACCCACGCGCCTATCTGACGGCCATCGAACTGATGGGCATGAAGGCCACGCCGGAGCGCTGCATGCTGACGGCCTGTCACAATTACGATCTGGCGGCCGCCCGCAGTCACGGCATGAAGACGGCCTTCCTGCCGCGTAAGGAATACGGCCCTGACCAGGAAGTGGACCAGGCGGCGGAAAGCGACTGGGAGGTCGTCGCCAAGGACCTGATCGGCGTCGCTGAGGCGATGGGGTGCTAGGCGCTGCTGGCGCGGGCAGGGGATTGACAGAGGTCAAGGCCGATGGGTGGTAAATCGCGATACTAGGACTTGTCTCGTCATGCCCTAAGGAGTCCATTCCATGCCAAACGATGCCGCAACGGAATTTTCTCGAGAAGCCGTCGGCGTATTTGAAACCGCCGATTCTCTGCAAGCTGCGATTGATGAGTTGCTGAGCTCCGGATTTAATCGGGCGGAGATCAGCCTCCTCGCGGGGGAAGGCGCGGTGCAGGAAAAACTGGGGCATATATACGAAGCGGCCGCTGCGGCCGAGGACGACCTCGATGCTCCACGTACGGCCTATGTATCGCCGGAAAGCATCGGCGACGCGGAAGGCGGCATAATCGGTATCTTGACCTATATCCCGGCGACCCTGACCGCGGGCGCGATCGTCGCCTCGGGGGGAACGTTGGCCGCCGCCGCTGCGGCGACGGCCATTGCCGGTGGTGCCGGTGCTATGATCGGTGTTCTTCTTGCCGTCGGAATTGGCGAAAGCCATGCCAAGTTTCTGCGCGACCAGATGGAACGCGGTGGCCTGCTGCTATGGGTGCTGACGCCCACCAAGAACAAGGAAGACCGGGCAAAGGCGGTCCTGGCCAAACATTCCGCCCACGACGTCCACATTCACGGCGTCAAACGTCATTGACGCCGTGAACGCGGCTTATTTGCCGTATTCAGGGACAACTGTCCGGGCGACCGAAGCGTCCAGTGCTTCGTAATCGTAATAGGCCAGCGTGTCGTATTGTTCGGCGCGGCTCATCACCTTGTCCATGAAGCCTTCGGTGCCGTCATGGTCGCGCATATGGCCGTACAAGTCCTGGAACAGCTTGGCGGCGGCGCGGATGGAGGTCGCCGGCCAGATCACGATGTCGAAGCCCATGTCCTGGAACTGCTGGCCCGTGAAGAAGGGGGTACGGCCGTATTCGGTCATGTTGGCCATCTTCTTGCCCGGCACCTTCTTGGCGAATTCAATATGATCCTCGGCCGACGGCAGGCCGTCGGGGAAAGTCACGTCGGCACCGGCTTCGCGGTACAGGTTGGCGCGCTTGATGGCCGCGTCCAGCCCCTCGACCCCGGCGGCGTCCGTGCGCGCGATGATGACCAGATGCGATGACGCTGCCTTGGCGGCGGCGATCTTGGCGGCGGCTTCTTCGGGTTCGACCAGACGTTTGTCGTTCAGGTGGCCACATTTCTTGGGCAGAAGCTGGTCCTCGATATGGACCGCGCCGGCGCCGGACAATTCCAGTTCCTTGACCACGCGCATGGCGTTCAGCACGCCGCCGTAGCCCGTGTCGCCGTCGACGATCAGCGGCAGGTCCGTGGTGCGCGACACGCTGCGCACGACGTTGCACATTTCGTCCAGGGTCATGATGCCGAGGTCGGGCAGGCCGAGCGAAGCCGTGACGGCACCGCCCGAGATATAGAGTGTTTCAAATCCCGCCTGCTTGGCGATCATGCCGGCAAAGGCGTTGTGCGCGCCGGGCACGCGCAGGATTTCGTCGCGGTCCAAAAGCTCGCGCAGCCGTTCGCCCGCAGGGCGTTTGTCGCGTCCGTTGCCTTCAAGCCAGGTCATGGGGATATCCTCCGTCAAATGTGGGCGTCGTTTGTGAATCATGCGCGCAAACTGTATACAATTTCACGCTGTCATTGGAGCACACTTAACGGTTATTTTGCCGCCGACGCAACGGTGGTTGCGTGCTAGACAGTCGAATATCGACAATCCGACCCTGGCGTGTGCCGCGCCGGTGGCTTGCCTGCTCATCCTTTAGTACGAAATGTTGACCGCCATGACCGACACGATCCTGACCCCCATTACCGAAAAATCCGCCTGGACTGCCGCAGAACTGGCCGGCGATTCCCACTGGATCCGCCGCCTGAGCACCGAGGAACTGAGTGCGCTCGAAAGCGTAACCGCCGACTTGGCGGCCCAGGGCCGAGGGGCACAGCAATTCGGGCTCGAGGATATCGACGCCCCGGTGTTGAACGCGCTGGCCGATTGGGCGGCCAAGGAATTGGAAAACGGGCGCGGTTGCGTGCTGATCAAGGGGCTGGAGGTCGAGCGCTATGACCGCTCCCGGATCGAGGCCATGTACTGGGCGCTGACTGTTCTGATGGGCCAACCCATGCACCACAACCCGGACGGTGACGTGATCGGCGAGGTCACGGACAAGGGGCTCGATTACAACGATCCGCTGATTCGCGGCTATAAGACGCGTCAGAAATTGTATTTCCATTGCGACGGCCTGGATATGGTCAGCCTGCTTTGCCTGCAGCCGTCCATGTCCGGCGGGGAAAGCCAGATCGCCTCAAGCATGGCGGTGTACAATGAAATTCTGATGACCCGCCCGGAATACCTGCCGGTGCTGTACGAAGGGTTTCACTTCAACCTGCGGGGCGAGGGCGAGGCCGGGGAAACCCATCCCGTCACCCGCCACAAGGTGCCGGTCTACAGTTGGTGCGACGGGCGGCTGAGTTGCCGTTACCTGCGCAAGGCGATCATCGAAGGTCAGGAATTCATCGGCGAGCCGATTTCCGACCTTGCCCGGGAAGCGCTCGATTACATGCAAGAACTCTGCGTCAGCGACCGGTTCCGCTATGACATGACATTCGAGCAGGGAGACATCCAGATCCTTAACAACTACGTGACGCTGCATTCCCGCGCCGCGTTCGAGGATTGGCCCGACGGCACGCGTAAGCGCAATCTGTTGCGTATCTGGTTCAACGCGCGGGGGGGGCGTAAACTCGATCCCAAATTTGCCGACCGCTACAACATGGGCCCGCGTACGCCCATGCGCCTGAAGGGCGAACGTGCGGCCTAAACCGCCGCCCCGATTTCAAAAAACCTTGCTGTGAAAAGAAGCGGGAAGGGCGATCAGCCCTTCTTGCCGGACGCTTTGCGCTTGGCAATCGGGATCGGCGACGCCTTGGTTACCCGATTCCGCCCGGCGTGCTTGGACAGGTAGAGCGCCGCGTCCGCACGGCCCAGCGTGCCTTCGATGGTCTGGTCCGTGTCTTCCGCTTCGGCGATGCCGATGGAAACCGTGACATCGATGGGGCCGGCGATGGTGTCGAAAGGCGTATCGGCGATGACGGCGCGCAGGCGTTCGGCCACGGTCATTGCGGCCTCGGCATCGGCACCGGGCAGCAGAATGGCGAATTCCTCACCGCCAAGGCGGCCCAGGGTGTCGAACGGACGGCGGCCCAATTGCCAGCGTCGGACGGCTTCCTTCAGCACATCGTCGCCGGCCTGATGACCATGGGTGTCATTGACCAGCTTGAAGTGGTCCAGGTCCAGCAGGGCCACGGAAAACGGTACCCGGTGGCGGCGCAGGCGGTGGACTTCAAGTTCCGCCCGCTCCATGAAATGGCGGCGGTTCTTGGCGCCGGTCAGATCGTCGGTCGTTGCAAGGGACAAAAGCTCTTCTTCCCGCTTTACGTCCTCGGTCACGTCGCGCTGGATGGCGGCGACATGGGTGATCTCGCCGTTGCTGCCGAACAGCGGCATGATGTTGACGTCGACCCAATAGGTCGTGCCGTCCTTGGCGTATTGCAGTAGGCGGGTGCGCATGTGCCGCCCGGCCTTGACGGCATCCTCGACCTTGGCTCGGACTTCCGCATCCGTATCGGGGCCGTCCAGGAACCAGGGCGTCTTGCCCATCGCTTCCTGTTCCGAATAGCCGGACAGATGGCAAAAGGCCGCATTTACGTAAATGATTTTTGGCGTCGTCGATTTTCCCGTCGCGGCCTTGGTAACAACGACCGCATCGTTCGCCTTGGCGACGATGTCGGAGAAGGAAAATTCGGTGTCGGTCCGCATGGATGTTCTCGGCCTGGCCCCAGTGGGGTGTTTTATGGGTCTTTGGCACCTTTGCCGGGCGCAATATGTGCATCAAACATACCATAAATGCCAGAGCTTATGTGAACCTGACGCGGTGTCGCGTGATTATAAAGACTTGCCGCCCCGCCCCCGGTTGGGCCATATCCTGGCCTTAACGAATCCGGCAGGGCCGGCATCAAGAAACCCAAGGGAGACGAAATCATGACCCGCATCGCCATCCTGGATGACTACCAGAATGTGGCCCTGGAGCTTGCCGACTGGGACAGTCTCGGCCCGGACGTGGAGGTCACGTCCTTCAACGAATTCCTGCAGACCGACGAAGACCGGGTCGCCAAGGCGCTGGCTGGGTATGACATCGTGGTCGGCATGCGCGAGCGCACCCGCTTCCCGGCGTCGCAGCTGGAAAAGCTGCCGGACCTGAAGATGATGGTGACCACGGGCATGCGCAACCTGGCCTGGGACATGAAAAAGGCGCGGTCCATGGGCATCACCGTCTGCGGTACGGCGATCCTGCCCTATCCGGCGTTCGAACAGACCTGGGCCCTGATCTTCGCCGTGACCAAGGAGATTCCCAAGGAAGACCGTTGCATGAAGGCCGGTGGTTGGCAGGAAAGTTTCCCGGTCGGTCTGCGCGGCAAGACGCTCGGCGTCATCGGCCTGGGCAAGCTGGGGGCGCAGTCGGCCGCACTTGGCAACGCGTTGGGCATGAAGGTCGTCGCCTGGTCGGAAAACCTGACGGACGCGCGTGCGGCCGAATGCAATGCGACCCGCGTTTCCAAGGAAGAGCTGTTCAAACAGTCCGATGTGGTGACCATCCATGTCCTGCTGTCGGAACGGACCACGGGTCTGGTCGGCGCGGATGAGTTGGCGCTGATGAAGCCCTCGGCCTACATCGTCAACACCTCGCGCGGGCCGATCATCGATGAAGCGGCGCTGATCGCGGCGCTCAAGGCGAACAAGATCAAAGGCGCCGGTATCGACGTTTATGATGTCGAACCACTGCCTGCCGACCACGACCTGCGTAAGCTCGACAACGCCGTGCTGACCGGCCACACGGGCTACGTGATCCGGGAAAACTACGAAGTGATGTACCCGGAAGCCGTGGAATGCATCAAATCCTGGATGGCCGGTTCGCCGGTCCGGGTCCTGAACGCCGAAGACTAAGACACAAGAAGACCAAGCCATGACCGACGACATTATCCGCCTCGAACGCAAGGGCGCCATCGCGACCCTGATCATCAACAACCCGGACAAGCGCAACGCGATGAACCTGGCCGCCTGGCGGCGGCTGGGCGAGGTGGCGGCGGAACTGGAAGCCGACGATGATTTGCGCTGCGTGCTGGTCACGGGAATGGGCGATCATTTCGCCGCCGGGGCGGATATCTCTGAATTCCCGGAAAAGCGCATGAGTGCTGATCAGGCCGAAACCTACGGCAAGGTCGTCGCTGATGCGCTGCATGCGTTTTCGAACCTGAAGCATCCGACGATCGCGGTGATCCGAGGGGCCTGCACCGGCGGTGGGTTCGAGATCGCCTGCTGCTGCGATATGCGCCTTGCCGCTGAAGGATCGCGTTTCGGCATTCCCATCAATCGCCTGGGCCATGCCTTCGCCTATCCGGAAATGGTGGCGGCGTTGGTCGTGGTGCCGCCGGCGGTGATCATGGAACTGTTGTTGGAAGGCCGGATTCTGGAGACCGACGAGGCCTATGCCAAGGGCCTGTTGACCCGGGTCGTGCCGGCGGACCAGTTGGACGACGAGGCGGAAACCGTTGCCTGGCGTGTCGCCCAGGGGGCGCCCTTGGCCGCGCGCGGTTCAAAAAAGATCCTGCGCCGCCTGCTGCAGTCCACGCAGATCAGCCCGGAAGAACTGAAATCAAGCTATGCGCTGTGTGATTCCGAAGATTACAAGGAAGGCGTGCGCGCCTTTCTGGCCAAGGAAAAGCCGGCCTTCAAGGCTTGCTGATCTGCCTGCTGCGGAAAACGGCCGCGATCTCGAATTGATCGTATACCGGGATGATACCGGGGCCGGAATTAGGTCTTGCATCGTCTAGGCCGTCGGGCATTATCGGGCGATCAATGTCTTAAGAACGAGAGGCCGGGGACCGGCGCGAGGAGGGATCAACCCGCCCCGTCAGGTTCACCACACCGGTCCGGTTAGGCGCGTAAAAAATTGCATTGAAGCAAACCCTAACCCAACGACGGGGAGTGTCATGTTCAAGTTCTTGCGCCGGCAGGCCGTGCCGGCATTTTCGCTTGCGGCCGTTCTTCTGACAATTTTCACGCCTGATGCGGCCTTTGCCGCCGATCAGCTTAATTCCGGCGACACGGCCTGGATCATCACGGCAACCGCCCTGGTCCTGTTCATGACCCTGCCGGGGCTGGCTCTGTTCTATGGCGGGCTGGTGCGGTCACGTAACGTGCTGAGCGTGCTCATGCATTGCGTCGCGATCGCCTGTTTGATGAGTGTGTTGTGGCTGATCATCGGCTACAGCCTGTCGTTCACGGATGGGGCCGGGGCCAACGACCTGATCGGTGGTCTATCCCGCATGTTCCTGGCCGGCGTCGGTACGGAAGCATTGTCGGGTACGATCCCCGAAAACGTGTTCTTCTCGTTCCAGATGACCTTCGCGATCATCACGCCGGCGCTCATGGTCGGCGCCTATGTAGAGCGCATCAAGTTCTCCGCCGTGCTGATCCTGTCGTCGCTGTGGCTGATCGTCGTCTACGCCCCAGTGACCCATTGGGTCTGGGGCGGCGGCTGGCTTGCGCAGATGGGCGTCATGGATTTCGCCGGTGGCTTGGTCGTGCACGCCACGGCGGGTATTTCATCGCTGGTTATCGTTAAGGCTCTGGGGGCCAGGCACGGATTCCCGAACGACGTCGCGCCGCCGCACAACCCGGGCATGGTCGCCATGGGGGCCTGCATGCTGTGGGTCGGCTGGTTCGGTTTCAACGGCGGTTCCGCCCTGGCGGCCAACGGGTCGGCCGGAATGGCGCTGACGGTCACCCATATCGCCGCCGCCACGGCGTCGCTGGTGTGGATGCTGATTGAATGGAAGAAGTACGGCAAGCCGTCCCTGGTCGGCCTTGTTACCGGCACCATCGCGGGTTTGGCCACGATCACCCCGGCGTCGGGCTTTGTCGGCCCCATTGGCGCCCTGATCATCGGCGTCGCCGCCGGGCTTGTCTGCTTCAAGATGGTGCAGATCGTGAAGACCGCCTGGAAGCTGGATGATTCCTTGGACGTGTTCGCCGTCCACGGCGTCGGCGGCTCGCTCGGCACCATCCTGGTCGCGTTCTTATGCGCGCCCATGTTCGGCGGCCTGGGCCTGCCCGAAGGCAAGACCATGTTTGACGCGCTCGGCGTGCAGACGTTGGGATTGGTGGTCACCGTGGCGTGGTCGGCCCTTGCCACCTTCATTCTGGTTAAGATCACGGCCGGGCTGACCAATGGCATCCGCGTTCGCGAGGATGATGAACTGGAAGGCCTGGACATCACCAACCACGGTGAGACCGCGTACAGGCTCGACTGACGTGCTATAAAGGGCGGAGCAGCGGTGCTCTGCCCGCAAGCCGCGAACAACGGCAAATACAAGGACATTAGGAGAGGCAACATGAAGTTCGTCATGGCGGTGATCAAACCGCACAAGCTGGACGCCGTTCGCGAGGCGTTGGCCACGACCGGTGTCGAGGGGATGACCGTCTCGGAAGTGAAGGGATATGGCCGGCAGCGCGGACAGACGGAAATCTACCGCGGGGCTGAATACCAGGTCCATTTCCTACCCAAGGTGAAGATTGAGATCGCGGTGACCGACGACAAGGCGGCCGAGGTGGTCGAGGCCATCAAAGGGGCCGCCAACACCGGCAAGATCGGCGACGGGAAGGTTTTTGTTTATGATCTGGAAAGCGCCGTGCGCATCCGCACCGGCGAACAGGACAACGACGCGCTGTAACGTCTAAAATCGGCGCGCCCGGGTGCGCCCAGGTTTGGGAGGGCAGGCATGCCCCGTTTCGCCGCCAATATCGGTTGGATGGCCCAGGAAGTGCCCATGCTGGATCGCTTCCAACTGGTTCGCGACCTGGGCTTCACCGCCGTGGAATGCCCGCTGCTCTACGGCCACGACGCCAATGCGATGGCCGACGCCTGCAAGGCGGCGGGGATCGAGTTCCTGATGTTCAATTCGCCGCCCGGAAAGCACGAAGGCGAATACGGGATCGCCGGGCTGAAAGGCCGCAAGGGTGAATTCCAGGACACCATCGGCAAGGCCATTGACTACGCCAAGGTGCTGGGCACCCGCTATCTGCACGTGCTGGCGGGCTGGCAGATGGATAACTGGGACCGCGAGGCGGGATTCAAGGTGTTCATCGACAACCTGAAATGGGCCTGTCCCGTGTTGGCCGACGCCGGTCTGACCGCCCTGATCGAGCCGATCAACACGGTCGCGCGCCCGGGCTATCTGGTGCAGACGACCAAGGAGGCCCAGCGCGTGGTCGACGCCGTCAAGGCGGCGGGCTCTCCCAACATCGGTATCCAGTACGATTTCCACAATGCCCAGATCATGGAAGGCGACCTGGCGCGGACCTTCGAGGCTCACCTGCCGTCGATCCTGCATGTGCAGATCGCGGGCAACCCGGGCCGCACCCCGCCGGACGAGGGGGAAATCCACTTCCCCTTCGTGTTCGACCTGTGCGATCGCCTGGGATTCAAGGGCTGGCTCGGCTGCGAATACGCCCCCCATAACAAGGCCAAGCCAGGGGCGACCAAGGCGTCGCTGAAATGGGCCGAGGCCTACGGTATCGGTTGAAAAACTTTTAACAGGGTTTATTTTTAAAATCCCAATGTCCCTAGACGCGGTAAACTTCCCGCAAGTGTTCAGTTCAGCTTAATTTGGGGAGGCGGCAGTGGCAATTTTGGGGTTTAGATGCTGGGGTGACCGTTATTGTTATGTGTTGTTAGAGGGCACAAAATCTGGCCCTGAAGTTATTGATTTCGGACATTGTTCTGCGCCCAAAAACTATACAAGACCTGAGGAGTTGGCTTGGCTCCGAGAGGAAATTAGGGGGCTAGTAAACAAGCATAAATTTCAAGCCGTTGTTTTCAAAGCAGCGGAACCAGCAGCGCAAAGAAAAGATTTAGGACGATCCGAATTTGAGGGGGTCATGCAAGAAGCATTTCACTCCTTTGCGATTGGAAAGAATCTTGATCGCAAGGTGAAAAGGCAACTTCTCAGCAGCCTGGGGCTTAAGGGCAAAGTCGATCAGCTAGAACCAGTGTTATCTGGGAATGGTCTTGAGGCGATGAACAAGCCAAATTTTAAAGAAGCCGCTCTTGTCGCGTATTGTTCTCTACCAGACTGAGGAGGATTGGCGTCCAGGATGCCAGATTATGATCAACAACACCGACTTGGTTCCGGTGCATTTGGCGAGGTCTGGTTGGCTATTGATCGCGCCCTTGGAGCTGAAAGGGCGGTAAAATTCATTCGGTCTGATAAAATTAAAGACCCGACGAATTTTTATTCCGAGCCACAAACATTGAAGGCTCTGCAGCATCCGAACATTGTGGCAGTTGAAGACGCGGGCCCAACCAGGGATGGCGGAATATATGTCGCGATGGAGTACATCTCCGAAGGGAGTTTGGAAGACCAATTCAAAGGCGGTGTGGTGCCCTTGCGGGAAGCAATTCGCATCATTTGTGATGCATGTCGTGGTGTAGAACACGCACACGACATGGGGTACATCCACAGAGACATTAAACCCGCCAATATTCTTCTCCCCGCCAACGGGAGCGCCAAATTATCAGATTTTGGATTGGCCACAAGGGTATCAGAAGTTGGCACGGCGTCCGGTTATGGATATATCGCGCACCTAGCACCTGAAATTATTTTGAAGGAAGAAACCAGCATCGCCACTGATATTTATGCGGTTGGAATCACTTTATATCGTCTCGTTAATGGGGACGCCTACCTGCCTGTTTTGAAAAAGGGTGAAGATGTAGAGGATTTAATCCTAGATGGTAAATTTCCCAACAGAAACCGTTGGAGGGATTGCCTTCCTACTCAAGTTAAAAAGATAATCAATAAAGCAATAAATATTGACCCACTAAATCGATTCCAATCGGCGGCAGAATTGCGTCATGCATTAGAAGCCGTAGAAGTTTCTTGTGAGTGGATTGAGAAACCTATCAGCGAGGGAACAAGGTGGAACGGCCTAGCGGGCGACATGGAGTTTGTCGTTCGAAAAACCACATCCTCTTCAGGTCTGCACCGGTTCACAGTTAAAAAAGGGCGCGCCGGAAAAAGTAAGAGAACAAGCAAAGAAGATTGTTTGGTTACTAGGAATAAGGCTGAAATGGATCGCCATACGCGAAAAACCCTGTCGCGCATAACAAAAGCTGGGCGCTAACTTAATCTAACATTTGTGTGTCTAGTTGTTTAGTGATCTCAAGCGTTACCTCCAGAAATAAGATTGGCAAGCTCGCTGGCCCCCGGCGCCAGGGTCTGGCCGCGCAGGGTGATGATGCCGATGCGCCGGGTTAGTTGCGGGTGCTTGATGCGGGCAGCCCAATAGGATCCGTCCTTGGCAGGCGGCACGGCCGTTTCCGGCAGGATCGCCACGCCCAGACCCTGTTCCGCCATGGAGATCAGGGTCTGGTGATGCAGCATTTCGAAATGCGGCACCAGGGTCATGCCGACGGACTGGAATGCGCTTTCGACCTGGATGCGGGTGCGTGACGGCAACGGCAGGGCCAGAATCGTTTCGTCCGTGAGGGCTCCCAGGGGAATGTCCGTCTGCCCGGCAAGCGGGTGGCTCGCGGTGACGACGGCGCAATAGCCGTCGGCCAGAAATTGGCGAAATTCGAATTCCCTGGGCACTTTTTCCACGGGCCCGATGGCGAAATCGGCGTCGCCCCGGCGTAGGATGTCCAGCATATCCGTGGCATAGGCCTCTCGTACGTGGACCGTGATGTTGGGATTGCGGTCGCGGAAGCGGGCCAGGATCGCGGGCAGGCGTGTCGCGGCGAAGCTGGGCGCGGAGGTCAGCAACACGCGGCCCCGGCCCATGGCGGCCTCGTCGTGAAAGATGCGGACGATGTCCTCCAGCCCTTCAAGCACGCGGCCCGCGCGGCGGTACAGGTTTTCCCCGGCTTCGGTCATGCGGACGGACCGCGTGGTGCGGTGGAACAGCGGCACACCCAGATGGGATTCCAGCAGCTTGATATGGGCCGTTACGGCGGACTGGCTCAGGTTGAGGCGTTCCGACGCCCGGCGAAAGCCGTTCTGCTCTGCCACGGCGACGAAAATCTCCAGCTGTTTCAGGGTCATGGGCAGCATGACGATTGATCTCTTATCCAGATTAATAATGCATATATTG
Source organism: bacterium SCSIO 12827 (assembly GCA_024397995.1). Classification (NCBI taxonomy): domain Bacteria; species bacterium SCSIO 12827. The sequence goes on along the minus strand of CP073746.1, from coordinate 2,383,735 downwards.
CTATTAGCCCTATCACAAATCTTGTGGTGTAGTCGCCCTTCGAAATGGCAACCGCGCCGAAAACAGGCGCGGTATTAACGCATGGAGGAAACCGAACGATGACGGGCACTACCCGCCAATTGGCTGAATTCGCGGCCGGCCTGACCTACGACAAGCTGCCGGCCGGAATTGCGGCCCGCACCAAGCTTCTGATCCTCGACATCGCCGGGATCATGGTGCGTGCGCGACACGACGCGGAAAGCACGGCAAGCCTGGTCAGCGCGGTCGAACGCCTGGGCCAGGTCGCGGGCAATTGTTCGGTGCTCGGCGATGGGCGCGGTTACACGCCCATGGCGGCGGCCCTGGTCAACGGCTCGCTGGCGCATTCTCTGGATTTTGACGACACCCATGCGGAAGCCTCGCTGCATTCCTCGGCCCCCATCGTGCCGGCGGTTCTGGCGGCGGCGGAAATGACCGATGCGTCCGGCAAGGATGTCATTACCGCCTGTGTCGTCGGCTATGAAATTCAGATCCGCCTGGCCAAGGCGCTGGTGCCGACCGCCCATTACGATCGCGGTTATCACCCAACGGCGACCACTGGTGTCATGGCGGCGGCGGCGGCGGCGGGCAAAATTCTGGGCCTTGATGCCGACGGCATCGAAAGCGCCCTCGGCATCGCGCTCAGCCAAGCGGCGGGTTCCATGCAGTTCCTGGCCGATGGCGCCTGGACCAAGCGCTCCCACGTTGGGCAGGCGGCGCAGAACGGTCTGACCTGCGCCACCATGGCGGCAGAAGGCTTCAAGGGCCCGAAGGAAGCCATCGAAGGCAAATGGGGCTTCCTGCATTCCCTGTCGCCCAAGGCCGACCTGGACAAGGCGGCGGCGAACCTGGGCGATTATTGGGAAACCATGGCGCTCGGCGTGAAACCCTATCCCAGCTGCCGTTATACCCATGCGGCCATGGACGCCATCCGCCAGCTGGCCGGCGAACACGGGATTACCGCCGACAACGTGGACAGTGCGACCATCGGCGTGCCGGAAACGGGCTGGAAGATCGTCGGCAATTCGGATGCGGAAAAGCAGAACCCGAAATCCATCGTCGACGGCCAGTTCTCCATGCCGTTCTGCGCCGCCGTGGTGCTGCGCACGGGCAATATGGTGTGGGATGACTACAAGACACACCTCAACGATGCGGACACCCTGGCCCTGGCCAAGCGCGTCTCCACGGTCGTCGATCCCGATGCCGAAGCGGCTTTTCCCGACAACATGGCGGGCAAGGCGACGATCCGCATGAAGTCCGGCGAGGTATATGAGCGCTTCGTCGAGATCCCCAAGGGCGAACCCGCCAACTTCATGAACCAAGCGGAATTCCGTGCCAAGTTCGATGGCCTTTGCGCGCCCTATCTGTCCGAGGCGGGCATGGAACGGTTCTCATGCGCCCTGTTAAACCTGGAGGAAGCGAACAGCCTGCGTTCGGTCCTCGCCCTCAGTCACGGAGACGCCTAAAGGTGGAAGCAACTAGAAGGGGATTTCGTCATCTAAGCCCTGGTTTTTTGGCTTTTCTTCTTCTTTTCGGGGAGGCAGCAGAATTGGCATTGGCCGATTGTCAGGCAGCTTTCTGTCTTCATCTTCAACAGCTTTCGCTTCTCCAACGACTTGGAGAATGTTGTGCGTCAGTTTGCTAACGACATCGTATGAAGCCCAAAGGCTTCCTGGAACTGCCAAAATGACAAATGTAAGTTTAGTGACTGCGAGAAATGATAGCCTGTTCTTATCTAAGGCATCTTCAAACTCTCTCAACTTGTCATGTAATTTTTCTCGTTTTGCATCAGAGAACTCTGAATTATCGATCGCCTGTTTTAGACCATGAACGTAACTTCTAATTGTATCCTTGGCTTTTGGGGGCAGCTTAACCGAGTCGCTTTTTGCTTTAATCGAATTGGCTACCAAAAGCTGCGTTATGTAGTGGTCAAGATCGGCTTTGAATTGGTCATAATCTCGATCCTGAAAGTGTTGGTGTCTTGGAACGTCCATAGTTGCGAACGGATTGATTTTATACGCTTTTGCAAGCGCGATAATGACGTTCATGAAGCCGTATTGAGCCTCTTTGTACATGCCCCCACTTTGCATTTCATCTGCTGCATTAAGATGGTCGTCCAATCGCTTTTGCGCGTGGCCAACAAGTTGTGTGAAGGCAAGTGCAGGGTCGTCGGGCGCTTCGCTAAGTTGTTCCTCGGTAATAAAATCAAGCACGCTAGGCATTTCCAGAACCTCAAAATGGTGGATTTGGATTTTACACGTATTTTTCGGCGACCCTTACATTCGTTTGTCGAAATAAAAATAACTGGAGCACTAAATGGTTGCTGAAGCAAAACAGGTCGGACCCAACCGATATCGCGAGTCCTATGGCCGCTATCTTGAGGACTTCAAGATTGGCGATGTGTACGAACACCGCCCCGGCCGCAGCATCACGGAAAGCGACAACACCTGGTTCACCTTGCTGACCATGAACCAGCACCCGCTGCACTTCGACAAGGAATACGCCGCCAAGAGCGAATTCGGAAAACCGTTGGTGAATTCCTGCCTGACCCTGTCGATCGTCGCCGGAATGAGCGTGTCCGACGTCAGCCAGAAAGCGATCGGCAATCTGGGCTGGAACGACATCAAGATGCCGAACCCGGTGTTCGTCGGTGATACGCTTTATGCGGAAAGCGAGGTGCTGGCGATCCGCGAAAGCAAGTCGCGTCCGACCCAGGGCATCGTCACCATCCGCACAACGGCGACCAAGCAGGACGGTTCGGTCGTCATGAGCTACGAGCGCACCATGCTCATTCCCAAGCGCGGCCACGCGGTCGACGACAAAGCAAACTACTAGTAGGAAGTGATGACCATGGCCCCCGACGCGGCATCTGCCCAGGACCTGAGCGAGGAAGAACGCCTTATCCTCGATTCCGTCGACAAGTTCATCGAACAGGACGTGCGACCCCACGCCCACAAGCTGGAAGCGGCGGACGAATACCCCCGCGAGATCGCCGACAAGCTGGCCGAACTGGGCCTGATGGGAGCCACCATCGGCGAGGAATACGGCGGCCTGGGCCTGTCGGCCTCGACCTATTCCAAGATCGTTGAGAAGGTGGCGTCGTGTTGGATGTCCGTGTCGGGCATCTTCAATTCGCACCTGATCGCCGCGGCGGCGGTCGAACGCTTCGGGACGGAGGACCAGAAGCGATACTGGCTGCCCAAGATGGCGTCGGGCGAAATGCGGGGCGGCATCGCGTTAACCGAACCCGATTGCGGCACTGACCTGCAGGCCGTGCGCACGACGGCGAAGAAGGACGGCAACGAATACGTCCTCAACGGCAACAAGATGTGGATCACGAACTGTATCCAGGGCAACTTCCTGGCCGTTCTGGCCAAGACCGATCCGGAGACGGAGCCCAAGCACAAGGGCATGAGCCTGATTTTGGTCGAGAAGGACGCCGGTTACAAAACGTCAAAACTGCATAAGCTCGGTTACAAGGGCATCGACACGGGCGAGGTCGTGTTCGACAACACCCGCGTGCCGCTGACCAACCTGATCGGCCCGGACGAGGGCAGGGGCCTGCAGCAGATTCTGGGCGGACTGGAACTGGGCCGCATCAACGTCGCCGCGCGCGGCGTCGGCGTCGCCCGGGCGGCGTTGACCGATGCCGTGGCCTATGCCCTGGACCGCAAGACCTTCGGCAAGCCCATCGCCGAACATCAGTCGATTCAGATCAAGCTGGCGGACATGGCGACCAGGGTCGAGGCCGCGCGCCTGCTGGTGGAAAGCGCCGCCCGCGCCTATGACAAGGGACTGCGCTGCGATATGGAAGCCGGCATGGCCAAGCTGTTCGCCACCGAAGCGGCGCTGGAAAACGCCATCGAGGCTATGCGCATCCACGGTGCCTACGGCTATTCCAAGGAATACAACGTGGAACGCTATTTCCGCGATGCGCCTTTGCTGTGCATCGGCGAAGGCACCAACGAACTGCAGCGCATCATCATTGCCCGGCAGTTGACGGAACGGGCCCAGGGATGAGCGGCCTGCCGCTCGAAGGCGTGCGCATCCTCGCCGTCGAACAGTACGGCGCCGGTCCCTTCGGCACGCAGTTCCTGGCCGACCAGGGCGCCGAGGTCATTAAGATCGAGGCTCCCGGTGAAGGGGATTATGCTCGCGCCTTGGGGCCGCATTTTTTCGAGAACGGCGAAAGCCAGTTCTTTCATTCCTTCAACCGCAACAAGAAGAGCCTCAGCCTCGACCTTAAGAAACCCGAGGGTAAGGCCGTATTCCTGGACTTGGTGAAGACCGCCGATGCGGTGGCCAGCAATTCGCGGGGCGATGTGGCGGAACGGCTGGGCATTACCTATGAACATCTGAAGGCGGCCAATCCCAAGATCGTCTGCGCCCATCTGTCGGCCTATGGGCGCACAGGGTCGCGGGCAGCTTGGCCGGGCTTCGATTTCCTGATGCAGGCGGAAGCGGGCCATTTCTCCGTCACCGGCGAGCCGGGCAGCCCGCCGACCCGCATGGGCTTGTCGGTGGTCGATCTGGCAACGGGGCTCGCACTCGCCTTTGCCGTCTCGTCCGGGATCGTCAACGCGCGCGCCACGGGCCAGGGCCAGGACCTGGATACGTCCCTGTTCCACATGGCGCATATGCTGAACGTCTATACGTCCACCTGGTATTTGAATTCGGGCCATGTGCAGGGCCGCACGGCGCGTTCGGGCCATGCGTCGTTGGTGCCTTGTCAGCTGTACCGGACGCAGGACGGCTGGATCTACATCATGTGCAACAAGGAAAAGTTCTGGCCGGCCCTATGCAAGGCGATTGGCGAGCCGGACTGGGGTTCAGACCCCCGGTTCAAAACCTTCAAGGAACGCCTCGCCAATCGAGAATTGGTTCAGGAACTGCTGGACGAACGGTTGAGCGAGCGCACCACGGCGGATTGGCTGGAGGCGTTTTCCGGTGTCGTGCCGTCGGCGCCGGTCTACGACCTGGCGCAGGCGCTGGACAATCCTTTCGTCGCCGAACAGGGCATCGTTCAGGAACTGGAACTGGAGGGCCACGGCCCGATTCGAATGATCGACACGCCCGTGCGCTCGGCCACTCCGACGCCGGCCCGCCCGGCCTCGCCACTGGGCGAAGATACGGAAAAAATCCTCTCCGACCTGGGTTATGATCAGAATCGGCTCGCCCAACTGCGCAAAGGAAGGGTAATCTAGCGGCAGAAGGGGGGCATTGCTTTTAATAAAAATGCCATTGGGAGGATGCCACCTTGGGCCAAACGATTAGTGAAAAGATCCTCGCCCGCGCCTCGGGCAAGGAAACGGTAAAGCCTGGCGATATTGTGACCTGCAATGTCGATCTGGCCATGGTCCATGATTCGTCGGGACCGCGTACATCCGGGAAAAAGCTGGATGAGTTGGGCGTGCCTGTCTGGGACATGGACAAGTTGGTGGTGATCGCCGACCACTACGTCAACCTGGATACGCCGGAAAGCAAGAATGTCCAGGACATCTGCGATGCCTGGTGCGAAGCCCACAAGGTCAAGCACTTCATCCGCAACCAGGGCATCTGCCACATCGTTCTGCCCCAGGAAGGCCATATCCGTCCGGGCATGTTCTGCGTCGGCGCCGACAGCCACTCAACCACCGCCGGCGCCTTCGGGGCCTTCATGGTCGGCGTCGGGGCGACCGAGATCACCGGCGTCATGGCGACGGGCGACATCTGGGTCCGCGTGCCGGAAAACGTGCGCATGGAAGTGACCGGAGCGTTGAAGCCGGGTGTTGTCGCCAAGGACGTGATCCTGAAAATCTGCGGCGATCACGGCATCATGGGCTTCGGCTATCAGGTCGTGGAATTCTGCGGTGACGGTGTTGCCGCCATGTCCGCCCAGGACCGCATGACCCTGACCAACATGGCGGCCGAGATCGGCGCCAAGACCGGCATCATCGCCCCCGATGCCAAGACCGTGGAACTGCTTAAGGCCTGGGGTGTGAGCAGCGTGAATGCGGATGACTGGCAATCCGACGCCGATGCCGTCTATGCCAAGCGCATCACCGTCGACGGCAGCACCTTGGCGCCGCAGGTCGCGGCCCCCTCCAGCCCGGAAAACGCCGACGACGTCGACAACTACCGGAACGTGAAGCTGGACCAGGCCTATCTGGGCGCTTGCACGGGCGCCAAGCTGGAAGACCTGCGCATGGCGGCCGAGGTCCTGAAGGGCAAAAAGGTCGCCGCCGGTACGCGGTTCCTGGTCGCGCCCTCGACCATTAAGATGCGCGAAATCGCCGCCGCCGAAGGCACCATGAAAATCCTCGAAGACGCAGGCGCGATCGTCCTGCCGTCGGGCTGCGGCGGCTGCATCGGGCTGGGTGACGCGCGGTTGGCCGAAGATGCCGTCGGCATCTCGTCGACCAACCGCAACTTCGTCGGCCGGGCCGGGCCCAAATCGTCGAAGCTCTATCTGGCATCGCCCTACACGGTGGCGGCCTCGGCCGTCGCCGGGCAGATCGCCGATCCCCGTGACATGCTCTGATCAGAAGGACCTGCAAGATGATACATAAAGGCAAGGCCTGGAAATTCGGGGCCAATATCGACACCGACCTGCTGGCTCCCATTTCTGCGCTGACCAGTGCAAAGCCGGAAGAGGCCTATACCGAATGTCTGAAGGACGTCGATCCGACCTTCTCCGCCAACTGCAAGGAAGGCGACATCTTCGTTGCCGACGAAAACCTGGGCATCGGGTCATCCCGCGAATGGGCGCCGCAATACATGCGGTCCTGCGGCATCCGCGTCATCCTGGCGAAATCCTTCGCGCGCATCTTCTACCGCAATTGCTTCAACCTGGCGGTGCCTGCCCTGGTCTGTGCCGAAACCCACAAGATCGCGACGGACGATCAGTTGGAAATCGACATGGAAAAGGGTGAGGTCCGCAACCTGACCAAGGGCGAAAGCTACAAATGCGACACGGTGCCGGCGCACCTGATGCAGATCGTCGCCGACGGCGGGCTGATGCCGCATCTGAAAAAGAAGTTCAAGAAAGCGAGCTAAGTAAGAATGACCGAAGTTACTTTGTTGGAAGCCGAAGACGTCCGCGACCGGATTTTGTCCGGCGACGAAGTTGCCATTTTGGATGTGCGCGAATGGGGCGTGTTCGGTGACGGCCACCTGCTGTTCGCCATCAGCTGTCCGCTGAGCCATCTGGAAACCCGGATCGATGATTTCGTGCCCAGGAAGGACACGCCCATCGTGCTGTGTTCCGAAGGCAAGGCCGACAAGCACTTGGTCGACCTGGGGGCGGAACGCCTGGTTGCCTGGGGGTATACGGACGTGAATATCCTCGGTGACGGGCTCGAGGCTTGGCGCAAGGCCGGGTTCGAAGTGTTCTCCGGCGTCAACGTGCCGTCCAAGGCATTCGGTGAATTCGTCGAACATACCTATGACACGCCGCGAATCCCGCCCGAGGAAGTGAAGGCCATGATGGATCGGGGCGAGAACATGGTGGTTCTCGATTCCCGCCCAATGTCCGAATATCACAAGATGAACATCCCCATGGGCATTGACTGTCCGGGGGCGGAGTTGGCCTATCGGGTCCACGATCTGGCGCCCGATCCCAACACCACCGTGGTCGTCAACTGCGCCGGACGCACGCGTTCCATCATCGGCGCGCAGTCGCTAATCAACGCCGGCATTCCCAACAAGGTTGTGGCGCTGGAAAACGGCACCATGGGCTGGCATCTGGCGGGCTTTCAATTGGAATACGGCAACGACCGCCGGTTCCCCGACCTTTCCGATGAAGGCAAGGCCAAGGCCAAGGCCGTGCGCGAACGCGTCGCCAAGCGGTTCGGCGTGCCGACCTGCGATCACGATCAACTTGCCGCCTGGCGGGCCGAGAAAGGCCGCACGACCTACGTTCTCGACGTCCGCAATCCGGAAGAATTCACCGGCGGGCATCTGGAAGGCAGCCGTCATGCGCCCGGCGGGCAGTTGGTTCAGGCTTGGGATCGCTACGTCGCGGTGCTGGGGAGCCGCATCGTCCTGGTCGACGACGACGGTGTGCGCGCGACCATGACGGCAAGCTGGTTGGTTCAGATGGGCTGGCCCGAGGTCTACGTGCTGGAGAATGCCCTCGACGGGCAGCCTTTGGTGCGCGGTGCGCATAAGCCGAAAACCTATGGCCTTGACGCCGCCGCCGCCGAAACGGTGACGGTGGAAGGGCTGGTACGCATGATCGCCGACAAGGTCTGCGTCATCATCGATTTGGCCGATAGCCTGACCTATCGCGACGGGCACATCCCGGATGCTTGGTTTGCCGTGCGCGCGCGTTTGAAGGACAGCATCAAGAAGATCCCCGATGCCCGCTACACCGTCCTGACCTCGCCCGACGGCGTGCTGGCGCAACTGGCGGCACCCGAACTGCGGGCCATGGGGCGGCATGTCGCCGTGCTTGTCGACGGCACGGAGGCTTGGAAAGCGGCCCGCAAGGAAATGCAGACCGGCTTCACCAACATGGCCGACGAAACCAACGACGTCTGGTACCGCCCCTATGACATGGACGATGCCCAGGAAGGGGCCATGAAGCAGTACCTGAGCTGGGAGATCAATCTGGTCAATCAATTGGACCGCGACGGCACAACCCGGTTCAAAAAATTCCCTCAGGCGTAAAACGCCGGGCATAAGAAAACACGAAGGAAACACCACGCATGAAATTCATCGTTCTGGAAAACGACGGCATCGGGCCGGAAATCATGGCCGCGACCCTGCCAGTGTTGCAGAAACTCGACGAACGGTTCGGCCTAAACATCGAACTGGTGCCCATGGTCTCTGGCATGCGGGCCTTGAAGGCCGAGGGGAAGACCATCCCCCAGGCCGTCTATGACGCCTGCGACGCCGCCGACGGCGTCATCCTGGGGCCGGTGTCGTCATTCGAATATCCGTCGGAGGCCGAAGGCGGCGTCAACCCGTCCAAATCCTTCCGCAAGGTGTTTGACCTGTTCGCCAACATCCGCCCGGCACGGACCCGGCCGGGCGTGCCCTCGGTGATCAAGCAGATGGATTTGGTCATCGTGCGCGAGAACACGGAAGGTCTCTACGCCGACCGCAATATGTTCATGGGCTCCGGCGAATTCATGCCGACCGAGGACGTGGCGCTGAGCGTGCGCAAGATCACCCGTCAGGGCTGTGAGCGCATTGCCAAGCAGGCTTTCGAAATGGCCATGGAACGGCGCAAGAAGGTGACCGCCGTGCACAAGGCTAACGTGCTGCGGGTGACCGACGGCCTGTTTCTCAAGACCGTGATGGAGGTGGCCAAGGATTATCCCAGCGTCGAGGTCGAGGAGTTGATCATCGATGCCGCGACCGCCCATCTGGTCAAGCGGCCGCAGGATTTCGACGTCATCGTCACCACCAACGCCTTCGGCGACATCCTGTCGGACCTGTGCTCGGAACTGTCGGGCAGCCTTGGCCTCGCCGGGTCCATCAACGCCGGCAAGGGCCATGTGTTCGCCCAGGCGCAGCACGGCTCGGCCCCCGACCTCGCGGGTAAGGGCGTCGCCAATCCGACGGCGCTGATGCTGTCCACGGCCATGCTGCTGGAGGAATTGGGCCGGCGCACATCCCGCAACGATCTGGCGCAGGCCTCAGCCTCCATGTTCAAGGCCGTAGAACTGGCGCTCAACGATCCCGCCAGCCATACGCCCGACCTGGGCGGCAAGAACTCGACGGAGGGTTTCGGCAAGGCCGTGCTCGCCGCCCTCGACAAGGAATAGGGGGGGCGTCATGGCGGGAACGGAACGCATTGCGGTCTACGGGGCCGGCGCGGTTGGTGCTTACGTGGGCGGCTACATGACCCGCGACGGGCGGGACGTCACCCTGATCGACCCCTGGGAAGAGCACGTCAAACTGATGCGCGATCCGGGGCTGAAGCTGTCGGGCCTGACGGAGCCGGAAAACTTCACCGTTACCTGCAACGCCGTGCTCGACCGCGATCTGCCGCCGCCGGGCGATATCGGCCCGTTCGATGTGATTTTCATCTGCGTGAAGTCATTCGACACGGAGGCCGCCGCCAAGCGCATGCAGCCTTATCTCGCCGAAGGCGGCTTCATGGTGTCCCTGCAGAACGGCATCAACGAAGGCACCATCGCCGGGGTTATTGGCCGGGACCGTACCGTCGGCTGCATCGCGTCCTCGATCTCCGTCTCCATGTGGGAGCCGGGGGCCGTGCGCCGCAATGTGAAACTGGGAGGCAAGGAGCACGTCGTGTTCCGCGCCGGTGAACTGGACGGTAGTGTCACGCCACGAGTCGAGCGGATTGCCGAAATCCTGTCCAGCGTCGACAGTTCCAAGGTGACGACGACGCTGATGGGTGAGCGCTGGTCCAAGCTGATCGTCAACTGTATGCGCAATCCCATTTCCGCCGCGTCCGGCATGGCGTCCAACGCCTGCGACACGGACGATCATATTCGCCGTCTCGGTATCCGCATCGGCGCGGAAGCGATCGAGGTGGCGATGGCTGAAGGCCATCCGCTCGAAAAGCTTCTCGGCATGGCGCCGGAACAGGTGCTGGCCGCCGGCAAGGGGGATGCGACGGCCATGGCGGCCTGCGACAAGTCGCTGCTGGATGGGCGGGCCAAGCGCTCGGACGAACAGCGCCCGTCGATGGCCCAGGACATGGTCAAGGGCCGGCCGACGGAGATTGATTTCCTCAACGGTTTCGTCGTGGCGACGGCTAAGGCTCACGGCATCACCGTGCCCGCCAACGAAGGCATCGTCGTGGCCATCAAACGCATCGAGGCGGGCGAGATCAAACCCAGCCCAGAAGCCCTGGCAGAAATCTAATCTACGATTGTTTCGGGCAAATCTATGGGAGGTTGGTGTTGAAGACCTTCGCCATGCAAGATGGGCGTGGATGAACGGGGTCAAAAAATTCATTTTCGTCACAAATCGTAGAGAAATATCCCCCCCAAATCTCAATATCGCGATGTGACGCAATCGACCGTAAATAGGATTCGGTCTCCTGAATTATCGGCCCATAGGCAGGGTTGTTTCTTAAGTTTCTTGCGGCCACAGGGTGATAAGGCGCGAGAGCGATGATGACTGTCACATTTGCGTCGGTCAGAAAATCCAATGTGTTTTCCAACGTCCTGGCGAATACAGGAGATAGTTCATCAAATCTCCCGAGATTATAAGCATTGTCGCCTTTTCCATAGGTTTCAGAATCGGCTCTTAATTCTTCCGCGGTAATGTTCCTTTCCTTGAGCGGATAAATACGAGAGCCGTCTGGAGCCAGGCCGCCTTTGATTAATGGCGGTTTTCTGGTCGCAAGAGAATTCACGCCAAGGCGATGCCAGAAAGGTGCAACGGCATCAGTGCCGTTGGTTCGAAGTCGTCGGATACTTTCTTTGAGGTATCCGAAAGAGATGAACTCAAGAGCCTTGATCGACTGCCCCCTTATGTTCGGGCGGGAAACCAACCGTACGTTTGGTGGCGCAAATCGAGCGCAGGATTCATCGAGGCTGGTATCTTCTGCCCGTTGTCCGCTTGCGTTGAAGTACCAGGGATCGATCACCAGGATCATACGTCGAGGGAGTATTGCACGCGCGGCATAAGCCTCAATAATGCGACAGAACTGGAATATGCCGGCCCCGCTGATCGCGTGATTCTTTAAATTTCCAGGCCAGATCGCTCGACTGATCCCCATGGCTCGGCTGGACCCCATCACGACAGTTTCTGGGGGGGTCTTGATCAATGCAATTCGGTTTAGTTGAAGCGTCGTCTCATTAAGGTTTGAAATGCCTGATATGTAATTCCCGCGTTCCAATTGGTCTGCAATTTTCTGAATTTCATTCTCAAGCAAGATATTGGCGGGATCGATTGTCAGGTTGATTGCGGCAATCGATGATAAAACGAAGAAGAACGCAGTACAGAGCCCAGCTAGGTAACGAGCAAACGAGGCACTGTGATTATCTTTTGTGAAGTGTTCAGGCATGCGGTGTTTCAGAAATTAAAATAGATAAAAGGGCTGGTGCGAGAGATTGCTGACACGGCCAAGGCCGCAACGCCACCGAACAGTAGGGCGGGGAAGAGCATTGGCTGCCACCGGATTGCTCCTGTAAAGGCTGGGAAAGGAAGCTGCAGCCTGGAGCCCGTTACTGAAAGGTAGCCATTCATAATTTGATATGTGTTCGGAAGGCAGAACGCAATGAAAGCCGAGACCGCGAGAAGGGCCAATTGTTCTTTGCCGCCGTAAAGCGGCAGCACTCCCCATTGCACATTCAGTTTTTCTGCTAGGCCTTGGAACGGGTGGAAAAACCGGAGATAGGACTCGGGAAGTATGACCGCCTGTTGTCCGAACAAGGCTGAGAGCAATGATCCAGCGCCGGCAACGGATTTAGCACGAAAGAAAACCCAGGCAATCGAAACGCAGAAGAATGTCATTATCCAGCCTGCGGCACGCCAACCTAAATGAGGATTCAGGCCGGGGAGCATGTGTCGCCACAACCGATTGATGAGCAAGAAACAGCCATGCATTCCTCCCCAAATTACGAATGTCCAGGCGGCCCCGTGCCAAAGCCCGCCCAACAACATGGTCCCCATGACACTGATGATCGTGCGGGTTGCACCGCAGCGGTTTCCGCCTAGCGGGATGTATAAATAGTTTTTAAGAAAGCGGCTGAGGGTGATGTGCCATCTACGCCAAAAATCTGTAATGCTGGATGCGCGATACGGTGACATGAAATTTAAAGGAAGATTGATTCCAAACAGCTTTCCAAGCCCGATCGCCATATCTGAATAACCGGAAAAATCGAAATATATCTGAAAAGAATATGCCAGGATGCCGCCCCAGGCTTCGAGCATGCTGACTGATGTGCCTGCATCAGCAGCGGCGAAAACTGGGTCCGCGTAACCGGCAAGACTGTCGGCAATCAGTGTTTTCTTGGCCAATCCGATGCAAAAGACAGTTGCGCCGACTGTAATGTTCTCCGTCCACGGCCGAATCGAGTCTAGGGATGCGAACTGAGGCATCATCTCACGGTGATGTACGATCGGTCCGGCTATAAGCTGGGGGAAAAACGTAACGAAGAGACAATAGTGCAGGAAGCTGGACTCCCTGATGGCACCGCTCTTGGCATCAACGAGATAAGCGATTTGCTGAAAAGTGAAAAATGAGATCGCGAGCGGCAAGATCACCGTCTCCATTTGAGACGTATTTCCGATCAGCGCACTTATGGTTTCTACGAAAAAATTTGCATACTTGAAATATCCAAGGAGACCTAGATTGAATCCGACGCCTATGATCAACAAAAGTGTTTTTGAATGCCGACGGCTGGAGGCTGAAATGTATTTACCAAGGAAAAAATTAACGATGATCGAGCCGCCAATCAGAAAAATATAATAAAAATTCCAATACCCATAAAAAAGAAAAGATGAAATTGTAAGAAATATTATAGCATCATTTTTATTTCTTAATTTTAAGATAATATAGAATACAGTGCAGACGATTGGTAGGAATATAAATATAAATTCTAGTGAATTAAATTTCATAATTTATCGCCGTTGTTAAAAATTTATATTTTCAATAATTATTATTTCGGGTGCTGCGGTGGTTGTTCGTCACGATACAACGTCCCAGTTCGAAGATTTTTTCCGCGACAATTTTATCAGTGTTTTTTCGAGGGTGAACGGGGCGCACGTATAGGCCGAGGGTATTGCTGTATCTCCATGCTTTTGGCTTTGAATTGTATGAGAATAATTTTGCTCTGGTGCATTAAGTTTATGAATCTTCCGAAGGAAACGGTCAATCGCTCCGAGTTTGACTGTACTTCGGTTTTATTAATTGAACCGATTTGAGATGTTTTTCCAATGGCCCATTGCTACGCAGCCCAAGACCTGATCTTCGCCGCCAAGATGCTGTTCGAAAAGGCGGGCGCCGCCGCACCCGTGGCCCAGGCCATCGCCGATATTTTGGTTGAGGCCGATTTGTTGGGTTACGGCACCCATGGCTTGCAGTTCGTGCCTGCCTATCTGGCGGCCATGGAAGGGGGCAAGACGACCCCGGAAGGGGAGCCTGAAATCATCATCGACAACGGCGCGGCCCTGGTGCTCGACGGCAAGGGGCTTCCCGGGCAGTGGGTCATGGTGCGCGCCCTCGACCTCGCATTCGAGCGCGTCAAGAATACGCCCATGATCGGGATCGCGATTCGCAATTCAGCGAATATTTCCTGCCTCGCGACCTACGCCCGGCGGGCGGCGCTGAAGGGTTATTTCGCCGTCGTCGCGGCCTCGGCCCCGACGACTAAGGCCGTGGCCCCCTTCGGCGGCGCGTCGCCGGTGATCGGCACCAACCCCTTCGCCGTCGGCATGCCGGGCCAGGATCATCCCATTTTGATCGACACTAGTGCCGCCGCCGTCACCAACCGCGCGATCGAACGCGCTCAGCGCCTGGGTGAAAACCTGCCGTTCCCGGCCCTGGTCGCCGCCGACGGCAGGTCGAGCGACGATCCGGCGGTTCTCAAGACCGATCCGCCGGGGGCGATCCGTCCCGCAGGCGGCGATGAAGCCGGACACAAGGGCTTTGCGATGGGATTGTTGGTCGAGGCCCTGACCTCGGGCCTGGCCGGGCTCGGTCGCTCCTCGGACAAGCCGCCCGCCGGAAACGCGGTCTACCTGCAACTGATCGACCCCAGAGGCTTCGCAGGTGCGGATGCCTTCACCCGGGAAACCGGCGTGCTGGCCGACCTGTGTCGAGGTGCGGTGCCCTGCGATCCGGCCAAGCCGGTGCGGGTTCCCGGCGACCGGGCGGCAGCGGTGTACGCGGAACAGAGTAAGGCGGGTGTCGTCCTACATCCTGAAATCATGGACCGCATGCGGCCCTTGTTGGAAAAATACGGAATTCCCGTTCCGGCCCCGCTCGCCTAGGGCGACGGAGATGGCCGCCGCCGGATGAACAGCACCCCGACGGCCCCCGCGAAGGCGCTGAGGATCAGCCAGACCGCCTGGAAGTCGGGGATCAGGAACGACGCCAGATAGCTGACCGCAATGGCGCCGGCCGAGCAGGTGATGACGTTCCGTAACAGGGCGCGGGTGCCGTTCTTGGTGTAGATCGCCGCAAGCCAGGCGACCACGTTGCCGATGCTGATCACGATCATCAGGCTGATGGGGTCCATGCCGGGTTACGGTCCGGCAGACGCGCGCCGCTTCTGCAATTCGGCGAAGACCTCGCGGTAATCCTCGGGCGCATCATCGCCATAGTCTTCCTTGAACCCAAATTCGGACAGCCACTTCAGGCGCTTGGCACCGCCGTCGCACATGAAGGCGTCATAGCCCAAGGCGCGGAGGGTGTCGGCTGCTTCTTCCAGTTCATGGCCCCGGCGCGCACCATGGATCGCCGTGCGGCCGATCAGGAAGTGCGCCAGGTCGTCGAAATTCTTACCCGCATAGCTGCGGTTCATGGAGGCGAAGACCTCGTCGGCCACGCCATAGGTCTCGGCCCCCAGGACGCATTCCTGCAGCAACGCCTCCATCCCCTTGACCAGGACGGAGCGAAACATCTTGGTCGCTGCCGCCCGGCCGTATTCCGTGCCGAACTCGCGCATGTTGACGCCGTAAGGGGTGAAGGCTTCGATCACGTCTTTCGCTGCCGTGCCGACCAGCAGCATCGGGACTTTCTGATTCTTGCCGGGCACACCGTCCATGACCGCGACCTCGACAAAGCGCGCACCGGTCGGATTGACGACCTCGGCGATCTGCTGCTTGACCATGGGCGAGGTCGAGTTGAGGTCCATGTAAATCTGGCCGGGCTTGAGGGCCCGGGCCGCTTCCTGGGCAACTTCCAACGCTTCCGTCGCGGTGACCGTGGACAGGATGATGTCCGACGTGGCGACCAGGTCGGCGATGCTGGCCGCCATCTCGACGCCCCCGACCGGGGGGCGTTCCCGCAGATCGCGGGCCGTGATGGGGGCAGGCAGGCCCGCTGCCAACAGGCCCTTGGCGATCAGGGGCCCGGCCTCGCCGAAGCCGATGAAGCCCAGGCGCGGCGTGTTGGCCCGTGCCATGCTATTGCGCGGCCTGAGCGGGGGCGGCGATCAGATCGCGGGCGCTGTCCATGGTGTCGATGGACCAGATGGCGGCAAGCAGGTTTTCCGCCCCGTCCGACCCCAACACGGCCGAGGCCAGGTCGCGGTACTTGTCTTCAAGCTCCATATCGCTCAGGGGCGCGTCCGGGTCGCCCTTGCGGGTCGGCGCGTAATGACTGACAACGCGGCCGTCTGTGGTTTCGATCTCCACCTTGGCGGAGCGCAGGGCCGGGAAATTGCCCTGGCATTCCGGGGCCGTGGTCAGGGTGATGCGGGTCATCAGGTCGCGTGCCGCCGTGTCCTGCAATCGCTCCGGCGTGAAGGCGGCCATGCGCACGCTGCCCCACAGCAGCGCGGCGGCGCAGCAGTAGACCAGGGAGAACTTCGCCTCGAATGCCGTCTGCGGGTTGGTGTTGCCGCAAATTTCCTCGGCCTTCTGATAGCTGTCGACGCGGATTTCTTTTACCTGGTCAGCTGTCAGGCCGTACTCGCGGGCCAGCAGCAGCACGCTGTCGACGGCGGCATGGACATGGCCGCAGGCGGAATGGTTCTTCGTCGTGGTCTGCTTGATCAGATAGTCCCGGCCCAGCGTTTCCGCCGCGCGGGCCCAATCGGGTTGCGTGTCGGCCAAACCGTTCAGGCACATGGCGTTGCCGAAGCCGCGCGGCCCTTCAAGGATGTCCGGCGCACCGGTGACGCCCTGTTCGGCGGCGAGCGCCACCGTGACGCCGCGTTCCGCCGCATGCGATCCGTGCAGCGGCTTGGCCATGGCGTCGGCGCGGAAAGCCTGTTGCAGGCCCGCCGCCAGGGTGCCGGCATTGGCCAGCGCGTGCAGAGTCTGTTCAGGGGTGAGGCCCAGGATATTGGCCGAGGCGGCGGCGGCGCCGAAAGTGCCGATCGTGCCGGTGGTGTGCCAGAATTCGTAATGGGCCGGATTGGCGGCGGCCCCGAGACGGTTGGAGACCTCGTAACCGGCGACGATGCCGGTCAGCAGCCGGGCGCCGCTGACGCCCCGTGCCTGGGCGATGGCGAGCGCCGCCGAGATCACTGGAACGCCCGGATGGTAGAGGGCATTGCGGTAGATGTCGTCGAATTCAACGGTGTGGGAGGCCGCGCCGTTGATGAAGGCCGCCGTGCGCGCATCGGTCGTGTCGCCCGAGGGATAGAGCCTGGCCCCGCCGCGCCCGATACAGTCTTTGAATGCTGCCGTCAGCGAGGTTGCCGGTTCAATCACCGTGCCGGGCAGGGCGGCTGCGAACCAATCGAGCAGGCAGCGCTTGGCGGCGTGCAGGGCATCCGCCGGCAGATCGTCCGAGGACAGGTCGGCGGCGTATTTCGCGAACGGCCACAGGGCCGAGGTTTCGAGGGTGGACATGGCGGTTCTCCTCCCAGAGTTGGTCGTGTTCAGGCGCCGTCGGCGTAGAAGGTCAGGGCGCCCAGGACAGCGGCATGGACGGGCGTCGGAATGCCGTGCTTGCGGCCAAGCCGCACCACTTCACCGCTCAGCCACGGCAACTCAAGTCGCCGTCCGGCCTCCAGGTCGTGGAACATGGAAGCCTTCATGACGGCGGGCAGGCCGTCGAGAAAACCGATGGTCTTGGCTTCCGTTCCGTCCGGTAGGGGCACGCCTTCGGCGCGGCCGACGGCGGCGGTTTCGTAGATCGCGGCCTCGAACAGGGCGCGGGACTCAGGGTTTTCCCGGATCGGGCCCGCCGGCTGGCGGCACAAGGACGTCAGGCCGCTGAGGCAGGACAGGAAGATGAATTTCTCCCAGATGGAGCGGGTAATGTCGGGCGACACGGCATGGTCGAAACCGCCGTCCGCGAACGCGGCCTTAAGCGCCTCAATGCGCGGGGTGACGGTGCCGTCACGCTCGCCGATGGTCATGCGTGCCATGGTGCCCGTGTGCTTGATCAGGCCCGGCTCTCCAATCACCGCGGCGATATGAGCAACACCGCCGGCGACATGCGCCGCCCCCAGGCGTTCCGACAGAACGTCCATGCTGCGGACTCCGTTCTGGAACGGGACGACCAGGGTATCGGGGCCCAAAAGCGGTTTGCACTGGTCGGCGCTGGCTTCCGTATCCCACAGCTTGACCGCGAACAGGACCGCATCGACCGGGCCGATGTCGGCGGGATTGTCGGTGACGGAGACGTCTTTCAGGTGAAGATCGCCCTTGTCGCTGGACACGCGCAGGCCGCCCTCACGGATCGCCTTCAGGTGGGCGCCCCGCGCCAGGAAATGAATGTCGTGTCCGGCGGCGGCCAGACGGGCGCCGAAATACCCGCCGACACCGCCGGCGGCCATGATTGCAATGCGCATAGTAAATCTGCCTTTGTCTTTTTGGTCTTAGTCGCTTGGGGGTATGCCCCCGGGCTTACTTACCCTTGAACTGCGGCTTACGCTTTTCCATGAAGGCGCGGCGGCCTTCCTTGTAGTCCTCGGAATCGAAGCAATCCTTGACGATGCTGGCGCAGAGGTCGTGATCGCGGAGCGTATCGTCCTTCAGGCACTCCGCGACAACCACCTTCACGGCCTTGATGGTCAGCGGCGCGTTCTCGACGATGCGGCGGGTGTAATCCGCGACATAGTCGTTCAATTCCGCCTTGGGCACGATCCGGTTGACGAAGCCGATCTCCTTCATCTCCGCCGCCGTGAACTTGCGGGCGGTGTAGAAAATTTCCTTGGCGTAGGACGGGCCGATCAGGTCGACGAAGGGCTTCAGCCCATCGACGCGGTAGCCCAGGCCCAGCTTGGCGGCGGGCACGGCGAAGATGGCATCTTCCTCGGCGATGCGGATGTCGCAGCAGGTGGCCAGGCCGACGCCGCCGCCGACGCAGGGGCCTTCGATCTTGGCGATGGTCGGCTTGGGAAACTCGCGCAGGCGCTCCGACGCCTTTTCCGTGGCGGCGTTGTAGATTTTCACGCTGTCCTCGGACGACCGGTTTTTTTCGAACTGGGAGATGTCGGCACCGGCGCAGAAGGCACCACCGCCTTCACCGGAAACAACGACCACGCGCACGGCGTCGTCGGCCAGGAAATCATCCAGAACGGTCGGCAGATCGCGCCACATTTCGAACGTCATGGCGTTCTTTCTGGCCTGGTTATCGAATCGGACGTAGCCGACACCGTCCTTTTTCTCGACGACCAACTGATCCGTTACGCCGTCCATCGTAAATCCGTCCATGGATGGTTCCTCTAAGTCCTCTTGGTTTTCATTGGCGGGCCAGGCGGCCGATCTTTGCGGGCCATGGTCCAGCTTGCTAATGCGCGAGGCGACAGCGTAAATTGACCGGCCTTTGTATACAATCACTAACCGCCGTCGGTCTTCGGATAGAATGCGGTTTCGTCGGGGAGGATGAATATTGGGTGCAGCGATCGAGAGATTGACCGGTATTCCCCTGCGCCAGCAATGGCCGGCCTGGATGATCGGCCTGGGCCATGGCGGGACCCACTGGATTATCGCGGTTTATTACCTGATGGTTCCCTGGCTGCGCCAGGATCTGGGTATCAGCTATACCGAGGCCGGCCTGATCCTGACCTCGTTCCATCTGTTCAGCTTCATCGCCAATTTCGGGTCGGGTGCGGCGGTCGATCTAGTCGGCCGGCGGGTGTTCCTGCAGGTCATCGCCCTGGTCATCGGCGCCATGGCCCTGGCCGCCATGAAATGGGCCGGTGGATTCTGGTCCGTGTTCGTGCTGCTGGCCTTCATCGGGGCGACCAACAACCTGTGGCATCCGCCGGCGATTTCCTACCTGTCGTCAGCCTATCCGGACAAGAAGGGCTATGCCCTGTCCCTGCATGCCCTGGGCGCCAGCGTCGGTGACGCCATCGCACCCTTGGCCGCCGGGTTCCTTCTGGTCTGGCTCGGCTGGCGCGATGCCTCGACCGTGGCTTCGATTCCTGTGTTCGTCATTGCGCTTCTGCTGCTGCTGACCCTCAACGCCCGCGACAAGGCGACCAACGACGCGCCGGGCAAGGAAAAGATGACCGGCAAGGATTACCTGGCCGGGGTGCGGCTGCTGCTGAAGAACCGCTGGGTGGTCGCGCTCTGCGTCATGTCCGGGTTCCGCACGGTGACGCTTATGGGCCTATTGATGTTCCTGCCGCTTTACCTGGCAGACGAAATGCATCTGGCGCCGACGGCGGTGGGGGCGACGCTCATGGCCATGCAGATCGGTGGCCTGATCGCCACACCTCTGGCGGGCATTTGGTCCGACCGTTCTGGCCGGCGGCCCGTGGTGATGGCGGGCTTTACGGGCACGACCATCGTGCTCGCGATCATCACCCTGCTGGACAACCAGATGATGCTGATCGTCGGCGTGTCGATCTTGGGCTTTTCGTTGTATGCCGCGCGGCCGGTGATGCACAGCTGGATGATGGACATCACGCCGCCGCATCTGTCCGGCAGCTCCATGAGCCTGTTGTTCGGCACCCAGTCGGCCTTCAACTTCGCGCTGCCGCCCTTGTGCGGCCTGATCGCCGATACCTGGGGGCTGACCGCCGTGTTCTATCTGCTGGCGGGGACGATCCTGATCGCCAACCTGATGGTGCTGGCGATCCCCAATTCGGAACCCAACGCGGTCAAGGACTGAGGCCGCCGGCCCTACTCGGCGATGTGGTGGTTGAACAGAACGTCGTAAACGCCGTTCTGCCGGATTTCCTTTAGGCCTGCATTGAAGTCGTTGCGGATGGTCTCGTCCGCGAAGCCGACGACGAAGGGCGTGTGCCCGCCGAACAGGGAGTGAAACTGGAAATCGGCAGCCTTGCCGCCGAGGACCTTTTTCCAATAGCGGAAGATCGTGCCGTCAATGATGAGGGCCTGGAACCTGCCGTCGAGAAAGGCCTTTACCTGGGCCTTCTGGTCACCGATTTCCGTATAGTTCGGGGATTTGCCCGTCGTTTCGGCGAATGCTGGGCCCAGGTCTTTCGTGGCCCCTTCCCAGGCAACCATGCTGAGTCCCGCCAGATCGGCGACGGCAGTGGGGGCGGGGCCATTCGCGCGCGTGACCGCGACATTGTGGAAGCTGACGAATTCGTTGGAATAGAACAGGTTGGGGTTTTCCGGGCGCACGGTGGCGGCGGCGTCGGCGCGGCCTTCCAGCACCAGGGCAGTCAGTGCGTCATAGGTCGAATAGACCGCCTGGAAGCTGTGCCCGCGGGGCGCCAGGGCCGCCTTCATGATATCAAGCTCGATCCCGCCTTTGTCGTCGGCCTGCGCCGGGCCGGTCTGCGTGGCATAGACGAAGGGCGGCTTGGCGATGGCGAAGGCCACGGTCAATTCGGCCGCGCGGGCAGAAGATATGGATAGGGCCAGGAGGGCGGCCAGAACGGACAGGAACGTGAAACGGCGCATGGAATTTCCCCTTTGGTGATCGAGGATGGTAGCAAGCCCGCGTTGCCGGGGCATCTGTTCGTTGTCCGGGGTCTGGGTGTCGCCCTAAAGCCCGGCGTCGCGGATCAAGACCTCGGCCGCCTTCTTGGCCTTGCGGGCGGCGTCCTTATGGCCTGCCACATGGGCCAAGACGATGGCGCCTTCGGTCAGCAGGGCCAGTCCGGTGGCGAGACCGTCCGGGTCGGCGGCTCCGGCCTTGGATGCCAGGTCGCGAAGGTAATCGACGACCAGGTCCTTGTGTTCGCGGGCGGTGCGGTGGATCGGGTCGTTCTTATCGGAATATTCGGCGGCGGCATTGATGAACATGCAGCCGGTGAAATCGTCGGAGGCGAACCACGTGTCCAAGGCATCGAAGGTGGCGAGGATCCGCCCCTTGGGATCGGGGGCGGCGCGTTCGACCTGGCGCATGAACGAATTGCGGAACCGTTCGTCGCGCCGGTGCAGGACCGCCAGGATCAGTTCATCCTTTGACTTGAAGTGATTATAGAGGGTCATGCGCGCGACCCCCGCTTCGGCGATTACCCGATCGATGCCCACGGCGTGATAACCGTCGCGGCCGAACAGACGCAGCGCCGTGTCGATCAGGTGGTCACGTTTCGCCGATGCCATGGTGTCTCAATGAAATAGAACGATTTGTCTAAGTATATGTACTCAACTGTCGGTTTTTCTGCAAGGAGATCCTTACGCCCAGGTCTTCAATCTCTTTCTGGTCAGAAAAAATATCATTTAAATCAATTTAATAAATTAACTCTCGAAGGTTTCTGTGAGGTGATGTGGATAATTGACAATATAGACCGATCGGTCTATTAATGTGGCAAATGATGGCCAAATCCAGACCTGCGTGAGGGTTCCATGCTCATCTCCTATTATGCCTTTTCGGGTCCTCGCCGGTCCTGCTTCTTCGGAGGTCAAGATGACCAAGCCCACAAGTAACGTCGCCTTCACCGAAACCGTGAAGGCGATCCAGGAACGCAAGGGATCGCGCAAGGGGTACGCGCGGATGGAGGACAAGGGCGGATGGGCCGACCGGGTGACGGACGACTTGGCGGCCTTCATCGCCGCCCGTGATTCCTTCTACATGGCAACGGCAACTGCCGACGGTCAGCCCTATATCCAACATCGGGGCGGCAAGACGGGGTTTCTCAAAGTTCTGGACGATAAGACTCTCGCCTTCGCCGATTTTGCCGGCAACCGGCAATATCTTACCCAGGGCAACCTGGAGGATAATCCCAAGGCCTTCCTGTTCCTGATGGATTATCCCAACCGCCGGCGGATCAAGATCTGGGGCACCGCGCACGTGGTCGAGGACGATCCGGACCTGATCGCCCGCCTGGCCGACGCCGATTATACGGAGGGCAGGCCAGAGCGGGCGGTGGTGTTCGAGATCGCGGCCTGGGACGTGAACTGTCCGCAGCACATTACGCCGCGCTTCACGGAAGCCGATGTCGCCCGCGCCGTGCAGCCGCTGTATGACCGCATCCGTGAGTTGGAGGCGGAACTAGCCGCGCGCGGCTAGGCCTTTCTGCTTCATGCGCCACAGCAGGATGTCCATGCGGTCCTGCCCGTAGAAGGTTTCACCGTCGAACATCATGCAGGGCACCCCCCAGTGATCAGAGGTGTCGAAGGCGGCTTGGTTGTCCGCGATGATGGCCTCGAGGCCGTCACGATCTTCCGTTTCCTCGCGCAGGATTTCGGCAGCATCCAGGCCGGCCTTGGTCAGGGCGGCGGTATAATGACTGTCCGTGTTCCAATTGTCGGTTAGACCGTCCCAGACGATCCGCATCATGGCGTCCGTGAAGGCAAAGCACTTGCCGCGTTTCTGCGCGGCGGCACCGACGCGTGTGAACTTACCAATGTGCGGTTGTTCGGGGGCGATGATGTAGTTTTCGTTGTCCATGACGATGGGGTCGGGCACGGGCTTGCGCACGGGCATGCCCAGGTATTCGCCAACGCGGTGATAATCCGGCGTGTGATAGGTCCGGTACTTGCGGTTCACCTGGGCGAAGAAGTCCGGGTTGCGCACGGCCATGGGATAGACCGGACGGATTTCCACGGTCAGGTCATAGGTTTCCTGCCAGTCCCGGAAACGGTCCAGGGTCAGATAGCAATAGGGACTGCGGTAGGACCAGAAGACGTCGACGGAATGTGTCATGATGCGTCTCCCAATCCCATCTGGCGAACCATGGCGCGGCACAGGTTACTGTCCGGTCCCGCGTAATGGTTCATGATCGTGAAATGGTTGGCGTCCGGCACTTCGATCAATTCGACCTCTGACGTCTTGCCGGCCCAGGCGGCGGCCAGGGCCTGCGATTGGCGCAGAAATTCCGCTGTTTCCACCCCGCCGACGGCGATCAAGGTCGATCCGCCGCCAAGGGGCGGCAAATGTTCCGGCGAATATTGGCGCACGTCGTCTTCGCTAAGGTGCAGCGTGTCGTCGATGTAGCAATGGCGCATGGGCGTCAGGTCGAAGATACCTGACAGCGCGGCCGCTCCCTTGACGGCATCCGCCGGCAGGCCCCATTCGGTCCAGTTGGTGGTCTGCAGCATGGCCGCGATATGCCCGCCCGCCGAATGGCCGGAAACGAACAGCCGGTCACGGTCGCCGTTGAAAGAATCCGCATTGTTCCAGGCCCAGGCCACGGCGACACGGCACTGGCGCAGCAGTTCGGTCATGTCGACCGACGGGATCAGGGCGTATTCGGCGGAGATCACGATGGCTCCGGCCTCGACCTGGCCGCGCACGACGAAGCGGGAATCCTCCTTGTCGCGGCTCATCCAGAATCCGCCGTGGAAGAATAGGCGAATGGGGTGGGGGCCGTCACCGTGGGTGGTCCGGTCCGGCAGGAAGATGTCCAGCTTCTCGCGCGTGTGGTCGCCATAGGCGACGTCGAGCTTGCAATCGAACTCCTTGGTCACGGAGACACAGGCCGGGGCCCAACCCGCATAGATTTCGGCATGGTTGGGGACGCGTGCGCGGTTGTTGTACTGGAAATCAAGATCGGCCCGGGTCATGCCCAGGTAGACGGTCTGCTTAGTCATGGTAATGGAAAGGCCTTGTTCTTATTCGAAGGGAAGCATCACGTTTTTCTTGTAGGCCGGGCGGACGTTAAGACGGTCCCACCAGGCTTTCAGATGCGGCAGGTCCGGGCCCTCCGGCACCAGCGTGTGCCAGCGGTAGGCGGAGCAGCCGCAGGGAATGTCGCCCATGTTCAGCGTGTCGCCAGTCAGGAACGGCTTGTCGGCGAGATGCTTGTCGAGCACGGTCCACAATTCGCCGGCTTTTTCCTTGGCGTCGGCCAGGGCCTTTTCATTGCGGTTGGCGTCCGTCGCGCGGATCATCTGGAAATAGATCACGGTCATCGGCGGGTGCATGACGGTGAGATACCAGTCCATCCACTGATGGGCCTGGCCGCGCACCTTCAGGTCGGTCGGCAGCCAGGGATCGCCGCCGTAGGCTTCCAGGATGTAGCGCATGATGGCCTGGCTTTCCCAAACCACGTAGTCGCCGTCTTCAAGAACTGGGATCAACCCCATGGGGTTTTTGGCAAGGTAAGCCGGGTCCTGGTTGCCGCCGTATTTTCCGCCGACGTCGACGCGTTCGGCCTCAAGGCCAAGCTCGTCTATCAGCCACATGACTTTTTGTACGTTGACGGACGTGGCACGTCCCAGCACTCTGAGCATTCTGGATCCTCCCTTGGTCTAAATCCGAAAGCACGGTACCACATGAGCGAAAATTCTGTCGCGGGCGAAAGCATGCCGCCGGGCAAACGTCTCGTGTGGGGGCTGGCGGCGACCTGGGCGGTGCAGGTGGTGGGCACGGCGGCGGTATTCGGCGTGCCTGTTCTGGCCCCGGTGATCGCACCGGAAATGGGCGTCGATCCGACGCTGGTCGGTGTCTATGTCGCCACCGCCTATCTTGTGGGGCAAGTCACGGGCCTGATGTCCGGGGGCTTCATGGACCGGTATGGCGCGCTGCGCATGTCGCAGATCAGCTGCCTGTTCGCGGCCCTGGGAATCCTCATGCTGTTTCCCGCGCAGATCTGGTTGGCACCGGTGGCGGCGCTTCTGATGGGATCGTGCTACGGCCCGCTGAACCCGACGAGTTCGAAAATCCTGCGTGGCCTGGGCGCGGACAACAGGCAGCCCTTGATCTTTTCCGTCAAACAGACGGGCGTGCCCGTGGCGGGTGTCATTGTCGGCATGTCCTTGCCGGCACTGACGGTGCTGTTCGGCTGGCGCTGGGCCTTCGGGGTGTTCGCCGTGGCGGCGATTCTGGTGGCCCTTGCCATTCAACCGGTGCGCGAAACCTTCGACCATGACCGGCGTCGCGACGGCGGCCGGCCGAAAATCAAGATTTGGGGGCCGCTGAAACTGGTCCTCGGCGATCCGGCCTTGCGCGCCCTATCCCTGGTGGGCTTCGCCCTCGCGGGATCGCAGATCAGCCTGGGGTCGTTCTACGTCCTGTTCCTGATCCATACCCTGGATTGGTCCCTGATCGACGCCGGTTTCTCTTATGCCCTGGTGCAGGCCGGGGGCATCGGCGGGCGCCTGGCCTGGGGCTACGTGGCCAAGCAGGTGTTCTCGCCGACGGCCGTTCTGATCGGCGTCAGCATTCTGGTCTGCGGTCTGTTTAGCGTAACCGCATTTATTTCACCCGCCTGGCCGAGCTGGACCATCGGCGCTCTATCATTGGTGTTGGGACTTTGCAGTTACGGTTGGAACGGGGTGTGGCTGTCGGAGGTTGCGGATATCGCCCCGAAAGCCCATATCGGCGATGCCACCGGGGGTGCCCAGTTCATCATGTTCGGTGGCGTGACGGTGATGCCGCCGATCTTCGGCGTCCTGATCGATGGAACCGGCAGTTATGTGGCGCCCTTCGTGGCGTCGGGCGTGTTTGTCTTTGCCGTGGCCATCTACATGGCATTGGCGTTGCGTGCAAAATCAGCGACCAATTAATTGTTTATTGTATAGCAACGGGTTATCGGCGGCGACCTATGGTATCGGCGCCGTTCTTCGCCTTATAATCGAAAAAAGAACAATCAGCCGCCGATGGGGATTCTGTTCCAATGACCAGTTCGAAGACACAGCGCCTGCTTCTGGTCGAAGACGACCCGCCGCTGGCGCGTGTTTACCAGGAATACCTGAAGTCGGAGCCCTATGAGGTCATCCATGCCGAAACCGGCAAGGATGCCTTGAAAGCGTTGGGCGAAGGTTCGTTTGATGCGCTTGTTCTGGACGTTCAATTGCCCGACATGAGCGGCTTGGAAATCCTGAAGAAGGTTTCTCAGGAAAATTCCCGCACGGCGGTTGTCGTTATCACCGCCCATGGCTCGATCAACATGGCCGTGGACGCCATGCGCGAGGGAGCGGCCGACTTCCTGATGAAGCCGTTCAATGCCGAACGCCTGATCTTCACCCTGCGCAACGCGCTGGAGCGTCAGGAACTGAAGGGCATCGTCCAAATCCTGAAGAAGGACTTCAACCGCGATACCTATTGCGGATTCATCGGCAAATCGCTGCCGATGCAGGCCGTCTACCGCATCGTCGATGCGGCGGCGCCATCGAAGGCCACCGTGTTCATCACCGGGGAATCAGGCACTGGTAAGGAAGTCTGTGCCGAGGCCGTGCACGGCCAAAGTCCGCGCGCGGACAAGTCGTTCATCGCATTGAACTGCGGCGCCATTCCTCAGGAATTGATGGAAAGCGAAATTTTCGGTCATGTGAAGGGGGCGTTCACCGGCGCCCATGCCAATCGGGACGGAGCGGCGACGCTGGCCGACGGCGGCACCCTGTTTCTTGATGAAATCTGCGAGATGGACCTGTCGTTGCAGGTCAAGCTGCTGCGCTTCATCCAGACCGGTGGGTTTCAGAAGGTCGGCAATTCGACGGTGGAAAAGGTCGATGTCCGCTTCGTCTGCGCCACCAACAAGGATCCTTGGGAAGAGGTCGAAAAAGGCAATTTCCGTGAGGATCTGTATTTCCGCCTCCACGTCATTCCCATTCACCTACGACCGTTGCGCGATCGGGGGGACGATATCTTGGATATCGCAGGCAAGTTCCTGACTGAATTCGCGGCAGAGGAAGGCAAAGGGTTTCAGGTCTTCGATGACGAAGTGGCCGCCCTCATCGCAGGGTTTTCCTGGCCCGGTAATGTACGCCAGCTTCAGAATGTGATCCGCAATGTCGTCGTGCTGCACGATGGCGAGACGGTAACCGCGGACATGTTGCCACCGCCGTTGGGTGCGAGGGTGGGGCAGTCGAGACCGACCGCAGCGGTCAGGCCCGCCCCGGCACCGGAGAAACCAACAGAGACCCAATCGGCAAGCAAGGGAAGTGGACAGGGCAACATCGCCATCCGGCCCTTGTGGCAGGTTGAACAGGAACTGATCACTGCGGCGATCAGCCAATGCGACGGCAACGTGTCGCGGGCGGCTGCACTTCTGGAGTTGAGCCCGTCAACGGTATACCGACGGCTGCGTGAGGCCGAGGAAAAGGCCGAGGGCGGGGGTGGTGACATCGGGGAATAAACCGGCAGCGCGGAAGCCCCCGTCGTCTAGTCGGCGATATCCTTCACGTAGGTCGTAAGGTCTGCCTTCGCAGCATCTAGGGCAAGGGTTAGCCCAGCCACAAGGTGTTCGGCGGCAACGGCATCGCCGCTTTTACCCGCCGCCTCCAGTTCGGCGCAAAACTGGCGAACCTCACCGGCGCCGAAGGTTGCGGAACTACTTTTTAGGGCGTGGGCTTCGGCGGCGATGCCCGCAAGATCGCCCGCCGCCAAATGGGCGGTGATCTGGGAAATCCGGTTGTCGGCGGATTTGATGAAAACCTGGATCAGTTCGGGGATCAGTTCGCGGCTTGTGTCGGCTTCAAGTGCGATAAGAATCTGGCGGTCGATCGGGTTTGATAGAGGCATGACGATCCGCCGCTCAGACAGCGACGCGGCGTGACAGCGTGCCCAGTATGACGTGGAATAGGGTGTCTCGGCGCACGGGCTTTTCCATGCAGACATCAAACCCGGCATCCCGCATTTCGGCAAGGCGTTTCGGTGACACGTCGCTGGTGATCGCGATCAATGGCAGGTCGGCATTGGCATCGGGCAAGGCGCGGATTGCACGCGCGGTCTGCAGGCCGTCCATTTCCGGCATGTTGATGTCGAGCAGGAACAGGTCAACCGGCTTGCTGCCGATGACGTCGAGCGCCAGGCGGCCATTCTCCACGGTCGTCACTGTAACGCCTGAGGATTCAAGCAAGCTGCCGAGAACAAAGCGATTTGACGCATCGTCGTCAGCAAGCACCACATGCCATTCCAAAACGTCTTCATCATTGCCGGCGAGGCGGCTGTCGATCCAGCGGCTCAAATTCTCGAAATCGGTGTCACTTTGGAAACGGCCGCTGAGCGGCAAGGCCTTCGTTCCCTTGTGAAAGGCCGTGAGGCCTTGAATGTCTGGCATACAGGTTCGCTTCTTTCTGTCCACAGAATGACAGAAAGTCAGGACGCAACATCCATGCCAGTTTGCATATGATATTGCTCATTCCAAGCCGTAAGCGCGGTGCGCAGGCCGCCGTTGGGATCAGCGCCCGGCGGCGTATCCCTGCATGAAGCGCGGATTGGCGGCAGCCTTAAGCAGGCCATCTTCCTTGCAGGCGGCGGTCATGCGGCCGATACACCAGTCGTCGTCGACCTCCAGGTTGTGGCCGCGGCGCACCAATTCCTTCTGGGTCTCGGCCGGGAAGCGGCCTTCGATGACCAGATGGCCCGGCACCCAATGGCGCGGGTAGAACGACGATGGAAAATGCTTGGTATGGAATGCCGGCGCGTCGATGGCTTCCTGCATGTTCAGGCCATAATGGACCTTGCGCACGAAGTAGCCGAGCGCCCATTGATCCTGGGAATCGCCACCCGGCGTGCCGAAGGGCATCCAGGCCTTGCCGTCACGCAGGGCGAAGCCGGGGCTGAGCGTCGTCCGAGGTCGCATCTTGGGCTGCAGGCGGTCCTGCTTCTTGTCATCGAGCCAGTACATCTGGCCCCGGTTGGTCAGGCAGAAGCCCAGGCCGGGAATGGCCGGGTTGCTCTGTAGCCAGCCGCCGGACGGCGTCGCGGAAATCATGTTGCCGTCTTTGTCGATGATGTCGAAATGGCAGGTATCGCCGGCGGTATGGCCGTCGTGGGCGACCTCCATATCGTCAAAGCGGGCCACCGTCGGTTCGCCGATGCCCAGCGCGCTGGGCTGGCCGATTTCGTCCGCCGTGGGCATGCGCAGGATCGGGTCGGCGCCGAAGCCGGGCACGTCGCCGGGCAGCAGTTCCAGCGACGCCTTGTCGGTGATGAGCTTCCGGCGTGCGTCGTTGTATGCATCGGACAGCAGCACATCCATGGGGATGTCGATGAAGTCCGGATCGCCGTAGAACTTTTCCCGATCAGCGAAGGCCAGCTTGGTGCATTCGGTGACGATATGGACGAAGTCCGGTCCGGTGAAGGGCATGGACGACAGGTCGAAGCCCTTGAGCAAGGCAAGCTGCTGCAGCAGGGCGGGCCCCTGGCCCCAGGGGCCGGTCTTGCACACGGTGTAATTCAGATAGTCATAAGTCAGCGGGGCTTCGATGGTGGCTTTCCAGTCTGCCAGGTCGTCGCCCGTCAGCAGCCCGGCATGGCGCTCACCCGTGGTGTCCATGACCGGCGTGCGCATGAAGGTGTCGATGGCTTCCGCGACGAAGCCCTTGTACCAGACGTCGTGGGCGGCGTTGATTTCCGCCTCGCGGCCGCCGCCGGCGGCTTCGGCTTCCTTCAGCACCCGGCGGTACATGTCGGCCATGACCTCGTTCTTGAACAAGGTGCCAGCCTGGGGCACTTGGCCGTTCTTCAGCCAGATATCGCGGGACGTGTGCCATTCGTCCTCGAACATCGGCTTGATGGTCGCGATGGTGTTGCAGATGTTGGGGACCAGGGCATAGCCACCCGATGCGAAGTTGATCGCCGGTTCCAGCACCTCGCGCAGGCGCATGGTGCCGAAATCGCGAAGCAGAGTGGCCCAGGCGCTGAACGCCCCCGGCACCACGGCGGACAGGTGGCCCGTGCCCGGCATGATCTTGTGGCCCATGGCGCGGTACTTGTCGATCGTCGCGGCGGCGGCGGAAACGCCCTGTCCGCAGATCACGTTCACTTTCTCGTCGCTGGCCGTATAGGTGATGATCGGCACGTCGCCGCCAGGGCCGTTCAGGTGTGGTTCGACCACTTGCAGGGCGAAGCCCGTCGCCACGCCCGCGTCGAAGGCGTTGCCGCCCTTTTCCAGGATCGCCATGCCGACGGCGGTCGCCAGCCAATGGGTCGATGTGACCACGCCGAAGGTGCCAAGAATTTCGGGTCGGGTTGTGAAGGGCTGTGTCGCGGGCATGTTCGGGAAACCTTTCGGAAGGAGGTGGGCGTGCGCGCCGATGCGCACTCTTTCCTATCCCCTTCGCTGGCGGCCCGCAATAGGCTGACGACCGCCAATGGCATGCGGCCCTCTGCAGGGCCAGAAACGCCGAGGTCGGCAATACAAACTATGTAGAAGAGACAATTGATATCGGGTCGGTTTGAACTTGTCGAAGGCGCCGCATCGGATTACCGTTTCTGCCATCGTACGCTTATGGGCGGTCAACGCCCGCAGTACGCTATTGCGAGCACAACGCTGCTTATATGCATTCTTTGGGAGGAAACCACATATGCATCAGCTCAATCGTTCGATTGCCGCGCTGTCGATCATGTTCGCGACCAGCTTGGCGACCCCTGCCATGGCGCAGACGGATATCACTTGGGGAACCTCGGCGGTCGGTTCTTCCGGACACCGGGCCCTTGTCAATCTGTCGACCGTCCTGAACAAGGAAATGAAGGACTATCAGGTCACCGTGCAGCCCATGCCGGGCGCCATTGTTTCGGTGAAAAGCTACGCCGCGGGCAAGACGCTCGGTTACTACGGCGCCGACATTGCCTTCTTCGAATTGGCGAACGGGACCAACCGCTTCAAGGGCTTCAAGGATCAGATGAAGCGCCAGCCCGTGCAATCGTTCTGGGCCTTCACGGTCGAGGTCGGTGCGGCCATCCACGAGCGCGACAAGGACAAGATCAAGTCTTGGAGCGATCTTACGGACAAGCAGGTGTTTTCCGGGCCTCTGCCTTGGGATACCCGGGCGCAGCTTGAACGTGGCCTTGCCGCCGTGGGCACCAAACACAAATACATCGAAGTCGATCTGTCGACCGCCGGGTCGTTGATGGAATCCGGGCGTCTTGACGGGTTCATCATCTATACCAATGCGGAATCCACCACGGCACCTTGGATCACCGAGGCGGGCTTGGCCACCAACTGGGTCGCCTTGAACCCGACCAAGGAAGAGGAAGCCAAATTGAAGCAGGCCGGCCTCGCCGTTGTTGACGTCCCGGCCTCCGCTTTCAAGCGGGACATCGGCTCCCCATCGGCCAAGCTTTTGCCGTTCTACTATGGCTTCCATGTCGGAATGGAAATTCCGGAAGCGGACGTCTATCGCATGCTGAACATCATCGAAAAGAACGTCGATGAGCTGGTCAAGCTCGACAAGGCCTTTGCCCAGTTGAAGGATATGAAGGGCATGCAGCGCCGCGGTGTCGAATCCTCGATCGACTTGGTTCCCGTCCATCCCGGGCTGGCCAAGTGGATGAAGGAAAAGGGCGTCTGGGACGCCAAGTGGGATAGCCGCATCGCCAAGTAGTAACCGCCGCTTTTGCGGCCACCACGAAAATCAGGGGCGGGTGCCCTTGGCGCCCGCCCCGCGTGATGTCGACAGGTATCAGCATGTCCGCCTCCCCTTATCCGAAGCGTCTGACGGCCGCTCTTGACGGCCTCTATATGATTACGGCAACCGTCTTTTTTGTTTATCTATTCAATTACTTCATCAGTGGCGAAGGTGGTCCGACGGTCCTCGCGGTGACCATGGTGCCCGTGTGCTATGTCCTGTTTATTCTGCAGGCGCTGCGCACGAATGACCTGTACCCCAGCCTTGGTCCCATGACGAACATCGCCATCGGCGCCGTTCAGATCGGCCTGGCATTGGCTGTGCTGTATTACATCCGCTCCGAATTCTTCGCGATCCGCACCGACCGCGCCGGATTCTGGAACACGACCGACATGATCATGGGCGGGATCATGTCGTTGTTGATCCTGGAATATACGCGCAAGCGGTATTTCGTGATCCTGGTCCTCAACGTCGTGCTGATTCTCTATGCCGTTTACGGCAATCATATCGGCGGCATGTTCCACCATCCGGGTATGAGTTGGGAGCGCATCGTAACGGCCTCAAGCCTGGAAATGACGACGGGGGTTTACTCCCGGCTGCCACAATTGGCGCTTACCCTGATCGGCTCGTTCATTCTGGTCCTTAGCGTTCTGCGCGCCTTCGGCGGGGTTGAATCAATTCTTCTGGGCGCCGGCCTGATTTCGGCGAAATCACCCTATGCCCTGCCGCAGGCGGCGGTCATTGGGTCCCTCGGTGTCGCGACGGTCAGTGGTTCTGGCGCGGCCAACGCCGCCGCGACGGGATCGGCAACCATTCCGGCGATGATTCAGTCGGGATTGCCGCGCGCGACGGCCGCGGCGATCGAGGCGGCGTCGTCCCTCGGCGGGCAGTTGATGCCGCCGATCATGGGGATTTCCGCTTTTCTGATGGCTGATTTCCTGGGTGAAAGCTATTTCGATGTGGTCGCCCGTGGCTACGCACCGGCCGTCATCTACTTCGTCGCGCTGATCGCGTCGGTTTACCTGCTGTCGGTCCACTACCGCGCCGACACCGAGGTAACGCTGCCCGGTGGCACCTTCACCGTCGGTGACGCCGTCAACATCGGTGTGTTCGCCATGGTCGTGTTCGGGTTGATCGGGCTGATGGCGGTCACCCATATGGCGGCCATGATCGCCGCCTTGACCATCTTCGTGATGGTGGCGCCGGTCATGTTCAGCATTGATGCCTACCGTCGTTTCAAGGTGGAAGGCAGACCGTCGATCCGCCAGTTATTGACCCCGATCGGGCGCATGATCGACGCGTTCTCGTCCATGACGGCGGACCTGACTCTGCTGCTTGCAGCCTTGTCCATCATGACAGGCGTGTTCGTCATTACCGGCATTCCGACCAAGGTCGGCGTGCTGATGCTGGAAGCCGCCGGCATCAACCTGATCGCCATGGCGGTGATTGCCTTCCTATTCGGCGCCCTGGTCGGCACCGGCCTGCCGCCGGCCCCGACCTATATCCTGACCGCCTTGGTCATCGCGCCGCCCATGATCAAGGCCGGCGTCGATCCTTGGGTCGTCCATTTCTACGCCTTTTTCCTGGCGGTCTGGGGGGAATTGACGCCGCCCACTTCGGTGGTTGCGGCGGTCACGGCGAAGATTGCGGATGCGTCGTTCATGCGAACGTTGGGGCGTGCGCTTATGCTCTGTGTTTCCCTGTTCACCCTGATGGCGGGCGTCTTCATCCGCCCGGAACTGGTCAAGCAGCCCGGGGTGGATCAGCTTGCCGCACTCGGCCTCATTCTTGTGCCGACCTTGGGCATCGTGTTTGCCATTCAAGCCCGCTTCGCCACGGACCGGATAAGGAATTTGACGGCACGTGGCGTGCTGATGGTGGTGTCCCTGTTTGCGCTGCTGTATCCGGATGACGCCATTGCGGCCATCGCCTGCGTGCCGGTTCTGCTGATCATCGCCGCCTGGGTACTGTACCAGCGGCCACGGCAAATCAGGGCCGCCAAGGCACCCGGCTGATAAAATCTCAACCCGTGCCCAGATAATCTCAATTGGCGGGCAGGGGACATCGTTTTTAAAGTCATCACACCCGCAACGGACGGAACAGCCAAGAACCATGACAGAGAATTACGCCTGGGCGCCGGATATCTACGACGTCCTCAAGGATCTGGATGTGCGCCAGGTCGCCTACGTCCCCGACGCGGGCCATGCCCGCCTTCTCAAAATGTGCGAGGCCGACAACGCCATGCGCTGCATCCCGCTGACGACAGAGGAAGAGGGCATCAGCCTGTCCGCAGGCGCTTGGCTGGGTGGCGAGCGGGCGGTGATGCTGCTTCAGTCTTCGGGCGTGGGCAATTGCATCAACATGATCTCGCTGGCCAATACCTGCCGCTTTCCGTTGTTGATGCTGGTCACCATGCGGGCCCAGTGGCGCGAGTTCAATCCCTGGCAGAAACCCATGGGCGAGGGCACGCGCCCGGCCCTGGAAGCCATGGGCGTGAAGGTCACGCAAGTGGACGACCCCGACCAGGTCGGCGAGACCGTGCGCTCGGCGGGTGAACAGGCCTATGGCTGGCCGGACATGGCGGCGGTGCTTCTGCATCAGAAGCTCATGCCCGTGAAAACCTTCGGCAAATAAGGCGGGGAAACGAACATGGACAAGCAACGCGCCGACAATTACGAACTGCACCGCCGCGAGGTCGCCAAGACCCTGCTGAAGGATCGCACCGATGACTTTCTGGTCGTCACCGGCCTGGGTTCCCCCAACTGGGACGCCACCGCCGCTGGTGACCATCCGCTGACGTTCCCGCTCTGGGGTGCCATGGGCGGAGCCGCCACCATGGGCCTGGGCCTTGCCACGGCGCAGCCAACCAAGCGGGTCATGGTGATGACCGGCGACGGGGAAATGTTGATGGCCATGGGCAGCTTCGCGACCATCGCCGCCCAAGGGGTCGAGAACCTCGCCATCGTCGTGTTCGACAACGAACGCTACGGCGAAACGGGCATGCAGGCGACCCATACGGCGGGCCCCGTCGACATGGCCGCCGTCGCCAAGGCTTGCGGCTTTCCGGTCACGGCCACGGTCAAGACCGAAGCCGAACTGATGGCGGCCCTGCCGCTGATCAAGGAAACCAAGGGGCCGGTGTTCGTCGACATCAAGGTCAAGGCCGAGCCGCTGCCTTTCATCCTGCCGACCAAGGACGGGGTGCATCTGAAGAACCGGTTCCGGGAAAAGCTGTTGGGGCCGGACAGCCTGCTTTAAGGTGCCTGAAAGTCGAGCAGGAGGAGACATCCATGAGCGGCAACGATCTGGCAGGCGTACAGGCCTGTATCCAGGCCTATCTTGACGGTCTCTATAAAGGCGATACGGAACTGCTGTTCAAGACGGCATTTCATCCGGATGCCCGCATGAACGCGGCCGATGTGGGCGGTGAGCGTATCCATTGGACCATGGCCGAGTTCGAAAAGGTGATCCTTGAGCGCGGATCGCCCGAGGCCGCGGGGTTTCCCCGTAAGGAGCGCATCGTTTCCATCGATTTCGCCGGGGCGGACACGGCCAATGTGAAGGTCGAGGTTCTGGTCGGAAAGCGTGACTTTACCGACTTTCTGGCCTGTATCCGCATCGACGGCGAATGGAAGATCATCGCCAAGACCTATTGTCTGACTCGCGAATTTGCGACGAAAGACGACGTCTTCACGGCAATGGTCTAGCCCTTAAGTACAGGTTTCGGGCATTTTGGCCCTTCTGGCATGCATGTTGCTGAGTGTGGTCTGCGGAACGCGTGTTGTGCGTGTTCATAAGCATATTGCAAATCGGATCGAGCAACGTGAGCCACATGAAAAACAATCCCAACAACCTTATCTTGGTCATTATTGGCGGGATTTTGATCATCTTTCTCACCCATCTTCTGGCCGCCGACATGGACCCGATGGAACGATGGCATGAGTTCGCTAATGATCATGAAAACTGGGAACTGGACGAAGTTCCGCTGATCGCCGTATCGCTGGCGATCTATGTGTTCATCCTGTTGTTCGGGCAAATGCGCATCAACCGGAGCCTGATCGAACGGACGAAGGCGGATAACCGCCGCCGAATGGTGGTCGAAAATCAATTGCGCGAAGCCCTTGCCTCCCGTGATGGGTTTTTCGCGGCGATGAGCCACGATCTGAAAACACCGGTTAACAGCATCATGGGGTTTTCCGAATTGATGCAGACGGAGGTCTTTGGCCCCCTGGGGCATGAGAAATATGCCGAATACGCCGAGGACATCAATCGGGCGTCGCAGATGCTGGATCTGACGATTTCGCAAATTCTCGATATTTCGCGGCTGAGTTCCGAAGACCGGTTTGTCATTCGCGAAGAGCGGTTCAATCTGATGGACGAACTACGGTTTTGCCGCAAACTGATTGTCGGATGGAAGGGCGGGCGCCAGACGGTCACCGTCTCCGGAAATGTTCCGCCGGTGGATATTGTTTTTGACCGGACTCTGTTCCGCCGCTACGTCATCAATCTTCTGACGAACGCGGTGAAGTACGCGGGCCAGGATGCTGATGTCGGCGTTCATGTGCTCTGCGCGGGGCCTGGAAACCGCGTGTATCTGACGGTCTATGACAACGGGGTCGGGCTGAACGACAGCCGTCTGGCGGGGGCCGCGCAACGCTATTCGCGGATGAGCGACAATCCCGATGCCTATATCGACAGCGCCGGCCTTGGCCTTTGGATCGTCAAGAAAATTGCCGAAGCCCATGACTGCGATTTCTCGATCAAATCCGGTTCCGGCCATGGTTTCCGTGTCATCTTGGAAATTCCGTCGACGCGCATCGAAGCCGCGGATTCAGAGGCGTTTAAAATCGCCTGCTAAACACCTCTCCCCATGGCAGGGCGCGTGGCCGACGTTGCCCCTATTGGATTCCGGGTCTTGCCTGATAGGATCGCCTCCAACACGACCAATATGGAGGAGACGACCGTGGGGAACCTCAAACGCTATCAGATGACTATCGCCGGCAAGAAGGTCGATCCGGCCTCGGGCGAATGGTTTGAAACCGAAAACCCCTACACGGGCAAGGCCTGGGCGGAAATCCCGCGCGGCAACGCGGAAGACATCGACCGCGCCGTCAAGGCCGCCAAGGCGGCACTGCCCGGCTGGCGAAGAACCATCGCGACCCAGCGCGGCCACCTGATGCGCAAGCTCGGCGACCTGATCGCCGAAAACGCCGAAAGCCTGGCCGCTACAGAAGTCCGCGACAACGGCAAGCTGATCGCCGAAATGGGTTTGCAGCTTAAGTACGCGCCGCAGTGGTACTATTACTTCGGCGGCCTGGCCGACAAGATTGAAGGGGCCGTCATCCCCATCGACAAGCCGGACACCTTCAACTTCACGCGGAAGGAGCCGCTTGGCGTTATCGGCATGATCACGCCGTGGAATTCGCCGCTGATGCTGACGGCGTGGAAACTGGCGCCGGCCCTGGCTGCCGGGAACACGGTGGTTCTCAAGCCGTCGGAATTCACCTCGGCCTCCGCCCTGGAATTCATGGACCTGGTCAAGCAGGCCGGCTTCCCCGACGGGGTGGTCAACATCGTCACGGGTTATGGCAAGGAAGCGGGCGAAGCGCTGATCAGCCATCCGGACGTCGCCAAGATCGCCTTCACCGGCGGGTCGGCCACGGGCAAGCACGTCTATTCCACGGCGGCGCAGTCGTTCAAGAAGGTGTCGCTGGAGCTGGGCGGCAAGTCGCCCAACATCGTGTTCGACGACTGCAACGTGGAAAACGCGGTCAAGGGCGTGATCTCAGGCATCTTCGCCGCCACGGGCCAGACCTGCATCGCCGGTTCGCGCCTGTTGGTGCAAAAATCCATCCATAACGAATTCGTCGACAAGCTGGTGGCGCTCGCCAAGACCGCCAAGATGGGCGATCCCATGGACCCGGACACCCAGGTCGGCCCGGTCACCACGCCGCCCCAGTATGAAAAGATCCTGGGCTATATGGACATCGCCAAGGGGGAAGGCGCGGAAGCCGTGCTCGGCGGCGGCAAGGCGACGCGCCCCGAATGCGGTGACGGCTGGTTCGTGGAGCCGACCATCTTCACC
The DNA here is from genome assembly GCA_024397995.1 of bacterium SCSIO 12827. NCBI lineage: Bacteria > bacterium SCSIO 12827. The sequence goes on along the minus strand of CP073746.1, from coordinate 2,345,433 downwards.
GGCGTCAACAACCAGATGCGTATCGCTCAGGAAGAAGTGTTCGGCCCGGTTCTTTCCGTTATCCCCTTCGAGGATGAGGAAGAGGCGCTGGCCATCGGTAACGACGTGGTCTACGGCCTTGCCGCCGGCGTGTGGACGGAAAGCATCCGCCGCGCCTTTATCATGTCCCAGGAACTGCAGGCCGGGACCGTGTGGGTGAACACCTACCGGGCCGTCAGCTACATGTCGCCGTTCGGCGGCTACAAGCAGTCGGGCCTGGGCCGGGAAAGCGGCCAAGCCGCCATCGAGGAATACCTGCAGACCAAGTCCGTGTGGATTTCCATGGCGACCGAAGTGCCGAACCCGTTCGTGATGCGATAGGAGGCAAAGTGGTGGCGAAGACCGTCCTCATCACCGGCGGCAGCCGCGGCATTGGCGAGGCCATGGTGCGGCTGTTCGCCGAACGGGGCTGGAAGGTCATCTTCACCTTCGTCTCCAGTGCGGCGGCGGCACATAAGGTCGCGACGGAAGCAGGTGCTCGGGCGATCCGCTGTGATTCCGGCAGCGAGGACGACATCCTGGCCCTGTTCGAACAATTGGATGGGGAAGGTGTGGTGATCGACGCGCTGATCAACAACGCGGGCGTGTCCGGGCCGCGCCGCCGGGCGGTCGAGGTCACGCGGGCAACCCTGGAAGAGGTCACCCGGATCAACTTCATCGGCCCCGTGCTGTTCTGCCGCGAGGCGGTCAAGCGCATGTCGACCGCCACGGGCGGCCGTGGCGGGGTGATCGTTAATCTGTCTTCGACCGCGACCAAGAAGGGCGGAGCCGGGCAGTGGGCGGATTATGCGGCGCTCAAGGGGGCGATCGACGTGTTCACCAACGGCCTCGCCCGCGAGGTCGCGGCGGAAGGCATCCGTGTTAATGCCGTTGCCCCTGGCTACGTGCTGACGGATATGGCGGTGGACGGCGGCATCGCGGCAAGCTTCGAAATCGCGCTGAAGTCGGACATTCCCATGGGCCGCATCGGCGAGGTACGGGAAATCGCCGAGGGTGCTTATTGGCTGTGCACGGACGCTGCCGGTTATGTCACCGGCACGGTCCTGAACGTCGCCGGCGGGCGCTAGGCGGCCGTCACGGCCGGGCGAAGGCGGTCACGTCCTGAGGTTTCCCCCATTTCAGGATTTCCTGATGCAGGCGATCGTATTTCGCCTGTCCCTCGCCGTCGCCGAACAGGGGATCGCCGGGCAGGGTGATGGCGTCCCGGATTTCCTGCCAGTCCGGGTCGGTCAGGGCCCGCAGGGCCAGCGGGAAGAACACCACTTCCTCCATCTGCATGTGGCGGCGTTGGAAACTCAAATAGTCGCCTGCGACGTCGACGAACCAGTCGCGCGGCAGTTCCGCATCCTGCATGACGTTATGCAGGGCGGCCGCGAAGCGGCGCGTCAAGGCGCCCAATTTCTCATGTTCCTTATCCAGTTCGCCGACGCTCGCCGCGGCGTCGGGATCGCGCAGGCGCAGTTTCGCCAGGACAAGGTCTTCGACGGGATGATGGTAGAGGTCCGGATAGTTCTGGGTGTAGTCCAGAATATTGCTGACAAGGTCGTAGTCGGGCAGCTCACCGGCGTCAAAAACCCACAACTCGCGGGCGATCAGGTCCATCAAACAGGCAAGTTTCTTATGGTCGTCGCGCAGTTTCCAGATGACGTCGGACATATGTATCCCTCCACCTCGCTGATGGGGCAGGTTAGCGGCGGCGCGGCCCGGGCGCGTTGATATGGGTCAAGCGCGCGGTGCTGTGGATAACTTTGGGGATAGATGTTGGTTTTGCGCCTTTTTGCCAAGTGCAGGCTTGTCGAGCCGGAGTCAGGCGTCAGGCGCGGCAGGGCGCGTTGATTGCGCGGCCTCCGGTGTGAAGGGGCGGACGTGCGGGAATGAGGTGCCACCCCATGACCGGTTCCGCAATGCCGGATTGCCTGGAACGGCCGCAGGAAAATCGGCCGGCCGGCCAAGGGGCATTGAAATGACGTGGAGCCGAATTGCCGCCAACGCCTTGCTGACCGCGCCTTTCGCATTGTGAAAATGGCATGTTCGTCCGTCGCCGCCACCGTCGGACCGGTTTGATTTCACATGTTGGTGAAATTCCTCGGCAAGTTCACGGGTGCGCGGCGGCTGAGGGGATCGGCTTTACATTCCTTCACAGGCCCGAGCGGATTTCGGCGCGGGAAAGGGCGGAATCCCGTGTGCGGCCGGTGCGAAGGTGAAAAAGGGCGAATAATGGCAACCGGCGGCAAATGTGGATATCTCGCGCGCCTTAGTGGCGGGAATCCAAGGGAGGGATTAAAAATACGCACACTGTGCGCGGCGAAAATTCGGCGGGTTCGCGCCATTGGCGACGTCTAATGCGTCAATCAGGCTTGCCCCGAAGGGGGCGGGATGGTAGCTGAAATGTACACAATATTGGCGGAGAATCGCCCGCCGGAAGAACACCCCTTAACCGCCCAGGAGCCCACGCCATGTTCGACCGTGACCGTTTCACTCAGGATTGTCTCGAGGCCATCCGCGAGACCGATAGCCACATCGCGGTGAAGGAACTGGTCGAGCGTGCCTGCAGCGACCCGGCGGATCTGCTGCGCGGCCTGGGTGAGCCGACCAAGGCGGGCCCTGACAAGATTTATGTGTCCGATGAACTGACGATCCTCAATCTCGTCTGGGGCCCCTACATGACCCTGCTGCCGCACAATCACAACATGTGGGCGGTCATCGGCCTGTACACCGGGGCCGAGGATAACGTGTTCTGGAAAAAGGTCGACGGCGAGCCTGGCCATACCCGCATCGAAGCCGCCGGGGCCAAGGCCATGCGTCCCGGCGATGTGGCGCCGCTGGGCAAGGACATCGTCCATTCCGTGACGAATCCGCTCGATCGCCTGACCGGTGCCCTGCACGTCTACGGCGGCAATTTCTTCGAGGAGCCGCGCAGCGAGTGGGAAGCGCAGAACCTGACCGAGCGTCCCTACGACGTGCCGCGCAACATGGCCTTGTTCGAAACCTACAACGAAAAGCTCCAGGCGGCGGAATAGCCCAAGAGGCCGCGTACGGCCCCTAGCAGGCCGACGTTTTCACGTTCTTAGGCCTGCCCCCATACTTCTGGCTGGGTGGGGAAAGTGATTCTTATCACTGTGGTGGATGGCGTGCATCGGTACGAGGGGAATGGCCAGGCATCAGCCTGGTTCACAGTGGCTTCGGCCTGAAATCACAAACGCCCCCGCGCGTCGGGCGACGCGTAAAAAACAGAGAATACGATGACCCCTCAGCCAGCCTTCGGGCCCGACACCCATGCGCCCCTCAAAAAAAACCATCGTAGCTTTTTCGCCGGAGACGAGATCATCTGCGAAGGCGATCCTGGCGACGAGGCTTATCTGATCTTGAGCGGGCGCGTTGAAATCCGCAAAGGCATGCGGACCTGTTCGCCAAAGACCATCGCCGTGCTCGGCAAGGGCGATGTCGTCGGCGAGCTTTCCCTGATCGACGCGCATACACGGTCCGCATCGGTGATCGCCTTGGAAGACACGACGGTCAGTGTGTTGCCGCGACAGGAATTCGAGGATCGCGCGGCGGCGATGGACCCCTTGTTGCGGGCGGTCTACGGCGTCACGGTGAAGCGCCTGCGCCATGTCCTGGAACACGGTCGGGGCCTGAACACCTACGGCTCCATGAGCAATTGGCGCACCTAGTCCGGGCTCTCACAGCAAATCACTGAAATAGGCCAGGTGCGTGGTGTCGCAGCGCGAGATGCGCAGTTCCACCGGCGTGCCGTCGAGGGTCTGCGCGATGCGCTCGATGCGCAGCAGCGGCGCGCCCCGGTCCAGGCCCAGATGGGTCACGTCGTCGGGGCCGGCGGCCTCGGCGGTGATCTTTTCGACCGCGCGATGGACGATCACGGCGAAGCGGTCCTGATAAAGCTGATAGAGCGTGTTGGGCAGCTGCGTCTTGTTCAGGTCGCCGAGGCCGGGGAACAGGTCGTCGGGCAGGATGATCAGTTCCAGGATCGCCCGCCGCGCCATCAGGTCGCGCACGCGCTTGATCTCAACCACCCGCGCCTGGGGGGAGAGCCGGAGGGCCAGGGCCTCGGTCTGCGTCACCCGCCGCTGCGTCATCGACAGCACCCGCGAGGTCGGCAGGCGCCGCTCCCCATCCGCCGCCAGCAGGTGGAAGAAGTGGAAGCGGTCGCGATCCGGGCCATGGGCATGGACGAAGGTGCCGCGCCCCTGATGACGGATCACCAGATTCTCCCGCGCCATTTCGTCGAGTGCGCGGCGCACCGTGCCCTGGGCGACGCCGAAGCGGGCGGCCAGTTTCTGTTCGGACGGCAGGGGCTCGGTTACCGGATGGCGGCCCTGGGCGATCTCGCGCAGCAGGGCTTCGCGGACCTGCCGGTACAGCGGCCCATCGCCGGAACGGGGGCGGTCCCCCCAGGTTTCAGGCATTCGCGGTCCTTTCGTCAAAAAAACGCAAAGTCTTCTATAAGAGTTATAAGACTTGCTTGACGGGGGCAAGAGCCAAGGACTATTGCGGGTACGGGCGAACAACAAAGGGAGCGTCAATCCCAGCCCGCACGTTAAGCATTTGAGGAAACCCAGGGCGCACCCTGAACCCATACCGTTCGGCGCAAGGCCGCCACCCCGACCTCGTCTCAGGCATCCGTCTGCGGCGGCGGCAGGGGTCAGCGTTTTGCGCGGAACCTGGACCCGGAGGACAAGTCTTGTCGATTCATAAACAGATCGTCACGGACATGGTGAACAACAACATCGAGTTCATCACCACTGTTCCGTGTAAGCAACTCGGCGGCGTGATCGAAGAAGCCGAAAACCACCCCAGCATCATGCACGTGCCGTGCAACAAGGAAGACGAAGGCATGGGCCTCTGCGCCGGTGCCTTCATGGGCGGCAAGCGGTCGGCCATCATCATGCAGAACACGGCGCTCGGCGTGACGCTCAATTCCCTGGCGACGCTGATCCAGTTCTACCACATCCCGCTGCCCATGCTGATCAGCTACCGCGGCGAGCTGGGCGAGCCGGTGGCCTGCCAGGTTGAAATGGCCCTGCACACCAAGGCCCTGTTGAACCAGATGCTGATCCCGACCTACCACTTCCACAAGCGGGAAGACGCGGGCGAGCTCGACAAGATTCTCAAGTACACCTTCATGTGCAACAAGCCGGTGGCCATTCTGACCGACGCCACCTTCTGGAAAGGGGAATGACCATGATCCGCTCCGAAGTTCTGAAAAGCCTGATCCCGGTCATTTCCGATCAGTTCGTGGTCTGCAACATCGGCCTGCCCAGCCAGGAACTCCACCTGCTGGACGATCAGCCGACCAACTTCTACATGCTCGGCACCATGGGCCTGTCGTCGTCCATCGGCTTAGGATTGGCGCTGGCGCAGAAGCAGACCATCATCGCCATCGACGGTGACGGCTCGGTCCTGACCAACCTGGGCACCCTGCCGACCATCGGCAACAACGTGGCCGACAACTTTATCCTGCTGATCATCGACAACGGCAGTTATGGTTCGACCGGCGATCAGCCGACCTATGCCGGCAAGAAGACCTCGCTGACCAAGGTCGCCGAGGCCTGCGGTTGCGACAACGTGATCGAGTGCAAGGCCGAGGACACGGCCCAGGTCATGAAGGACGCCATCGCGTCGAAGAAACAGACGGTCATTGTCTGCAAATGTGAATCGGGCAACATCCCGGTTCCCAACATCACCATGGACCAGGTCGTGATCCGCGACCGTTTCATGAAGGCGCTTGAAGCGGCCAACGCTTAGAGTTCCTTAAGCACGGCGTCCTCCCGGCCAGGGGCGGGGCGCGTCGGCATCCATTGCCGCGCGCCCGCCCTTGGCGGGTCCTTCGGGGACCGTTAAGGTCTCCCGGCTTTTCACTGGCGGCCGCCCGGCCGCCGCAGCCGCCGGAGTATTCAACAGCATGGCCGACATCCTCATCACCGAGTTCATGGAAGAGTCCCAGGTCGCCCGTCTGGCCGAAAGCTATGACGTGGCCTATCTGCCGGACCTGGTGGCCGAGCAGGACAAGATCCCGGCCCTGATGCCCGGCGTGCGCGGCCTGATCGTGCGCAACGCGACCCAGGTGCGGGGTGCCGTGCTGGAGGCCGCCGACAAGCTGGAATGCGTCGGACGGCTCGGCGTCGGCCTCGACAACATCGACATGGACGCCTGCGCCGCAAAGAGCGTGAAGGTATTTCCCGCCACCGGCGCCAATTCCGATTCCGTGGCCGAACTGGCCATGGGGGCAATCTACGTGATGTTCCGCCGCTCCTACCTGGCGACGCCGGACGTGGTGGCCGGCAAGTGGCCCCGCATCGAGCTGATGGGCCGCGAAGTTCAGGGCAAGACGCTGGGCATCATCGGCCTGGGCTGGACCGGCCAGGCGCTCGCCTGGCGGGCGCGCGGCAACGGCATGAACCGCATCGCCTACGACCCCTGGGTCAAGAAGGACGATCCGCGCTGGGCCGACTGCAAGGTCGAGCGCGCGGAAACCTTGGATGACCTGCTGCCGAAATGCGACGCGGTCTCCATCCACGTGCCGCTGACCGACGACACGCGCGGCCTGTTCAACGCGGACACCATCGCCAAGATGAAGGACCGCGCCCTGCTGTTGAACCTGTCGCGCGGCGGCATCGTCGATGAACAGGCCCTGGTCGACGCGCTGAAATCCGGCAAGCTGTGGGGCGGCTTCACCGACGTGTTCGTCGAGGAGCCCCTGACATCCCCCAACATCTTCGACGGCGTGCCCAACCTGTATTGCACGCCCCATGTCGGCCCACGCACGGAAGAGGGCGAGGGCAAGGTATCCACCGTCACCGCTGATGCGGTGCTCAACTGTCTGAACGGGAACTAAACACGATGGCGATCAAGACCCTGGAAGAACTCGAACAGCTGGCCTTCAAGGTCTTCCTGAATTCGAATGTGTCGGAAAACAACGCGGCCCATGTCGTCCGCGCCCTGGTGCAGGCCGAAGCCGACGGCGTGCCGTCCCACGGCCTGTCGCGGGTGCCGAGCTACGCCGATCAGGCCAAGTCGGGCAAGGTCAACGGCCATGCCATCGCCCGCCTGGAACAGACGGCGACGGCGGCACTCCGGGTCGACGCCAACGGCGGCTATGCCTATCCGGCCATTCATCTGGGGCTGGGCCGGGCCATCACGTTGGCCCAGGAAGCGGGCATCGTCGGCCTCGCCATCGGCAATTCCCACCACGGCGGCGTCGGCGGCCACCCGGTCGAGGCCGCCGCCCGCAAGGGCCTGATCGCCATGGGCTTCCTCAACGCCCCGGCGGCCATCGCCCCCTGGAACGGCAACCGCGCCCTCTACGGCACCAACCCCATCGCCTTCGCCTGCCCGCGCCGCAACGCCGACGGCACGGACTGGGGCGATCCCATCCTGGTCGATCTGGCGCTGTCCAAGGTCGCGCGCGGCAAGATCATGATGGCCGCCAACAAGGGCGAGCCGATCCCCGAGGGCTGGTCGACGGACAAGCACGGCAATCCGACCACGGATGCCAAGGAAGCGCTGGACGGCGGCATGATGATCCCCATGGGCGACGCCAAGGGCGCGGCGCTGGTGCTGATGGTGGAAATCCTGGCGGCGACGCTCACCGGCTCCAACCACGGCTTCGAAGCCTCCAGCTTCTTCGCCGCCGACGGCGAGCCGCCCAAGGTCGGCCAGTTCTTCATCCTGATCGACCCCTCGGCCTTCGCCCACGAGGACGAGGAAACCGCCGACAACCGCTTCATCGAACGCATCGGCACCCTGGTTCAGGCCATCACCGAGCAGGACGGCGCCTGGCTCCCCGGCGTCGACCGCTGGGCCAACCGCGCCAAGGCGAATGCCGAGGGCGTCGAGGTAGCGGACAAGCTGCTGGCGGACCTTGAGGCCCGCGCGGCGGCTTAATTTTCCGGCCGCGCTGTGCTTTCTCACGGTTACAAGATGTAGTAGGATAATATCCTACTCATTCGATGCCTGTACGTCATGGGAGTGTTGGGCCATGTCCATGGTCAAGAAAAGCATCACGGTCACCGACCAGCAGGAAGCTTGGATACAGGGGCAACTCGCTGAATTCGAATGTGTCGGAAAACAACGCGGCCCATGTCGTCCGCGCCCTGGTTCAGGCCGAAGCCGACGGTGTTCCGTCCCACGGCCTGTCGCGGGTGCCGAGCTACGCCGACCAGGCCAAGTCGGGCAAGGTCGACGGCCATGCCATCGCCCGCCTGGAACAGACGGCGACGGCGGCCCTGCGGGTCGACGCCAACGGCGGCTACGCCTATCCGGCCATTCATCTGGGCCTGGGCCGGGCCATCACGCTGGCCCAGGAAGCGGGCATTGTCGGCCTGGCCATCGGCAATTCCCACCACGGCGGCGTCGGCGGCCACCCGGTCGAAGCGGCCGCCCGCAAGGGCCTGATCGCCATGGGCTTCCTCAACGCCCCGGCGGCCATCGCACCGTGGAACGGCAACCGCGCCCTTTACGGCACCAACCCCATCGCCTTCGCCTGCCCGCGGCGCAACGCCGACGGCACGGACTGGGGCGACCCCATCCTGGTCGATCTGGCGCTCAGCAAGGTCGCCCGCGGCAAGATCATGATGGCCGCCAACAAGGGCGAGCCGATCCCCGAGGGTTGGTCCACGGACAAGCACGGCAAGCCGACCACCGACGCCAAGGAAGCCCTCGACGGCGGCATGATGATCCCCATGGGCGACGCCAAGGGCGCGGCCCTGGTGCTGATGGTGGAAATCCTGGCGGCGACGCTCACCGGCTCCAACCACGGCTTCGAAGCCTCCAGCTTCTTCGCCGCCGACGGCGAGCCGCCCAAGGTCGGCCAGTTCTTCATCCTGATCGACCCCTCGGCCTTCGCCCACGAGGACGAGGAAACCGCCGACAACCGCTTCATCGAACGCATCGGCACCCTGGTTCAGGCCATCACCGAGCAGGACGGCGCCTGGCTCCCCGGCGTCGACCGCTGGGCCAACCGCGCCAAGGCGAATGCCGAGGGCGTCGAGGTAGCGGACAAGCTGCTGGCGGACCTTGAGGCCCGCGCGGCGGCTTAATTTTCCGGCCGCGCTGTGCTTTCTCACGGTTACAAGATGTAGTAGGATAATATCCTACTCATTCGATGCCTGTACGTCATGGGAGTGTTGGGCCATGTCCATGGTCAAGAAAAGCATCACGGTCACCGACCAGCAGGAAGCTTGGATACAGGGGCAACTCGCCAGTGGCAATTACGCCACGGACAGTGAACTGATCCGCGAAGCTATCCGGGAAAAGCAGACGCGCGCCGACGAGATCGCGCGCATCCGGGCAGCGCTGATCGAGGCGGAAAGCGGTGGCATGAGCGACAAGTCACCGGCGGACATTCGCCGCGCGGTTCTCGCTGATCTCAAGGAAGATGGCGGACTATAGGCTCAGCCGAGCCGCCGAGGATGACTTGGCGCGTCTTTACCGCCGGGGGATCACAGAATTCGGATTGGCTCAGGCCGACCGTTACTTCGACGGCCTGATCGCGCTGTTCGATCGGATCGCTGACGATCCCACCCTTTATGCAGCCGTCGATCATATCCGCCCCGGCTATCGGCGCAGCGTCTACGGCGCTCATTCCATCTATTATCGGCAAGGCGATGGCATGGTTGAGGTTATGCGCATTCTTGGACGCGAGGATGTGGCGCAGTTGGGGTAAATGCACAAGTAGCCAACGCAGAGTGCACCGATCTGCCGTATAGATTATTTGTCGATCTTGTCGTGAGTTTCTATTTTTCTTTTTCAAGGCTCTTGAGCTTATTGATGATGCCCTCCGTTAGGGCGATAAACTCTCTGGCCTCTTCAGGTGAAATTTGGCTACGAGAAGCTGCTGGATGTACTGCTTTATTTCGTAACTGTCTCATTTGGCCTAATAATTCAGCGGTGTTGTTGTTCAAGTGCCCAGATTGGACCAACATTTTAATGCATCCATATGGGGAATAATTAGCAGGAGAATCTACGGCTAGAGATAATCTCTCGACGGCATTCAATAACTCATGCTCAACGGCAGTCCAGGCGACACCGACTGCTGCTGCAGGAAAGTCGATCGCAAGGCGTAGGGACTCTGAAACAATCTGGGCTGCATTAAGTGAATGGCTGCTAGGTGTAGGCTTTGAGGGGATGTTCAGGCCCGCGTTTTTGGCTCTGCTCTCTAGGTCCCGAACCTTACGTCCAAAGTCTAACTCGAAGTCGCCATAACGAAATGTAGATAGCTCCCGCAAGAGCTCTCGGAGATGCCCCCGGAGAAAAAAACTATGCCGATGACGGTTGCTGGCCATGCAATCGATTCAATGACGTCTGCCATGAATTGAAGATTAAGCATATGAAAATACTAATATTTTAGAATGCTTTCGACAACTAGGATGCCAAGCCTGGGAGACAGGCAATAAACATCAATTGGCTAAGGCACCACCTTCCCCGGATTCATGATGCCCTTGGGGTCGAGCGCGGCTTTGATGCTGCGGAGCAGGTGTTTCTCCACGTCCGTCTTGTAGCGGTCCATCTCGTGTACCTTGAGCAGCCCGATGCCGTGTTCGGCGGAGAATGAGGCGCCGAGGCTATCGGCGATGTCGTGGACGCCCGGGGGCACTTCGTGGCGCAGGCGTTCGGCGTCTTCCGGGGTCGTGTCCTTGGGCATCACCAGGTTGTAGTGCAGGTTGCCGTCGCCCATGTGGCCGAAGGCCATGATGGTGCAGCCGGGGATCGCCGCCTGCACATGGGGGTCGGCCTTGGCGAGGAACTCGGGGATCTTGGAGACGGGCACGGAAATGTCGTGCTTGGCCGAGGGGCCGCAATGCTTGAGCGCTTCGGGGATGGATTCCCGCAGGTTCCAGAGCTTGGCCGCCTGATCGCCGCTTTCGGCCAGCACGGCGTCGATGATCTCTTCCGCTTCGAAGGCTTCGCCCAGGGCTTCCTCGGCCAGGTCGCGGATCACGCCCTTCTGCCCCGATGCCATTTCGACGAGCGCATAATGCTCGTACTTCTGCTGCATGGGGTCCTGGGTGTTGGGGATGTGTTCGAACACCGCATCCAGCGGCGCGCGGCAGATGTATTCGAAACTGGTGACCTGATCGCCCGTGGCGCGTTTCAGGCGGTTGAGCAGGTTCGACAGGTCGGCCGGCGCGTTGGCGGCGACCAGGGCCGTCGTCGTTTCCGCCGGGCGGGGGAACAGTTTCAGGACGGCGGCGGTGATGGTGCCGAGCGTGCCTTCCGCCCCCATGAAGACATGCTTCAGGTCATAGCCCGTGTTGTTCTTGCGGATGCCGCGCAGCCCGTTCCACACGCGGCCGTCGGATGTGACGACCTCCAGCCCCAGCACCAGGTCCCGCGCGTTGCCGTAGCGCAGCACCTGAATGCCGCCGGCGTTGGTCGACAGGTTCCCGCCGATCTGGCAGGTCCCCTCGGCGGCCAGCGACAGGGGGAACAGGAGGCCGGCGGCCTCGGCCTTGTCCTGGATATCCTTGAGGATGCAGCCGGCTTCGACCGTCATGGTCGCGTTGACGGGGTCGATCTCGCGCACGGCATTCATGCGGCCCATGTTGATCAGCACGCCGCCCTGGGCGACCGCCCCGCCGCACAGGCCCGTATTGCCGCCCTGGGGGGTGATGGTCACGCCGTGTTCGGCGCAGATCGTGACGATCTTGGAAACCTCGTCCGTATTGGCCGGGCGCAGCACCAGGGGGCTTTCGCCGTGGTAGTAATTGCGCTCCTCCGCCAGATAGGGGGCCATGTCGGCCTCGGTCTCGTACCAGCCCTTGTCGCCCACGGCGGCTTTCAACGCCTGGCGTACGGGTTCGGGAAGGGGGGGCATATGGGCGCCGTCGGCCATGATCGTTTTCCTTGAAGGCGATGGTCACTGGGGGTGTTTCAGGTCATATTTGGCACGAAGGCCGCCCAACGACAAGCCGGAGCCCCGTCCATGACCGCGACAATTTCTCAACCCAAGCCCGAGAATTCCAAAAGCGTCCCGCAAGGCGGCACGCCGGGGGAAACCACGGTCTGCGTCATCGGCGCCGGCATCGTCGGCGTCAACTGCGCCCTGGCGGCGGTGAAGGAGGGGTTCAAGGTCACCCTGATCGACCGCATCGAACCCGGCGAGGCGTGCTCCTTCGGCAATGCCGGCATCCTGGCGGAATGGTCGTTCGTGCCGACCTTCGGGCCGGAAGTCCTGCGCAATGTGCCGGGCTACCTGCTGGATCCCAAGGGGCCCTTGACCATCCGCTGGTCGCGGCTGCCGCATATCCTGCCCTGGCTGCTGCGCATGCTGCGCTTCGCCAGCGTCTCGCACCAACGCCGCGCCGCCGATGCCCTGCGCCATCTGACCATCGGCTGCTCCGACGCCTATGGGGCCTTGGCGGCGGAGGCCGGGGCGCCCGAACTGGTGCGCCGCGACCCGGTGCTGCAGGTCTATGACAACGAGAGCGATTTCAAGAAGGCGGAGATCGACCTGGCGTTCCGCGCGACCTACGGCATCAAGTATCAGGCCCTGGACCGCAAGGAACTGACGGATCTGGAACCGGCGCTCGGCCCCGATTTCAAATGGGCCCATGCCTTGCTCGGCGGCGGCACCACGACCAACCCGGGCCGCCTGACCAAGGTCCTGGCCGAGGCTTTTGTTAAGCGCGGCGGCACCCTGAAACAGGGCGAGGTGCGGGGGCTTGTCCGGAAGCCCGACGGCGGGTTCCGGATCGAGACGCCGGAGGGAACCATCGAGGCGGACCGGATTGTTTTGGCCGCCGGGGCCTTTTCCCACAAGCTGGCGGCCCTGCTGGGTGAGAAAATCCCGCTGGGGACCGAGCGCGGCTACCACGCCATTCTGGCCGACCCGGGGGTGCAGGTGAACCACGCCGTCGGCTGGAAGGCCCGCGCATTCTATGCCTCGCCCATGGAGATGGGGCTGCGCCTGGCCGGCACAGTCGAACTGGCGGGGCTGGAGCCGCCGCCCGATTACGCCCGGGTAAAGGTCATGACCGACCTGGTGCCCAAGTTGCTGCCCGGCGTGAAGACGGAGGTGTCGACGCAGTGGATGGGCTTCCGCCCGACCCTGCCGGACAGCCTGCCCGTGGTTGGCCCCTCAACGACGGTACCGGGGCTGTTCCATGCCTTCGGCCATCAGCACGTGGGCCTGACCTGCGGCCCGGCGACGGGGCGCGTGATCGCGCGGCTGTTGAAGGGCGAGGCGCCGAACGTGGACCTGACGCCGTTCCGGGCGGACCGGTTTTAGCAATCTGGGCGGTCGGGATTACGCCGCAAGGGCGCTTTCCATGTAGGGGCGGAAGTGGTCGATGTCCGGCGTCTCCAGGCCGGCGATCTTGGCCCGGTCGTCCCATTCGCGGACCTTCACGGCATCTTCGTAATAGGGCAGGGCCTCGAAGGCCTTGACCTCGTCCGCGTTCATCGGCCCGCCCTGTAATTCCAGGGATTTGACCGAGGCCGGGGACAGGGTGTCGAAATAGCCCGGCTGTGTGGCGCAGAGATAGCGCTTGGCCTCGACATGCAGGCCGACGGCCTGGGCCACGCGGGCGTTAAAATGGCGGGCGGCCCAGCCGCGGGCGATGTCCTCGTGCTTGTCGTTGATGCCGCGGTCGGCGGCCGCCTGGCCGTGTTTCTGCATCATGTGGCCGATGTCGTGCAGAAAGGCCGCGGCGACCAGATCTCCATCACCCGATTCCTGCTCCGCCAGCCAGGCGCATTGCAGCGCGTGTTCCAACTGCGACACCACCTCGGTGTATGGGCGGCGGCCCAAATCAAGATACGTTTCAAGGGCTTCTGAGAGAGGATTTTTCGTCATGGTCAGGTTCCTGTAAACTGAATCTGGTCCACTGAATGGGGCCTGGGGCGATGCTGTTCTGGGATTCCATCAATTTTATCATATTGGTCTGATGTCAATCAGATGAACTTTTATTGATCCATGCGGCACTTGAACTTACCGCATGGCCCGGTGTATGCAACGCGCCTGGAGGAGACGATTCCAATGCTAAGGCGTCATATACTTACTGCTTTCCTGGCCACCGCCCTGATGGCGTTCGCGCCGCGGGCCGTATGCGCCGAAGTGACGACGGACGAAGTCAAAACCTTCGTCAACACCATGGCCTCGTCGGCGATCAGTTCCCTGACCGGGAAGGACATCGCCCGCGACGTGCGCAAGGAACGTTTCCGCGCGCTGGTGAACGACTTCTTCGCGGTGAAATCCATCGGCAAATGGGTGCTGGGCCGCCACTGGCGCCGCGCCACCCCGGAACAGCGTGAGGAATACCTGACCCTGTTCGAGAACATGCTGCTGGAACGCTATGTCGACGGCTTCAAGGATTATTCCGGTGAGTCTTTGGAAATCAGCCGCGCCGAAAAGCGCCAGGAAAATGACTTCATCGTCCATACCATGCTGAAACGCCCCGGCGGCCAGCCGGTCGAAGTCAGCTGGCGTGTCGGCGTGGGCGAACGTGACGGTCAGCATATCTTCAAGATCGTCGACATCATCGTGAACGGCCTGTCCATGGCCCTGACCCAGCAGAAGGAATTCAATTCCGTCATCTCGAACAACGGAAATTCCGTCGACAGCCTGCTGGAGAAAATGCGGGAAATGGCCAAGCCCGCCGGCTGATCCTGGGGTCGGCCTGATCCTGGGGCCGGCTGATCCGAGTGAAGGTGTTTTCCGGTCATGGGGCAGCCCACCGATTCTCCTGAACCGACGTCGGGCACCGGCGTGGAAACGCCGTCGGGCCCTGGCGTGGAAACGCCGTCGGGCAAAGACGCCGCTTACGAAAACTTCCCCGTCGGCTCGTTCCTGCTGCCGGCCGACCTGCGCCCGCATGTGGCGCGGTTCTACCGCTTCGCCCGCGCCATCGACGACATTGCCGACAACACGGCCTTGGACGCGGACACCAAGATCCGCCGCCTGGCCGGTTTCGAAGCGGCGTTATTGGGCCAGCATCCGGGCGATCCCGAATTCGCCACCGCCCATGCCATGCGCGACAGTTTGGCGGAAACCGACATCACACCGCGCCATTGCCAGGATTTGATCGACGTCTTCAAGCAGGACGCGGTCAAGGGCAGTTATCAGGACTGGGACGACCTGATGCATTACTGCATCCGGTCCGCCGCCCCCGTGGGCCGCTACCTGATCGACCTGCACGGTGGATCGTCCTTGGGCTACGGCCCGTCGGATGCGCTGTGCAACGCGCTTCAGGTCATCAATCATCTGCAGGACTGTCAGGACGACTACCGCAGCCTGGACCGGGTGTACCTGCCCGGCGATTGGCTGGCCGCGGAGGGGGCGGTAGTGGAAGACCTCGACCGTCCGGCCTGTACCCCGGCACTGCGCCGCGTGATCGACCGCTGCCTCGATGCGACCGAAATACTGTTGGAAGAAGCCCGTCCCATATCCTCCGGCATGCACAGCCGCCGACTGGGGATGGAAGCCGCCGCCATTTGGGAAATCGCCCGCCGGCTCACGGGCCTGTTGCGCCGTCGCGACCCGCTGGCCGGGCGGGTGGCGCTGACCAAGGGTGGCTATGCCTGGTGCTGTGCCAAGGGCGCCTTGGCCGCACTGATCGGTCTGCACGGGCGATGAGGTCCGGGAAATGACGGGGGCCGCCCTGCTGGCGCTCGCCGTCTGGGCGGGAATCCTGTTCTGCCGCGGGCGGTTCTGGTTCGCCGATCAACACCTGAGCCCCGCCGCCAAGACGCCTCCCAAAGAAAGCTGGCCCGACATCGCCGCCGTCATCCCCGCCCGTGACGAAGCCGACAGCATCGCCCGCACCGTGGCGTCCCTGTTCGCCCAGGATTATCCCGGTCGCCTTGATGTCGTGGTGGTTGACGACAATTCGACGGACGGCACGGCGGCCCTGGCCCGGGGGGCGGCTGACGCGGCGGGCGGGGGTGGCCGATTTCACCTTGTCACCGGACGGCCGCTGGCCGAGGGCTGGTCGGGCAAGCTGTGGGCTGTTCATCAAGGGCTTGAGGCCGCGCGGGCGGCGGCAGCCGAAGCCCGCTATGTTCTGTTGACCGACGCCGACATTGCCCACGACCCGGCCAACCTGCGCCGTCTGGTCGAGAAGGCGGAGATGGAGAACCGTGATCTGGTCTCCCTCATGGTGCGCCTCAACTGCGAGACGCCGTGGGAGCGTCTGCTGATTCCGGCCTTCGTGTTCTTTTTCCAAAAGCTGTTTCCCTTTCCCTGGGTCAACGATCCGGTCAAGCGCACGGCGGCGGCGGCGGGCGGCTGCATGTTGGTGCGGCGGGCCGCCCTGGATGCGGCCGGCGGGATCAAGGCGATCAAGGACCGCCTGATCGACGATTGCGCCCTGGCGGCGCTGTTGAAGGCCAGGGGGGCGATTTGGCTGGGGCTCAGCCGCGAGACGGTGAGCCTGCGCCGATACGACGGATTGGGGGAATTGTGGCGCATGGTCGCGCGCACGGCGTATGAGCAACTCGGCCATTCGCCCCTGATGTTGCTGGGCACCATCGCCGGGATGGTGTTGCTGTACCTGGTGCCGCCGGTGGCGGCGCTGTGGGGGCTGGTTGCCGGAAATTGGCCGATGCTGGCCGTCGGGGCGGTGGAGTGGTGCGCCATGGCCATCGCCTATTTCCCGACCCTGCGCCTGTACGGGCGCCCGCCCTGGGCGGCGCTGGGGCTGCCCGTGGCGGGATTCCTCTACACCCTGATGACCGTCGATTCCGCCCGCCGTCACGCCCTGGGCCGGGGCGGCGGCTGGAAAGGGCGCATCTATGCCGGCGGGCCGGGCGCGCCCGGTTCCCGGGGCTGACGGTTGCCCCGTCATTGGGGGCTGGCCTTGGCTGCACCCCCCAGTGTATCCATTGCACCCATGCACAACTTGGTGACCCTTTCCGAAGTCGAAGTCGGCCGCGCCCGTGAACAGGTGGAGCAGATCGTGCGCGCCTCGGGCACGACCTTCTATTGGGCCATGCGGCTTCTGCCCGGCGAAAAACGTCGCGCCATGTTCGCGGTCTATGCCTTTTGCCGCATCGTCGACGACATCGCCGACGACCCTAATCCGCTCGACGTGAAAAAACGCGAACTGGCCCGTTGGCGGGATGAAATCCGCGCCCTTTATTCGGGGCGGCCAAAGGACCCGGTCGCCGTCGCCCTGGCGGAACCGATTGCCCATTTCGGCCTGGCCGAGGCCGACTTTCTGGCCGTCATCGACGGCATGGAAACGGATGCGTCGGAAACCCTGCGCCTGGCCACCCGCGAGGATCTGCTGCTGTACTGCGACCGGGTTGCTTGCGCCGTGGGGCGGCTGAGCTGCCGCATCTTCGGCCTGGGGGTTGAGATCGGGGACCGGCTGGCGGCCGCGCTCGGTCTCGCCCTGCAACTGACCAACATTCTGCGCGATCTGGACGAGGACGCGGCGCGCGACCGGCTGTATCTGCCCGATGATCTGCTGGCGACTCACGGTGTTGCCGCCCGCGATCCGCAAGGCGTTCTGGCCGACGCCAATCTGACTGCCGCCGTGACCGAGATCGGCACCCTGGCCGGAGAAAAGTTCGCCGAAGCGCGGATTCTGCTTGGCCAGTGCGAGGCCGATCGGGTCAAGCCCGCGACCATGATGATGGAAGCCTATGAGCGCATCTTCCGCCGTATGCGGGCGCGCGGCTGGCACCGGGTGCTGGAGCCGGCGGGATTGTCCAAGGCGGAAAAGCTTTGGGTCGCCTTCCGCTACGGCCTGCTGTAGCCCGGGGGATGGCAATCGGACGTATCCATGTGATCGGTGCCGGGGTGGCGGGCCTGGCCGCCGCCGTACGCCTGGCCCAGGACGGGCGCAAGGTCGTCCTGTATGACAGCGCCGGGCATGCCGGCGGGCGCTGCCGCTCCTATTTCGATGCTCATCTGGAGCGCCGCATCGACAACGGCAATCACTTGATGCTGTCCGGCAATTGGGCGATCCGCGACTATCTGCAAACGGTGGGGGCGGCGGACAGCTTGACCGGGCCTGAGGACGCGTCCTTTCCGTTCCGCGATTTACGGACCGGCGACACCTGGACCGTGACACCTGATTCGGGGCGGGTGCCCTGGTCCATCCTGTTCGGTGGCGGCCGGGTGCCGAGAACTTGTTTGAGCGAATACTTGCGGGTCCGTCATCTCGCCTGCGCGGGGCCGGAGGACACGGTCCAAGACTGCCTGGCCGGGCCGGGCAAGTTGTTTGAAAAATTCTGGGAACCGTTGGCCGTCGGCGTGCTGAACACGCCCGTCGACACGGCGTCGGCGCGTCTGTTGTGGCCGGTCGTGAAGGAAACCTTCGGCCGCGGCCGCGCCGCCTGCAAGCCCCTGATGGCGCGGGTGGGGTTGAGCGACAGCTTCGTTGATCCGGCGCTCGATTATCTGGCGGCGAAGGGGGCGGAGGTTCGGTTCAACAACCGTTTGCGCGCTTTAGACTTTGGTGACGGGCAAGTCCGTGCGCTCGATTTCGCCGGCGCCACGGTGGTGCTGGACCCGGATGACCAAGTTATTTTGGCCGTGCCCGCATGGGCGGCGGCAGACGTCGTGCCGGACCTGAACGGGCCGCAGGGCAGCCATGCCATCGTCAACGCCCATTTCCGGCTGACGCAACCGGTGCCGGCGGCCCCCCCCTTGGTCGGGCTGGTCGGCGGCACGGCGCAATGGGTGTTTCTGCGCGACGATGTCGCCTCGGTCACGGTCAGCGCCGCAGACGCCCTGGCGGCAGAGGCCAACGAAGCGATCGCAATGCGCCTTTGGCCCGAGGTGCGGGCGGCCCTGGGATTGGCGGACGGCCCGCTGCCACCCTGGCGTATCGTCAAGGAAAAGCGGGCGACCATCAGCCAGACTCCGGCCGAGGATCGCCGCCGTCCTGCGCCGCGGACGGCTTGGCATAATCTGCTCCTGGCCGGCGATTGGACGGCCACGGGCCTGCCGGCGACCATCGAAGGTTCCATCCGGTCCGGTTTCCGGGCCGCCGACATGGTTGTCACGTCCTTGTCATCTTCTTGATTCCAGAGGCCCTTTCTGAAAGAAGGGGCCGGATCGCCGCAGGCATTGAATTTTGCGCCTGCGAAGAGTACATCTGGGCGATTAATGGCCTGATAACAAAAGATTCAAGCGGTGACGTGATGGACATCTCCATGCAGCCAGAGGACGATACGCCGAATGCCGGTTCCGGCGAGGCGGCCCTTGATGGCCGCGCACAGGCGGATCTGGACGCCACCATCGACGAAGCCCGCGCCTGGCTGGCCGGTCAGCAAGCCAAGGACGGCAGTTGGGCGTTTGAGTTGGAAGCGGACGCGACGATCCCCGCCGAGTACATTCTTCTCAACCATTACCTGGGCGAGCCCCGCGAGGCCATCGAGGCCAAGATGGGCAACTATCTGCGCCGCATTCAGGGCAAACACGGCGGCTGGCCGCTGTTCCATGACGGCGATTTCGACATGAGCGCCACAGTCAAAGCCTACTACGCCCTGAAGCTGATTGGCGACGACCCGGACGCCCCCCACATGGCCAAGGCGCGGGCGGCGGTGCTGGCGCGTGGTGGTGCTGCGCGCTCGAACGTTTTCACGCGCATCGCACTTGCCCTGTTCGAACAGGTTCCCTGGCGCGCGGCGCCGGTGATCCGCCCGGAAGCCATGCTGCTGCCGTCCTGGTCGCCGTTCCATATCGACAAGGTCGCCTATTGGTCGCGGACGGTGATGATTCCGCTGTTCGTGCTGGCCGCGACCCGGCCCAAGGCGCGCAATCCGCGCGGCGTTGGCATCCGCGAACTCTTTGCCGAAGATCCGTTCAAGCAGACCGATTTCCTGCACAATCCCACGGGCCATGTCTTGGGCAACGTGTTCCTGGCCATCGATAAGGCGGCGCGGCTGGTGCAGCCGATGATCCCCCAGTGGCTGGAGAAGAAGGCCATCACCAAGTGCATGGACTTCGTGAAGACGCGCCTGAACGGCGAGGACGGCCTGGGCGGCATCTTCCCCGCCATGGCCAACGCGGTCATGGCTTAGGACGTGCTGGGCTATCCCCGCGATCATCCTGATTTCCTGACGGCGCGGGGGGCCATCGAAAAGCTGGTCGTGGAACGCGACGGCGAAGCCTATTGCCAGCCCTGCCTGTCGCCCGTGTGGGACACGGGGCTGGCCATGCACGCCATGCAGGAAAGCGGCATGGAAGCGGGCGACGTCGTACTCGACAAGGCCGCCGAATGGCTGGTCGACCGCCAGATCACCGACGTCAAGGGCGACTGGGCCAAGAAGCGTCCGGACCTGCGCCCCGGCGGCTGGGCCTTCCAGTACTGGAACGACCATTACCCCGACGTGGACGACACGGCGGTCGTCATCATGGCCCTGCACCGCGCCGACCCCGTGCGCTACAAGGATGCCATCGATCGCGGCGTCGAATGGATCATCGGCATGCAGAGCGAGAACGGCGGCTGGGGCGCCTTCGATGCCGAGAACGAAGCCTATCACCTGAACCACATTCCCTTCGCCGACCACGGGGCGCTGTTGGACCCGCCGACGTCCGACGTCAGCGCGCGTTGCCTCGGCATGCTGGCGCAGCTCGGTTACGGCGCGGATGACGCCGTGGTCGCTCGCGCGATCCGCTTCCTGAAGGACGAGCAGGAAGAAGACGGGTCCTGGTTTGGGCGCTGGGGCACCAATTACGTCTACGGCACCTGGTCGGTGTTGAGCGCCCTCAACGCCGTGGGCGAGGATATGTCCCAGCCCTACATCCGCCGCGCCGTCGACTGGCTGAAAAGCCGCCAGATGGCCGACGGCGGCTGGGGCGAGGACTGCGCGACCTACTGGACCGAGAAGAAGGGCCTGGCCAAGGAAAGCACGCCGTCGCAGACGGCTTGGGCCCTGATGGGCCTGATGGCGGCGGGCGAACTGGACAGCGCCGAGGTTGAAAGCGGCGTCACCTACCTGCTGGACCATCCGCGTGAAGGCGGCAAATGGCAGGAAACGATGTTCAACGCCGTCGGTTTTCCCAAGGTGTTCTACATCACCTATCACGGCTATAGCGCCTATTTCCCGCTGTGGACGCTGTCCCGCTACCGCAACCTGAAGCGCAGTAACACCAAACGCCCCGCCTACGGCATTTGACCGGCCCGGCGTGATGGCCCGTATCGGCATCATCACCGGGGTTTTGCGCGAGGTCGCCTGCCTGTCCGACATTTCCGATAATGATGACCTGGACGTGCGCGCGTCCGGGGCTGACCCCCAACGTGCGGGCGAACTGGCGGACGAGATGTTCGCCCAGGGTGTGGTCGCCATGCTCAGCTTCGGGCTGTGTGGTGGCCTGGACCCGGCGCTCAAGGCCGGGGATTTGATCCTGCCGACCCGCGTCATCGCCGCCGGAAGCAAGAGCCTGACTTGTGACCCCGATTGGACGGGGCGCCTGGAAGACGCCTTGGGCGATATGGTGACGCGCAAGGGGGCCACCCTGGCCCATTCGCCGACCATCGTCGCCGGGCCCCGGCGCAAATCCGTGCTGCGGGCGACGACCGAGGCCGATGCGGTCGATATGGAAAGCTATGCCGTCGGCCGGGCGGCGCGCAAGGCGGGGCGGCCCTTCGCGATCATCCGCGCCGTGTCCGATACGTCGGATACGCGGTTGCCGGAATGGACGGATGAAATCGTCTCGACCTCGGGTGGTACGGACGGCGTGCGCCTGCTGAAAAACCTGGCGACCCATCCGGGCGACATCGGGAAACTGCTGGCGCTGGGGCGCGGCAGCACGCGGGCGTTGAAGGTCCTGCGCGGCGCGGCGGGACGTCTTGGGCCCGGCCTTGCCTTCGGCTGACTTGGCCTGTTCTTAGGCCGCCTTTTCGCCTTCGGCCTTTTCCGCCATCTTCTGGCTCAGCGTCTTGACCAGGCCTTCGAACACGAATTCGGCCGGGCGCTGGTTGTCCAGATTGATTTCCGGGGCCATCTCACCTTCCGTGTTGACGCCGTTCAGGAAGACCTTCAGCGCCTTCAGCGGGTGCGACACGGTGTCGGTGACGGCGGTCGGCTCATAGCCGCAATGAACCATGCAGTCGGCGCATTTTTCATAGTTGCCGGTGCCGTACTTGTCCCACTCGACGCTGTCCATCAGCTCCTGAAACGTATCGGCATAGCCTTCGTTCAGCAGATAGCAGGGTTTCTGCCAGCCGAAGATGTTGCGCGTCGGGTTGCCCCAGGGCGTGCACTTGTAGGACTGGTTGCCGGCCAGGAAGTCGAGGAACAGGGTCGACTGCGAGAACCGCCATTTCTTCGCACCCTCGTGCTTGAACACGTCGCGGAACAGCTGCTTGGTCTTCTTGCGCGACAGGAAATGTTCCTGATCGGGGGCGCGTTCATAGGCATAGCCGGGTGATACGGTGATGCCCTCGACCCCCAGGTCGTGGGTGCAGAAATCGAAGAATTCGGCCGCTTCGGTGGCCGACATCTGATCGAACAGGGTGCAGTTGACGTTGACGC
This sequence comes from bacterium SCSIO 12827, assembly GCA_024397995.1. NCBI lineage: Bacteria > bacterium SCSIO 12827. The sequence goes on along the minus strand of CP073746.1, from coordinate 2,322,942 downwards.
GGAAGCCCATGGCCTTCGCCTTGCGGATGGCGGAGACGGCGCGCTTGAAGGTGCCCGGCTGGGCCACGGCCTTGTCGTGATGGGCTTCCATGCCGTCCAGATGGACCGAGAAGGTCAGATACGGCGTGGGCGTGAACTTGCTGAGGTTCTTTTCCAGAAGCAGGGCGTTGGTGCACAGGTAAACGAACTTTTTGCGCGCCACGATGCCTTCGACGATTTGCACGATCTCTTTATGGATCAGGGGTTCACCGCCGGGGATCGAGACGATGGGCGCACCACAGTCATCAACCGCCTTCAGGCACTCTTCCACCGACAGGCGCTTGTTCAGGATGTCGTCTTCGTAATCGATCTTGCCGCAGCCCGGGCAGGCCAGGTTGCAGCGAAACAGGGGTTCCAGCATCAGGACGAGGGGGTATTTCTCGACGCCGCGCAGCTTCTTGCCCATGATATAGGCGCCGACGCGGACCTGCTGGATGACGGGGACTGCCATGTAACTCTCCGGTATCTCAGGCCCCGGCGTGGGGGCCTGTGCCGTCGTTCAATTCGCGCGGCAGTTTGAAAACGATGTTTTCTTGCACACCCTTCAGTTCTTCGACCTGGGTGTTGCCGAATTCGCCGAGACGGCGGATCAATTCCTGCACCAGTTCCTCGGGCGCCGAAGCACCGGCGGTGATGCCGACCGTGGCCACGCCGTCGAGCCATTTGGGGTCGAGCATGCTGGCGTCGTCGATCAGATAGGCGGGCACGCCGATCTCGCCGCCGATTTCGCGCAGGCGGTTGGAGTTCGACGAATTCTTGGCCCCGACCACAAGCAGCAGATCGACTTTGGTACACAACTCACGCACCGCCTGCTGACGGTTCTGGGTGGCGTAGCAGATGTCTTTCACGTCCGGGCCGACGATGGCCGGGAAGCGGTTTTTCAGGGCGTTGATGGTATCGCGGGTTTCATCGACGCTGAGGGTCGTCTGCGTCACGTAAGACAGCGCCTTCGGATCCTTGACCTGGAGATGGGCCACGTCTTCCGGGGTCTGCACCAAGTGGACACCACCGGGAATACGGCCCTGGGTGCCTTCAACCTCGGGATGACCCGCATGACCAATCAGAATGACTTCGCGGCCTTTCTGCGCATGGTTCTGGCCTTCCTTATGGACCTTGGAGACCAGCGGGCAGGTCGCGTCGATCACGGGCAAGCCGCGGTCGTTGGCCTCGATCTCGACCTTTTCCGCGACGCCGTGGGCGGAAAAGATAGTGACGGCGCCGTCGGGCACGTCGGACACTTCTTCGACGAACACGGCACCCTTGGCGCGCAGAGATTCGACGACGTGCTTGTTGTGCACGATCTCGTGGCGGACGTAGACGGGCGGTCCGTGGATTTCCAGGGCCCGTTCAACGATTTCGATGGCGCGCTCCACCCCGGCGCAGAAACCGCGCGGGCTGGCGAGCAGGATCTTCAGGTTTTTGGTCATCGTGATCACTTAATCCTCAGGAGGGCCCTTGTAAACCTTGAGATATTGCAGCGCAAACAGGCATTTTAGGCTACATGGGGCGGCACACCGCTATTGTTAAGGGGCGGCGGGCGGAATGTCAGCCAATTACCACTGGAAATCGTGACTTTTATGAGGCCTAAATCCCGGCCATGACAAAAGGCTCTGCCAATTTGGTGACGGGCGCCAGCGGTTTCGTCGGCGCCGCCGTGGTGCGCCGCCTGCTCGACGCGGGCGAGGCGGTGCGCGTCCTCATGCGGCCAGGCAGTGACCGCCGCAATATCGCCGGCCTGGATGTCGAGGTGGTGGAGGGCGACCTGCTGGCGCCGGAAACCCTGGATCCGGCCGTCAAGGGATGTCGGGCGCTTTATCACGTCGCCGCTGATTACCGCATCTGGACCCGCGATCCAGCGGCCATGTTCCGCGCCAATGTGGACGGTTCGGCCGCCATCGTGCGCGCGGCGGCCGAGGCCGGGGCGGACCGCATCGTTTATACGTCGTCGGTCGCCGTTCTGGGGATTCCGCCGGGCGGCGTCGGCGACGAGGACACCCCGGTCGCCTATGGCGACATGATCGGCCCCTATAAACAATCCAAATTCCGGGCCGAGGAGCGTATCCGCGAGCTGACGGCCAAGGAAGGCTGGCCCGTGGTCATCGTCAACCCGTCGACCCCGATCGGCCCGCGTGACGTGAAGCCGACGCCGACCGGCCGCATCGTGGTCGACGCGGCCAACGGCAAGATGCCGGTCTATGTCGACACGGGCCTGAACGTCGCCCATGTCGACGACGTGGCCGAAGGCCATCTGCTGGCCTTCGCCAAGGGACGCATTGGCGAACGCTATGTGCTGGGGGGCGAGAACATGGGGCTCAGCGAGATTCTCGGCGTGATTGCCGAATTGACCGGCGGCCGGCCGCCGTTGTTCCGGGTGCCGACGGGCCTGATCATGCCGATCGCGCATATCTCCGAAGCCTGGTGCCGGATGACCGGCGGGGTGGAACCGATGGTCGCCCCGGATTCGGTGCGCATGGCGAAAAAGAAGATGTTTTTCCGCTGGGACAAGGCGGCCCGGGAACTGGGCTACGCGCCCCGCCCGGCGCGCGACGCCCTGGCCGATGCCGTCGCCTGGTTCCGCGCCAACGGCTACATCGCTTAACGAACGATGCGCCGGGGTCGTTGCCATGCGCCCAGCGCATGTTTCTCCGCGATTTCACGATATTGACAAGCACATGTCACATGCGCACCTATTGCGCAACGAAACGGTAACCGGGAAGTTACGAGAAAATGAAAGCAGTCATGCTTGCCGCCGGCGTCGGCCGGCGTCTTTTCGGCGACGGTAACGACGATCCTCCCAAGGCGCTTCTGCAATTCGGTGACCGGACCCTCCTGGCCCGGCATATCGAGGTCCTGACGCAGCTTGGCGTCGAGGAACTGATCGTTGTCGTCGGCCACAAGAAAGAGATGATCGAGGACGAGTTGGCCCGCGTGGCACCCAAGGGCTTCGCGCGCACTCTGTTCAACCCCCGGTTCAAGGAAAGCCCGATCCTGTCCCTGGCGCGGGCGGGCGAGGTTCTAAGGTCGGGCGAGCGCATTCTGTTCATGGATGCCGATGTTTATTATCACGACGACCTGCTGAAGGCCCTGATCGGTAGCCGCCATGAGACCTGCATCATCCTGGATCAGGATTTCGTGCCGGGCGCCGAGCCTGTGAAGACCTGTGTGCGTGACGGCGTCTTGGTGGACTTCGGCAAGAAGGTGTTCGAGCCCCATGACACGGTCGGCGAATGGCCGGGCTTCCTGACCATGGCGCCGGACATCGCGCAGCGGGTCGCCGACCGGGCGGACGAACTGTCCCAGGGCGACATGCCGGGCTTCGTCTACGAAGACGCGTTCTGCGACGTTATGAAGGCGTCGGAACCGGGCACCTTCGGGTATGAGGACGTAACGGGCATTCCGTGGATCGAGATTGATTTTCCCGAGGACCGGGAGCGCGCGGCCACGGAAATCCACGCCAAGATCGCGGCTTACAAACCCATGGCCGAGCGTGTCGGCGACGCCGCCGAATAGTTCAAGCTAGACTCTGAACACGTATTGCTTCGCCGGGTCACGGTCGATGTCCGGCGGGTAGTTCTTATGCTTGTCCGCATAGTAGCGGTCCATGAACTGGCCCGCCGACGCCCGGTTATAGGTGGCGTAATAGATGCGGCGGATCTTGTCGCTCAGGTTCGGTTCCGAGGAATGAGGGGCGAAGGAATCGAAGAACACGACGTCGCCCGGGTTGGTCGGCACGGGCTGAAAATCCATATCGGCCATGTCGGCATCGGACATCGGTTCCCACGAGGCGAACATGCCCTTCTTGTGATGACCGCGAACCATCTTCAAACAGCCGTTTTCTTCCGTCGCCGCGTCGATCGACACCAACGCCGAGATGAAGAAATCCGTATAGACGTCCCAGCCGGCCTGGGAATCCTGGTGCGGCTTGAAACCATCGCCGCCCGGCATCTTGAAATTGATCTTTTCCTTGAACAGGGCAGCGTCTTCGCCCAGCAACTGGCCGACCGGGCCGCGCAGGGCCTCGGCCAGGGCGCCGAACCCGTCGTGGAAGGGGGAAATGCGCTCGATCCGGCTGACCAAATTGTCGCCCGGGTTCTTCTGGCTTTTCTCGTGAAATACCCAATGGCGGCCCGAAACCTCGGGCAGGGCCAGGACCTCATCGGTCCATGTGGCGATGCGCGCCATCTCGTCGGAAGAAAACCCGCCGCGCAGGACAAGGTATCCATCGTCGGCGAATTGTGTGATCTGGGCGTCGGTGAGGACGGGTGTATTCAGCATGATTTCTTCAACGGCGGTGCCGATGCCGGTTGCCTTTTGCCGCAATTTTCATGATGTTCCGGGCTATCCTTATCGCCCCATGTAGACCCGCCCGCAACCGGAGGCAAGACCATTAGTCACAATACCTGGATCCACAAGGTCGCGCGCGTGACCGTGACCAAACCCTTGATGGCGGCGGGCAGCAAGATCACGCCAAGCCAGGTGACTGTCGTGCGCTTGGCCACGGGCATCGCCGCCGCGGTTGCTTTCGCCCTCGGCCCGTCCTCCTGGTTGGGGCTGCCGTGGTGGCAGATCGGCTCGGGCCTGTTCATCCTGTCCATGGTGCTGGACCGGGGCGACGGCGACTATGCTCGAGTGTCGGGACAGACCAGCGCCGCCGGTCACAAGTTCGACTTGATCGCCGATGCCGTCTGCAATGCCGTCATCTTCGTCGGCCTCGGCATCGGGCTCCGGGGGGGCGAGTGGGGCATGCTGGCCATCCCCATGGGCATTCTTGCCGGCGCCTCGGTGACCTTTATCCTATGGCTGGTCATGCGGATGGAAAGCCTGGCGGGGGCGCGCAGCGCCGAACTGGGATCGTTCATGGGCTTCGATCCCGACGACGCCATTCTGGCGGTGCCGGTCCTGGTGTTCCTGGGGTATCAGGAACTGCTTCTGGTCGCCGCCACCATCGGCGCGCCCGGCTTCGCGCTGTTGTTCGCCGTCCAATGGGGGATCAAATACCGGGCCCGCCGTCGCGCCCTGGCCGAGGGCGGAAAGCAGGAGGGATGACGGAGGCCGCCGCGTTTCCGGGAAGTCTGTTCCGGGCCTGGGTCGGTCTGGTCCGGCGCGGCGCCTGGGTGGTCGTGCTGTTGTCCATCGTCGGCGCGGGGCTGACGCTTTCCTATCTGCAGCGCAATCTGGCGATCCATACGGACACCACGGACATGCTGTCCGCCGACCTGCCGTTCCGTATGAATAATCGCGAAGTCAGCCGCCTGTTTCCGCAACTGAGTGACAACATCCTGCTGGTCCTGGACGGCGCCGTGCCGGAGCAGGTCGCGCGCGCGGCGCGGGAATTGGCCGGTAGGCTCAAGGCACAGCCGAAAACCTTCGGTGCCCTGTTCGATCCCGAAGGCGATCCGTTCCTGCAGCAGAATGGCCTGTTGTTCCTCGAGGTTAGGGAACTGGAAGATCTGACTGGCCGTCTGGCCGAAGCGCAGCCCTTCCTGGCCAGTCTGTGGGGCGACGCCAGTCTGGCGACCCTGTTCGACCTGCTGCGCCAGGGCATCGAACAGCAGCTTGACGGCAAGACGCCGCCCGTGGCCCTGGCCAAAGTGCTTAACCTGTTGGCGGATGTCGGTGAGAAACGCGCCAAAGGCGAGGATGCGATTCTGTCCTGGCAACGGCTGTTGGCCGGGGAAGATGACGCGACGGCGCGGCGGTTCATCGTGCTTAAGCCGCCGTTGGATTTCGCATCGTTGCAGCCGGCGGGCAAGCCGATCGCCGCCCTCAAGGACCTGCGCCGGGAATTGACGTTGGACGGGACGGGGCCCGTGCGCCTGCGCATCTCCGGCTCTGCCGCCCTGCAGCAGGATGAATTGAAAAGCGTCGAGCAGGGCATGGGCTTGGCCGGGATGTTGTCGTTTACCCTGGTTCTGGTGCTGCTGGTTCTTGGCCTGCGGTCGCTGCGTATGGTCGTCGCCGTGCTGGCGACCCTGATTCTGGGGCTGATCTGGACGGCCGGGTTCGCGATCTGGGCGCTTGGGGCCCTCAACCTGATTTCCGTGGCCTTCGCCGTGCTGTTCATCGGGCTCAGCGTCGATTTCGGTATCCACTTCGCGCTGCGTTATCGGGAGCATCGCGCCCGGGGCCATGACAATGGGGCGGCGCTGGAGGCGACGGCGGCGGCGGGCGGCGGCGGTCTGACGCTGTGTGCCGTCGCGGCGGCCATCGCCTTTTATTCCTTCCTGCCGACCGATTACGTGGGCCTGGCTGAATTGGGCCTGATCGCGGGATCGGGCATGTTCATCGCCTTGGCCGCCAACCTGACCGTGCTGCCCGCCTTGCTGACTTTGATGCCCGCCGTGGCGGTCCTTCGGGATGGTCATGCGGGATGGTCCGACCGGGCGCGCCGTGCCTTGCAAGGTCATCCCCGTCGGGTGCTGATCGGTGCCATGGCGGCGGTGGTTATCGGCCTGGCTGCCGTACCGCAGGCGCGGTTCGATTTCGATCCCCTGAACCTGCAGGACCGAAACCTGGAATCGGTCGCCGTGATCCATGAACTGGCGGCGGAGAAGGGGGCGTCGACCTACAGCGCCACGGTGCTGGCCCCCGATGTGGACGCGGCGCGCGGACTGGCCGAAAGCCTCACCGCCCTGCCCGAGGTCAAGGGCGTCGCCTCCGTCTTGAGCTTCGTGCCGGGCGACCAAGAGGAAAAAGCCGAGATCGTCCGCGACCTTGCCCTGTTCATGCTGCCGTCGCTGGCGACCGGTGGCGGCACGGGGGACAGAGACCCGATGCGTCGCCGCGCCGCCGCCGAAAGTCTGAGGGCGGCCTTGGCAAATCTGGACGCCACCAATGCGGGGCCGGACCTTGCCCGCGCGGCCGGGCGTTTGGCAGTGCTGCTGAAGACCCTCGACGACGCGGGCCTGGCAGGACTGGGGCAGGGGCTTCTCGCCGTATTCCCCGACGCCGTCGAACGCCTGCGGGGCAGTTTGAGCCCTGAGCCGTTCACATTGACCGATCTGCCGACTGATATCCGCGCGCGCTATGTCGCGCCGGGCGGGCAGGCGCGGCTCGAAATCATTCCCGCCGACGACCTGCGTGATCCCGACGCCGTCGAACGGTTCGTCGCGGCGCTGCGCAAGGTCACCCCCGATGCGTCGGGTGCACCGGTCACGATCTACGAGGCGGGGCGGGCGGTGCTGTCGGCCTTCGTTGAGGCCGGGGCCATCGCGGTGACGGCGCTCCTGATCCTGCTCGGCCTGTTGTTGCGCCGGGTCAGTGACGTGGCCTTCGTCTTTGCTCCTCTGGGGCTGGCGGCGGTGCTGACGGTGCTATGCTCGGTCGTGTTCCAGGTGCCCTTCAACTTTGCCAACATCATTGTCCTGCCGCTGCTGTTCGGACTCGGCGTCGCCAGCGGCATCCACCTTGTCCTGCGTGACCGCCAGGAACGCGCCGACGGTGATATGGCGGCGGGCGATGCCTTCGCGACTTCGACTCCGCGTGCCGTGCTGTTCAGCGCGCTCACCACCATCGGCTCGTTCGGGTCCATCGCGCTGTCCGGCCATCCCGGTACGGCCAGCATGGGCGTGCTGTTGACCATTGCGATTACCTTGACCCTGATCTGCACCCTGGTCCTACTGCCGGCGCTGCTCGCGGTGCGCGGCCGGGAGCGGACATGACCGGCGGCCGGTCTGTGACGCGGTTTCTGACTTGGCTTTATGTCGGGCTGGGCGTGGCATTGTTGGCCTGGGTGGTCGCCGAGGTTGATTTCAAGGTTGCCCTCGCCAGCATTCTTGATATGGGCTGGCAGGGATTGGCGGCGGCCTTCATGATTTATCTCGCGGCCTTCTATATCGACAGCCTGTCCTGGCACTTGGCCATCCTGCGCCTGCCCTTGACGCTGCGCTGGTCCTATATCGTGTGGCGTATCCGCATGGTCGGCGAGGCCTTCAATACCGTGCTGCCGGCCGGCGGCTTTGGTGGCGAGCCGATCAAGGGCGTTTTGCTGAAGCGCCACCATGCGGTCAGCTATCGTGAGGGCACGGCGTCGATCATTCTCGCACGCACGGTCAACCTGATCGGCTTGGTCATCTTCATGCTGATTGGCTTGGTCTTGCTGGCCGGTCACGAGGTCGGCGGGCGATACGGCCCCTTCGCGCTGGGCGGGTTCCTGTTCCTGACCTTCGGGATTGGGGTCCTGTTCGCGGTCCAGAAATTCCGCGCGACCTCCCGCACGGGCACCCGCCTGGGACGGACGCGGCTGGGCGCGCGCATCAACGCCGTCCTTGGCCATATCCACGACGTCGAGGACCGGCTGCATCATTTCTATGCGGAACGTCCTTGGCGATTTGTGCCGGCGGTGTTGCTCGCGCTTACCAACTGGGTGGTCGGGGCGGCGGAAACCTACGCGATTCTCTATTTCCTCGGCCATCCGGTAACGCCGGGCGAAGCCCTCATCATCGAATCCGTGAACCAGATGGTGCGTGCCGCGACCTTCTTCGTGCCGGCCAATTTGGGGACCCAGGACAGCGCATTGATTGTTCTGGCCGGCGCCGTCACGGGGTCGCCGGAGGCCGGCGTGGCTTTGGCGGCGGTCAAGCGCATCCGTGAAATCGTTTTCGTGGTCTGGGGATTCGCGTTGGGGTCGATCTACTCCCTGCGCGGTCTGCTGAAATCGGCCGAACGCGGCAGCGAGGACGGAGATGGTGAAGGTAACGGTCAGCCGTCGGGCTGAGCCTAGCCGCCGAGAAGAACCCGGGTTTTTTCCTGCAGGGCATCGGTCAGGGCGGGCAGGCCGTTTTTGACGATGCTCTTGAATTCGGAAATATGCTTGGCGAGCTGACTGATTGACGTTGTGCCACGGCGCACCAGAACGTCATAAACGCCCCAGCGTCCATCCTTGAGCACCATAAGATAGGTCAGCGTGACCGGTTCCTTGCCGGTCAGTTCCGTCTCGACCAGCACGGTGCCTTTCTGCGGGCCCGGTTTTTGGCCGTGATCGACGAAGGCTTGACCGGACCAGCCGTCGAATTGATTGGCATAGGTGCCGATGGTCCACCGTCGGAACACGTCGAGCAGCGCTGCCTGCTCCGCCTGCGTGGCGTCTTTCCACGGCCGCCGGCCGGCCGACTGACGCGCTGTCAGATCAAGGTGGAAGGCCTTGTCCACGGCTGGTGCCAGGGTCTCGAAGCGGCCCTTCACGCCGAGTGCGTCCGCGCGCTTCATGACGTCCAGCAGCGTGGCATGGAAAGCGCTAACCACCTCAACGGCCTGATTGGTCCGTGTCGCCTGAGCCGCAGCGGGAATGGTGCCCGTGATCAGCAACATGATCGCGATGATGGGGGCGGTGAGGGACATGGACATCGAATGATTGCGCATAGGCGAACACTTAAGCCGGGTTTCGCGGCCATGCCAGGGGCGATGCCCCCGGCGATGGCGTTTTACTTTCCGGCCTTGGCCGTGCGGCCGGATGCGAGAATTTCGTCCGCCTTTGCGTTCAGCAGGTTGGTCAAGCCGGCGATCCCGCTGTCTTCAAGGGTTCGGCGATATTCGTCCCGGCGTTTGATGAGCTGCGAAATGGTGCCGTCGAGAAGAACATCGATGATTCGCCATTTTTCGTCGAACCTGCGCAGGCGATAAGTCACTTTTACGTTCGAATCCGACTTTCGTTCCAATTCCGTTTCAACCAGGACGGAACCATCCTTGATGGGCCGCGTGCCGACCGTCTTGAAGGTTTCGCCGCCGTATCCGGAAAACAGCACGGCAAGCTCACCGGCGCTTAGGCGCCGTGCGGCATCATTCAATTTGCGACGAGCGTCCTGATCGGCCTTGGCCCAATGCGTGCCGGATACGAAGCTGACCATCAAGGGCATATGGAAATAGCGGTCAAGATGATCGAGAAATTTCGTATAACGACCTGAAACTCCTAGATTATCGCTGTCCTTCATGACGGCGAGGAGGTCGCTGTGGAACGCATCGACAACAGCCTCAGGTGTGTCGGCGCGGACGATCGAAGGTGCCATGGCAAAGGCGATAAGCACCCATGCGAGTACGAGCTTAACGGCCTGTCGGCGAAGTGGGGTCATGATTATGAGCGCCTCCCTGGTGTGTCAGGATATGCATTTTTCCCAGAGGTTCAAGCACCCTGGCGTTGGGCCTGGGCACACGCTGAAATCACGATTTAGTTAGCGGTCAACGGTAAATAAATTACTTTGAATCGGTTGCGGGGGGTGGCAACTTCACTTATTACTTCACGGCAACAGATGGCGTGCCTGAGCATGTCACATTGCCAAGCAGATTCAACCGACCGCCGAAGTAAGGTGGTCGTGACGAGGAAATGGGGCTGGGTTTTGACCGGTAGGTTTCGAAATTTCGCGATCGGCGCGATTTTTGCGGCTGGCTTGTTCTTGGGAACTGCTCAGGCGGATGATCAAGCGCGGGTTCTGTCGTACCAGGGCGGATTGGTCGCGCAGTCGGACATCCAGCTGTCCCAGGCGGACGATAACGGCAATGATCCGCTGGAAAGCGTGAACCGGGTCATCTTCTCCTTCAACGAAGGGGTGCAGGAAGGCCTTCTGCGGCCGATCGTCAATACCTACAATTCAACGGTTCCGGCGACCGGGCGTCAGGCCCTCAAGAACATGTTCGACAATCTGTCGTCGCCGATCACCTTCGTCAACGACGTGCTGCAGTTCGAGTTCGAACGCGCGCTGGTGACTTTCATGCGCACGTTCCTCAACACGACGGTCGGCATGGCCGGCATGGTCGATATGGCGTCCGAGATGGGCTTTCAGAAGCACAGCGAGGATTTCGGCCAGACCCTGGGTGTTTGGGGCGTGGGCGAGGGCTTCTATGTCGTATTGCCGATCCTGGGGCCGTCCAATCCGCGCGATGCGATCGGACGCCTGTTGATCGACAGCTATTTCGATCCGCTGGGCTACTATCTGGACAATGTCGATGCGGATGAGGTCGACCTGGCCCTTGATGTCGTCGACGGCCTTCTGGAATATGCCGATGTGGTCGAGGAACTGGACCAGATCAAGAAGACCTCGGTCGATTATTATGCGGCGATCCGCTCGCTCTATCGCCAGAAGCGCAATGCGGAAATCTCCAATGGCCAGAATCTGGACCTGCCGCCGATTCCCGATCTTGCGCCGGAAATCCGCAGCGAACTGCCCGCTGGTGGCGGACTGGATTCCTCGTTCGCGAAGCTGGATCAGACCGTCCAGTAACGGGTCGCGGCCTGGGGATTTTCCCTGAAATCTTGAAATTTCAGACGAGTCTCGCTATAGTAACGAGGTTGGTGCCCGTATGGGGCCAGCCCTGAATTGCCCGGCTTAACGGCGGGCAGGACAGGCGTTTCGGCCGACAGGCCGTTATCGTCTGAAGACGCCATATTGCTTCATAAGGAGGATAAGGCATGAACGCGTACCTGTGCTTTGAGCGCACGATTTCATCCTTCCCTGTATTTGGCCTTGTGTCTGGATATGCGTCCGTTTCTGCGGAACGCAGCGCTTACCGCGCGCCGCCCGGCGTCGGGAAATGCCTTCGGCATGCCCCTGACCTGCCATAGAGCCGCCGTATTCGAAATCTAGAACTCAAATCATGTCCTTGGGCGGCCCCACACCGCCCCAACAGGGAAGAAGAGAAAATGACAACGATGACAGTACCTGCCGTTCCGACCGAAGGAGGCCTGAGCCAGTATTTCCGCGAGATCTGGAAGTTCCCCCTTTTGGAGAAGGAAGAGGAGCAGAGGTTAGCGCTGCGCTGGACCGAGCATGGCGACGTTGACGCCGCCCACATGCTGGTTACTTCGCACCTGCGCCTGGTGGCGAAGATCGCCATGGGGTACCGGGGCTACGGCCTGCCGGTCGCGGATCTGATTTCCGAAGGCAACATCGGCCTTATGAAGGCCGTGAAGAAGTTCGAGCCGGAGCGCGGTTTCCGTCTGTCCACTTACGCCATGTGGTGGATCAAGGCGGCGATCACCGAATACATCCTGAAGTCATGGTCCCTGGTCAAGATGGGCACCGTCTCTTCGCAGAAAAAGCTGTTCTTTAGCCTGCGCAGCCTGAAGGGCCGTCTGAAGATCATGGATTCGGGTGAACTGAACCCTGAAGACGCCCGGCGCATTTCCGAGGAAGTCGGGGTGTCGACCGATGACATCACCTACATGAACCGGCGTCTTGCGGCCCGCGACATGTCCTTGAACGCTCCGGTGACCCAGGAAGAGGGGGCCGTCGAATTCCAGGATACCCTGGTCGACGATCGCCCCAGCCCGGAAGCCATGTTCGGCGACACGGAAGAAGGCAACTTCCGCCGGACCCTGGTTCAGGAAGCCATGGCGGCCCTGCCCAAGCGCGAGCGCGAGATCTTCGTTGAACGCCGCCTGACGGACGAGCCCGCGACCCTTGAGGACTTGGGCACCCAGTATGGCATCAGCCGGGAACGGGTGCGTCAGCTCGAAAACCGGGCCTTTGAAAAGGTCCAGAAGCACGTAACTCGGGCCCTTGCCGACACGGTTGGCGCCGTCTAGGGACCAGCCTGTCTTAGGCGCATTCGTGCCATGAATACCCATAGCGCACCCGGCGCCGCAAAATGCGGCGCCGGGTGATTGCGTTCGGGGTATCTGTTAGGGTCCAAACAGTCTGTCAGAATGCGTTTGAGAGCCTCCGTGTCATGCTTGTCCTGTATACCGATTTCGGTTTCCAAGGTCCCTACGTGGGGCAGATGAAGGCTGTCCTGCACATGGGCGCACCCGGTGTCCCAGTGGTCGACCTGATGCATGATGCGCCGCCCTTCGATCCCCAGTCTTCCGCCTATCTGTTGGCTGCGTTGGTGGGGGATCTCAAGCCCGGGGCTGTGGTTCTGGCCGTCGTCGACCCGGGTGTGGGAACGGATCGCCGTGCGCTGGTCGTGGAAGCGGACGGTTGCTGGTTCATCGGGCCCGACAACGGTCTTTTCGCGCTGACGGTTCGTCGGGCGGCTGTGGCGCGGGCATGGGAAATTACCTGGCGTCCGGAAAAGCTTTCAGCCAGTTTTCACGGCCGCGACCTGTTCGCGCCGGTGGCGGCGGAGATCGCCGTAGACGACATCTTCGACGATGCGCGAAAGGGTCGGCAAATCGCTCTGCAGGAGATCGATCGGCCCGATTGGCCGGATGAATTAGAGCGAATTGTATACGTCGATGGCTATGGCAATGCAATTTCCGGCATGCGCGCGGAAAATCTCTCGCCAAACCACCGAATTTTAGTTCACAATGTTGAAATCAAAGGCGAAAAGACCTTCGCCTCGGTTCCGCCGGACAGCTTGTTCTGGTATGCGAATTCGAGCGGTCTGGTCGAAATCGCCTGTAATCGAGGGCGGGCGGACCGGCGCCTGGGATTGTCGGTCGGAACGGGGGTTCGTGTCGTTGGAAATCAATCTGTGACAGCCGTTACTTGATGGCCTATACAGGGAATTAACCGTACCGCAAAGGTACAGATAAAGCCGTGTGCCACCGAGGGCCTGTCCGCAAGGGAGTTTACCGCTGCGTTCGTTCACGCGCGTGAACAGACCGCGAAAGTCTGCATGAGATCATGGCCATCCGTCTGAAATTTTGGGGAGTTAGAGGAAGCATTGCCTGCGCCACGCCGCAGCATATGAAGTATGGCGGCAACACCAGTTGCATTGAAGTTGAAGCGGGTGATTACCGATTCGTCATGGACGCGGGCACCGGCATCCGGTCCTACGGCAACTCCTTTCTTCAGTCCGGCTCGAAATGCTCCCACTTACTGCTGACCCACACCCATTGGGACCATATCAACGGGTTTCCGTTCTTCGTGCCTGCCTATAATCCCGAGTACGCCATCCACATCATGGCCGGCCATTTGAAAAGCCGCGGCGACGAGGGCATTCAGGACATCCTGTCGACCCAGATGCATAACCCGATGTTCCCAGTGCCGCTGGAGGCTATGCAGGCCAAGCTGCGGTTCGAGGACTTCGACGCGGGCGATAGTTTTTCCCTGCCGTCGGACATTACGGTCAAGACAGCGCCTCTGAACCACCCCAACGGCGCCACCGGATATCGGGTTGAACACGATGGTGCGGCGATCTGCTACGTCACCGATACGGAACACATACCGGGGACGTTGGATGAAAACATCCTGGGTCTGATCGAAGGCGCTGATCTGGTGATCTATGACAGCACCTATACCGAGGAAGAATTTCCCGCCAAGGTCGGCTGGGGCCATTCGACCTGGAATCAGGGCATGCGCCTGTGCCGGGCTGCCAACGTCAAGCGTATGGCGATCTTCCACCATGATCCGGAGCACGACGATGCCTTCATGGACAAATTGGCGGTTGAGGCCGAGGCGGCCTGGGAAGGCAACTTCGTCTGCCGCGAAGGCATGGAACTGATCATCGAGTGATCGTCCGGCCCGCGGCCGACGCGTAAGCGCCGAATCCGAGCTTCATCAATTGAGATTGGATTGTTCGCGCCGGCCTTCACCGGCCCGTTGCGACGCCCTTATTGCTGTGCGGGGGCCGGCTGGCTCTCGGCGGCGGGGGCTTGTGTTTCTTGGGGTATCGGGCCTTCCTGCGGGGCTTGGCCTTCCTGCGGCGGCTGTCCTTCGCCCTGCTGTTCCTTGGCGCGCTTCTCCGCCTCGGCCTTGGCGCGAATAATGGCAAGGTGCTGGTACCAGACTTCGCGCTCCTTCAGGGACATTGCGGTCACGCGGATCGACGTGCGCCGGTTGGTCATCTGATTTTCCGGGATCGGAACGCCTTCCTCGGTGCGGTTCGGCACCTTCGGCTTCTGGTCGGCGAAACCGGTGGCGCTCATCTTCAGGGGATCGACAAACTGCCGGTCCGCGAAGAATCGGACGACCGTCGCCGCGCGCGACGTCGATAATTCCCAGTTTGACGGGAAGCGTTCCGTCGAGATGGGTTCGTCGTCGGTGTGGCCTTCGATTTGAACGTTGTAGGTGGCGTAGCGCGGCGCGCTGATCGTCTGGGCGATCTTTTCCAGATAGGGAACGGCTTCTTCGCGCAATTCGGCCGAGCCGGGCTTGTAGAAGGCGCCGGACGATAATTCGATGACCACGCCCTTGGAGTCCTTGGATACCTGCACGGCGCGGTCGGCCTGCATCTGGAACACGACGTCTTCCAGGTCGATCTTCAGCTTTTCGGTGGGCGATGCGTTGTCGTCGGACGATCCGATCTTATCCTTGATCGCGGCGGCTGCTTCCTCGAAGGCGGGAATGTCGAACTCGGCGAAGGTCAGCATCATCACGAAAAAGCACATCAGCAGCGTGATGGCATCGGCATAGGTGACCAGCCAGTCTTCTTTTTCCTCTTGGGGAACGAGTTTGACAGGAACTCCCATGGCGTCAGCCCGCGCAGACCGGCAAGTGCGTAAATACCTGCCGTGGCATGGCTACCTCTTCATTTTGTCGATGTTGAAGTGGATGGCCGGGTCGAGGAAGCTGTTCATGCGGTCCGCGATGTAGCGGGGGTTCTTCTTGTCGGCCAGAAGCGACAGTCCCTCGGCGATCAGGTAATTGCGGAAACGCACGATTTCCTCGCGCTGTTGAATCTTGGTCGCGGCGGGAATGAAAATCATGCGGGCGAACATGACGCCGTAGAGGGTCGTCAAAAGCGCAACCGCAAGGCCTGCGCCCAGCTGCGTCGGATCGCCGCCCAGGTTGTCGAGCATGATGATCAGGCCGACCAGGGTCCCGATCATGCCGAACGCCGGCGCGGCACCGCCCATGCTGCGCAGGATGTCGACCTGCACGGTATTGCGCCCGAAGGTCGATTCGATGGCGTTGGTCAGGATTTCGCGGACTTCCTCGCCGGTGTAGCCGGAAATCACCATATCGACGCCGAATTTCAAGAACTTGTCGCCGCGTACCGCTTTCTTGGCCTCGGCCTCAAGCGCCGGTGGGCCGCTTTTCTGAACCGTGTAGGCCCAGCGAATGATTCGCCCAACCTCGGACTTCAGCACGTTACGCCCGACCTTGGGCGAAAACAGGATGCGCCAAATCAGCTTCAACGACAGCATGACGTAGCGGGGCTCATAAGAGATGAACGTCGCGGAAAGGGTGCCGCCGACAACCATTAAAAGGCTCGAAAGGCTTAGGAAAATCAGGAAATTGTCGGTGCTCATCATGACTGAGCCGATGAACAGGCCGAATGCGGCCAGCAACCCGACGAGTGTGGTAAACGACATGTCTTCCCCGGACCCCTACCAACGCGCGCCGTACCTCACCAACAATGGCTCGGGCGGTGTGCGGTGAACTCCCCTAGTGACTATCGTTTATAATAGATTGGCACAAAATAACAAATAGTTAGCGTGTTCAGCGTCGTCCGGGCCCGGGAACCGAGCGTGACCGGGCAGCCGCTGACAGAGCCAGGGTCAGCGTTCGCGGAAGGCTTCGTCCTTCAACTTCAGGACGGGCTTGATCAGGTAATCCATGACCGACTTGCGACCCGTGTGGATATCGACGGTGGCTTCCATACCGGGCGTGATCGGCAGAAGATCCTTGGTTTTCCCAAGGTAGGTTTTGTCGGTCTGAACCACGACGCGGAAGTAGGGCGCGCCGTTTTCGTCCGTCGAGGCGTCGGGGGCGACGGCGATCACCCGGCCGTCCAGGCCGCCGTAGCGCACGAAATCATAAGTGGAAATCTTGACCACGGCGGGTTGGCCTTCGACGATGAAGCCGCGTTCCGTGGGGTTCAGGCGCGCCTCGACGACCAGCTTGTCGCCCGTGGGCACGATTTCCATGATCGGCTCACCGGCTTTGACGACGCCGCCGACCGTGTTGACGACCATCTTCTGAACGATCCCGTTGATCGGGCTTTTGATCGCAGATCGGGCCCCTTGTTTTTCGGCTTCGGAGATCAGTTCCTGAATGCGGGCGATCGACTGTTCGACCTTGTTCAGTTCCTCGCGCGCTTCGCGGCGGAACCCTTCTTCGGATTCCGACACGCGCTTTCTGGCTTCCTCGACCGCCGCCTGGGCGCGGGGGATGGCCGGCACCAGACCCTTCAACTGGCCGTCCAGGTCTTCGACCTCGGCCTCCAGCTTCAGGTGCTCGATGCGCGCCGTCAGGCCCTCGGCTAGCAGTGATGCCGACATGGCCAAGCGTTCCCGGGCGAGGGAGTAGTTACGCTCCGTCGCCTTTTTCTTGGCCTGCATTTCCTTGACGTCCAGTTCGCGTTGCTTGATCTGCGACGTCAGCACGCTGATCGACGCCTTCAATTCGCGCTGGCGGGCATCATGGGCCTGGCGCTGGGCTTCGACCAGGGCAGGCTGCCGGGTTTCCAGGGATCGCGGGAATTTGAGCTTGCGGCCCTCGGCCTCGGCCTGGAGGCGCGCGCGCGCCGCCAACTCACTGTCGAGGCGAACCTGCAGTTCCTCGCGGTTGGTGCCGCCCGACGCCAGATCGAGCAGCAGAAGATCTTGGCCAATCGACACCGTATCGCCTTCGGAGACGTAGATTTCCTGAACAATGCCGCCTTCCAGATGCTGGACAACCTTGGTCTTGCCCAGCGGCACGACCTTGCCCAAGGCGACGGAAACCTCGTCCAGCTTGGCGAAGTTGGCCCAAGTCAGCACCGCCGTGATCAGAATCATGATCGGCCAAGCCGCAACGCGCAAGGACGGCATCGGCCGTTTGACCAACAGCTCATCCAACGGAGAGGCAATGGGCGGGTTCGCTTGGTGTTGCATGTCTCGGCTCCAGCGCCGGCACGGTTATCCGGGAAAGTTCCCGGCCTACCGCGGGCCGCGCTCGTGCTCCATGGCTTTCAGTATATCAGCGTATGGGTCGTTACTTGAAGCGGTAGATGCCTTGGCTGCCGGTTTGGCGGGGACAGGTGCCGGGGCAGGAGCAGGAGCAGGAGCAGGGGCCTGTGCGGGCGTTTGAGCCCGTGGCTTGGCCGCGGCCGCCGGTTGGGCGGGTGCAGGGGCGGTTGGACGCGGCGTTGCCTGCGGTATGGCTTGCGGCGCCGTCTGGGTCGGGGCTGGCTTCACCGCCGGTTGCGCAGGTGCTGCGGGACGCGGCGCCGATGCGGCCGGCGCCGGGCGTTGCGCGGCCTGGGGCGCCGGTGCCGGTTTCGCAGGGGCCGTCGGAGCAGCGACCGGTTGCGGTGCCGGCTTTGGCGCAGGCGAGGGTGCCGTGGCGGGGGCCGGGCGCTTGGGCGGCACGGGTTCGACGCGTCCGCCAGGGGCAGGCGGTTTCCCGCCCTGGGCGGCCTGACGGGCGGCATTGGCCAGGGCGGCGGACATGTCGGGCATGGGCGGTTTTGCGGCTGTCGCGCCTGTTGGCTTGGCGGAGGCAGGCTTGGCGGGGGCGGGCGTTGCGGGTGCGGCGGGCGCCTTGGCGGCTGCGGGTGCGGCCGGCGTCGCATTTGGCGCGGCAGGCTTGGCCGGGGCGGCGGCCTCGGGCGCCTTAGGCTTGCCGGCATCGGGCTTCGGTGCGTCGCTTTTCACGGCGTCTTCGGGCGGGCGTTCCATGGGCTGTTGGCCGAACAGGCGCGGCAGGATTTCCGCTGACGGCCCGGCCAGCGCCACGCGGCCCTGGTCAAGGGCAATCAGATCGTCACAGGCGGCCAGCAGGATCGGGCTGTGGGTCACCAGGATGACGGAGCGGGTCTTGGAAATTTCACGCAAGGTATCCCGTAGGGCTTGCTCCGCCTGGCGGTCCAG
Organism: bacterium SCSIO 12827; assembly: GCA_024397995.1. Classification (NCBI taxonomy): domain Bacteria; species bacterium SCSIO 12827. The sequence goes on along the minus strand of CP073746.1, from coordinate 2,304,230 downwards.
GCTGGCCGACGGCTCGTCCATCATCAAGACGGATGGATCACCCAGTAGGGCCCGGGCGACGGCGATACGTTGACGCTGGCCGCCCGACAGGCGTGAGCCCGCTTCGCCGATATCGGTGGCGTAGCCATCCGGCATGTCGATGATGAAGTGGTGAACGCCCGCATGGGTCGCCGCCTTGATGACCTGCTCGTCCGAGGCGTCGGCATGGCGGTGGGCGATGTTGTCGCGGATGGTGCCGGCGAACAGCACGCATTCCTGCGGCACGTAGCCCATCCAGTCGGCCAGTTCGTGGCGCGTGAACTGGGCAATGTCGGCACCGTCGAGCAGAACGCGGCCGCTGGTTGGCCGGTACAGGCCTTGCAGCACCTTCAACAGCGTCGTCTTGCCGGACCCGTTGCGCCCGACAAGGGCGTGAATGCCGCCCGCGGGCAGGCTTATGGTGACGTTGCTGAGGATCGGCTTGGTGCCTTCGACGTAATTGAAGACGACGTTCTCCGTGCGCAGCTCGCCCTTGGGCGCTTCCAATTCGATCTCGGACTCCGAGCGTTCGCTGGTCGTATCAAAGGTCTGGCCCAGGCGGTCGGCGGCCTGCTTGAACGAATTGAATGTTCGCCATTGGTTGACCAGTTGGTTGAGGGGACCAAGCAGCCGGCCCGACAGCATGTTGGCCGCGATCAGCGAGCCCATGGTCATTTCCTGATTGACGATGGCCAGCGCACCGACGGTCGTCATCAGCAGCGTCGTGCACATGGTCAGCGAGCCGCCCAGGTTCGAATAGAAATCGGTCTTGGCACCGCGCACCGCCGACTTCTCGATGTTGTCGGCGTGGCTTTGCTCCCAATGGGGGCGCATGGCCTGGTCGAGGGCAAGGGCCTTGATGGTGGTTCGTCCCTGGATCATTTCCGCGATCAACTGATCGCGCGAGATGGAGGACTGGCGTTCTTCCTGGTTGGCGGCGGCCATGACGTTACCCGACTTCCAGGCGACGAACATGAACAGCGGCAGGATGACCAGCAGCACCGGCGCCACGGGCGGCGCGATGACGATGATGAGGATCAGGAACATCAGGACGAAGGGCAGGTCGGTGATCAGCACGGCCGAGCCGCCGGACAGCGTGTTGCGCACCGTATCGACGTCGCGGAACAGACCCTGCCAATGGCCGGCGGGCTTGGATTCCAGTTCGGACAGGGGCAGTGACATCAACTTATCGAACAACTGGCGGCCGACCAGCACGTCGACGCGCAGCGCCACGGTCTGCATGACGCGTGATCGTGCCAGCTTCAATACCAAGTCGAAGATGATCACGGCGATCATGCCGATGACCAATCCCCACAGGGTCGAGATGCCCTTATGGAACACGACGCGGTCGAAGACCTGCATGGAAAACACAGGCGTCGCCAGGGCCACCAGATTGATGAAGGCCGACATCAGCACGACCTCTCGGAAGGTCGGCATGAGTGATTTGACGAAGGGCTTCAGCCACGCCGTATTGTTGGGTTCCGCCATGGAATTCCCGCTGCTCCTAATATCCCAGCGTCAGACTAATGTATGATGGTAAACACGGGATGAACAGGGGATGCGCGTATGACGCAGCCCGAACGGCCCGGATTTACGGCGTTTCGATGCTCTGAATTTCCGCGTATGTGGGCTTTCGGGCTGGCGGCATGGGCGGGAACCTGTGATAATGTGGCGGTAACTCCCACATTGCGGGCGGAATGCCGGGCACAACCAATTGCCGGTGCCGTCAGGGGACGGGAGTAGCCTGCCCGGAAGCGTCCAAGACGAAACCGGGGAGGGGCGAGAAAGGGGAGCTCAGAATTGCCTGACGAAGGCCGCGCGGACGTTATCCCGCCGACGGTACCGAAAGGACCGAACAAGCCCGGCGTGGCGATGCGCATTCTGCGCGCCATCGGCCGTGGGCTCTATCGGTTCTTCCGGGGCGCTGTCCGGCTGGAACGTGTTGTCGGCTATGTCCTGCTGTTCGGCTTCCTTGCGCTTTACATTGCCGATCCCAAGCCCGTTCAGTTCATGCGCCTGAAGGGCTTCGACTTTTTTCAGCAGATGAAGCCGCGCGAAATTCCGCCGCCTGAGCGCAAACCCGTCACCATCATCGATCTGGACGAAAAAAGCCTGGGCGAGGTCGGCCAATGGCCGTGGCCGCGCAACATCTTGGCACAACTGGTCGAAAACCTGATGAAGATGGGCGCCGTGGTGGTGGCCTTCGATATTGTCTTCGCCGAACCCGACAGAATGAATCCGGCTGCCATCGCCGAATCGCTGAAAGGTTTGGACGAAGACACCAAGAACAAGATCCGCCAGTTCAAATCCAACGATGAAATCTTCGCCGAAACCATCAAGCGCTCGCGCGTCGTGCTGGGCCAGTCGACCGTGGAAAACGAGCTTGAAGGCGTCAAGCTGCCACCGGTGAAGAAATCCATCGCCATTCGCAAATACGGGCCCAACGTGCCCGATCCCCTGGATCTGCTGCCCAGCTTCCCGGCTTTGGTGCGCAACGTGCCGATCATCGAACAGGCGGCCGGCGGGCGGTTCGGTGGGCACGGCATTTTCTCGATCATTCCCGAACAGGACGGCATCATCCGCCGCATTCCATCACTGTTCGTTCAGGGCAAGGATATGTTCCCCGCACTCAGCGTCGAGATGCTGCGCCTCGCCACCGGACGGCCGACGATCCTGGTCAAGGTCGATCAGGCGGGTATCAAATCGCTGGGCATCGCCCGGGGCCTGGAAATTCCCACGGATCAGAACGGCCGAATGTGGCCCTATTTCTCGAAGTCCGACAAGGCCAAGTACGTATCGGCCGTGGATGTGCTGAACGGCACCGCCGACCCGGCGATGATCAAAGGCAAGCTGACCATCCTTGGCACCAGCGCCATTGGTCTTAAGGATATTCGGTCCATCCCGACGGAAAGCAACATTCCGGGGGTCGAGGTCCATGTGCAGATCATCGAAACCGTGCTTAACAAGGCCTACCTGACCCGTCCCAACTTCGCCCGAGGCTTGGAACTATCGGTTATCCTGTTCGGCGGGTTGGCGATGATCGTCCTGGTACCTTGGGTCGGCGCCCTCTGGACCTTCATGGTGTTCGGCGTGACCACGGCCGGCGTCGGGTTCGGAAGCTGGCATGCCTTCGCCGAATACCGAATGCTGATCGACGCGGTTTTCACCCTGGTCGCCATTTTCCTTCTGTATTCCACGCTGACCTATCTCAACTACGTCCGCGAAGAGGCGTCGAAGAAACAGGTGCGTGGCGCCTTCGCCCACTACCTGTCACCGGACATGGTCGAGCAGTTGGCCAACAATCCCGATAGCTTGAAACTGGGCGGTGAAATGCGCGAGCTGACGCTGCTGTTTTGCGACGTGCGCGGCTTCACGACGATTTCGGAACAGTTCGATCCCGTTGGGCTGACCGCCCTGATCAACAAACTGCTGACGCCGCTGACCAATGCGATCCTGCAGCGCAAGGGCACCATCGACAAGTACATGGGCGACTGCATCATGGCGTTCTGGAACGCGCCCTTGGACAACCCGAACCACGCCATGGACGGCTGCCGTTCGGCGCTGGCCATGCTGGCCGAAATGGAGCCCTTGAACGCGCGCCTGGAAATCGAGGCCAAGGAAGAAGGCCGCAAGCACATTCCGCTGAAGGTCGGGCTCGGCTTGAACTCCGGCCCGGCGGTTGTCGGCAACATGGGGTCGGATCAGCGCTTCGACTATTCGGTACTGGGGGATTGCGTCAACCTGGCGGCCCGCCTGGAGGGCCAAAGCAAGACCTATGGCATGAACGTCGTCCTTGGGCCGTCAACGAATGAAGCGGTGAAGGACGAACTGGCGACGATCGATCTCGATTTCATTCAGGTCAAGGGCAAGACCGAGGGAACTTATATCTACGGTCTCCTGGGGGACACGGATGTGCTGCAAAAGCCGGAGTTCCGGAAGGTGCAGGGCATGATCAAAGAGATGATGGATACCTACCGGGCCATGGATTTCGAGACCGCGAAACGCATGGTCGCGGAGATCAGGGCCTATCCGAAATGTTGGGACCTCGAGGCTGACCTTGAGGCGCTTTGCGACATCTATGACGAGCGCATCGACGAATACATGGTCAACCCGCCGCCGGCCGATTGGAACGGCGTGTTCGTCGCCACCAGCAAGTAATCAGGCAAGGTCCAGGGTCGTCTCCATCACCGGCTCGTCTTCCAATCTTTTCACGCGGAATCCCAGTGCCCGCACCATGTCCAGCATGGGGTGATTTCCCGCCATGACTTGACCGGTCATGGTCTTCGTGCCGCGCGCCCGGCAATAGCCGATCATTTTGTCCAGCAGCTTGTAACCCAGGCCCTGACCCTTGAGGTCCGAGCGCACGATGATCGCGAATTCGCAGGTTTCGTTGTCCGGGTCCGTGACCGTGCGCACGACGCCCAGGGTCTCGCGGCCCGAGCCGTCGGCCTTGGGGGCGGAGGCGATGAAGGCCATTTCCCGGTCGTAGTCGATCTGCGTCAGGCGGGCGATTTCCGAATGGGGGAATTCGCGGACCAAGCCGAAGAAGCGGAAGCGGATATCCTCGGGCGTCAGTTGGCTGAGAAATTCGCGATGCTCAGGTTCGTCCTCGGGCCGGATCGGGCGCAGCAAGACCTCAAGGCCGTTGTGCAAGGTGAAGGGTTCCTCCAACTCTGCCGGATACGGGCGGATCGCCAGGTCGCGCGACCGGTCGCCCGTGGGGCGGGTGACGCGGATGCGGGCGTCCAGCGCCAGCACGCCGTTTTCATCGGCGAGCAGCGGATTGATATCCAATTCCATGATCTCGGGGATATCGACGATCATCTGCGATATCTGGACCAGGGTCAGACAGAGGGCATCCATGTTCACCGGCGGGCGGTCGCGGTAGCCCTGCAGAAGGCGCCAGACGCGGGTGCGGGACACCAGGTCGCGCGCCAGATGCATGTTGAGCGGCGGCAGAGACACCGCCCGGTCGGCGATGACCTCGACCGCCGTGCCGCCCTGGCCGAACAGGATGACCGGCCCGAAGATCGCGTCGCAGGTGACGCCGATGATCAGTTCGTGTGCCTTCGCGCGGTCGGCCATGCGCTGTACGGTAAAGCCTTCGATGCGGGCGTCGGGAAACCTCTCGCCGATGATCTTCAGCATGTGTTCCGCAGAGGCCGTGACCGCCTCCGCCGTGTCGAGGAACAGGTCGACGCCGCCGACGTCCGACTTGTGGGTGATGTCCGGTGACAGGATCTTCAAGGCCACGGGGAAGCCCATGGCCTGTGCCTTGACGGCGGCTTCCGCGGGCGTGGTGACGATATGGGTTTCCACCGTCGGGATGCCGTAGGCCGCAAGCACCGACTTGGCGGCCGGTTCGCTCATCATGGCGTCGCCGCTGGCCAGATGACCTTCGATCATCACCCGCGCGACCGCCGATGCCGGGTTGAACTGGGCGGGCAGGGACGTCGGCGTTTCCGTCAGCATCTCCTGGTTCCGTTTGTAGGTGATCAGATGCATGAAGGCGCCGATGGCTTCGCCCGGCGTGTCATAGGTCGGCACACCCGCATCGCGCAGCATTTTGCGGGCGGGTGCGACCGCTTCCTGGCCGACCCAATTGGCCAGCACGGGGGCCTTGGTTTCCTTCGCCACATCGATGACCGCCTGGGCGGCGGCGGTGCTGGATGCCGTCGCCGTCGGCGCGTGCATGACCAGAACGGCATCCGCTTCCTTCGCCGCCAGCACGGTCCGCATGGCGGCGGCATAGCGTTCCGGCGGCGCGTCGCCGATGATGTCGGCGGGATTTCCGTGTGACCAGGATGCCGGCAGAACCTTGTCCAGGGCGGCCAGCGTGGCATCGGAAAATTCGGCCAATCGTCCGCCAGTTTGCGCCAGCCGGTCGACCGCCATCACACCGATGCCGCCGCCGTTGGTCACGATGGCCAACCGGTCGCCGGGGAACTTCGGCGCCCGGGCCAGGGTTTCGACGGCGGCGAAGATTTCTTCGATGGTGTCGACGCGCAACATGCCGGCGCGGCGGAAGGCGGCGTCGTAGACGGCGTCGCTTCCGGCCAGGGCGCCGGTATGCGATTGCGCGGCCCGTGCGCCGGCATCGCTGCGCCCCGCCTTGATGACCAGGACGGGCTTGTTGCGTGACGCCGCCCGCCCGGCCGACATGAAGGAGCGCCGTTCATGGATCGATTCCACGTATAGCAGGATCGCCCGCGTGCCCGGATCGCTGCCCAGATAGTCGAGAACGTCACCGAAATCCGTATCCAGCGCGTCGCCCATGGAGATGAAATGGGAAAACCCGATACCCCGCGCCCGTGCCCAATCCAGCACGGCCGTGCACATGGCGCCCGACTGACTGGCGAAGGCGATGTTGCCGGACAGGGCAGGCAGGTGGGCGAAGCTGGCGTTAAGCCCGATCCCCGGCACCAGCAGGCCGAGACAGTTGGGACCCAGTAGGCGCATGCCGTAGGTTTGCGCTATCGCCAAAACCTCGGCCTGTGCCGTGCCGCGGCCGTCGGACGCCTGGGTGGCCCCGAGCCCGGCCGTCAGCACGATGGCGGCGCGGGTGCCGTGCTGGCCCAGCGCATCAATGATCTTCGGCACGGTGGCGGGCGGTGTGCAGATGACCGCAAGGTCGGGGATCACCGGCAGGCTTGCAATGTCCGGGTAGGTTAGGACGCCGGCGACGGCCCGGCGCTTCGGATTGACCGGCATGATGGGGCCATCAAAGCCGCCTTCGAGCAGGTTGTGCATGACCAGATTGCCGACAGCCCCCTTGCGCTCGGACGCGCCGATCACGGCGACGGAGGTGGGGTGGAACAGCTTTCTGAGGTTTCTGACGGTCATGGTTCCGCGCGTGTTGATCTGCCGCCGATGGTAGCTTTGGAATGTTGCAGAGCGATCACAGATCGGAAATGATGGAAGGACACGGGCAGTGGACCGGACCCCGTTATTTCGAGGTCATGACCCAGACGCCGTTCCAGTCGGCGGGCGGGTCCGATTTCAACAGCTCGCAACGCTCGATATAGGTTTCCGCCAGCTTGTCGTTGGGATTAAGCGCAATGGCTTCCTTGAAGGCCTTGGTGGCTTTGTCCCAATCACCCTTGTCGTAATGGCCGCGTCCGGATTTGAAGTGGTTCACCGCCTCCATCAGGTTGGGGAAGGTTTCGTCCGTGTGGAAGTCCAGAACCTCATAGACGCCGACCGGTTCGGTCTTGCCTTTGACGATGACCTTGTCGATGTCGCGGATGCGGTAGGTGCCCTTGAGCTTGCGGTAGGTGAATTCCGAGATCAGCAATCTGGCCGAATACTGCTTGCACGCACTTTCCAGGCGCGCGGCCAGGTTGACGCCGTCACCGATCATGGTGAAGTCCATGCGCTTGGGCGATCCGATGTTCCCGGAAACGATGTTGCCCGTGTTCAGGCCGATGCCCATGTCGATGGGCATGTCGCCCTTTTTCACGCGGGTCACGTTCCATTCGTCCAGTTCGCGGAGCATGGCGATGGCGGCGCGGAGTGCGCGGTCTTCGCAATCCTCAAGCGGCAGTGGCACGCCGAACCCGGCCATGATGGCGTCGCCGATGAACTTGTCGAGCATGCCGTTCTCGCGCGAGATGCAGTCCACCATGATGGTGAAATATTCATTCAGCATCTGCACCGTGCCTTGCGGGCCTAAGCTTTCGGTCAGGGTGGTGAAGCTGCGCACGTCCGAGAACAGGATGGTCGCTTCCAGGCTCTTGCCGCCCAGGATGTCCTCGCCGCCCTTCATCAACTGGTCGGCCAGGCCCGGGTCCATGTAGCGCGACATGGTCGACTTCATGCGTTTTTCCGAGGAAATGTCCTCAAGCATCAGCATAGAGCCGAGCTTCTTGCCTTCCTCGGTCGTGAGCGGCAGGAAGTGCACGTTGACGGACTTGGTTTCAGCACCCTGCTTGAGTTCCTGGTCCATGGTGATGTCGGGCTCCTGGGTTTCCTCCAGAAGGTCCAGACGCTCGTTGATCCAGGGGTTCTCGATGGCGAAGAACTCTTTCGCCTCCTTGCCGATGATGTCGTCCTCGTCCTCACACTGCAGGATGCGCAGGCCCGCGGCATTGCAGGTTACGACCTTGCCGTCCTCGTCGATGGTGACCACGCCGTTGGACATGCTTTCCAGCATGCTTTCGTTGTAGTTCTTCATGTTCTGGACGTCTTCGAACAGCTTGGCGTTTTCCAGCGCGATGGAGACCTGCGCCGTGAACGCCTTGAGCCGCGTTTCGTCCTCTTCCGTGAACGGCCCGCCACGCTTGTTCAGGACCTGGGTCACGCCGATCATCTTGCCCGCCTTGTTGACCACGGGCACGCAGAGGATCGAGCGCGTGAAATAGCCCGTCTTCTTGTCGAAGGCCGGGTTGAAGCGCAGGTCCGCGTAGGCGTAGGGAATGTTGATGGTGTCGCCGGAACAGAACACGGCCCCGGCGATGCCCAGATGATTGGGCAGACGTATTTCGCCTAAGGAATCCCCCATGGCGACGCGGGAAAACAACTCGTTGGTTTTTTCGTCGTTGAGGAACAGGGTCGAGCGATCTGCCGACAGCATGCGGGTCGCTTCGGACATTACGCGCGACAGCAACGAGCCCAGTTCCAGGTTCGACGTAACGTCCGAGACCATATCCAGGAACTTCATTTCCTGTTCCCGGCTTTTCTTCATGCTCTCGACGAATTGCGTGCTCTGCAGGGCGACGGCTGCCTGAGTGGTGATGGCCTCAAGCAACGCCAGGTCGTCGTCGTCGAAAGCCTCACCGTTTTTCTTGTTCAGACACTGCACGACGCCGATGATTTCATCCTTCACCGTCTTCACCGGGGCGGCGCAGATCGTGTCGGTCTTGAACCCGGTCTGTTCATCGACGGAGCGGTTGAAGCGCTTGTCCTGATAGGCGTCGTCGATGGTCTCGCCGATACCTGAAGTGAACACGGCGCCAGCAATCCCGGTGTTGTTGAGGATGCGGATTTCGCGCTGGAAATTGCCCTGGGCGACGCGGGAATAGAGCTCGCCCGTGGCCGGGTCGTTGAGGAACAGGGTGCCGCGTTCGGCCTTCAACTCGAACACGATGACCTCGACCAGGGTTTCCAGAACCTCGTCCAACGATTCGATGCCGGCCACTCGGCGGGACACGTTCAACAACATCTCCGCCTGTTTCAGGCGGCGGTCGGCTTCGTGCAGCTTGCGGTGTATTTCCTCGTCCGTGACGACGGTCCTGGCGGCCGGACGGGCGGCGGGACGGGCAGGAGGGGTGCCGGCGCTATCGTGTTCGATCGTGTCGGATGATGGTTGATTGCCGCTCATTGCCGCGCTTCGGAACCCCGCTGGGACTTGACCTCAAGGGTACGCCGGAGGGTGACGATGGCTTGCTGCAGTTCACCGACTTCGTCCCGACGGGTCCGGTTCAGTTCCTGCACCGTCTCCTGGTGCCGGAAGTTCAGGTCTTCCATTTCCTGTCGCAAATGCGCCACGGTCGCCTTGAGCTGTTGAATTTCGTCGCGTCCGGCGGAGACTGCTTCGTTCAGCTCCCGTTCCTTTTCAAGCTTGAGTGTTTCCATCTCGTCGCGCAGCGCCTGAATGGTGTTCTTGAGCTGAGTGATTTCGTCGTTGCCGGCGGCGCGTTCTTCCTGAACTTCCTTTTGGCGGGCGAAGTTCAGTTGTTCCATTTCTTCTCGCAGGGCGGCGGCCGTGTCCTTCAGCTGCTTAATCTCGTCGATGCCCTCGGCGCGCGCTTCCTGCTCGACGCGCTGCATGTCGAAGACCTTGTTTTCAAGTTCCTCGCGGAGCGCGGCGACGGTTTCTTTCAGTTGCCGAATCTCAAGCTGTGCATCCCGCAAGTCATTCAACTCTGTGGCGGGTGAGACCGGATCACTCATCCTCGAACACCTTTCCGCCTGTGGCGGTACTTTTTGAGCATCTTCCGACCGCCATCTTAGCATGCGGATGGAACATCGTCGTGACTGCTCGTAACATAGTCGCGCCCTTCAGGGGCGGGCGTCAAGATTGCTTGTCGTTCAATTGCTTATGCCGGGATGCCGCCGGATGATGACTGCCGTGTGCCGGGATTGCGCGACCCTGTGGGAGGCCCCGTCGGGGGCTTCGGCCGGGCGCTGTCCGCAATGCGGCGGCCGGCGCACCTTCGGTCATCCCGAGCTTGCCTCCCTGACCTTGGCCCATATCGATTGCGATGCCTTTTACGCCAGCGTGGAAAAGCGCGACAATCCGGCCATCGCTGGGCAGCCGGTGATCGTCGGCGGTGGCCGGCGCGGTGTCGTTGCGGCCTGCTGCTATATCGCGCGAATCTCCGGTGTGCGCTCGGCCATGCCCATGTTCCAGGCGCTGAAGCGTTGTCCCAAGGCCGTGGTCATTCGCCCGGACATGGAAAAGTACCAACGCGTCGGCCATCAGATCCGCGCCATGATGCAGGACCTGACACCGCTGGTGGAGCCGATCAGCATCGACGAGGCCTTTCTCGACCTTGCCGGGACCCAGGCCCTGCACAAGGGGCCGCCGGCGGTGACCTTGGTGCGCTTGGTCAAACGAATCGAGGACGAGGTCGGCGTCACCGCCTCCATCGGTCTCAGCTATAACAAGTTCCTGGCCAAGGTCGCGTCGGACCTGGACAAGCCGCGCGGATTTGCCGCCATCGGCCGTGCCGACGCGGCGGATTTCCTGAAAGACAGGCCGGTAGGCCTGATCTGGGGGGTGGGGGCCAGCTTGCGTGGGCGCCTGGAAAAGGACGGCGTGGGCCGCATCGGCGATCTGCTGCGCTTTGACGAACGGGATCTGATGGTGCGCTACGGCGCGATGGGCAGCCGGCTTTATAATTTCGCGCGGGGCCAGGACGACCGCCAAGTCACGCCCGGCGGGGCAGCCAAAAGTGTGTCCGCCGAAACCACCTTCGAGGACGACATCGGCGACCTGGACGCCCTGAAGGCGGTGCTCTGGCGGTTGTCGGAAAAGGTTTCGGCCCGGCTTAAGCGCAAGGGCCTGACCGGCGGGACCGTGGTGCTCAAGCTGAAGACGGATAAGTTCAGGCAGCTGACGCGCTCGCGCCGACTGGACCGCCCGACCCAACTGGCCGAAGCCATCTACCGTGCGGCCCTGCCGTTGCTTGAGAAAGAGACCGATGGGACGCGGTTCCGCCTGATCGGGACCGGCGTGCAGATGATCGAACCCCTGGGCGCCGGCCAGCCGGAAACGGGCGACCTGCTGGCCGCTTCAAGCGACCGCCCGCGCAAGGTCGAGGAAGCCATGGACCGCGTGCGCGGCAAGTTCGGTGCGGATGCAATCAAGAAGGGCAGGTCTCTCTAAGCTTGCCGGGGCGGGTCACCAGCCGTCGCAGCGGGCCTGGGTCGCGCGGTAACTGTCGGCGGTGTCCAGCCGCGCATCGGCGGCGGCCATGTCCCGCTGCATGCGCTCGATCAGGGGCGTCAGGCGGTCCCGCAGCAGATTGACGAAATACCGGGCGCCGGAGTTCATGGATCCTGTGACCTGCGGTGGGGCGGCGGCGGCTTCGTCGGCCAAGCGGGCGCGGATGTCCGGAATATAGCTCGCCAGGGTGTCCCTGAAGTTGCGCACGTGTTGGTTTTCGTGCTCCAGAATCACATCGTACTGGCAGGTGCCGGGGCGGTAGCGGCGGTCGACATAGACGTCGATGCGGTCATAGCCGATGGTCAATTCCGCGTCCTTCAGGCCGACGCAAAACCCCCTCTTCAATCGCTGGCCCTGCACCTTGACGCGGAATTCCCATTTCAAATCCCGGCCCATCAGCCCGACCGGGTGCCAGTCGGCCTGGGCCGCGGCACCGCCCGCGCGGCGACGCTTGGCCTCAAGCTGCTTGCCGGAAAAGCCGTTGGAAAACCGGATGCTGCCGCGCTTTTCCGTCAGCCGGGTGGTGGTCTCAACCCCGGGCAGGCGGCAGTCGGCGGCCTGTGCGGGCGTCCAAGACACGGCTGTAAAGACCGTCAGGGCAAGGGGCAAAAGCGCCAAACAGGGCCGCAAGCGGCGAATCCTCCGAATAATGCGGCACCGGCCGGTGCCGCCCTGTTTGAGATAGTACCGCAATACGTGCCCGTCCAGGATTCCGGAGCGGATGAATTGACGCGGTCTCGGTCCGGGGCTACCAACGACCCCGAGGGGGGCTTGGTATCGCAGGGAACATCCAGGCCATGAAATTTCAGTCCACCGTGCCGGGCTTCGGCAAGAAGGTGATCATCGAGGTTCGCGTCAACGAATACATGGCGCGCGACGTCAATCCGAACGTGCCGTTCACGCCCGACGAGATCGCCGAGGCGGCGGCCGCCTGCCGCGAGGCGGGGGCGTCGATCTGCCACTATCATGCCCGCAACGCCGACGGATCGCCCAACCACGATCCCGACGTCTACTTCGAGACGATCCGTAAAATCCGCGCCGCCAGCGACATCATGATCCATCCGACCCTGGGCCAGGTAACGCTGAAATCCTCGGACGAGGCCCGCTTGCAGCACATCGTCAGGGCGTCGGAAGACCCGGCGCTAAAGCCCGATTTCGCGCCCATCGATATTGGCTCCACCAACGTCGATGTCTACGACCGGGCGGCCAAGCGCATGAAGACGGACGAATTGGCCTATGTGAACACGCCCAAGACCTGTGCCTATTTCGCCAACCGCATGCGCGAAATCGGGGTCAAGCCGGTGATCGTTTCCTGGACCGTGCCGTTCACGCGCATGTTCGAGGCATTCCTGGAAATGCAACTGATCGATCAGCCGGCCTATCTGCTGTTCGCGTTGTCGGACTCGGGCTACCTCGGCGGCCACCCGGGGACCATCAAGGGCCTGATGGCGCATCTGGAATTTCTGCCACAGGGCGTCAAGTTCGAATGGTCGGTCAACAACAAGGTCGGAAACCTGTTCGGTCCGGCGGCACTGGCGCTGGAAATGGGCGGGCATGTGGCGATTGGTCTTGGTGATTATCCCTATCCGGAACTGGGTGCCCCGACAAACGCCGATCTGGTCCGGCGCGTCGCGCAGATGGCCGAGACGTTCGGCCGCGAACCGGCGACCCCGGCCGAGACGCGGGCGATGCTGGGCATGGCGTGATGGTCGGGCCCGCTTGGGTGGCGGGAGAATCTGCTGATTTCGGCGCCCGGGTGTGTGTAAACTGGTGTCCGAGGGTGGAGGATCCCGATCGAAGGAGGCTTGAGGGTGAAATATCAAGTTGCGGAGAAGGGAAACACGGTCACGGCCCGGATTTCCGGGCAGATGACCTTTTCCGACCGGGGTGAGGTTTCCGGCCTGGCGCTTGCTTTGATGCGTGGCAATCTGCCTGAAATCATCGTCGATCTTTCCGCCGTCGAATACATTGATTCGGCGGGGTTGGGTGTCCTTTTGATCCTGCGCGAAGCGGCCCAGGAAAAAGGCCGGACAATCACGCTTTCCGGCATGACCGGCAGCGTCAAGGAAGTCCTCGACCTTGCCTGTTTCGATACCCTGTTCACGTTCAAGCCCTGATCCATATTGATTCAGCGGGGAAACCGGCATGCCGAATGTCCGGGTTCTGATCGTCGATGACGAGGACTTCAATCGTCAGACCCTGAGGTATTGTCTGGAGCCCGAGGGCTTCGTGATCGACGAGGCCGCTGACGGCGCCGAGGCCTGGGCCATGCTGTCCGGCGGCGAAGCGCAGTACGACGCCATTCTCCTTGACCGGAAAATGCCTGAAATGGATGGCATGGAAGTGCTCTCCAAGATCAAGGGCGATCCGGATCTGAAGGCCATTCCGGTGATCATGCAGACGGCCATGGACCTTGAGGCCGAAATCGTCGATGGCATCGAGGCGGGGGTCTATTACTACCTGACTAAACCCTATGACGTTGACGTTTTGGTTTCCGTCGTGCGTGGGGCGGCCGACAATTTTGCCCGCCAACAGCGCCTGCAACAGGAACTGGCCAAACGATCCGGCGCGATCAGGTTGCTGGCCGAAGGCCGCTTTGTCTTCATGACGCCCAAGGAAGCCGATTCCCTGGCCGTTCTATTGGCCGGCGGTTTCGAGCGCCCACCAGCCGTCGCCATGGGGTTGTCGGAACTGATGATAAACGCGGTCGAGCACGGCAATCTTGAATTGGATTACAAAAACAAATCGTCCCTGATGGCCGAGGGGCGTTGGGATGCGGTCATCGACGCACGCCTGCGCGAAGCCCCCTACAAGGACCGGCGGGTTACGGTGGAGGTGACCCGAACCACCACGCAGACACGTTTCCGAATCACCGATGAAGGCAAGGGGTTCGATTGGCATTCCTATGTCGACCTGACCCTGGAGCGGGCGTTCGATACCCATGGTCGCGGCATCGCGATGGCCCGGAAAATGGCGTTCGAAGCGATGGCCTATATGGGGGCCGGAAATATCGTCGAGGTGATGGTGCGGAACAAGCCGGCGCCGGGGGTGACCGGAACCGCCGCGCCGCGGCCTGCCATCGCGGTGGTGGGACCGGTGCCGGACGGGGTCGCAGACAGATTGCGCGCAGTCGGGGATTGGCGCGTGGTGACAAATGACGGCGCCGCCACGCTGCCTGAGGCGACATTGACGATCTCGGCGTCCGGGGCAGGGGCGGTCACCCTCCACCATGGCGATGTCGACACACCGCCGCTCACCCTGCCGGAGGACCCTGATCTGGTCGAAGCCGCGGCGCGGGCGGTCATCCTGCCTGCCAGTATGGAGATCGGCAGCGACGCGGGTGTTCGCCTGTCCCCGGCTTTGTCCCGCTACCAGAAATCCCTGTTGCCCGATCCCGCGGTGCTTGGCGGTGGGGCCGGTGTGCGTTTCGCGGTCTGGTCGACCGCCTGCAGCGGCGTCAACGGGGACATCTGGGGCGGGCGGATGCTGGCCGATGGGCGCCTCGCCCTGTTCATCGCGGACATGACCGGGCATGGCCCCGTCGCAGGCGTTAATGCGATTCGTCTGCAGGCGCTTGTGGCGGCATGTGACGGTCAGCCTGATACTGTGCTTCGCAGGCTCGACGAAATCCTGAAACAGGCTCTGCCGACGGGCGAATATGCCGCCATGCTGTACGGCGTCGTCGATATCGCGGCCCGGCGCTTCGACTATGCGGCCGCCGGGGTGCCCCATCCTGTCGCGTTTCCTGCTGACGGCGGCGATCCTGCGCCCGGCCTGGGCAAGGGCCTTCCTGTCGGCACCAGCGGCGCCTTTCCCTACGAATTACGGCGCTAGGACATTCCCCGGGGCGGGGCCCTTGTCCTGTTCACGGACGGCATGTTTAGCCTGATGGACGGTGACGCCCCCGGCGCCCATGCCTTCGAGCGGCTCATCCGGCGCCTAACGGATCATGACGGCGGCGCAGCACAGGCGCTGGCGGCCTTGATCGAAAACCATTCCGGGCCCTGCGCCGACGACGTAACGGCGCTGTGCCTGACGTTCGCCGATTGATCCCAGGCGGGCGTGGCAATGAAAAAGGGCCAGTCCTGGTCTCAGGACTGGCCCTTTTAATTGGCTCCGGCGGCAAGACTCGAACTTGCGACAAGTCGGTTAACAGCCGACTGCTCTACCAACTGAGCTACGCCGGATCAGGCGTGGAGGCGCGGACCGGAATCGAACCGGTGTACACGGCTTTGCAGGCCGCTGCGTAGCCACTCCGCCACCGCGCCCCAGATGGCACCAAACTGTGCCGGGGCTTAATCCCCCAGGAAACGACCCCATTGCGGGAGTCCCTTCCAAGGGCCAGGCTGACCGGCTTCGGCCCACAGAGGGCGGGACATTACATACTGACCCCCCGGTGGTCAAGCAACTGTTCCGGCGAATTTTTAAGGGCCTGGAATGGCCTGGAAAAGGGCGCTGAAATGCGCGCCGCCATTGTGTTCGCCGACGGCTGGGACTATACAGAATTCAGCCAAATCGGGCCCCAAGCGGTCCGTTCCAACGCGAAGGAGAACCGGCGACATGGATTTCGCAGCCGCGCGCCGAAACATGATCGATTGTCAGGTCCTGCCCAACCGGGTCACGGACGAACGTGTCATTGCCGCCATGGCGGAAACGCCGCGTGAAGCATTCGTGCCCGAAACCAAGCGATCCATCGCTTATGTCGACGAGGCCCTTGCCGTGGGCGGCGGGCGTTACCTGATGGAGCCGATGATCACCGCGCGTCTGCTGCAGACCGCACGTATCGGCGCCGACGATGTGGTATTGTGCATCGGCTGCGGCACCGGCTATTCGCCGGCCTTGCTGTCCAAGCTGGCGAATACGGTGGTGGTTGTCGAAAGCGACAAGGCGATGGCCAAGCAGGCCCAGGAAACCCTGGCCGAACTCGGCATCGACACGGTTGCGGTGATCGACGGCAAGATGGCCAACGGCTATCCGAAACAGGCCCCGTATGACGTCATCTTTTTTGACGGCGCCGTGCCCAGCGTGCCGGAAAAAATCGAAAAGCAGTTGGCCGAGGGCGGCCGTCTCGTGGCGGTCTGCTCGAAGCGTGGCTCCGCCGTCGGCAGCGCGGTCCTGGCGGCGCGTTTCGGTGGCCATATCTCTCACCGCGATCTGTTCGACGCGGGAACACCGGACCTCCCGGGGTTCGAGTTGGAGGAAGCCTTTACCTTCTGATGCAGCCGAATCCGATGCTGGTCGGGTCCGCGAGGCGATCAGATGTTGTATATGCAAGTTTTTGAATTATCTGTATTTTTGCACGTATTTTGTTGAAATCTGGACGCGGCGAATGCAGGTAGTATGTTAGTCCGACACAACCACAGGCGAGTAACGGCCTTGATCACGCGAATCCTCTCTCCGTTTCAGTATGTTCCCGGAATTTCCCGCGCTGCCGTCGTTGCCGCGGGGCTTGCGGGTGCGCTTGCTCTCGCGCCGGCGCCGGCCCAGGCGCAAACCCTGGCTGAGGCGCTGATTGCCGCCTATTCCAATAACCCGACCCTGGCGGCCCGCCGGGCGCGTTTGCGCGCCACGGACGAACAGGTGCCCCAGGCGCTGTCCAATTGGCGGCCGTCGGTCGCCATCACTGGTGATGCCGGATACGAGCGCAACCGTTCGACCCTGCGCACGACGGACCGCACGCAGAACCGCAATCCTGCAACCGTCGGCCTGTCGATCACCCAACCGCTGTACCGTGGTGGGCGTACGCTGGCGGCGACGGAAGGGGCGGAAAACGCCGTTCGTGCCGAGCGCGCGCGTCTGATCGACACGGAACAGGACATTCTGCTGGCCGCCGCGACGGCCTATCTGAACGTGTTCCGCGACGAGGCCGTGCTGGCGCTCAACATCAACAACGAAAAGGTGCTCAAGCGTCAGCTTGAAGCGACCAAGGACCGGTTTGAGGTCGGCGAGATCACGCGCACCGACGTGCACCAGGCCGAAGCCCGCCTGGCCGGCGCCACGGCCGACCGCATCCGGGCCGAAGCCAATCTGGAAAACTCCCGCGCCACATACGAAAACGTGGTCGGTTTGCCGGCGCCGAAGAATTTGGAACTTCCGGGCGAGCCCGGGGGGCTGCCGAAGGATCGGCATGATGCCATCAAGATGGCGGCGACCACCAACCCCAACGTTATCGCGGCCGAATTTGACCGCAAGGCGGGGATGAATACGGTGCGTGAGGTCAAGGGTGAGTTGCTGCCCGAGGTCGATGTCACCGCCAGTGCCGACCGATCCTATGAATCCTCTGGCGATACGGGTCGCATCGATTCGGCCGAGGTTCGGGTCAACCTGACCATTCCGATCTATCAGCAGGGCAGCGTCTATTCGCGCCTGCGTGAGGCCAAGCAAAGCCTTGCCGAACTGACCCGCAACATCGACCAGGCCCGCCGCGACGCCATCGAGGACGCGACCAGCGCCTGGGAGAACCTGCAGACGGCCCGCGCCCGCGTGGTGTCGTTCAGCGCCCAGATCGAGGCCAACGTGGTCGCCCTGGACGGGGTCGAGCGCGAAGCCGCCGTTGGATCGCGCACGGTTCTGGATGTTTTGGACGCGGAACAGGAACTTCTGGATTCTCGCGTCGGTCATACGGAGGCCCAGCGGGACGAGCGGATCGCCGCGTTCGAGCTGTCGGCCGCCATTGGCCGGATGACCGCCACGGACCTGAAACTGGCCGTCGATGTTTACGATCCGCGCATGCATTACGACGAAGTGCGCGGCAAGTGGGTCGGCGGGTCGAGCAGCGAAGAAGGCAAGTAGGGCGGCTCTCGCCCCTTGCCGTCGCTGAACCTAGCGGCGCCCATGACGGCGCCCGACAATTAATTCCTGTGATATACCAATTATTAACGATCATCGTGAGTTAATGGCTGGTGTATCTTGGGAAAAGTGGCGTGACTCGGACCTGCGTGGGAGTGGGGAGCCGGGGACCGCGACAAGAATTGATGGGCATGCGGGATTATGAGCGAAGAAGCCGAAGCTGCTGAAGGCGGCGAACCTTCGATGGAAGACATCCTTTCTTCCATCCGCAAGATTTTGGCGGAGGAAGAGGATGAAGAGGGAGGCGATGCGCCGGCCGAACAGGCTGCCGCGCCGGAACCCGAGCCTGAACCGGCACCTGCGCCCGAACCGGAGCCCGAGCCGGAACCGGAGCCCGAACCGGAACCCGACATCGAAATGACCGACATGGACGAGCCGGAACCCGAGCCGGAGCCCATGCCTGAGCCGGAAGATCTGTTCGAGCCGGAGCCGGAGCCCGTGGCCGCCGCTGCGCCGCCTCCGCCCCCGCCGCCGCCCCCCATGCCGGAGCCGGAACCGATGGCGGACATCATGGAATTGACCCCGGATATGGTTGCCCCCGACGCCATCATGTCGCGGCCGACCTCGCTGCACGGCTCGGACGTCCTGGCCGAACTGGCCCGGGCGATCCTCGACCGCCGCGACCTGCCGGTCATGTCCTCGGGCGATGCGTCGCTGGAAGGCATCGTGCGTGAAATGCTGAAGCCGATCCTGCGCGAATGGCTGGACCGCAACCTGCCCTACCTGATTGAACGCCTGGTGAAGAAGGAAATCGACACCATGGTCAACCGGGCGGAAGGGCTTGATAACTGGGGCTGATCCCGCCTCGGCGTCCTGCCTGAAAAAGAATTACAATGATAACCCCGGGGGGCTTTGTTCCCCGGGGTTTTTCGTTGTATACCCGCCAATCCCCACCGATTGACTTTAGCCGTTCCGAGGATCTGTTCCCATGGCCGAACTGGACAAGACCTACCACCCCGAAGAGGTGGAAACCCGCCGATACGAGGAATGGGAACAAAGCGGCGCCTTCGCGCCTGCCCAGGTGCCTGAAGCGGGCGGCAACGGCCAGCCTTATACCATCGTCATTCCGCCACCCAACGTGACCGGCAGCCTGCATATGGGCCATGCCCTCAACAATACGCTGCAGGACATCCTGATCCGTTACCACCGCATGAAGGGCGATCAGGCTCTGTGGCAGCCGGGCACGGACCATGCCGGCATCGCCACGCAGATGGTGGTTGAACGCATGCTGGAGGCCGAGGGCGTGAAGCGCACGGACCTGGGCCGCGACAAGTTCGTTGAGCGGGTGTGGGACTGGAAAGCGGAATCCGGCGGCACCATCACCAAACAGCTGCGCCGCCTGGGTGCGTCCTGTGACTGGTCGCGGGAACGCTTCACCATGGACGAGGGCCTGTCCAAGGCCGTGGTCAAGGTGTTCGTGGAACTGCACAAGCAGGGCCTGATCTACCGTGACAAGCGGCTGGTCAACTGGGACCCCAAGCTGCACACGGCGATCTCCGACCTGGAGGTCGAACAGCGCGAGACCAAGGGCAAGATGTGGTACTTCAAGTATCCCATCGAGGGCCAGGACGGGCAGTTCATCACCGTCGGCACGACCCGCCCGGAAACCATGCTGGGCGACACCGGCGTCGCCGTGCATCCGGACGACGAGCGCTATACGGACCTGGTGGGCAAGAACGTGGTGCTGCCGATCACCGGCCGCCTGATCCCCATCGTCGCCGACCATTACGCCGATCCGGAAAAGGGATCGGGGGCGGTGAAGATCACCCCGGGTCATGATTTCAACGACTTCGAGGTCGGCAAGCGGGCCGGGCTCGACATCATCAACATCCTCGACGCCGACGCTCATCTGAATGAAAACGTGCCCGAAAAGTACCAGGGCATGGAGCGTTTCAAGGCACGCGACGCCATCCTGGCGGAGATGGAAGGCCTGGGCCTGCTCGACCGGGTCGAGGACAACGACATGACCGTGCCCCACGGCGACCGGTCCGGCGTGGTGGTCGAACCCTGGCTGATGGATCAATGGTTCGTCGATGCCAAGACCCTGGCCAAGCCCGCCATCGAAGCGGTGGAGAGCGGTAAGACCCAGTTCGTGCCCAAGACCTGGGAAAACACCTATTTCGAATGGATGCGCAACATCCAGCCATGGTGCGTGTCGCGCCAACTGTGGTGGGGGCATCAGATCCCGGCCTGGTTCGGCCCCGACGGCGCCGTCTTCGTGGAGATGAGCGAAGAGGCCGCCCAGGCCGCCGCCGACGCCCATTACGGCAAGACGGTGGAGCTGACCCGCGACCCGGACGTGCTGGACACCTGGTTCTCCTCGGCGCTCTGGCCGTTCTCGACCCTGGGCTGGCCGGACGAGACGCCGGAACTGGCGCGCCATTATCCCACGGACGTGCTGGTCACCGGTTTCGACATCATCTTCTTCTGGGTCGCCCGGATGATGATGATGGGCCTGCACTTCATGGACGAGGTGCCGTTCCACACGGTCTATATCCACGCCTTGGTGCGGGATGAGAAGGGCCAGAAGATGTCCAAGTCCAAGGGCAACGTCATCGACCCGCTCGACCTCATTAACAAGTTCGGCGCCGATGCGCTGCGCTTTACCCTGACGGCCTTCGCCGCCCAGGGCCGCGATGTGAAGATGTCGGAAAGCCGGGTCGAGGGGTATCGCAACTTCTGCACCAAGATCTGGAACGCGGCCCGGTTCTGCGACATGAACGAATGCCGCGTCGATCCTAATTTTAATCCGAATTCAGTTAACTCTACCCTGAATCGCTGGATCGTCGGCAAGGTTTCCGAGGCCGAAAAGGCCATGACCACGGCGCTCGACGCCTATCGCTTCAACGATGCGGCGGGTGCCCTCTACGCCTTTACCTGGAACACCTTCTGCGATTGGTACCTGGAATTCGCCAAACCCGTGTTCATGGGCACGGACGAAACCGCCAAGGCCGAAACCCGGGCGACCACGGCCTGGGTGCTGGATCAGATCATCACCCTGCTGCATCCCATCGTGCCGTTCATCACCGAGGAACTCTGGCAGACCCGGGCCGAACGCGCCCAGCCGCTGATCACCACGCCCTGGCCCGTGTATGACGCGGCCCTGGTCGATGCCGCCGTCAACGCGGAAATGGATTGGGTGGTGCGCCTGATCTCGCAGATCCGCGCCGTGCGCTCGGAAATGAACGTGCCGCCCAAGGCGAAAATCCCCATGCTGCTGAAAGACGGGGACGATGCGGCCCAGGCGGCGCTGTCGACCCATCGCGATTTGATCCTGCGCCTGGCGGGCCTGTCCGACGCGGGCGTGCTGACCGGCGAGGTGCCCAAGGGCGCCGTGCAGGACGTGCTCGACGGCGCCATGATCATCCTGCCGATCGCCGACGCCATCGATCTGGATGCGGAAAAAGCGCGGCTGTTGAAGGAAATTTCCAAGCAGGACGCGGAAATCGACCGTTTCGAGAAGAAGCTGGGCAACGCCAAATTCGTCGCCAACGCCCCGGCCGAGGTGGTCGATGGTGAGCGCGAGAAGCTGGGCGAGGCCCAGGCCACCCGCGCGCGGCTTGACGAGGCCTTGAAGCGCCTGGCGGCGGTGGCCTGACCCACTTCTGCCCCCTAGGCTTCGCTTGGCCTTTTGTCGGCAATATCCCACTGCGCGGCTGTTTCTCCGACAGCCGCGTGGATATTGATCCTTTTCTCCTAATATGCGCCCGGAATAGGAACTTTCAGGGGCTGGTATGACCGGGGCGGGGGGCGCTAGCCTTCTTCGTAGGCAGATGAAGGAGGTTACAAAGTTGGAACCACCGATGCAGTTCCCCGACATATCGACCCAAACCCCATTTACCCGGTGATCATCGGGTGGGATCGGGTGCGACGCCGATCCCGAAACTGAAACGGAAAGCCCCGCCCTTGAAACCGGCGGGGCTTTTACGTTTGCGGATACGGAAATGGGCCGGGGTTGAAGGTTTTTATCCAACCACACGCGGGTCTTGTGAGCCGCCCCCCACATCGACATAATCGGCGTTCCATTCCCGGGGGGGCGGGGCGTAGCGCAAGGATAGAGGCCGAACATGGATAAAGCAGAACAACAGATCGCCAATGCCCAGAAGGCGATCGAGACGATCATGCAGACTGCCGCCGACGTCGGCACGGAATACGGTATGAGCGTGATCGGCGCCATCGTCATCCTGATCGTCGGCTGGTGGATCGCCGGCTGGGCCAAGCGGACGGTGACCAAGGCCCTCAACCGCGTCAAATCCATCGACGACACGCTGACGCCGTTCCTGTCGTCCGTCGTTGGCTATGTCGTCAAGATCTTCGTCCTGGTCGCGGTGCTCAACCAGTTCGGGGTGCAGACGACCTCGCTTATCGCCATTCTGGGCGCCGCCGGCCTGGCCATCGGTCTGGCCTTGCAGGGCACCATGCAGAATGTCGCGGCGGGGGTCATGCTGTTGGTGCTGCGCCCGTTCAAGACGGGCGATTTCATCGACGCTGGCGGCCAGTCAGGAACGGTGGTGGAAATCAGCCTGTTCACCACGGAACTGCGGACGCCCGACGGTATCTTCAAGTCGGTGCCGAATTCCTCGATCTGGGGGGCCTCGATCACCAACTTCTCGCGCAACCCGACGCGCCGCATCGACCTTGTCGCCTCGATCTCCTACGGCGATGACCTGCCCAAGGCCATGGAGGTGCTGAAGGGCATGCTCGACGCCGATCCGCGCATTTTGAAGGACCCGGCGCCCGAGGTCATGACCTGGGCCATGGCGGCCAGTTCCATCGACATCAACCTGCGGGCCTGGGTCAACATCGGCGACTATTGGCCGACCCTGTTCGACCTGCGCAAGACCGTGAAGCTGGGCCTGGAAGACGCCGGTTTCACCATTCCGTTCCCGCAGCAGGATGTCTACATGCATCAGGTCGGCAAAGCCGCCGAATAGACGGCACTCCAATGCCGCCGACGCCCCCGCGGTGTCGGCGGTAACCGCCTGTTAAGCCCGCTGAAATAGGCTGATCGTCGGAGACGTATGACGATGACCGAGTTTCAGGCCCCCGAACTGCCCCTTAATCCGACGCCGGAACAGCGCGCGGAATACATCATGATGCGGCTGGAGCAGTTCATCCGCGAAGGCCGCAGCGTGGGCGAGGGCATGTCCTTCAAGCAGTGGCAGGCCATGGCCAAGACGGAAATCGCCATCGCCGTCGCCGCCGCCCAGAACGAGGTCCAGAAGGACGACCCGGTGACCCGGCGCCTGTTGTTCATGACGGCGGCCTGCCTCACCACCATCGGCTTCTGGGGCACGGCCGTGAGCCTGCACAAGACGGCTTATCTGGCAGGGGCCTTGGTCTGCGCCGGGGCGGGCATCTTGCTGCTGATTTGCGCCGGCGAATGGCGCTTCCGAAAATGGCGGCGCAAGAAGGACGCCCAACTCCGCATCGAACGCCTCGCCAACATCGAGGCCCTCAACAAGCGGATCAAGGGCCTGGAGCGGGCGCTCGAGAAAGAGGAAAAGATGCTGGAGAAGAAGCTGAAGAAGGTGCGGGGCGAGGTCGACGTGCTGCACGCGGCGCAGATGAAATCACCGCCGATGCCGAGCGGGGCAAATTAGGGGGAGTCATAACGCAAATTTCTGAAACATTGAACAGACAGTCGGTGTGATTGGGGGGGTAGATTTATGGAGAACTGATTGGGCGCGTTGCTTGACAGGCACGTAAAAGATTTTCGCCCAAAACTGTTATATGCAATGAAAATTCTGGAGCCTTTTTTAGATTGTATTTTCTTATATTCTTGCTCCCTGTGCGTTCTTCAAAAATGCTTGGCTCACGGTAGCCTGTCAAAACCATCAAACTGTTACTGAGTTGCCTGACCATTTTAGAGAATTCATCGGGATCGATATCTATTTCTGCGCCGCGGACGGTGCCTCTACGTTCCCAAGCGTCCTCGCCAGTTCGATTATCACTGAATACGTGGTATTCATCTGCGATCTCCGGCCAAGCTCCTGCCAACCTCAGTCGGAACAGGTTTTGAATTGATAAAATTTTAGATTCTTCTGATAAAGGCTCCCAGAAATTGTTGGATTGTTCTTCAAAAAGTGTATTTCGTGTCGAGATGTCTATGTCCGGTCTTTCTAACGTCCCGAGTAAATTTAAAAGTACGGCTTCTGCGGGACTCAACTGATTGAGTAAGTTTACATAATTCTTATTCGGTTCAATATTTGAAGAAGGGTCAACTGCATTTGCCAACAAATTTGCCCACATTGCGGACAAAAGTTCATCTTCTTCTAATGATGCGTGTTGAAGAAGCGGCACGCCAAATGCCATAGATATCTGGCGCAAACTTGTCTGATCCACACCTCTTTCGTTTAAACGTTTAATCGTGCCTTCGACCATAATTGCAATTCGCTCTTTGCGCTTTATTTTTAGCCAGTCTCCTCCCAATAGCCCTACGGCATCTTCAGGCACAGTGCCGAATACGTTAGCTAAAAATCCTCCAGCATCCTGGGCGGCTTTGATTGCACGGGTGGTTGCATTGGCAACTTCGGAGGCAGCCTTAGATGCCTCTTGGATTGCTTTTGCGCTTTCTATGATTTCCTTGCTCATGGAGCCCCATCTACAATTTCTGTAAATAGGCGATCTATACGCCAATTTAACAATAAAAAAGATGATCTGACCAAATTACATGCTGTCGGCTCGTGTGCACGTGAAAATAAGGCGTTTTGCTGGACGCCTTTGTTGCATTAGAGCAATTTTGTACCCAATACACCCACCAACCGCTCCACCTCTTCCACCGTATTGTAATGCGCCATGGACGTGCGGACGACGCCGTCGGTGGTGTCGGTGATGCCGACGGCTTCGAGCAGCCTCGGCGCGTAGAAATCGCCGTTCCAGCAGGCGATCTGTTGCGCCGTTAGGGCCTGGACGACCTCTGCCGATGACTTGCCCCTGATCGTGAACGAGAACGTCGGCGCGCGGTCGTGGGCCGTGTGGCAGCCCAGGAGGCGCAGGCCCGGCGTGTTGAGGGCGACATCCAGGAACCGTTCGGCAAGCCGCTGCTCATGGGCCGCGATCAGGCCGAACACCTGGGCCGTGCGGGCGTGGAGTGTGTTGGCGGGTTGATCGAAATGATGGGCGCAGAGGGCTTCGACATAATCCGCGATGCCGGCAAGCGCCGCGATGGTCTCATGGTTCGGGCCGGCCGGGTTCAGCTTGTGCTGGATGTCGTCCTCGGCGAAGAACAGGTGGCCCTGGCCGCGGGCTTCCAAAAGCCGTTCGCGCTTGCCGTAGAGCATGCCGATGTGCGGGCCCATGATCTTGTAGAAGCTGTAGAGGTAGAAATCGACGTCCCAGGCCTTCACGTCCACGGCCCGGTGGGGGGCGTAGGCGACGGCGTCGACGCAGACCATGGCGCCCGCCGCGTGAACCTGTTTGGTGATCGCCGGAACGTCGTTGATGTCGCCGGTGATGTTGGAAACATGGGGGAAGGCGACCAGCCGCGTGCGGTCCGTGAGCAGGTCTTCTAGTAGATCGGTGCGCAGCGCCCCTGTTTCCGCATCGACGGGCCATTCCTTCACGACGATCCCGAAGTCGGCAAGCCTGCGCCAGGGCGAGGAATTGGCCTCGTGGTTGAGCACGGCGACGATGACCTCGTCCCCCGCCTGCCACAGCGGCCGGAGCGCCTGCGCCAGGACGTAGACGTTCATCGAGGTGGAGGGGCCGATCACCACCTCGTCGGCACTTGCCCCGATCATCTCCGCCATGCGGGCGTGGCCGTCGGCCATGCGCGCCGCCGCCAGTTGCGATTTTGGATAGGGGGCGAGGGGCTGAACCTGGGAATCCCGCATATAGGCCGTCATGCGGTCGATCACCGCATTGGGCACGTAGGAGCCGCCGGCGTTTTCAAAGAACGCCCAGCCGTCGTTGAAGCAGGCATCCGGGAACTGGGCGCGCACGAAGGGAAGATCGAGGGAGGACGCCACCGGTCAGGTGCCCGGGTCAGGCCTGCATGGCGAGGGACATGACCAGTTCGGCCAGAACCTCGGGATCGGCTTCGAACTTGATGCCGAGCCGCCCCTTGCGGCACCAGGCGACGGTCGCGCTGACGTCGCCGAACGCCCCCAGGTCGAGGGTCAGATGGCGGCCCTTGGACAGGTCCAGGGAGGCGATGATCTGCGCTCCGCCGGGGGAGATGTCCTCGATCAGGCATTTGGTGGAGGCGCCACCGACGGTCACACGCGCCTGAAAGCCCGAGGACTTTCGGTCGTGCTCGCGCCGGTTCAAGGCGAAGGCGTCTTCGGCCATGGCCGTTATCCCGTTTTTGTCACACCCGGGCCGACGTCCGGCCCCGTCTGGACGCGGGGCTTAGATGTCGGCGAATACGTGGGTTTCCGCCTTGGCGCCCGGATGGGTGACGGCGCCGTCGCAGGCGGGGCCCACCAACTGAGCATACTTCCAAAGCACCCCCGACTGATAGTCGTGTTTGCGCGGCGTCCAGGCCTTGCGGCGGGCGTCCAGTTCGGCCTCGGACAAATCAACGTCCAGGGTGCCCTTTTCGGCGTCGATCTTGATCACGTCGCCGTCCTTCAGCAGGCCGATGGGGCCGCCCACGGCCGCTTCCGGGCCGACATGGCCGATGCAGAAGCCGCGCGTGGCGCCGGAGAACCGGCCGTCGGTGATCAGCGCAACCTTTTCGCCCAGGCCCTGGCCGTAGATCGCCGAGGTGGTGGACAGCATTTCGCGCATGCCGGGGCCGCCCTTGGGCCCTTCGTAGCGGATAACGACGACCTCGCCTTCCTTGACCTGCTGCTTGAGCACGGCCTGAAGCGCGTCTTCCTCGCAATCGAAGCAACGGGCCGTGCCCGTGAACTGCAGGCTGTGCAGGCCGGCGACCTTGACGATGGCGCCGTCGGGGGCAAGCGAGCCCTTGAGGCCGACAACACCCCCCGTCGGGGTGATCGGGTTGGACACGGGGTAAATCACGTCCTGGTCCGTCGGGAACACGACGTCCTTGAGGTTTTCCGCGATGGTCTTGCCGGTCACGGTCATGCAGTCGCCATGCAGATAGCCGCCGTCCAGCAGGGCCTTCATCAGCACGGGCACGCCGCCGATATCGAACATGTCCTTGGCCACGTATTTGCCGCCCGGCTTCAGGTCGGCGATGTAGGGCGTGGTTTTGAAGATCTCGCAGACGTCTTCCAGGGTGAAATCGATGCCGCATTCATGGGCCATGGCGGGCAGGTGCAGCCCGGCGTTGGTTGACCCGCCGGAGGCCGCGACGATGCGCGCCGCGTTTTCGAACGACTTGCGGGTCACGATGTCGCGCGGGCGCAGGTTCTTTTCGATCAGGTCCATGACCGCCTTGCCCGACGCCACGGCGTATTCGTCGCGGGTTTCATAGGGCGCGGGTGCCCCGGCCGACCCGGGCAGGGCCAGGCCGATGGCTTCCGACACGCAGGCCATGGTGTTGGCCGTGAACTGGCCGCCGCAGGACCCGGCCGACGGACAGGCCACGCATTCCAGTTCGTGCAGGTCTTCGTCCGACATGTCGCCCGAGGCATTGGTGCCCACGGCTTCGAACACGTCGATCACGGTCACGTCCTTGCCCTTGAACTTGCCGGGCAGGATGGAGCCGCCGTACATGAACACGCTGGGCACGTTGAGGCGCAGCATGACCATCATCATGCCGGGCAGGGATTTGTCGCAGCCGGCCAGGCAGACCATGGCGTCATAGCAATGGCCGCGCATGGTCAGTTCGACCGAGTCGGCGATCACGTCGCGCGACGCCAGCGACGATTTCATGCCCTGGTGGCCCATGGCGATGCCGTCGGTCACGGTGATGGTGGTGAATTCGCGGGGTGTGCCCTGGGCTTCCTTGACGCCGGTCTTCACGGCCTGGGCCTGACGGCTCAGGGCGATGTTGCAGGGCGCGGCCTCGTTCCAGCAGGTCGCGACGCCGACGAAGGGCTGGTCGATCTCTTCCTCGGTCATGCCCATGGCGTAGTAGTAGGACCGGTGCGGCGCGCTGGACGGGCCCTGGGTGGTGTAGCGCGAGGGCAGTTTGGACTTGTCGAACTTTTTGGCCATGGGGCTCTCCCTGGAACGGCTGGATATCCTGAATTCGGGACCGTTGGTTTAAAGCGTGAACGGCCCGCAAGGCAAGGGTGCTTGCGGGAAAAGGTTTTGTGCCGGGTTTATCGCAAGGATCAGGCGGCGCCCAATTCCTTGCGCACGATGGCGGCCCCGGCGGCCAGCGCCTTCAGCTTGCCCTCGGCCACGTGCCGGGGGAAGGGGGCGAGGCCGCAGTTGGTGCAGGGATAAATGCGTTCTGCATCGACATAGCGCATGGCGGAGCGGATGACCTCGGCGACCTGTTCCGGCGTTTCCACGCTGAGGTTGGCGACGTCGATGGAGCCGACCATCACTTCCTTGTCCTTGAGCAGGCTCATCAGCGAATGGGGCACGTGGGAGCCCGCGCATTCGAGCGACACCTGATCGACCACGCTGTCGTTCAGGGCCGGGAAGGTTTCTTCGTACTGGCGCCACTCACTGCCCAGCGTTTCCTTCCACTGGTTGTTGGCGTCGATCCCGTAGCCGTAACAGATATGCACCGCCTTCTTGGTGGTGATGCCCTGGAACGCCCGGTTCAGGCAGGCCACACCCCATTCCTTCACATCGTCCAGAAACACGTTGAAGGCCGGCTCGTCGAACTGGATGACGTCGACGCCCAGCGCCTGAAGCTCCAGCGCCTCCTCGTTGAGGATTTCCGCGAAGGCCATGGCCATGTCGGCGCGCTTGCCATAGACCTCGTCGGCGATGGTGTCGCAGATGGTCATCGGCCCGGGCATGGTGATCTTCAGGCCGCCCTTGGCGTGTTCGCGGCAGAACGCGGTGGATTTGGAATGGGCGCTTTCGCGGCGCTTGACCTTGGCTGTCACCGTCGGCACGTCGGCGTCATAGCGGTTGTCGCGGATGCCCATGGTGGTCATCTTGGCCCAGTCGATGCCGTCGACGAACTCCAGAAAGCCGTGGACGAAGTGCTTTCGGAACTGCTCGCCGTCGGAAACGATGTCGATCCCGGAGTCTTCCTGGGTCTTGATCCAGATAAGGGCGGCGTCGCATTGACCCTGCCACAACTCCTCACCCTCCAGCTTCCAGGGCGCCCAGAGCTTCTCGGGCTCGGCCAGCCAACTGGGTTTGGGCAAACTTCCGGCGACGGTGGTTTTCAACATGGATCAACTCCCAAGGATGCGTTTGTTTTGAATTGCCCCTGTTATAGCCGGTTTGGCGGGGGCTGGCACCCGATGACTCGTGGCCCCGTCTTGCCGTGGCGGGGCGGTGGGGATAAGGTTCCGCCCTCATAATTTGTGCAATTCAAGTCCTTCGGAGCCCACCCAAGAATGAAAACCAAAGCCGCCGTCGTTTACGAACTGGGTGCCAAGCGCCCCTACGCGACCTCTCTGCCCATGAAGATCGAGGAAGTGGACTTGGATCCGCCGCAGGCGAACGAGGTTCTGGTCAAGGTCGCGGCGGCCGGGGTGTGTCATTCGGACCTGTCCGTGGTTGCGGGCGTGCGTGAACGGCCTTTGCCCATGGTACTGGGGCATGAGGCGTCGGGCGTGGTGCAGGAAGTGGGGCCGGGCGTCGAGGGCCTGGAAGTGGGAGACCATGTGGTGTTCGCCTTCCTGCCGTCCTGCGGCCAGTGCCTGCCGTGCAAGGAAGGCCGCCCGTCGATCTGCGAGAAGGGGGCGGCGGCCAATGGTGCCGGGACCCTCATGGGCGGCGGCATGCGCCTGCATAAGGACGGCAAGAAGCTGTACCATCAGGCGGGGGTTTCCTGTTTCTCCGAATACGTGGTGGCACACCGCTCCTCGGTCGTGAAGATCGACAAGGACCTGCCGCTGGACATCGCCTGCACCTTTTCCTGCGCCGTCATCACCGGCGTCGGGGCGGTCCTGAACACGGCCAAGGTGCCGGCGGGGGCGTCCGTCGGCGTGGTCGGCCTGGGCGGCACGGGGCTGGCCGCCGTCATGGGGGCCAAGATGGCGGGGGCGCGGCATATCGTCGGTATCGACGCGCTGGACGACAAGCTGGAGTGGGGCAAGAAGCTCGGCTGCGACGCGGTGTTCAACGCGCTTGACAACGACGTGGTCGAAAAGGTTCGGGACGCCACCGGCGGCGGGTTGGAATACATGTTCGAATGCGTCGGCCGGGTCGAGGCCATGGATTTGGCCTACAAGGTCACCAAGCGCGGCGGCACGACGACGTCCAGCGGCCTGTCGCATCCCGCCACCAACATGACCGTGCAGCACGTCAACCTGGTGACCGAGGAGCGCACCATCAAGGGCAGTTACCTGGGCAGCTGCATTCCCGAGCGCGACATCCCCCATTACATCGAGATGTACAAGCGTGGCGCCCTGCCGGTGGACAAGCTGATCTGCGAGAAAATTCCCCTGGAAGACATCAACGCCGCCTTCGATCATCTGGCCGAGGGGCATACGGTGCGTCAGGTCATCACGTTCTGATCGCGGCCGGATAGATGGTCGATTTCAACGAGATCTACAAGGACACGGGCGTGCCCGTGCGCGTCGGCCTGGTCGGTGCCGGGGAATTCGGCGCGAGCCTGATCACCCAGTCCTTGGGTCATCCCGCCATCGACGTGCCCGCGGTCGCGGACATCGATCCGGACCGGGCGGTCAACGTACTGCTGCGCTGCGGCGTGGCCGGTGACGGCATCGAGATCTGCCGCGACGCGGCCACGGCACGGGACGCCATGGCGGCGGGCAAGGTCGCCGTGGTGCCGGACGGGCTTTTCCTGGTCGATACGGACATCGATCTGGTGGTCGAAGCCACTGGGGCGCCGGAGGCCGCGGCGGCGGTGTCCGAGGCGGCGATCCTGGCCGGCAAGCATGTGGTGCTGGCGTCCAAGGAAATGGCGTCGGTCTGCGGTTCCTGGCTGGCCAAGCTGGCGGCGGACAAGGGCGTCGTCTACACCCTGCCCGACGGTGACCAGCCGAGCCTGTTGATCGGCCTGATTTCGCGCGCCGAGCTTCTGGGGCTTGAGGTCGTGATGGCCGGCAAGGCGAGCGAGTACGACGTCGTCTGGCACCGCGCCAAGGGTGAGTTGAGCTATCACGGTCAGACCTTCGCTGTGCCCGATTTCGCCGATAACTGGCATCTGGACGGCGCCGACATTCCCGAGGTTCTGGCCGACCGGGCCGCCCCCCTGGGGCCGACGGCACTGAAGTCCGTGCCCGACCTGTGCGAGATGATGCTGGTGTGCAACGCGACCGGTCTGCGCCCCGATTTTGACGCCTTCCACGCGCCGCTGGCGCGCACGGTGGAACTGCCCGACGTGTTCCGGCCGGAAACCGAGGGCGGCATCCTGATGGAAGCCGGCGGCGGCGTGGTCGATATCGTCAACTGCCTGCGCCGGTTCGATGAACTGAGCCTGGCCGGCGGCGTGTTCGTGATCGTGCGCTGTTCGGACCATGAGACTTGGCAGGTTCTCAAGGCCAAGGGCATTCCCGTCAGTTCCTGCGGCAATTACGGCCTGCTGCACAACCCGGTGCATTTGCTGGGGATCGAGGCGGCGGCTTCGATCATCGCCGCGGCGCAGGGTGGCATGCCGACCAGCGGGCGCCGGCCCCGGCCGGCGTTTGATCTGGTCGGCCGCGCGACCCGCGAATTCAAGGTGGGCGAGGTTCTGGACATGGGCGGCCACCATCACACCATCGACGGGTTGGAGCCCTTGGTGCGCCCCGCACAGGCGGCCATTCCCGGCGGGCCGGTGCCGTACTACATGGCGGCTAATAATCGTCTGATGGCGGATGTCCGGCCCGGGGAAATTCTGACGGTCGAGATGGTGGCGGCGCCTCAGGACTCCGCGTTGTGGCGGCTTCGGGCATCCCAGGACGAAGCATTCCCAGCCCCCGCCGGAAGCGGCGCCGCATCGGGCTGAGCATCCAGGCGGTCGGACCGGTAGACGTACATCGACAACACGTGAGCGCGGGCGCCGTCGTCGTCCGCCAACGGCAGGTCGATCGCCTCATAGGTCGTGAGGTTGGGTTGGGGGTAGGCGGTCACGCCCCAGCGGCGCACGGGTGTATCGCTTTCCAGGGCAAGGCGTTGGGAGGCCAACATGGCGGCGCGCGCGTGCTGCGGGAAATATTCCGAAATTCGCTGGCCCGTGCCGTCGAAACCAAGCCAGTTTCTAAGTTCGCTACCCCAGAACCGGTTGACGAAATCGCGGCCGCCGTCGATGGCGTCGCGTACGATGATCTTTGGCGCCTGGCGCACGATGGTCGGCAGGCCGACGTCAATCAGCCGGGGGCAGTTCGGGCCGTCGCACAGGCCCTGCCAGTAATCCAGAAGCCAGCGGAGTTCCCAGGCGTCAAAGGACTGGGTTGGTTCAAAAAAGAACGGTGCGCCTTGCTGCTGCGCGAGTTCACGGCGCAATTTCGACATTGAAGAGCCTCCCACCTGGGCTCTCCCCACCCCAAGAATTCAACCTTAGACCCTTTGATGCACGCGGGACAACCCATTTGGTCGTGAAATGCGACCTATTGTCGTGGCGAGGGTCGACTTTCGGCCTAATTGCTAAAAGGTCATCTTTTAGACTCTAATTGGCCGCAGGGCGGAACACGAGACGCAGAAGGACCAGCCGTGCACATCGATGTCAGGGCCGAAGCGGCCGAAACAGCGGACCTGCCGGTCAGGCTGCGGGAAGTGTTGGCCTATTGGGACGCGCTGCGGGGCGAAGATTGGGCCCCGGCGTGGTCGAGTTTCCGGCTGCCTGACCTAACGCCCCGGACGATCCCCTTCGTAATCATTCTCGACGTGATTCAGGAACCGCTCGATTTCGTCTACCGCTTCTGGGGAACCGGCAATACGGCGACCATCGGCTATGACTGCACGGGCATGTCGGTTCGCCGGAACAAGCTGTTCAGCGCCAAGGTGTTCGGCGAATGCGCACAGCTTGTCGAGGAACGCCGGCCCATCGTGTGGTTTTCCAAGGTCATGCGGAACGACGGTCTGTACCGCGAGTATACGCGGCTTAGGGCTCCCCTGTCGGATGACGGCGCCGCCGTGACCCATATTGTTTCCGTACTTCAGATCGAGGAAAAGTTGGAAGAAGTCTTCGCCCCCGCGCCGGACTAGTTGGATGGGGGGGATTTCAAATCGATCATCCGGTAAAGGCTCATGGAGATGATATGCGCGCGTTCTCCAGTGTCGTTTGCCAGGGGCAGGGTGATGGTTTCGAACCCGACATAGCTGCGTTCCGGATAGGCGCTGACCCCCCAGCGGCGGATCGGCATATCACCGGTCAAGGCCTGACGGTGCGATTCAAGGATGCGTTCCCGCCCGTCTGTGGGGAAATACTCGCTCAGCAGCTTGCCTGTCGCGTCATGCCGCAGCCATTCCGTGACGGCCGTACCCCAGAACCGGACCCGGAAATCACGGCCGCCATCGACGGCGTCCTTGATGACGATATTGGGCGCGTACTTGTACATGGACGGCAGGTCGATGTCGCGCCAGCGTGGGCAGTCCCAATCGCCCCGCTTTTTCAGCCAATGATCAAGCAGCCAGCGCAGTGCGGGGGTCGTAAAATCCCATGTCTGTTCGGTAAACGGTCCCTCGACCGCATCCATCGCTGGACCGTGGCTGATGGCCATCGGCACCTCTCCCATATCACCTCCTCCAAGGCACTTTCCGGGACAGAGTAGTGGATTATCTGGGATGCCGCCAAGCGAACACCACACACGGGTATGATTATTTGGTCTGTTTTCCATTTCTGGAACCGGTGGGCAGCGGAATGATATAGTTTGGAAAAACACGCTGGAGGCCCATTCATGACGATTAAGATCGAACCCCTAGACGCCCCCATGGGCGCCGTGATCCACGGTTTGGATTCACGCAACCCCCTGACCGATGACGATTTCCGTGCCGTGGAACAGGCGATGCTTGAGCACATCGCCATCGTCATTCCGGATTTGGAGGAAAACGTGCCCTGGCTGCGCGATTTCGGCAGCCGGTTTGGTCCGCTGGTTCCGCACATTCTGAACCAGTACCACCACCCGGACGGGTTCGAGGTTTCGATCATCGCCAAGAACATGGGGACGGCGGAAAGCCGCACCACGCCCAAGCCGGCGGGCGCTTTCTGGCATTCGGACCTGTCCTACGAGGTCAACCCGTCGGACGCCATTTTCCTCTATTCCACGCATCTGCCGTCTAAGGGCGGGGATACCATGGTTGCCAACATGCGGGCCGCCTATGCGACTTTGCCGGATAAAACCAAGCAACGGCTCGACGGCCTGACCTGCACCCACCGTTGGGGCTGGAACACCCTGGGTGCGACGCCGACCCTGACGCCGGAACAGCAGGCCGCCCATCCGGACGTGATCCACCCCGTGGTCCGCCCGCATCCCAAGACCGGTGTGCCGATCCTCTACGTCAATCCGGGCTATTCCATGCGCATCAACGAGTTGGAGCAGAATGAGAGCGACGATCTCCTGGCCGAACTGTTCGACCATGCCCTGAAACCCGAATTCCAGTACCGCCATAAATGGACATTGAACAGCCTGGTCGGGATCGACAACCGGTCGTCCATGCATTGCGCGGTCGATGACTACACCGAACCCCGGCGCATGCTGCGCATGATCGTCGGCTGTACCGACGGGCGGAAAGGGCAAGTCGCCGCATGACGAAGGTCCTGTTTGTCAACGGTACCCTGATGCGCGGGCTGGCCTTGAACGGTAATCTCGAGGGCGCGGCCTTCCTGGGTGAAGCCCGGACCGTGCCCGAATACCGGCTTTATTCCATCGACGACGTCCACCCCGGCATGTACAGGGTGGGCGAGGGCGGGATTTCCGTTCCCGGCGAAATTTATGAAATGAGCGACGAGATTTGGGCCAAGGTCGAAGCCGGAGAGCCGCCGGGGCTGTACTGCGGGCCGGTCGAACTGGACGATGGGCGGGTTTTGGACGGAATTCTCTATCCCCGCGAGATGGCGGAAGGCAAACACAAGGACATCTCCGCATTCGGCGGCTGGCGGGAATACGCGGTGACGCTCGGTTCCTGAGGCCGTTGGAAATTCCGCGGCCAAAGCCCTTGCGGTGGCCGCCCGGCAGCCTAGATATCTTCCAGAATTTCGGCGTTCCCATGGGGGTGCGCCTTTTCTTGGGCGAAGGACAAATCGATGCTGCGGATTCTGCTGTTTCTCGGCACCAACCTGGCGATCGTCGCGCTGATCAGCCTGACTTTCCGCCTGCTTGGGCTGGATGGCTTGTTGCAGGCCAATGGCGTCGACCTGAACATCAACGCCTTGATCGTCTATTCCGCCGTCATCGGCTTTTCCGGCGCGCTGATCTCCCTGTTCCTGTCCAAGACCATGGCCAAGGCCGGGATGGGGGTGAAGGTCATCACCCAGCCGGCCAACCCGACGGAACAGTGGCTGGTTGATACGGTCACCCGGCAGGCCAAACAGGCCGGTATCGGCATGCCCGAGGTCGGCATTTTCGATCATGCCTCGCCCAATGCCTTCGCCACGGGCTGGAACCGGAACGACGCCCTGGTCGCCGTGTCCACGGGGCTGCTCAACACCATGGACAGGAAAGAGGTCGAGGCCGTGCTGGGCCACGAGGTCGCGCATGTCGCCAACGGCGACATGGTGACCCTGACCCTGATTCAGGGCGTGGTGAACACCTTCGTTATCTTCCTGTCGCGGGTCGTCGGCTACCTGGTCGACCGTCTGGTGTTCAAGGTCGAGCGCGGCCACGGCCCGGCGTTCTGGATCGTTTCGATGATCGCCCAGTTCGTGTTCGGCATCGCCGCCATGATGATCGTCATGTGGTTCTCGCGCTGGCGCGAATTCCGCGCCGACAAGGGCGGGGCGGAGCTTGCCGGCCGGCGCAACATGATCAACGCGCTGAAGGCCCTGCAGGCCGCCCACGACACCCCGCCCATGCCGGACGAAATGAAGGCCTTCGCGATCAATGCCGGGCGCATGCAGGCGGCCTTTTCCAGCCACCCGCCCCTGGCCGAGCGCATCCGGGCGCTGGAGCAGATGGAAGGTGCGGACGCGCAGCTGGCGCGGCCCCGGCGGCCCTGGCGGTGATGGTGTGAAAAACAAAGGGCGGCAGAGGCCGCCCTTTGTCGTCCCGATTTGAATCTTCGGTCTACTTCCCGAACGTCTTCTCGTCGCCCGGCTGCATGACCACGACCTCGGTCTTGCCGCCCATGTCGGCGAGCTGTTTTTTCAGCTCGTCCGGCGTGCCCTTCAAGGGCGGGAAGGTGCCGTAATGCATGGGCATCGCGGTCGCGGGTTTGAGGAACTTGCTGAGCGCATAGGCCGCGTGGCGGGGGTCCATGGTGAACCAGCCGCCGATGCAGATCAGCACCAGGTCCGGTTTGTACAGGTCCTGGATCAGCTCCATGTCCTTGAACACGCCGCTGTCGCCCGTGTGATAGATGGTATAGCCGTCTTCCAGCTTGATCACGTAGCCCGCGGGCTCGCCGCCCGGATAGATGCCTTCCTTGCCGGCGGCGTCCTTGCTGACGATCTCCGACGAATGCTCTGCATGGGTCATGGTGACCGTGATGTCCGGGCCGATGGGATTGATCGGGCCGGATTTATTGAAGCGGACCAGTTGCTTGCCGTCGACCATGCCGAGGATGCGCAGGGTATGGCCCATATCGGCGTTCACGCCGACCTTGGCGCCGGTCATCTTGGCCAGTTCCGCCGTGTCGCCCAGATGATCGCCGTGGCCGTGGGTGACTAGGATCAGGTCGACGTTGCCGACCTTGGCCAGATCCTTGTCATCGGCGGGCGTTTTCGGGTTCTTGGTGATGAAGGGATCGATCACGATCACCTTGCCGCCCGGCGTCTTGATGCGGAAGGCGGCCTGTCCGTACCATTTGACCTCGGCCGCCTGGGCGTCCTTGGCCGGGCCGGCGGCCCAGGCGAAACCGGCGATCAACGCGCCAATCACGGTCGTCGTCAGAAAGCGTTTCATGACTGAATGTTCTCCCAAAAGGGCAGGGGATATCCCCGCGTGGGGCAGAGCCTGCCATAGAACCGGAACGCCGCAAAGGCCCCTTCATAAGGCTTGACGAATACGGAACATAATGCGAACACATGAGGCGTAACGGAGGAGGTATCCATGACGGTAACCGGTGAAGACGGGCGCCAACGCTGCCGCTGGGTCGGCCAGGGCAAAGACTTTTACGAGGCTTATCACGACGCCGAATGGGGTGTTCCCGTGCATGACGACCGGCACCATTTCGAGATGCTGAACCTGGAGGGCGCACAGGCGGGATTGAGCTGGGAAACAATCTTAAAAAAGCGCGATAACTATAGGAAATTATTTGATGATTTCGATCCCGTTAAATGCGCTAAACTAACCGACGCCAAGCTGGAAAAGCTTCTCACCGACCCTGGCATCATTCGAAACCGGCTGAAGGTTTATGGCGTGCGCAAGAACGCCATCGCCTTCCTTAAGGTGCAGGAAGAGTTCGGCTCCTTCGACGCCTACGTCTGGGCCTTCGTCGGCGGCACGCCAATCGACGGACAGCGCAAGGCCATGAGCGACGTGCCGGGCAAAACGGAGATTTCGGACGCGCTCTCCAAGGACCTGAAGAAACGCGGCTTCACCTTCGTCGGCTCCACCATCGTCTACGCCTACATGCAGGCGTCAGGGCTGGTGAACGACCACGTGGCGGGGTGTTTTCGGTATGAGGAATGCCGCAACGCCGGGAAATAGCGTTGCGTCACGTCGCGGCGGCGGTGTCCGAAGGGGTATTCACCGCCAGAAAATCGCGGATGTGGTTCAGCGCCAGGGCGATCTTTCGGTCGTTTTCTTTCCAGGGGTAGAGGCTCACTTGCGCGTTGGGCGCCAATAAAGCCGTTTCCATCGCCGTCGCGTAGGGATGGGCCGGGATGTCGTCCGGCAGCACCAGGACAGGCGTTTGGCAGTTGCGCACGAAATTGCGGTCGACGGTGAACACGAAATCGGCGCGCTTCGTGTACATGGTGTCGAGGAACTCCGTGATCTTTTCCAAGGGGATGTCGGGCTGCTGCTTCATGAACGTCGGCGCCCAGCCCTTGAGGGCGTTTTTGACGTAGATGTCGGGGTGGCTCGACGTATAGCCGCTGGGGTGCACCAGGGTTGCCGCAACAACCCGATCGCCGACATGTTTCAGAAGGTTCCAGATCATCGGTCCGGCGATGCAGAACCCCATGACCATGAAGCGGTCGATGCCGAGATGGTCCAGCAACGCCAGTTGATCATCGACGAAACCGTCCCAGGTGCGTTCGATTTCCAGCGGACCCACTGTCCCGCCAGTATTCGCGTTCCGCAGGTCGAGCGCGATCACGCGATAGGTGTCGCTGAATTCCTGAAGCGGATCAAAAGGATGATTGGCAAGCCCGGCGATCGTCGCATTCAGGCCCCCACCGGGAAGAACCAACAAGGGGAAGCCGGAACCGGCTTCTTCGTACTGGATCGTCACGGGACAGTTTTCGAATGTCGGCATGCGCGGTGTTCCCTATCGCGTGGTCAATCGGCCAACTCGATCCACACGGGCGTGTGGTCCGAGGGCTTTTCCTTGCCGCGGGGCGTCTTGTCGATGTCGCAGGCAACCAGCCGGTCCGCCGCCTGGGGCGACAGCAAATGGTGGTCGATGCGCAGCCCGTTGTCCTTCTGCCAGGCGCCGGCGGTGTAATCCCAATAGCTGTACTGATGCACACCCGGGTTGATGGCGGTGAAGGCCTCGGTCAATCCCAGGTTCAGGAGCGTGCGGAACCGGGCCCGGCTTTCCGGGCGGCACAGTGCATCGTCGGCGAATTTCACCGGATCGTAGACGTCCGCGTCCGTCGGGCAGATGTTGTAGTCACCGCCCAGAACGAAGGCGTCTTCGGTCTTCAATAGGTCCTTGGCATGGGCGACCAGCCGGTCCATCCAGCCGAGTTTGTAGGTGAACTTCTCGTGGTCGCCGCCGTTTTCGTCGCGCGTCGGGTTGCCGTTGGGCAGGTAGATGGAGGCGACGCGCACCGGCCGCTCGCCGCCTTCGATCACGGCCTCGATGAAGCGCGCCTGTTCGTCGCTGTCGTCGCCGGGAAGGGCGGTCAGTTCGACCTCCATCGGATGCTTCGACAGGATCGCGACGCCGTTGTAGGTCTTTTGGCCGGAAACCGCGACGTTGTAGCCCAGGTCTTCGATCTCAAGCTTCGGGAAGCCCTCTTCCTGGCATTTCAATTCCTGCAGCAGAGCAACGTCGGGCTGGAACTCGGCCAGCCATTCCTGCACCCGGGGCAGGCGGGCTTTGATCGAGTTGACGTTCCAGGTGGCGATCTTCAAGGCTCAGGCACTCCCAATGAAAAAGGCCCGCGGATGCGCGGGCCTCTCTCGTAACACGAAACGCCGAAGGCGGTTAAACCCCGAATGAGGAGCCGCAGCCGCAGGTCACGTTGGCGTTGGGGTTGGCCATCTGGAAGTAGGAGCCGATGAGGTCTTGCTTGAAATCCAGTTCCGAGCCCTTGAGCAGGTCGAGCGAGGTTTCGTCGACCACCACCTTGACGCCGTTCTTCTCGAAGATCAGGTCGTCGTCGTTGACCTTGTCGTCCAGGTCGAAGCCATAAGAAAAGCCCGAACACCCGCCCGCCGACACCGCGACGCGCAGCATCAGGTTGGGGTTACCGTCCATGTCTTTCAATTCGCCGATGCGCTTGGCCGCGCTGTCGGAGATCAGTATGCGTTCCTCGGGTGCCAATTGTGTGCCGTCCGGCATGGCGAAAATCCTTAAATTCTACGTGGGGTACAGGTTGTCCTGAATCTAGGCGTCCCGGTGTGAAAATTCAATGCCGGCGCGCATCGGCGCCACCGTCATTTTTTCTTGCGGGCCGTGGGCTTCCTGGCGGCCCGGGTTTTCAGGAAATGGTCGATCCCAGCCT
The DNA here is from genome assembly GCA_024397995.1 of bacterium SCSIO 12827. NCBI lineage: Bacteria > bacterium SCSIO 12827. The sequence goes on along the minus strand of CP073746.1, from coordinate 2,264,037 downwards.
GGGCCACGTCCATGTCCTGTTCCGGCGCGCCGCCGGATACGCCGATGCCGCCCACCACGTCGCTGCCCACCATCACGGGCCGCCCGCCGCCGACGATGGAAAACCGCCCGCCCAGTGCCGTTTGAATACCGAAGGTCAGCTGACCGGGCAGGGCGGCGGCGTTGTACTCATGCGTGCCCTTGCGCGACACGGCGGCCGTCGTGGCCTTGTCGAAGGCGAGGGAGGTGCTGAGGATCTTGCCGCCGTCCATGCGCTCGAAGGCGATCAGGTGGCCCGATTCGTCGACCACGGCGATCACCATGGGCACCTTGACGGCCTGGGCGCGCTTTGTGGCACCCCGGATCAGCAGGCGCGCATCGTCCAGGGACAATCTTTTGATTTCAAGCATGTCGGCGTCCTCCTCTCCCGGTTATAATCGGGCCGCTCAGCCATGCAACGACTTTCACCCCGGCCACGGCAGGAGGAAACCATCGACACCCACCGGCGATCCCTCGATTCCGCCTTTCCCCTGGCGGCCTATGCCTGCCGGTCGGAGACCTCGCGCGGGCGCCTGCATCCGGAGGGCGACAGCGCCACCCGCGGCGCCTTTCAGCGCGACCGGGACCGCATCATCCACTCGGTTGCGTTCAGGCGGCTGGCCTACAAGACCCAGGTCTTCGTCAACCATGAAGGCGATTTCTTCCGCACCCGGCTGACCCATTCGCTTGAGGTGTCGCAGATCGCGCGTTCCATCTGCCGCTATCTGCATTTGAACGAGGATCTGGGTGAAGCCCTGGCCCTGGCCCATGACCTGGGCCATCCCCCCTTCGGTCATGCCGGAGAAGACGCCTTGAAAGAGGTCATGGCGCCCTACGGCGGCTTCGATCACAACGCCCAGTCCCTGCATGTGGTGACCAAGCTGGAGGAACGCTATCCCGGTTGGGACGGCCTGAACCTGACCTGGGAAACCCTGGAAGGCGTGGTCAAGCACAACGGCCCGCTGGTCAATTCAGGCAATCTGCCGCTGCCGCGCGCCATCGCCGACTATCAGGAATTGCAGGATCTGGAACTGGATACCTATGCCGGGGCCGAGGCCCAGGTCGCCGCCATCGCCGACGACATCGCCTACAACAACCACGACATCGACGACGGTCTGCGGGCCGGGCTGTTCACCATCGACGACCTGGCGGACGTGCCCCTGGTCGGGCGCATCTTCCATGATGTACGCCACGACATGCCCGATTTGGACGAATCGCACCTGATTCACGAAGCCGTGCGCCGCATGATCGGCGATATGGTGACGGATGTGATCGAGGAAACCCGCCGCCGCCTAGACGACGGCAAGCCCGACAGCCCCGACGCCGTGCGGCATTTGCGCCGTCCCGTGGCCGGTTTTTCCGACGATATGCGCGAATGGGACGCGGCGCTGAAGAAGTTCTTGTTCGACAACATGTACCGGCACTACAAGCTGAACCGCATGACCAGCAAGGCGCGCCGCGTCGTCAAGGACCTGTTCTGCCTGCTGATCCGAGAGCCCGAATGCCTGCCGACGGAATGGCGGGCCAAGGCCGAGGGACCGGAAACCCAGGCGACGGCGCAGCACCTGTGCGATTTCATCGCCGGCATGACCGACCGCTACGCCGGCGAGGAACATCGCCGCCTGTTTGACCTGCACGCGCGGACGTCGTAGACGGGCCGTGCCGAGAAAAGACTGAGTTTCGAGGGATCGACATCATGGCCCGCCGGCCCACCAGCGACATCCGCGTCTCCGCTTCCGACGCGTTGGAGTTCGAACCGGAACCCCGGCGCCGTCGCGGCATCCCGACCACGGCCTGGTTGCTGCTTGTCCTGATCCTGGTCACGGCGGCGGGTTTGGGCGGGTTTCTGTTCGGTGACCGTCTGGCCGGATTGAGCGGCGAGGAAAGCGGCCAGGTTCCCGTGGTTCACGCCGCCGAGGGGGCCATCAAGGTGCGGCCGGACAATCCTGGCGGCCAGGACATTCCGTTCCGCGACTACGACATCAACAAACGCATGCAGGGCGAGGCGCCGACGGGGCGGGTGGAAAACCTGCTGCCGCCGCCGGAACAGCCCAGGGAATTGCCGCAGGCGCAGGCAGCGACGGCACCGTCCCAGGTTCCGCCGGTACCCGCCGCCACGGCGGGCGCACAGTTGGCGCCACCTGCGGAACAATCGAATGCGGAGGCCCTGTTGCCGGCGGCCCCGGCCCCGGCGCCCAAACCGGTGGCGCCGAAGCCCATGCCGGTTCGCGACGTCGCACCACCGCCGCCCGCGACGGTGGCCAAGGCGCCGACGCCGCAACCGGCCCCGCCGCCGCCCGTTCCTGTGGCACCCGCGGCATCCACCCCGGGCAGCCCGATCGCCCTGGTGCCGAAATCCGCGGCGGCGCCTGCCGCTGCGGCCCAACCGGCTCCGGTCGCCAAGGTTGCGCCTCCGCCGCCGAGTACTCCTGCGGCGACGGAAACGGCGGCGGTCAGCGGTTGGCAGGTGCAGCTTGCCGCCTCCCGCGCGGCCACGGCGGCCAAGACCGAGGGCGAACGGATGAAACAGAAGCATTCGGACGTACTTGGTAAAATGACGGTCAACATCGTCCGCGCCGACCTGGGCGCAAAGGGCGTGTTCTATCGCATCCGTCTGGGCCCGGCCCGGAATAAGGACGAGGCCCGCGCCGTCTGCGCCCAGCTTGCCAAGCGGGGGGAGGGGTGCCTGGTGATCGCCCCCGGCAAATGACCGGACATATGAGCGGGCGCAAGGGCCCGCCCCGGGCCGTGATCTTCGGCTGCGAAGGCCCATCCTTGTCGGACGCGGAAATGCGTTTTTTCGAGGACGCCAATCCCCTCGGCTTCATTCTGTTCGCGCGCAACATCGAAACCCCGGATCAGGTCCGCGCCTTGGTGCGTGATCTGCGGGCGACCGTCGGCGACGGTGCGGCGCCCGTGCTGATCGACCAGGAAGGCGGGCGGGTGCAACGCCTCAGGCCGCCCCATTGGCCGGATCGACCGCCCGCATCTAAGTTCGCGGCGGCCTATCTGGAGACCCCTGACCAAGCATCTGCCGACCTTGCAGTGAACGCCCGCGCCATCGCCCGCGACTTGGCGGACCTGGGCATCACCGTCGATTGCTGGCCGGTGCTTGACCTGCCGCAGCCGGGGGCCGACCCGATCATCGGCGACCGGGCGCTTGGCACGGACACCGCCGCCATCACGGCGTTGGGACGGGTCATCATCGACGCCCTGCATGCGGGCGGCGTGACGCCGGTCATCAAGCATATCCCCGGCCACGGCCGCGCCACGGTCGACAGCCACAAGGCCCTGCCGGTGGTCGATACGGACCTTGCGACCCTGCGCGACACGGATTTCGCCCCGTTCAGGGCGCTGAACACCGCCCCATGGGCGATGACGGCCCATGTCGTCTATACGGCCGTCGACGCGGACAATTGCGCGACGTTCTCGGCCAAGGTGGTGGACCGCGTGATTCGGGGCGACATCGGCTTCGACGGCCTGTTGATTTCCGATGATCTGTCCATGCACGCCCTTTCCGGCACGTTTGCCGACCGCACGCGGCGGGCCCTGGCGGGGGGCTGCGATGTGGTCCTGCACTGCAACGGCGTGATGGCCGAGATGGCGCCCGTGGCCGAGGCTGCCCATATCATGTCGGACAAGGCCTTGGCCCGTGCCGCCCGGGCCGAAGCCCTGCGCAGCCCCGCGCCGGAGACGACTGCATGATGACCGATTTCGACCTTGCCGGGCTGGCCTATACGGTTTCCGTCTGGATCTTGCCTGTGCTGCTGGCCGTCACGTTTCACGAAGCCGCGCACGGCTTCGTCGCCAATATGTTGGGGGACGCCACGGCGAAGAACCTGGGCCGTGTGACCTTCAACCCTCTGAAACATATTGATCTCTTCGGCACCATCCTGCTGCCGGCCCTGTTGCTGCTGGGCTCGGGCGGGCGCTTCATGTTCGGTTATGCCAAACCGGTGCCCGTGAATTTTTCCCGCCTCAACCGGCCGCGCCGCGACATGGTCCTTGTCGCCGCCGCCGGGCCGGGGGCCAACCTGATCCTGGCGGTATTGTCCGCCGTGGCGCTGACCAGCGTCGCCGCCCTGCCGCCGGAATTGGGTGAATGGATGGGGCGCAATCTGGTCAATTCCGTATGGATCAACCTGATTTTGGCCGTGTTCAATATGCTGCCGATACCGCCCCTGGACGGCGGACGCGTGGCCGTCGGTCTGCTGCCCGACTTCCTGGCGATTCCGCTTGCCCGGTTGGAACGGGTGGGATTCCTGATTATCCGGGGGGCGGTGTTCCTGCTGCCCCTGATCGGCGATCAGATCGGCATGGACCTGAACGTGTTCTGGTGGCTGGTGGGGGTTCCCGCGTCGGCCCTGATGAATTTCCTGTTCGCGGGCCTCGGACTCGCCTAAAACCCGGGCGACCGGGCCTGAAGGCGGGGCCGGATGCGCAAGGCCGAAAACGCAAGGAATGGCATGAGCGACGATTTCGATACCCCGGAGACGCCGACGGTGCACCGCGAGGTTATCTTCGTGGTCGATCTCGACGGCTATGAAGGGCCACTCGACGTTCTGCTGACCCTGGCCCGCGACCATAAGCTCGACATTACCCAGATTTCGATCCTGGCCCTGGCCGATCAGTACCTGAAGTTCATCGCCGCCGCCCAGCAGACCAACCTGGAGATCGCCGCCGACTATCTGGTCATGGCGGCGTGGCTGGCCTATCTGAAATCGCGTTTGCTGCTGCCCGATCTGGGCGGCGAGGACGAGCCCACGGGCGAGGAGATGGCCGCCGCCCTGGCGTTCCAGATGCAGCGCCTGGAGGCCATGCAGAACGCGGGTCAGCTGCTGACCGAACGGTCGCAGCTGCGCCGCGACTTCTTCGCCCGAGGGGCCCCGGAAAAACATCCGGTGGAGACCGAACAGATCCTCGACGTGAACCTGTACGAACTGCTGCAGGCCTATGCCCGTCAGCGCCGCCGGGGGGCCGGCGGCGACCGGACGTTGCACATCGAACCGTTCGAGGTTTATACGGTCGAGGATGCGCTCAAGCGCCTGCGTCATCTGCTCGGCCGGACCCCCGACTGGCAGTCCCTGTGGAGCTATCTGCCCAAGGAACTGCGGGGCGGGCTGTTCGGCAAGTCGGCGGTGGCGTCCACCTTCGCCGCCAGTTTGGAACTCGCCAAGGAAGGCAAAGTGAACATTCGCCAATCCGATATTTTCGGCCCGATCTATCTGCGGGCCCGCACCGATGGCGGCAACGACGCCGTCTCCGCCACCGGTCCCCGCGTGGTCGCCGGCAGCGACGCCGACGGCGGGGAGCAATAGGCATGAGCGATCTCAACCGCGACCACCTGCGCCTGCTGGAAGCCGTGCTGTTCGCTTCGGCCGAACCGATGACCGAACGGGTTTTGTCCAATCGCCTGCCCGAGGACGCGGACCTCAAGGCTCTGTTGGCCGAACTGCAGGACCAATACGCCGGGCGCGGCGTCAATCTGATCCGCGCCGGCGCATCCTGGGCCTTTCGCACGGCGGAAGACTTGGCGGCACAGATGACCAAGCACATCGAGGTCACGCGCAAATTGTCGCGCGCGGCGATCGAGACGCTTGCCATCGTCGCTTACCATCAGCCCATCACACGGGCCGAGATTGAGGAAATCCGCGGCGTCTCCTTGAGCAAGGGGACCATGGATATTTTGCTTGAGGAAGGTTGGATCCGGCCGCGCGGGCGCAAGGACGGGCCGGGCCGGCCGTTGACCTGGGGCACCACGGACGGTTTCCTGGACCACTTCGGGCTGGAAACGCTGCGTGATCTGCCGGGCATCAAGGAACTGAAGGCCATGGGGCTTCTGGAATCCGGGCCGGCGCTCAACGTCTACCGTTCCCATGGCGAGTTGACGGACGGCAGTGGCGGCGTCGATACGGAAGACGATAACGAGGGCGATGCCCCGCCGCCGGGCGGCGCCGACATTACCGAGGACGACCGCGTTGACGCCCTTGATCCCGATGACGGTCTGACGCCCGCGGGGTAGGGGATAGCCGGCGGGCCGGGCGAAGATTTCCACCTGCCGGACTTATTCGCGAAAGCGGGCCGAAAAGCCTTGCATGGCTGGTCGATTCCCTTACATCTATCCCCGTCAGGGGGGCTGACCGGGGGCATTGCGGCACACCATCGTATCTGCCATCATCCGGCTTCCCACATCGTAAAAACCACAAGAGAAAGCAGAAAATGGGTACATTCAGCATCTGGCATTGGCTGGTTGTCCTGGTCGTTGTCCTCGTTCTTTTCGGTGGCGGCGGCAAAATTTCGCGGCTCATGGGGGATTTCGGTAAAGGCCTGAAATCGTTCAAGAAAAGCATGAAAGAGGACGACGAGGCCACGGACGGAACGGCCGAACGCAAAGCGATCGACGGCGAGTCGGCCGACAAGCCGTCGCAGACGGCCGCGGCGGAAAAAGACAAGGCTGCCGGCTAACCAACGCGGGCAGAGTGTCCTTTTGAATTTGGACCCGTCCGCTCACTCATAAAGGCCAAACGGAGTACCGCGCCGCCATGTTCGATATCGGCTGGCAGGAACTGTTCATTGTCGCCATCCTGGCGATCATCGTGATCGGTCCAAAGGATTTGCCGCGCGCCGTGCGCACGGTGATGCGCGCGATCCGTAAACTGCGGTCCATGGCCGGTGAATTCCAGGCGGGTCTGGACGAAGTCGCGCGCGAGGCCGAATTGGACGACATCCGCCGCGAGGCCAACAAAATCGCCCATTACGACGTGACCAAGGAAATCAAGGACAACCTGGACCCGGACGGCGAGATCGAAAAGGCCGCTGATTTGGACGGTGCCGTGCGTGAAACCATGACCGAGGCCAAGTCGGCTTCGACCGAAGCGGCACAGCCCGCCGCGGACGCGCCCGTGACCGCCACCACCCCGCCGCCGCCGAGCGAGCCGGTCACCACCGCCGAGCCGGCGGCAGAACCCGCCGCCGACACGGCGAAGACCTAGGCGCCCCCATGGCCGACAGCGCCCACGACAATTTCGACCCTGATGGGATCGGCGCCGACGAAAGCAAGATGCCGCTGCTGGAGCATCTGCTGGAGCTGCGTACGCGCCTGATCTACTGCTTCGCGGCGCTGATCGTACTGTTCTTCGTCGCCTATGGGTTTTCCGAACATATCTACGCCTTCCTGGTTCATCCGCTTGCCGACGTCATGCACGATGCGGGCGGCCAGCGGCGGTTGATCTACACGGCCTTGCACGAAGCCTTCTTCACCTATCTGAAGGTCTCGTTCTTCGCCGCCCTGTTCGTGGGCTTTCCTTTTATTGCCATGCAGTTCTGGGGGTTCGTGGCGCCGGGTCTGTACAAGCACGAAAAGCGCACCCTGGCGCCATTCCTGGTGGCCACGCCGATCCTGTTCTTCATGGGCGGGGCCCTGGTTTACTATTTCATCTTCCCCATGGCCTGGAAGTTCTTCCTGGGTTTTGAATCGGCGGGCATTGACGGCTCTCTGCCGATCCAGCTGGAAGCCAAGGTCGACCAGTACCTGTCCCTGGTCATGCAGCTGATCTTCGCCTTCGGCATCTGTTTCGAGCTGCCCGTGGTGATCACGCTGCTGGCGCGCATCGGCATCGTCAATTCCAAAGGACTGCGGGCAAAGCGCAAGTACGCCATCGTCATCGCCTTCGTCGCGGCCGCGATCCTGACGCCGCCCGACGTCATCAGCCAGATCGGCTTGGCCGTGCCGACCATCATGCTCTACGAAATCTCCATCTGGTGCGCGCGCCTGGTCGAGAAGAAACGGGGCGACGATCTGGACGCCGAAGACGACGATTTGGATGACGACGACGAAGACCAGGGCGAGAACGCCAAAACGGCGGCAGAGCCCGGGCCGTAGGCCTAGTTTCCCCGTTCATAAACGCCCCGCCACCCCTGGACGGGGCCGGTTCGCCCGCCTATAAGTGCGCGATTGAACAGGGCTGCCCGACGGCGTCGGTACCTGTTCCGCCGTCCCGTCAACGACACCCCGAAGAGACCGCGATGTTCGACATCAAATGGATCCGTGAAAACCCCGACGCTTTCGATGCGGGGCTCGCGCGCCGGGGGCTTCCGCCCGCCGCCGAAGGGCTGATCGCGCTTGATAAAAAGCGCCGCACGGCCGAAACCCGGGCCCAGGAAATTCAGACCGAACGCAACGCCCTGTCCAAGCAGATCGGCATCGCCAAGTCGAAGGGTGAGGACGCTTCGGAGATCCTGGCCAAAGTGTCGCAGTCCAAGGACGCCCAGGCCGCCGCCGAGGCCGAGGCCAAGGAGGCGGAGCAGGTGTTGGAAGACGCCCTGTCCGGCATCCCCAACCTGCCGGCGGTGGACGTGCCCGATGGCGCGGATGAAAGCGCCAACATTGAAATCCGCAAATGGGGTGAGCCCAAGGCCTTTGATTTCGAGGCCCGAGACCATGTCGACCTGGGCGAAGGCCTGGGCCATATGGATTTCGAGAACGCGGCAAAGCTGTCCGGTTCGCGCTTCGTCGTGCTGTCCGGGCCCCTGGCGCGGCTGGAACGCGCCATCGCCAACTTCATGCTGGACACCCATATCAACGAGCATGGCCTGACGGAAGTCGCCCCGCCGACCCTGGTCAACGACGCCACCATGTACGGCACGGGCCAATTGCCCAAGTTCGCCGAGGATTTGTTCCATACCGATGATGGTTACTGGTTGATCCCGACGGCCGAAGTGCCCCTGACCAACCTGATGGCGGGCGAGATCGTCGATGATGATCGGCTGCCCTTCCGCTATGCGGCGCTGACCGACTGTTATCGCTCCGAAGCGGGGGCCGCCGGCAAGGACACCCGCGGCATGATCCGCCAGCACCAGTTCAAGAAGGTCGAGATGGTGACCATCTCGGCGCCCGAATCCTCCGACGACGAGTTGGAGCGCATGACCGGCTGCGCCGAAGCGGTGCTGCAGAAGCTGGGCCTGCCTTACCGCGTCGTGGTGCTGTCCACGGGCGATATGGGGTTCGGGGCCCGCAAGACCTACGACATCGAAATCTGGCTGCCGGGGCAGGGGGCATACCGGGAAATCTCCAGTTGCTCCAACTGCGGTGATTTCCAGGCCCGGCGCATGAAGGCGCGTTGCCGTGTGAAGGGCGAGAAGGGGACGCGCTTCGTGCATACCCTGAACGGTTCCGGCGTCGCCGTCGGCCGCGCCATGATCGGTGTGCTGGAAAATTACCAGCAGGCCGACGGCTCGATCACCGTGCCGGATGTTCTGCGGCCCTACATGGGCGGGCTTGAGGTCATCGGAAAAGCATGACCCGCCGCCACATTGATCTGAGCCAGGCCCGGGTGCTCATATCCAACGACGACGGCGTCCATGCGCCGGGCATCAAGGTTTTGGAAAAGGCGGTGCGCGCCGTGGCCCGCGAGGTCTGGGTCGTCGCGCCAGAAACGGAACAGTCGGCGACCAGCCATTCCCTGACTCTGCGCCGCCCGTTGCGCATCCGCAACGTGTCTGACGGACGCTTCGCCGTGGACGGCACGCCGACGGACAGCGTGCTTCTGGGCGTCAACCGGGTGATGAAGGACCTGCGCCCCGATATCGTCATGTCCGGGGTCAACCGGGGCGGCAACCTGGGCGAGGACGTGCATTATTCGGGCACCGTGGCGGCGGCCATGGAAGGGGCGCTGTTGGGTATTCCCTCCGTCGCCTTTTCCCAGGAATACGACGACAACCGCAACGTGATCTGGGAAACCTCGGAATTCTGGATGCCGAAAATTCTCGAACGTCTGGCCGGTTACGACTTTGATCCGGCGATCCTGCTGAACGTGAATATTCCCGACTGCCCGCCCGGAGAGGTTACCGGGATGGAGGTCACGCGCCAGGGCCGGCGCAAGATCGGCGGCGAGATTCAGGATGGCCGCGACCCTCGGGGCGACGCCTACTACTGGGTCGGTGTGCAGCGCGATGAGGAAAAATTCCAGGAAGGCACGGACCTGGACGCTTGCCGGCGCAAGGTGATTTCCGTGACGCCTCTGAGCCTCGACCTGACGGCGGGGCGGGAGCTTGAACGCCTGAGCGAGGTCTTCCCATGAACCGGCTCCGCCCCGCGCTTGAGGAGGCCCTGGCGGCGGAGCGTGAGGAACTGCTGGAAAGCCTGCGCCGTTTGGGCGTCGCCGACGAACGGGTGCTGGAAGCCATCGGCCGGGTGCCGCGCGAACAGTTCGTACCCGAAGCCTTTCAGGACCGGGCCTACCGCAACCTGGCCCTGCCGATCGGCCATCAGCAGACCATCAGCCAGCCCTGGGTGGTTGCACGCATGACCGAGGCGCTGGAGGTCACGGACCGTACCAAGGTGCTGGAGGTCGGCACCGGCTGCGGCTACCAGTCGGTGGTGCTGTCGCTGCTGTGCCGCCGGCTCTATACGATCGAGCGCCATAAGGGGTTGAAGGACGAGGCCGAACGCCGGTTCCGCCACTTCGGCCTGACCAACATCACCACGCATCTGGGTGACGGCTCCCTCGGTTGGCCGGAGCAGGCGCCGTTCGAGCGCATCATCGTCACCGCCGCGGCCGAGGACATTCCGCCTGTGCTGCTGTCGCAACTGGCCGAGGGCGGGATCATGATCGTGCCGGTCGGCAGCCAGGCCAGCGACGGGGAACAACGCCTGTATCGGGTCGACAAGGGGCCCTTGGGCCTGGAGATCGAGGATATGGGCGAAGTCCGCTTCGTGCCCCTGGTGGCGGGCGTCGCCGCACCGGCGTGACAGCGGGCATGAGGATGCGAATGACCGGAAGCTGGCGCGAAATCGGGAAGGTGGGAACGGCGGCAGTGCTGTTGTGGACGCTTGCCGCCTGTGGCGCTGCCGAATGGCCGCCCCGCAGCGAGACGACAGCGGCGGCCCCGCGTGCCCCGGCATCGGCCGCGCCCCGCGCCGTCCAAAGCCCGGAGACCCGTCGCCGCACGGGCGGGGATTTGACCTTCGTCGGGGCCTCGGCCGTGCGTGTCGGCCCGGGCGATACGCTTTACGCCATTTCGCGCCGCCATCGCGTCGGCCTGCGTCCCCTGATCGAGGCCAATGGTCTGGAGCCGCCCTTCATCCTGCAGGTCAATCAGCGCCTGGTTCTGCCGCGCGGGCGTCAGCACACGGTTTCCGCAGGGGAAACAGTCTACGCCATCGCCCAGAAATACGATGTCGAGCCCAACGAACTGGCGCGCATCAACGGCATCCGTCCGCCCTATACGATCCGCGTGGGCGAGGATCTGCTGATCCCGACCGGCACCCTGCAATCGGTCAAGGCCCCCCATCGTCCGGAACCGGGCCAGGCGGCCCCCCAGGGCGGTACCCCGTCATCCATCCAGGTGACGCCACCGCACCGGCCCAAGGCACCGGCGGCCGTGGCCAACCGTGCCTTGCCGGGGCCGCCCAAACGCAGCGGCAGCGGCTTCTACTGGCCTGTTTCCGGGGGGCGGGTGATTTCGCGTTTCGGGGTCAAGCAGAGCGGCCTGCGCAACGACGGCATCAACATCAAAGCGCCCCGGGGCACGCCCGTGGTGGCCACGGAAAACGGCGTTGTCGCCTATGTGGGGAACGAGTTGCGCGGGTTCGGCAATCTGGTTCTGATCAAGCATGACGGTGGTTGGATTTCCGCCTATGCCCATACGGACCAGCTGGCCGTGGCCAAGGGCGACCGGGTGCGCCGGGGGCAGAAAATCGCGACCGTGGGCGACACCGGCGGGGTGGCGGAACCGCAGCTTCATTTCGAGTTGCGAAAGAACAAGCGCGCGGTCAATCCGCAGCAGTTCCTGTCGTCAAAGCCGGCCTGATTTCAGGATTCGATCTTCCGCTTGGCCTGGGCGAGAAGCTCTCGCGCCATGTCTTCCTGGCCTTTCTCGGCCGCCAGCCAAGCCTGCTCTATCATGTGTTTGACGGAAGGCGGCAGGCCCGCGACATCGTGGGCCATCTGTTTCAGGTGCGCGATGCTGGCTTGCCAGTCGTCATCATCTGACGGTCCCGCCATAACACGTATTCCCCCTTACCAAGCAACCACTTAGCATAGCACAAACGGCGTGCCCGGCCAGTTCCCGTATTTATTGAATACGGCGTAATGGTTGCAAGAATGTCACGGGGGCGATGACGCCGCGGCTATTCCAGGGTTTTGCCCAGGCGTCCGGCCAGGTTTTGGATGTATTGCCAGGCGACACGGCCGGAGCGCGAGCCCCGGGTCACGGCCCATTCGTTGGCTTCGCGGCGCAGATCGACATCCGGGCCGTCCAGGCCATAGCGCTTGGCATAGCCTTCGACGATCTGGAAATAAGTTTGCTGATCCAGGTTATGAAAGCCCAGCCACAGGCCGAAACGGTCCGAGAGGGAGACCTTTTCCTCGACCGCCTCGCCAGGGTTGATGGCGGTGGAGCGTTCGTTCTCGATCATGTCGCGCGAGATCAGGTGGCGGCGGTTGGACGTGGCGTAGAACAGCACGTTTTCGGGCCGTCCTTCGATGCCGCCGTCAAGCACTGCCTTCAAGGATTTGTAGGACGTATCCTCGGTATCGAAGCTGAGATCGTCGCAGAACACCAGGCAGCGCCGCCCGCCGGCGCGCACGACCGACAGCAGGGCGGGCAGGGAGGGAATATCCTCGCGGTGGATTTCCACCAGCACGAGGGAACCCGGCTGTTCCGCGTTGATTTCCGCGTGCAGCGCCTTGACCAGTGAGCTTTTCCCCGTGCCGCGCGCGCCCCACAACAAGGCGTTGTTGGCGGGCAGGCCTTTGGCGAAACGCTGGGTGTTGTCCGTCAACTGCTGAACCTGCATGTCGATGCCGCGCAACAGGCCCATTTCGACCCGGTTGACCTTGGGCACGGGCTCCAGCCATGAGGTGTCGGCGTGCCAGACGAAAGCGTCTGCGACGGACATGTCGTTTTCGGGGACGGGCGGCGGGGCGAGACGGTCCAGCGCATCGGCGATGCGGTCGAGGACCTTGTACATATCGATATCGGTCATGGCGGCGGAAATTAGGCCGGAGAGCGCAAGGCGTCAATCGTCTGCGTGCCGCCGCAGGCGATGGGCAAAAATTCGCCGGTTTGCGTTTGCATCGCGCGGTCTTGCGGTTATAGTCCCGCGCACCCAAATAAGACGACCGGTTTCCGGGTATTTTAAGAACCGCCCCCGACGGTAAATGCGGGGGGAATGAGGAGATAAGCATGTTGATTTCGCCCGCGTATGCCCAGGCAGCCGGTGGCGGTGGTGGTGGCGGCATTGAGGCGTTCCTGCCCCTGATCCTGATCTTCGTGATCTTTTACTTCCTGCTGATTCGTCCGCAGCAGAAGAAGATGAAGGAACACAAGCTCATGCTCGAAGCCGTTCGGCGCGGCGACAAGGTCGTCACGGGTGGCGGCATCATGGGCACGGTGACCAAGGTCAACGAAGGTGACGAGGTGATTGTTGAAATCGCCGAGGGCATCAAGGTCAAGGTGCGCAAGAGCACGCTGGCCTCGGTCGAAAGCAAGTCCGAGCCCCAGGCCGATTCCGGCAAGACCGTCGACAAGGGTGACGCCGCCAACGACGAAGGCGCCGCCAAGAAGAAGCCGGGCGGCCTGCGCGGCCTGCTGGGCGGCGGCAAGAAGGACGGTTGATCCCTTGCCCCTGGTCTTCGTTTCGTCCCATTCCTGACACGTCCGGTTAAGCACCCATGGTCTATTTCCCCAAGTGGAAGGTTGCGTTGGTCCTGGTGGTCTGCCTGCTGGGTGTGGCCTATTCCCTGCCCAACTTCCTGCCTAAATCGCTGACTGAATCGCTGCCCGGCGGATTGCCGAGCCAGCAGGTCAACCTGGGCCTGGATTTGCAGGGCGGCTCACACCTGCTGCTGGAGGTCGAGGTCGACGAGGTCATCAGGCAGTACCTGGAAGGCATCGCCGAAAGTGCGCGCGCCGAGCTGCGCACCGCGCGTATCCGCGCCCGCACCCTGGGCGTCGACGGCAATACGGTGGTCGTTACCATCGCCAAGGCGGATGAGGTCGAGAAGGCGCGCAACCTTCTGAAGCCGATCGAGCCGGGCGCACAGATCAGCGTCGACGGTGAGCGCATCACCATCACGCCCCTGGAGCAGACCTTGTTGGAGCGGCGCTCGTCCGCCCTGCAGCAGTCCGTGGAAATCCTGCGCCGCCGTATCGACGAAACCGGCACGCGCGAGCCGACGATTCAGCGCCAGGGCGACAATCGGGTGCTGGTCCAGGTGCCGGGTCTGAAAGACCCGGAACGCCTGAAGGCGATCATCGGCAAGACGGCCAAGCTGACGTTCCAACTGGTCGATATGGAAAATTCCGTGGCCGAGGCCCGCGAGCGCGGCCGCGTGCCGCCGGGCAGTGTGCTGCTGCAGGCGACTGAGGAAGACCGCGCCGTCGGCCGTCAGGACGCCTATCTGGTCAAGCGCCGGGTGCTGGTGTCGGGCGAGGACCTGGTCGACGCCCACCAAAGCTTTGAACAGCGCACCAATCAACCGGTCGTGGGATTTCGCCTGAATGCCCGCGGGGCCAAGAAATTCGGCGACGTGACGACCAAGAACGTGGGCCGGCCTTTCGCCATCGTGCTGGACAACAAGGTCATCAGCGCGCCGGTGATCCGCGAGCCGATCATCACCGGCAGCGGCCAGATTTCCGGCTCCTTCACCGTGCAGTCGGCCCAGGATTTGGCCCTTCTGCTGCGCGCGGGCGCCCTTCCGGCGCCGATTTCGATCCTTGAGGAACGCACGGTCGGCGCCAGCCTGGGCGCGGACAGCATCGCCGCCGGGGAAACCGCCTGCATCGTCGGTCTGATCGCGGTGATCGTCTTCATGGTCATCGCCTATGGCAAATTCGGCGTGATGGCCAATGTGGCGCTGATCTTCAACCTGCTGCTGATCCTGGCGGTTCTGTCGGTGATCCAGGCGACGCTGACGCTGCCCGGCATCGCCGGGATCGTGCTGACCGTCGGCATGGCGGTCGACGCCAACGTGCTGATATTCGAACGCATCCGAGAAGAAGTGCGCGCCGGGCGCACGCCGATCAGCGCCATCGACGCCGGCTACAGCCGGGCGCTGACCACCATCATCGATGCCAACGTGACCACGCTGATCGCCGCCGTTCTGCTCTACGCCTTCGGGTCCGGGCCGGTGCGGGGCTTCGCCGTGACGCTCGCCGTCGGCATCGCGACTTCCATGTTCACTGCGATCATGGTCACCCGCCTGATGGTCGTCGCCTGGTTGCGTCGCACGCGGCCACAGGAATTGCCGGTCTAGGCGCCGGGTAGGATAAAGATCATGCGTCTGCTCAAGCTTGTCCCCGACGACATCAACATTCCCTTCATGTCGTTCCGCAAGGTGTTCCTGACGATGTCGGCCCTGGCCGTCGCGATGTCGCTGGCCCTGGTGTTCGTCAAGGGGATGAATTTCGGCATCGATTTCCAGGGCGGTATCCTGATCGAGGTGCGCATGCCGCAGGCCGCCAATCTGAGCCAGATGCGCGGACAATTGGGCGCGCTCGGCCTGGGTGAGGTCAGCCTGCAGGAATTCGGCAACCCGGCCGACGTGTTGATCCGCATCGGCGCGCAGGATGGCGACGCGACGGCGCAGCAGGCCGCCGTTGCCGCCGTGAAAGATGCACTTGGGGCCGGTGTCGATTACCGTCGCGTGGAATTCGTCGGGCCCAAGGTGTCGTCGGAACTGCTGCTGGACGGCGTGTTGGCCGTGGTCGTGGCGATCATCGCCATGTTGATCTACATCTGGCTGCGCTTCGAATGGCAGTTCGGCCTGGGGGCGGTCATGGCGTTGACCCACGACGTGTTCCTGACGCTCGGCATGTTTTCCCTTCTGGGTCTTGAATTCAACCTGTCGACGGTGGCCGCCGTGCTGACCATCGCCGGGTATTCGATTAACGACACGGTGGTCGTGTTCGACCGCATCCGCGAGGATTTGCGCAAGTACAAGACCAAGCCGGTGCCCGATCTTTTGAATGACTCGATCAACGCGACCCTGTCCCGCACCCTGATGACGTCCCTGACCACCCTGGTGGCGCTGTTGGCGTTGTTTTTCCTGGGCGGGGAGGTGATCCGCGATTTCTCCTTCGCGATGATCTTCGGTATCCTGGTCGGTACCTATTCGTCGATCTGCGTCGCCTCGCCGTTGTTGCTTTATACCAACGTGGCCGCCCGCGCCCGCGGCACCGGCGACGCCAAGGAGGCGGCGGAAACGCCGTAAGCGAAGACCTGATCCATGCCCGGACTTGACGTCACGCCCCTGGTTCCCGCCGGCCGGAAGATCATCCAGGCCTACGGAGACGGGCGGTTCCGGGTCGCCGGCGAAGCCTTCGATACCTCTATCCTGATCTGGCCCGACCGCTGTGTGGCGTGGGACGCGCGCACCATCGCCGACCTGGA
Organism: bacterium SCSIO 12827; assembly: GCA_024397995.1. Lineage (NCBI taxonomy): Bacteria > bacterium SCSIO 12827. The sequence continues at coordinate 2,247,624 of CP073746.1, read as the reverse complement.
CGTCGACGCCTTGCATCTGGCCATGACCGGGCCGGATGCCCCCGAGCCCCATGCGGAAATTCTCATCATCGGCTGTGGTGCGGCATTTTTGGCGCCGCCCAAGGGCCTGCGCCAGGATCTGCGCGCGCTCGGCATCGCCGTGGAATGGATGGATACGGGGGCGGCCTGCCGCACCTTCAATGTTCTTCTGGGCGAGGATCGCCGCGCCGCGGCGGCCATTTTGGCCGTCGATTGACGGGCATCAGGACGGCTTTCCTTTATATACCGGTTTCTGTATAATAAAGGCCTTCCAGAAGGATATTCCGACTCCCAGAACGGGAAAACGATCCAGAAGGACCGCTCCATTACGGGGCCGTGCAAAGAAGATGACAGACGTAACCAAAGTGGGGGGCGTGGCCTCCCAGCTCGCAAACCGTCCTGTTCCTCCCTCGAAAAGCACCGATAAATCGGCTGCGCCCGGCGATGATACCAAAGCCGGCGACGCCAAGGGTGCGTCCGCAACCTTCAACCTGCCCAGCGCGATTTCCGGTGGGGAGACAAAGGAGGTTTCGGCGGCGGAGGCGCTCAAGACGGTGTTCGCCAGCCTGAGCAAGGCATTTTCCGAGGCTGAGGACAACCCTCCGGCCTCTGGCGCCGCGCTCGAAGCCCTGCTGTCCGACCTCAAGGTCGCAGCTCCCTTCCTTGACCGCGTGTTGGCGGCCCGCAAAAGCGAGCTGACCGCCGCCGGTGACACGGAAGGGCTGAAGACCTTGGACTCCACCCTGGCCGAAGCCGAGGCATCGCTTGCCGACGCCCGTGCCCAGCTTGAAGGCGTGGCGGACGCGGTGCCGGACGAAGAGGTGGTCGAAGACCCGGCGGTAACGGCGGCATTGAACGCCATTCTTGGCGAGGGGCGGGACATTCCCGCGTTCTCCGCTGAAGAATTGCGTGAAGGCCGCAAGGAATTCGTCGCCCTGGTGTTCGACGACATCGCCGATTCCATCGGCCGCCACCGCAGTGCCGGCGTGCAGACGGCGTCCTATACGCTGGGCGCTTTCGGCGGAGCCAACCTGACGGCCTAACCGGCAAACGTTCTTGTTTGTTGATCGCGGCCGCACCCCCCGGGTGCGGAGCGATTTCGTGCGTCCGGGTGATGGGATGGCGGGTGGTCAGCTTTGAGCCAACAGCGGACTTACTTCCGGGGCAGCCGCTTAACCGCTTCGCTCCACTCTTTCAGCATCGTCCTAGCGATCAAAAGGGTTGCGAAGATAAATGGAAAAGTCGCCAAGCTGATTGCCACTGCGACGAAATTAAGCAGTCGCTGGGAATCGCTATTTGACCTTGCCACTGTCTCGACGAGGAATATCCCTGACACTATGTAAGCGCCCAGCAAAAAATAGACGCGATAGCTTTTTGTACGCAGCCACTTTTCGTACTGTCGATAAAGGCGCGTGACCCAAAGTGATAAAGCGTAAAACACGTCCACCCCCTATCATTGGGTTAGCATCATAACAACTAGCCCAACAAAACAAACGGATGTCCGTTTCGGGTCAATTTCAGACGGCTCAGACCAAACGAAAACGGGGCCGCCAATGGCAGCCCCGCTTCACGTCGGTATTCTATTATCGGCTTAGAACACGTTCTGCGCCGACACCATGGCGTAGAGCATGGGGATCGAAAGCAGCGTGTTTGTGCGCGAGAACAGCATGGCCGTGCGACCCGCCGCGGCCTTTTCGTCGGCCGTGGCATCGACGATGCCCAGGGCCTTCTTCTGGTTCGGCCAGATCACGAACCACACGTTGAACCACATGATGATGCCGAGCCACATGCCGATGCCGATGGCGGTCGACTTGGCGACCCCACCCTGCAGACCCAGGGTCATGGCATCAACCAGGTAGCCATTCATGCCGGCCAGGATCAGGCCGGTGACGATGGTCGCCATGGCGCCCCAGCGGAACCAGAACAGGGCCGCCGGTGCGATGACCTTGCCGATGGCCGGTTTCTGTTCGTCCGGAATTTTGCCCATGTTCGGGATCTGGACGAAGTTGAAATACCACAGCAGGCCGATCCACATGACGCCGGACAGCACGTGCAGCCAGCGGAACAGGAACGCGAACCAGGCATGTCCGCCCGGTTGACCTTCGCCGGTGACACCGGCGACGGCAAGAACCATGAGAATGGTGAGAATGAAACCGGCGATCACCGTGTTTCGTAAGCTTGACAGGATAGCGGCCATTGTCCGATCCCTCCTTCGACTTGTTTGTCTATTAACCCCAATAAACCCGGCGGTCGGGCTGAAAGCCCCAATAAACCCGCCCGCATGTCACGGAATATAAAGCCTGACAGGGTTCCATCAATGATATTCCTCGTTCTCAATTCCGATTAGAGGCATATATCAAGGCCCACCGCGCCTTGCGCGGCCCATCCCACAACGCCCGGAAACGGGAGAAATTCACGTTCATCATGGCAAATAACGCCGAATCATCGACCGGAATCCCCACCCCGGAGGCCCTGGCGCCGGTCATGGCGGACCTGCGCCGCGACGACCGCGACCGTTATCTGACGGCTCTTTTGGCGCCGCCGGAAGCCCGCGAAGGCCTGATCGCGCTCTACGGTTTCAACCTGGAAATTGCCCGTGTGCGGGAAACCGTATCCGAGGAACTGATCGGGCGCATGCGCCTGCAGTGGTGGCGCGACCGTCTGGACGACATCTATGCGGGCACGCCGCCCAAGCACCCCGTGGCCGAACCGCTTGCCTGGGCCGTCGCCCGCTTCGCCGTGCCCCGGGACGCGCTGGAAGACCTGATCGCCGCCCGCGAGGATGATCTTGCGGGCGCGGCACCGGCGGATCTGGCGGCGCTTGAAGATTTCGCCCAGCGGACGGCCGCCCCGGTGGTGTCCCTGGCCCTGCGCGTATTGGGGCAGGACAGCGGTCCTGCCGCGGCGGCGGCGGCGGACGTCGCCATGGCCCAGGCCCTGACCGGTATTCTGCGGGCCGTGCCCTTTCACCTACGGGCCGGGGTGGTGCGCCTGCCCGGCGACCTGTGCCGCACGGCGGGATTGGATCTGGACCGTTTGCGTGACCGTGGCCCCACGGGGCAGGAGAACGCACTTTCCGACGTCGTCGCCCGCGTCGCGGCGCGGGCCAGGGATGCCTTGGCATCCGCGCGCCGTCATCGGGTGCCGCGTCGGGCCCTGCCGGCGCTGTTGCCGGCACGTCTGGCGGCCCGCGACTTGAAACGCCTGACGCAGGCCGGGTTCGATCCATTTGCTGGATCGGTGATGCGGGTGGACGGTCTGCGCCCGTTGGTCTTGCTGATGGCCCGCATCGGCGGGAAATTCTAGGTCGCTGGATCGGGTTCGGGGCAGGGGCATGAACGAGGGCAGCCAAGCGGAAGAGGTTCGGCGGATTCTGGAGCGTGCGCAGTTCTACCTGGACTGCGGCCTGAAGGCGGACGCGGTCCGCCATCTTGAGAACGGGTTGGTGCTGGTTCCTGATGATGCCGCTATCCAGGCCGCCCTTGCCGGTCTCCGCCCGCAGCCTGCTAAGCCGGGCCGGGTGTTCGACATCAAACCGAAACGCCAACCCATGGCAGGTGATGATGATCTTACCGCTGTCTTTGCCGCGGCCTATCGGGACCGGGACTGGGCCGGGGCGGCCGACGCGGCGCGGGCCCTGACCCAGGCCCGGCCGGACGATGCCCGGGCCTGGAACTCATTGGCGGTGGTGGCCCGCAGGCGCGGCAATTTTGATGTGGCCCTGGATGCGCACGATCGGGCCGTCGCCTTGAGCCCGGCGGCGCCCGGGGCGGCTTTGGCCCGCGCCAAGACGCTGTGGGAAGCCGGCCGCCTGGAAGAGGCCGACGCCGCCTACGGGGCGCAACTGTCAAAGCTGGACGAGGGCGGGGCGCAGTATGCCGACGCCAGAATGTCCCAAGGCATGATCCGCATGACACTGGGCGGTCCTGCCGCCGGGATCGAGGATTACGAGTGGCGTTGGCGGGCCGGGCAGATCGCGCTGCCTGATGTGGCGCAGCCTTACTGGGACGGCACGCCCCAACCGGATAAGCGCATTCTGTTTTACGGCGAACAGGGGTTCGGCGACGCCATCCAGTTCGCCCGCTATGTGCCGCTGATCGCGGCGCGATGTGCCCGCGTGGTCATGCCCTGCAAGCCGGAAATCCGGCGCCTGATGGAAACGCTTCCCGGCGCGCCCGAGGTCTGCGGCGAGAAGATCGCCCGGGATTCGTTCGACCTGTACGTCCCGGCCGTGTCCGCCATGCGGTTGTTCGGCGCGGGCGTCGATGCTTTGCCCCGTGACGTGCCTTACCTGCGCGCGGCGCAGGAGGATATCGCGCGCCTGCGCCCGCGGATCGGGCGCGGCGGGGGACTGCATATCGGCATCGCCTGGACCGGCAGCCCGACCAACGGCGGCGATTGGAAGCGGGCCATTGATCCGGCCCTGTTCGGGGGTCTGGCGCGGGTGTCGGGCGTGACGCTCTACAGTCTGCAGAAGGTCCGGGACGATACGCCGGGGGCTTTTCGCAATCCGCCCGAAGGAACGGTCGATCTTACCCCCATGCTGAACGATTTCGCCGACACGGCGGCGGCCATCGCCTGTCTCGACCTGGTGATCTCGGCCGATACCTCCGTCGCCCATCTGGCGGGGGCGCTGGCGAAGCCGGTCTGGGTGATGCTGCCCAAGGTTCCTGACTGGCGCTGGATGCTCGGCCGTGACGACAGTCCCTGGTATCCGACCATGCGGCTGTATCGACAGGATACCTTCGGCGATTGGCCGGGCGTCATGGCGCGGGTCACGGCGGACTTGGCGATGTTTGAACCGAAGGATCGGAAAAAGGCCAGAGGGCTTACTCGGCTGCTGCCTTGGCGCCGCTGATCCAGGCGTCAAGGTCGGCGAGTGCCCGTTCCGACAGCTTGATCTTGCGGTCGCGGCCGCGCGGGCGCTGCTTTTTCGGCAGATCGTCGGTGTCCAGCGGCGGGAACAGGCCGAAGTTGGCGTTCATGGGCTGGAATGTATCGGCCTCGGCACCGACGGTGATGTGGTTCAGCAACGCGCCGATGGAGGTTGTGGCCGGCGGCAGGGCAGGGGCGGCCCCCTGATGGTCGGCGGCGGCGAAGCGCCCGGCCAGCAGGCCGATGCCGGCACTTTCCACATAGCCCTCGCAACCCGTGATCTGCCCGGCGAAGCGCAGGCGCGGCTGCGTCTTCAGGCGGAGCGCCGGGTCCAGCAGCCGGGGCGAGTTGATGAAGGTATTGCGGTGAATGCCGCCCAAACGCGCGAATTCGGCGTTTGCCAGCCCCGGAATGGTGCGGAACACGCGGATTTGTTCGCCGTAAGTCAGCTTGGTCTGGAATCCGACCATGTTGTAGAGGGTGCCCAGGGCATTGTCCTGGCGCAACTGGACCACGGCGGCAAGGCGCGTGTCCGGCGCATTGGGGTTGGTCAGGCCGACGGGCTTCATGGGGCCGAAGGACAGGGTCTTGGGCCCCCGTTCGGCCATCACCTCGATGGGCAGGCAGCCCTCGAAATAAGGCGTGTCCTTTTCCCATTCCTTGAACTCGTGCTTTTCGGCGTCCAACAGGGCCGCAATGAAGGCATCGTACTGATCGCGATCCATCGGCAGGTTGATGTAGTCCTTGCCATCGCCCTTATCGTAGCGGCTTTGGAACCAGGCGATGTCGAAGTCGATGGAGTCTTTGTGCACGATGGGGGCGATGGCGTCGAAGAAGGCCAACTGATCCTGGCCCGTCAGGTCGCAGATCGCCTGTGACAGGCCGGGCGAGGTGAGGGGGCCGGTGGCGATGATGACGCTCGCCCAGTCCTCGGGCGGCAGGCCGTCGATCTCACCACGCTCGATGGTGACCAGGGGCTCGGCCTCCAAGGCCTGGGTCACGGCGGCGGCAAAGCCGTCGCGGTCGACGGCCAGCGCCGCGCCCGCCGGCACGCGGTGGCGGTCCGCCATTGCGATGATGAGCGAGCCCAGCCGCCGCATTTCTTCGTGCAGCAGACCGACCGCATTGGTCTCATGGTCGTCGGAGCGGAATGAATTGGAGCACACCAGTTCGGCCAGGTCCTGGGTCTTGTGGGCGTCCGTCGCGCGGTCGGGGCGCATTTCATGGAGGACCACGGGCACGCCGGCGCGGGCAAGCTGCCAGGCGGCTTCCGAGCCGGCCAGTCCGCCGCCGATCACATGGACCGGAGCGTTATTTGCGGGGGATGTCGTCATGGCCCTTAGATAGACGTAAAAGGCGGTAGGAGCAATCTTGGCGATGTGCCAATGTTACCGGTCATGACGGACGTTTACCCTTCGTTTATCATGGGTTTTTTATAGTCCCGGGCCGGGGAGGCACGGGCTGCCGCGCCGGACCAAGGGAGTAGGATATCTATGTCGTTGCAGAAGACGCGGGATTTCGGCGACCACACGTGGAAGAAGCTGTCGCAGCAGGAACTCGACGTGATTCTCGACAAGCACATGCTGTTCGCCAACGGCCGGACCGGCGGCGAGCGGGCGACGCTGTCCATGCACGATCTAAGCTACCTCGATCTGTCGCGGCGCAACCTGGCGCGCATCGAATGCGCGGGGACCCTGTTTTGCCATTGCGATCTGTCTGACACCAATCTGGAAGGTGCGGTTCTGTTTGCCGCCGACATGCGCTTCACCAACCTGAAACGCACGGTGCTGGACAAGGCGGATATCCGGGGCGCCTGTCTGGCCGGCTCGAACCTTGAGGGGGCGTCGCTGGTCGATGCCGACATGCGCGACGGCATCCTGTTGAAGCCGCAGAAAGGCGGCGGCGATCTGATCCAGGTCGTTCACGAGGACGCCACCGGCGGCCTGGAAAAGGCCAATCTGCGCGGCGCCAACATGACCGGGGCCAAGGTTTCCGATTCCATGATCGTGCAGACCGACATGACGGACTGCATCCTGCGTCACGCCAAATTCATCCGCACCAACCTGTCGCTGTCGAACCTGACCGGCTGCGACCTGGAGGGCGCCGATTTCACCGACGCCAACCTGTCCGGTGCGATCTTTCATGGTGCTGTGTTCAACAACACCAACCTGTCCAATGCCGATCTGTCGGGGGCCGACCTTGTCGGGGCGATCTTCGACAACATGGATCTGACCAAGGTCAATCTGGATGTCGCCTATCTGGCCAAGCGCATCGAGGACATGGACGTCAGCCTGCAGGAAGCCATCCTGATGCATGCGCGCTGGGTTGATTCCAACGGCTCCGAAGGGCAGCGGGCGGTGTTTTCCAAGACAGACCTGACGGACAAGGACCTGTCCGGGGTCAATCTCGCGGCATCGGATTTTTCCTTCGCGATTTTACAGCGCACGGATTTCTCTCGGTCTGAGTTGTTGATGGCCGATCTGTCCTTTGCCGACCTGCGCAAGGCCAATCTGGCGCGCTCCGACCTGCGCGGCGCCAAGCTGAGCCGCGCCAACCTGGCCGGGGCCAATATGGTCGGTGCGCTGTTGGGCGAGATCGTCATTTCGACCAAGGCCCAGGGTGGAAAGGTACGCGCCAACCTGGACCACGCGATCTTGCGTGACGCCCAGATGAACGGCGCCGACCTGCGCAACGCGGATCTGGAATCGGCCGACCTACGTGGCGCCGATCTGCGCGATGCCGACCTGCGTGGCGCCAGCTTGCTGGATGCGGACCTGACGAATGCGGACCTGCGCGGTGCAAATCTGTCCGGCGCCGACAAGCGGGGCGCGGTGGGACTGCCCAGCGACATGGTCAGGGAAGACGACGTTATCGATTGATCCGCCCGCCACGAGCCCGTAGAAATTATCCCCATGGACTTTTCAAACATTCAGATCGACGAACGCACGATGATGAGCATTGTGCTCATCGTCATCGCCTTTTATATCGGCCGCCAGTTGCCACGCTGGATGGCGGGTGTGCCTTACGTGAAACCGGATGCGGCCAAGGCGCAACTTGACCAAGACCCGGACACGTTGGTCATCGATGTGCGCTCTCCCAGCCAGTTCACCGGCAAGGACGGGCATATCAAGGACGCCCTGAACCTGCCGTTGATCGATCTCATGGGCCGTATCAAGCAGATCAAGGCCGATCTTGCCGAATATGCCGAAACCCCGGTGCTGGTGGTGTGCAAGACCGACCAGTTGTCGGCCCGCGCGGCCCGCATCCTGCGCAAGAACGGCCTGACCAAGGTGGCGGTGCTGGCCGGTGGGCTGAAGGCCTGGAAAAAGGCGGGACAACCGGTGACGGTTGCCTGACAGGCCAGGCCTTTGAAATAGCGGGCAATTGACCGTACCCAAGGCCCTGTGACACCCTGTGCGTCCTTCATCCACCGACGGACAGCCCGCCATGACCATCCCTGACGTTGACGCTCTCGCCGAACAGGTGCCTGACGGGGCACTATTGGCTTTGCCGCCTGATTACAGCTTCGTTCCCATGGCGCTGATCCGTGCGTTGATCCGCCGCGGGATCAAGGACTTGCATGTGCTGGCGGTGCCGATTTCGGGCATGGCGGCGGACCTGCTGATTGGTGCCGGCTGCGTCCGGCTGATGGAAGCGGCCGCGGTCAGCCTGGGCGAGGCGGGTTTGGCGCCCAGTTTCACCCGCGCGGTGCAGGACGGCAGCCTGAAAATGCGGGACAGCACCTGTCCGGCCATCCACACGGCCCTGCAGGCTTCGGAAAAGGGCGTGCCGTTCATGCCCTTGGGCGGCATCATCGGCTCCGACATCGTCAAATACCGCGACGACTGGAAGGTGGTTGACGACCCCATGGGCGCGGGGAACGGCAAGATTCTGCTGCTGCCGGCGATCAAGCCCGACGTGGCGTTGGTTCATGCGCCGCTGGCCGACAAGTACGGTAACGTCTGGGTCGGCAAGCGCCATGAGTTGTTCACCATCGCTCATGCGGCCAAGACGACCTTGGCGACGTATGAGGACATTCACGACGGTGACCTGACCGCAGATCCCGTGCTGGCGGCGGGCACCATTCCCGCCATGTACATCAGCGCCACCGCCCAGGTGAGGGAAGGGGCGAAGCCCCTGGGACTCGCCGGATGCTACCCCATCGACATGGACCATATCCGTGCCTATGCCAAGGAAGCGCGCAGCCAAGAAGGTTTCGACGCCTATCTCAAGCGCGAGGTTCTAGGGCATCAGGCGGAGGCAGCGTCGTGAGCGAAGCCTATTCCTCAGAAGAATTCCTGATTTCCGTCATCACCCGCCTGCTGCCGGAACGCGGCAACGGCGCCATCGGCGCGGCCTCGCCCATTCCCGGCGCCGCCGCCCTGTTGCAGCGCGAATTGACCGGCGGCGCCTTCCGCGTGTCGCTGATCCACGGCATCACCAACAACCCGTTCACGGACGGGGGGCGTGAACTGTTCGACGCGGCCGGGCAGGGGCGCATCGACGTGTTCTTCTTAGGTGGGGTGCAGATCGACGGCCAGGCCAACTTGAATCTGGTCGGTACCGGCGCCTATCCGTCACTCGACCGTCGGTTCCCGGGGTCGTTCGGGTCGGCCTACATGTACTTCACCGTACCGCGTGTCATTCTGTTCCGCCCGGAACACTCGCGCCGGGTGTTCGTCGACAAGGTCGATTTCATCAGCGCGCCGGGCATCAGCCCGCCCGACGTGCACCGCCCCGGCGGGCCGCATGCCCTGGTCACGGAACTTTGCGTCATGTCGTTCGACCGGGTGCGGGGGCGGTTCCGTCTGGAAAGCGTTCATCCGGGGCATAGCGTCGAGGAAGTCCGTGATAACACGGGCTTCGATTTCGACGTGCCCGATAGCGTGCCGACCACGCCGGAACCGGAACCTGAGCGGCTGGACATCCTGCGCGCAAAAATCGGCCGCGAGGTCGCCGGAACCTATCCGGATTTCGCCGAAAGAGTGTTGGGCTACCGCGCGAAGGCATCCGCCTGAGGCCGTGCCCTAAGGTGGCGCCGGTACCCTTCAGTTCCTGATTCCGCACGTTTTTGGTGGGACGGAACCTTTCCGCAGCCCTTTGTCAGCGCGGCCCTTGGTCTATTAACCTTGTGCTTTCAAGGGGTAATGGGGTGAGCATCCCCGATTCCTCTATAGTATTTATTTTTGCCTTTTCTTGTGCCATATTTTAGGTGCTGACAGAACGTCGCAATTCAGAGCGGAGAAACGCTATGATTGATCAAGCTTCAAATCTCGCGTCATTTCCTTTGACGCTTGCGAAACAGGTTTCTCAAAGTACCGAGAATCTGCTTCAACAAACTCGACAAGAGGTCGAGGAAGCTGTCGAGAGTGGTTTCCGTTCTGAGGAACGGCAATCACTCGAAGAATCGACCTCTCCTTCGGCGGCCACTCAGCCGTCTCAGGACAGCAACTCCTCTGGTGAAGACCGCGGAAAAGACTCCGCGAACACGCCTACCGACGCCGGCAGCAATGCCGGTGGCGCCAGGGGCAATGTCGTCAACGATGTTGCCTGACACTCTTGCTCCCCCAGTGTTTGGGGGGGGTGGCAAATCACCGTCCCACGGGGCGGTCTTGTCTAAACCCTTGGAGACGTTCTGAAGGCACGGCTGAGCTCCCCCGGGACATCCCGGGGGGGCTCTTTCGTTTTCAGCATCCCGCATTCACCTTGGCGTTTCGGGTCCGACGGTGTCCGTGTCGGGTGTTTCATCAAATGAAATGAAGTTTCATTTACTTCCGGCTTGGCGCTGTGCACTTTGCCGTGCCCATTCGGTCCGGCCATGTGACGGGCTCCCAGGGTCAACCGGCAAAGGAGATATGTACCGTGGATTTTCGACTGACCGACGACCAGCGCCAGCTGCAGGAAGCCGCCCGCGCCTTTGCCCAGGGCGAAATGCGCGAAGTCGCCCGCACCCTTGAACAGGAAGACAAGGCGCTGCCCGCCGAATGGATCAAGCGCTACGCGGAAATGGGTTTTCTCGGCGTCAACGTGTCGGAAGACCTGGGGGGGCTGGGCCTTGGTAATCTCGAAGCCCTGATCGTGCTGGAGGAATTCGCCAAGGTCTCGCCCGCCGTCGCCTTTCCCATCTTCGAAAGCTCCGTCGGCCCGGTGCGCGCGGTCGAGCACTTCGCTCAGGCGGACCTCGCCAAGCAGATCGTGCCCAAGGTCTGTGCTGGCGAGATGGTCGTCGCCGTGGCCATGTCCGAGCCCGAGGCCGGGTCGGCCTTGACCGATCTGAAGACCCGGGCCGAGATCAAGGGTGGAAAGATCGTCCTCAACGGTCAGAAGCGCTGGTGTTCAGGCGGCGGCCATGCCGATGCCTACGTGGTCTACTGCAAGCTGTCCGACGCCCCCGGCGCCAAGGGTATCGGCGCGGTGTTGGTGGAAAAGGACGCCAAAGGGCTTAGCTTCGGTGCACGCGAACGGCTTATGGGGTTCCGCGGCGTGCCGTCGGCCGACATCTTCTTCGACAACGTCGAGGTTCCGGAAGCAAACCTGATCGTCCCCGCCGGCGGCTTTAAGCAGTTGATGGAGGCCTTTGATCTGGAACGCTGCGGCAATGCCACGATGTGCCTGGGCATCGCTCAGTCGGCACTGGACGAGGCGCTCGCCTATGTTCAGGAGCGCAAGCAGTTCGGCAAGCCGCTGGTCGAGTTCCAGGCAGTGCAGATGAAGCTGGCGGAAATGGCCCTGCGCTGCGAGGCCTCGCGCTTGCTGATCTGGCGGGCGGCGCAGAACGCCGCCGATGGCCTGCCGTCGATCCTCGATTCTTCCCTCGCCAAATGCTTTGCCAACGAGATGGTGCGCGACGTCACCGGGGCGGCCATGCAGGTCATGGGTGCCTACGGTTATTCCAAGGAATTCGATATGGAACGCCGCATGCGAGACGGCTGGGGCTGGGGCATTGCCGGCGGCGCCATCGATATTCAAAAGGTCAACATCGCCGCCGCCCTGGTCGGCCGCCGCTTCGACCAGCGGCGCTAGGGAGGACAGAATTATGGCCGGACCCCTCGACGGTATCCGCGTTCTCGACTTCTCGCGTGTTCTCGCCGGGCCCTGGTGCGCCATGATCTTGGGCGACCTGGGGGCCGAGGTTATCAAGGTGGAAAGCCCGGAAGGCGACGACGTGCGCCATTTCGGCCCGCCGTTCGAGGCCGGTGAAAGCGCCTATTTCCAGGTTACCAACCGCAACAAGCAGAGCATCATCATCGACCTGAAAACGGAAGAGGGCAGGGCCATCGCCCGTGATCTGGCATTGAAAAGCGACATCGTGGTCGAAAACCTGCGGCGCGGCGCCATGGAGAAATACGGCCTGGGGTACGAGCAACTCCGCGTGGATAATCCGGGGCTGATCTATTGTGCCGTGTCCGGTTATGGGCGCACGGGGCCGGCCGCGGAACGCGCCGGATACGATTTCCTGATCCAGGCGGAAAGCGGTCTGATGTCCCTGATCGGCGGCGCCGACCAGCCGCCCATGAAGGTCGGCGCCGCCGTGACCGACATGGTCGCGGGCCAGGACGCGGTTGCGGGCGTGCTCGCGGCCCTGTTTCACCGGGAACGGACCGGCAAGGGGCAGCATGTGGACATCGCATTGTTGGACAGCGCCGTGGCGCTGCTGGCCAACCAGGGGGCGGCTTATCTGATGACCGGCGACCGGCCTCAGAGACTCGGCAACGACCATCCCTCGGTCTGTCCCTACCGGCCGTTCGACACGGCGGACCATCCGCTGGCGCTGGCGATCGGCGCCGACCGCCAGTTCCGCAAGCTGGCGGCCGCCTTGGGCCATCCGGACATGGCCGACGATCCGCGTTTTGCGACCAACCGGGCACGGGCCGAAAACCGCGTCGCGCTTTACGAGATCATGGAAGCCGCGTTCCGCACCAAAGGCCGCGATGATTGGCTGGTCGATCTGCATGCGGCGGGCCTGCCCGCGGGCGCCATCCGCACGGTTGACGAGGTTTTGGAAGCGCCGGAAGTGCATGCCCGCGATATGGTGGTCGAGGTCGAGCACGCGACCATCGGCCGCGAGCGCATCATCGGCTCGCCGCTCAAGCTGTCGGAAACGCCGGTCAGCGTGCGCACCGCCCCGCCGACGTTAGGTCAGCAGACGGCGGAGGTTCTCAAGGACGTGCTGGGCTGGGATGTTGCCGACGCCGACGATTACGCGGCCAAGGTGAAGCCGGCCTGAGCCTTTAGCGGCTTCGCTTCAGGCAGTCGTGGAATGCCCGACGCTTGGCGCGGGCGGCCCCTTCGCGTCCGTCGTCGGCAAGGCGTTGTTCCTCGCGCAGCAGACGCAGGCAGTCGATCTGATCGGGCCGGGTGTCTGCGGGGGTGGTCACTGCCTTCACGCCGTCGGCGCCGTCCCGCGAGCGCACGGCGCCGCCATAGGTCTCGCGCCCCGTCGCGTTGCGGTAGAACAGTTCATCCGGATGAACCCAGAATCCATGGGGCGTGGGGCACCAGGTATCGGTAATCGCACCGCCAGGGCCCACTGTTTTGACCTGGCGACAGCCTTCCGCATCCGGGAGGCCGACAAGAGTGGCCGTGCCCGTGGCGCCGTCGGGGCTGTTCCAAGGACGGGGCGTGTCGATGTCACCCGCCGCCAGAACAGCCTGGATCGCCGTCTGTCGGGCCTGCATGTCTTGAAAGGTCAGGCTGTGTTCCGGCGCGGTTGCGCAGGCAGACAGAAAAAGCGCGGTCAAAAGTGCGGCAGGGGCGGCCAGGGCGGTGCGGTGAAGATATTCGGTCATGCGCCGACATATAGGCACGCCGAACCGGCGGTTCTAGGATAACGGGCCCTTGGGGCAGATGGCGGCACCCAGGATTGGGCCGTGGTTCGGGGCTTGAACCAGGACCGCGCAGCCCATGCCGTCACCGCGGGCCGCGTCGGCGGGCAGGTCGAGGGCCGTCTGCGCGCCGCGCCAAGACCCCAGTTTTCGGGTCTCGCGTACGATATGGCGGCTGATCAGCACCTTGCCGTGGTTTTCGCCCTTCTGGACCATCGTTTCGGCGCGGTCCTGAAAACGGACGAGGATGATGTCGGCCACACCGGCGGCCCCTTCGGAGACCAATGCCTGAAACCGGCCGCCCTGGGCCGTGACGGTGACGGTCAATTTGCCCTCTGACTTTGCTGCTTGGTTCATGAGATCGCCGATCTTGCCGCGGTGCGACCCCACGCCCTCAAGCTGGCCGTCGATGATCATTTGTGGCGTGTAGACGCCCGATTGGCCGCGAATGGCGACGTTATAGAGGCGCTGGCGTTGCGTGTGTTCCGGCGCCGAGAACGGATCCTTCCACTGGCCGTGCCACATGTAATTCAGGCTGTCCCAGTAATCGACGTGGAATTCCAGGGCGACGACGTCCGCGCGGTCGGCCAGTTCACCCAGGTATGCCTCCGCCGGCGGGCAGGAATAGCAGCCCTGCGACGTGAACAGTTCGACAACCACGGGCTTTCTGTCTTGGGCCGGGACGGAACTTGCGGTGACGAGCGTCACAGCGAGGGCCAGGACAGTGAATATAAGATGTTTCATGGATACGTTCCCGATTACCTGACTGGCCTGGTTGCCTGTCAGGATGATTGGGGAACGTGAATCCCGTGTCAATTTAACCCCGACCGGCGTATGCTCAACTCATGGTGAGCCAAGTTCACAATTCCGCTGCGGCGTTGCCGCGCCCAACCACGCTCGGCGAAAAGCTGATGCGCGAGGCGCGTCAGGCGATGGAAAATCCGGCGCAATCCTTGGGCGGGCGCACGGTCGAAGATCGGGTTGACCTGTCCACGGTTGATCTTGGCGGCGGTCACAAAGCCGTGAACCTTGCTCGCGGCGGCCAGTTGGCCGATGAATTGCGCAGTGCGAAGCCGGAAGATTTGGCAGAGAAACTGGACAGCGGTCTGGCCGAAGGTTTCCATGCCGGCAATCTGTTCCGCAATGTATTCCGCAGCCTGTTTGCCGCGTTCCGCGCCCGCTTCTGATTTCCCGTTCATGTGATTGCAGGGGGCTGCCGTTCGGCAGGCTTGACCTTTTTCGTCGCCTTTGGCACGAGAGAGCACGCGCGGTCAGGGTTCGGTAATGCCGCCGCGCCACAGGACATGCCATGACACCCACGGAACATGATCTGCCGTCGTCGCACGCCCGCGCGGTGATGTCGCAACTCCCCCTGATCCGCATGCTGTCGCGGGCAACGACGCCGCGCCTGGCCGCATTCGGCATGACACCCAATCAGGCGACCAGCTTGGGCCTGGCCTCCGGTCTGGCCGCCGCCGCCTGCTTCGCGTTCGGCTCGCCGGTCGTGCAGGTGCTGGGTGCGGGGATGTTCTTTCTTTATTACCTGTTCGACTACTGTGACGGCGAACTGGCCCGCCTCCGCGGCATGGGGTCGCGGTTCGGCGCCGCCTTCGATGATTTCACGGATTGGGTTGTCCACGCGGCTTTCTTCCTGGCCGTCGGCTATCACACGATGGCCGAGGCGGGGGATGTCTTGTGGATGTGGCTGGGGGGCGCGGCCGCCCTCGGCGGCACGATCAGCGCGGCCTTGCCGTTGGTGCTTGGCGGCGTGCCCGAGGGCGAAACCCAGGTCGCCCGTCTGTCCGACCTGGGCGGCGACGCCGGATGGCGCGATGTCGCCGTGTTCGCTTTTCGCGGATTGGCGCGCGCGGATTTCTGGCTGATCGTGGCGGGACTGGCGCTCGGCGGCTGGCTGTGGGTTTTGCTTCCGGCCGCCGCCATCGGTGCGCAGGTGTTCTGGCTGCTCTACCTCAGCAAATCGGCGCGGCGCATCCTGACCTGACGCGCCGCCGGTCTATTGTGCGTAGGTGCGCTGTGGCGTGCCGAGGTCAAGGGTCAAGTCCGTCGGCGGGATGTAATAGTCCTGGTAGTACATCGCATCACCATCCATCGAATATCCCACGACGTTCAGCACGGACGCCCGTTCTCCCTCGGGCCAGCGGCATTTCAGGGAAATGTTCTTGGGCGGATCCTCGAACCGCATCAACTGCCGGCCCCGCTGCACGGCGAGATGCTGTCCCCTGGCCATCATGTCTTTCAGGTTGATGCCGTTGAGGTCGGCCAAGGGGGTATCGACCAATTCCGGAAAGCGGTCGGCCAGGGCATAGAACAGGTTGTAGACGTCGAATTGGTCGGCGATGACCATCACGCGCTCGATCCGCACGACTTTTTCCGTGGTCTGGCCCAGATCGGCGGACCAGGGGCCGTGGTCGGCGGTGACGTCCCGGTGCAGCACACGGGTGGCGACGGGCATGAAGCTGCCCGGCGCCCCCTCGACGTTCAGAAACCGCATGTGCCAGGGTTCATGGATCGGGCGGCTGAGGTCGGAGACGACGCTGCCGCTGCCCCGCCGCCGCTGAATGACCCCGGCATAGGCGAGATTTCGCAGCGCCCGCTGCACGGTCCCCAGGCTGCAGGGGGTGGTCTGCACCAGTTCCGCCTCCGTCGGCAGCCGCGCCCCGGCAGCCCAGAAACCGTCTATGATCGATTCCGTGAAGGCGCGGGACAGCTTTTCGTGTTTCGGCAGGTCCGATTCATCCGACCAGTAGCGTTTGACGAAATCCTCGGTCTTGCGCGTTGAAAAGCCAGCCATCCATTCCCCCTTCAGCTGCCGCAGCGAATCACTTGTTTATCTTCCCCAGCCAGCACCGGCGGGACAAGGCAGCATTGACATACTAAATTACTATGATGTAATTGCTATATTCTTATTTTTCGGCCCGGCCCGCAGATACCTGCCGTCGCCGAAGCAAAGGAGGGCCAACGAGCCCTCGAGATTGGGAGGACTACCATGTTCAAGAAGATTACCGGTGTTGCCGCGGCGGCACTGATCGTTCTGTCCGGCACGTCGACCGGTGCCGATGCGGCCGAGCGCCTGTCCCTGTCGTCCTGGGGCAGCCCCAAGCACTATCAGGTGGCGCAGTTCGTGCCGAACTTTCAGAAGCTGCTGAAGGAAAAGTCCGGTGGCGACATTCGTCTGAAGACCTTCGCCGGCGGCGAGATGGTGAAGCAGCAGTTCGTGGCCACCGCCGTGCCCCAGGGCACCGTCGATATTTCCCTGACGACCCTCGACAACTGGTCCGGTCGCGTGCCCGATGTGGGCATTC
The DNA here is from genome assembly GCA_024397995.1 of bacterium SCSIO 12827. Lineage (NCBI taxonomy): Bacteria > bacterium SCSIO 12827. The sequence goes on along the minus strand of CP073746.1, from coordinate 2,230,583 downwards.
TCACGACGCCGCTGTGGGACAAGTCCATGGCTTGGACCCGGGACAATTTGAAGCCCGGCAATCCGATCTTCGATTACTTCGACGCCAAGCTGCGCAAGGAAGGGGCCCTGATCATCGCCATGTTCGATATCGGCCCGCCCGTCGTCAGCACCAACTTCAAGATCGAAGGTCCGGATTCGTTCAAGGACATGCCGATCCGCGCCTATTCGAAGGGTTCGGCGCAGGTCCTGCAGGCGCTGGGCGCCGCGCCGACGATCATGGGTGTGGGTGATGTCTATTCCGGTCTGCAGCGTGGCACGGTCAAGGGCGCCATGGGCGGCCTGGGCGGCGCGGTCGGTCTGAAGCATTTCGAAGTCACGTCGAACATGTTCGTGCCGAACGGGGTGATGGGCACGCTTATCCATGCCTACGTCATGAACAAGGAAAAGTTCGAGAAGATGTCGCCGGCCAATCAGAAGGCGGTCATGGAAGCCGCCGGGGAAGCCCGCGACCATATGCAGCAGTTCGCCATCGACAAGCTGGCGAGCCTGCTGGATACCGTGCGCAAGAACGGTAACGAAGTGACGGCAGTGGAGCCGGGCAGCGATCTTTGGAACAAATTTGCCAAGCGTCTGGAGCCGTTGACGGCCTCCGCGAAAGAGCAATACTCCAAGGAAGTTCAGGCCCTGCTCGCCAAGAACTGATGCTTTGAGGAGACGGGCCGCGTTGTGCGGCCTGTCTCCCGCATCTTTCGTCTGTCCCCAACGACCGCTCCAAAGGAGAGGCCCGCGCGATGATCGGAATATTCCGAACGATCGGCCGAGGCATGACCGCCGTCTCGATCGCCTTGATGATCCTGCTGTGCGTTCCGATTACCTATGAAGCCGTTGCGCGATTCTTCAACGCGCCGACGATCTGGGTTTTCGAAACCACGCTTTACGCATTCATCCTTCTCGGCTTTTGTGGCAATGCCCTGGCCGTGCAATCCGGATCACACTTCCGCGTGGTCATGCTGCGGGAAATGTTTCCGTCCAAACGCCGGATGTTCGACCTGATCGCGCAGTTGTCGACGCTGGCTTTCGGTTTCCTGATCATCGCAACAGGCAGCTACTTCGTTTGGTATTCGGCCTCCAACGCCATCCTGTCGGCGACGTTGCTGGAGGTGCCGTTGTGGATTCCGCAGTTGGCGGTGCCGCTCGGCGGGATCGGGCTCGTCCTGCAGACGGTTGTCCAGATGGCCACCGGCGAGGCGCCGATCAGCGACGCCCATGGGATCGGGGAATAACCGATGCTGATGGATTTCATTTACGACCACGTTGGCTTCATCGCGATCTTCCTGTTGTTTTTCCTGATGGTGCTGTCGGTGCCGGTTTTCGTCGCTATGGGGCTGGCGGCCTTCGCGGCGGCGCTGCTGGTCGAGGACCCGTTCCTTGCCTTCAGGAACTTCATCAACATCTCTTGGCAGGGGGCGTCGATCTTCGAATTGATCGCCCTGCCGCTGTTCATCTTCACCGGCACGATCATGCAGCGGACCGACGCCGGGCGGGACCTGTTCGAGGTCACCAAAGCTTGGACGGGGTCGATCCCCAATTCCCTGGGGGTGGCGACCATCGCCGCCTGCGGCATCTTCGCCGCGATTTCCGGATCGTCTGTGGCGACCGCAGCGACTGTGGGTCTTGTGGCGATCCCGCTACTGCTTGAAGAAGGGTACGGCGAACGCCGGGCCGGTGGCTTCGTGGCCGGCGGCGGCACTCTCGGCATCATCATTCCGCCGTCGATCCCGTTGATCCTTTACGGCGTGATCACGGAAACCTCGATCGGTCAGTTGTTCATCGGCGGCGTGGTGCCGGGCATCATCATGATGAGCCTGTTTACCCTCTACGTCATGCTGTCGCGGCCTCGAGTCATGGTGACCCATTCGATCAGCCTGGAAGAGCGCATGGCCATCACCCGGCGGTCCCTGGGTGTGGTGCTGCTGCCGATCGTCATCATCGTCGCGATCTATACGGGCGTGTTCACCCCGACCGAGGTCGGGGCCCTGTCGGTGCTTTATGTCTGCGCGCTCGGCTTCGCGCAGAAAAAGCTCAGCTTCGCCGACCTGAAGGCCGCCGCCGTCGTCGCGACGGGGGCGACCACGATGCTGTTCATGCTGATCGTGTTCGGCCAGTACTTCGCGCACTTCCTGACCTTCGAACAGGTGCCGCAGGCAATCGCGGCCGCGATCATCGAAAACGCCAGCGGCATCTGGGCCATTACCCTGATGATCATGGCCTATATCGTTCTCGGGATGTTTCTCGAAAGCGCGGCCATGCTGCTGATCTCGATCCCGATCTTCTTCCCCGTTGCCGAACAATTGGGGATGGATCCGATCGTGTTCGGGATTTTCGCCGCGATCTCCATGGAGATCGCGCAGATCTCGCCGCCGATCGGCGTCAACCTGTTTACCATCCACGGCATTTCCAAGATCGACCTTTGGAAGCTTGCGCGCGGCGCGTTACCGTTTCTGCTGATCCAGATCGGCATGCTCTACCTCGTATACCTGGTGCCGGAAATCGTTCTCTGGCTACCGAATTCGATGAAATAGGAGACCCAGCCTTGAAGTTAACGGATGAAGAAAAGGCCATGCTGGCCGGCGAAATGGGCGCAGCGAAGCAGTGGGCCCTTGACCATCAGGTCAAGGTCGGCGGCATGTTCGACGCGGCCGATCTGGTGCCGGTCAGTCAGGCCCATATGATGGCGGACCCGGAATCCCTGGGCGAAGCCGGGGGTGATTTCCTGGAAGACATGGTGGCCAAGGGGGCGCGGGTCGCGATCCCGATGATCACCGATCCCCGGGGCGTCGACCTCAACCATTATCGGCCGCTGGGCCAGTCCGAGGAAATGGCCACGCTGGAACGGCGCATGATCGCCGCCTGCGAAAAGATGGGTATCCTCATGACCAACACCTGCGTCAACTATCAGACGATCATGCCGCCGGTGCTGGGCGACCATGTCGCCTTCGGCGATACGGGCGTGGTGATCTATTCGAACAGCATCTGCGGGGCGCGCTCCAACTTCGAGGGCGGGCCTTCGGCGCTGGCCGCCGGGCTGACCGGCCGCACGCCGCGCTATGGTCTTCATCTGGATGAAAACCGCCGGGCGACCCGCCGCTTCGTGGTCCGTGAACAGCCGAAGGAACTGACGGATTGGGGCGTGCTCGGCGCCCTGGTCGGCAAGCTGGCCGGGTCTTACTGGGCGGTGCCGGTGATCGAGGGGCTGGAGGTCGTGCCGACCTCGGACGAGGCCAAGCATATGGGCGCGGCCATGGCGAGTTTCGGCTCGACCCCGTTGTTCCATATGGTCGGCATCACGCCGGAAGCACAAACCCTGGCCGACGTCGGTGGCGACAAGCTGCCGGCCGAAGAGATCACCAAAGCGGATCTGGATGCGCTGCGCGCCGGGTTCGGCGGCAAAGGCGACAAGATCGACGTGGTCGTGTTCGCGGCCCCGCAGTTGTCCATTGTGGAGATGCAGGATCTTGCGACGCTCTGCGCCGGGAAGTCGTTCAAGTCGGCGGTGATCGTCTGCACCTCGCCGCAGGTCTATCCGGACGCGACCCGCATGGGGCTGATCGACACCATCGAAAGCACCGGCGCCAAGGTTCTTGAAGGGACCTGTTTCTATAATCAGTACGCCCGTGAGATCGGCGAGGCCAACGGCTGGACACGGCTGCTCAGTAACTCCGCCAAGATCGTCAACATCATCAGCGGCTACGGCTATACCCCGGCGCTGGCGAGCATGGAAAAGTGCGTCGCGTCGGCCGTTGCAGGAGAAATCGTATGACCAAGGAACTGAAGTGCCATAAGGGGATCGGCGACAAGGTACAGGGCATTGCCCTGGTGGCCGATGACAACTTTTCGGCCCGCTATGACCTGGACCGCAAGAAGGGTGTGTTTTCCCGCCCGACCCATAAGCTGTGCGGTGAATCTTATCACGACAAAATTCTGGTCCTGAACACGTCCAAGGGCGGGGTGGCCTCGGCCTGGATGCTCCACGAAATGAAGTCGCGGAACATCTGCCCCAAGGCGATCCTGTTCAACACGGCCAACACGATCCTGGCCCAGGGGGCGGCGCTGGCCAACCTGACCATGTGCGACCGCTTCGCCGATGGCGACGTGACCACGCTGATCAAGACCGGGGACGAGGTCATCGTCGATCCGGAAAACGGTGTGGTGACGGTGCTGAACGGTTAGGAAAACCGATTAGGAAATTTGACCGGGCCTGATGCGCCTTCCCGTAATGGGAAAGGCCGTCAGGCCCGTTTCTTTTCCGGCTTCTTTTCCAGATAGGGGGCGAGGTACTGGCCCGTGAAGCTGCCCTTGGTGCGGGCCACGTCTTCGGGCGTACCCTGGGCGACCAGCTTGCCGCCCTTGGTGCCGCCCTCGGGCCCCAGGTCGATGACCCAGTCGGCGGTCTTGATGACTTCCAGATTGTGTTCGATGACCACCACCGTGTTGCCCTGATCGACCAGGGCTTGAAGGACTTCCAGCAGCTTTCGGACATCATCGAAGTGCAGACCGGTGGTCGGCTCGTCCAGAATGTAAAAGGTCTTGCCCGTGGCGCGGCGCGCCAGTTCCTTGGCCAGTTTCACGCGCTGGGCCTCGCCGCCCGAAAGCGTCGTCGCCTGCTGGCCCAGGTGGATATAGCCCAGGCCGACGCGTTTCAGGGTTTCCATCTTGTCGCGGATCGCCGGCACGGCCTTGAAGAAGTCGGCCGCTTCCTCGACGGTCATGTCCAGTACCTCGGCGATGGATTTGCCGCGGAACTTGATGTCCAGGGTTTCGCGGTTATAGCGCTGACCCTTGCAGACGTCGCAGGTCACGTAGACGTCGGGCAGGAAATGCATTTCGATCTTGATCAGGCCGTCGCCCTGGCAGGCCTCGCAGCGTCCACCCTTGACGTTGAAGGAAAACCGACCGGCCTTGTAGCCGCGGGTCTTGGCGTCGGGCAGGTTGGCGAACCAGTCGCGGATCGGTGTGAAGGCGCCCGTATAGGTCGCCGGGTTGGAGCGCGGCGTGCGGCCGATGGGAGACTGGTCGATGTCGACGACCTTGTCGATGAATTCCAAGCCCTCAAGCGCGTCGTGTTCGCCCGGATGTTCGCGTGCCCCGTTGAGGCGCCGCGCCAGGGCCTTGTACAGCGTTTCGATGACCAGGGTCGACTTGCCGCCGCCGGATACGCCGGTGATGCAGGTCATGGTGCCGAGGGGGAAATCCACGTCCAGGTTGGCCAGGTTGTTCGCCTTGGCCCCCCGCAGCTTCAGGGCTTGGCCCTTCTTGCCCGGACGGCGCTGGGCGGGCAGGGGGATCTGCTCGATCCCGGTCAGGTACTTTCCGGTCAGGCTGTCCGGTGATTTCATGATGTCTTCGGCCGTGCCGGTGGCGACCACGTGGCCGCCGTGCACACCGGCGCGGGGGCCCATGTCGATGATCCAGTCGGCGGCGCGGATGGCGTCCTCGTCGTGTTCGACGACAATCACGGTGTTACCCAGGTCGCGCAGACGGAACAGCGTCGCCAGCAGGCGTTCGTTGTCCCGCTGGTGCAGGCCGATGGAAGGTTCATCCAGCACGTAAAGCACGCCGGTCAGGCCGGAGCCGATCTGCGAGGCCAGCCGGATGCGCTGGCTTTCGCCGCCGGAAAGCGTGCCCGAGGCGCGCGACAGGCTCAGGTATTCCAGCCCGACGTTCATCAGGAAGCCCAGGCGGTCATTGATCTCGCGCAGGATGCGCCGGGCGATCTCCTTGTGCTGACCTTTCAGCTTTTTCTCCAGCCCCGCGAACCAGCCATGGGCTTCGGCGATCGACTGGTCGGCGACCTCTGAGATGTTGAGGCCGTCGATCTTGACCGCCAGCGCTTCGGGCTTGAGGCGCAGGCCGCCGCAGTCGGAACAGGTGGTCACGGTCTGGAAGCGCGACAACTCGTCGCGCACCCAGCTTGAATCGGTTTCGCGCCAGCGCCGCTCCATGTTGGGGATCACGCCCTCGAAAGGCTTGGTGATGTCGTAGGACCGCTTGCCGTCATGGTAATGCATGGTCACGTCGGTGGTGCCGGACCCGAACAGGATGATTTCCTTCACCTTGGCCGGCAGCTTGGCCCAAGGGGCCGCCAGGTCGAATTCGAACTGGGTGCTCAGGCTTTTCAGGGTCTGGTCGTAATACTTGGACGACGAATTGGCCCAGGGGGCGACGGCGCCGCTGGCCAGGGTGCGTTTTTCGTCGGGGATGACCAGTTCCGGGTCGAAGAACATTTCCGTGCCCAAACCGTCACAGGCCGGGCAGGCGCCGAACGGATTGTTGAAGGAAAACAACCGGGGTTCGATCTCGTCGATGGTGAAGCCCGACACGGGGCAGGCGAACCGCGCCGAGAACACCGTGCGTCCGGCCGGCACATGGTCCTGAATGCCGCCCTTGCGGGCACCTTTCGTGGACTTGTTGGTTTCCTTGGACGAGGCGTCACCCTTGGCGGCGTCGGCGTCGTCCGCATAGGCGATGCCGTCGGCCAATTCCAGCGCCGTTTCCAGGCTGTCGGCAAGGCGTGCCTCCAACCCTTCGCCGACCACCACACGGTCGACCACGACCTCGATGTCGTGCTTGAACTTCTTGTCCAGGTCCGGTGCTTCGTCGATGTCGTACAATTCGCCGTCGATGCGGATGCGTTGAAACCCTTTCTGCGCGAAGGCGGCGATTTCCTTTTTGTATTCGCCTTTGCGGCCGCGCACGACGGGGGCCAGCAGATAAAGCCGCGTGCCCGGTTTCATGGCCATGATGCGGTCGACCATTTCCGACACGGTCTGGCTTTCGATCGGCAGGCCCGTGGCTGGCGAATGAGGCACCCCGACCCGCGCGAAAAGCAAGCGCATGTAGTCGTAGATTTCCGTGACCGTGCCGACGGTGGAGCGCGGATTGCGCGACGTCGTCTTCTGTTCGATGGAAATGGCGGGGCTGAGGCCATCGATATGGTCGACGTCGGGCTTTTGCATCAGTTCCAGGAACTGGCGGGCATAGGCGGACAGGCTTTCCACATAGCGGCGCTGGCCTTCGGCATAGATGGTGTCGAAGGCGAGGGATGATTTCCCCGATCCCGACAGTCCGGTGATGACCGTCAGGCTATTGCGCGGCATCTCCACGTCGACGTTGCGGAGATTGTGCTCCCGGGCGCCGCGGACGGTAATTTTTTCCATGAGTGTTTCGAGTGCCATCCATCAGAAGGAAGGGCGGAAGGTGCTGTTTTCACAAGCGCTGAGTCATATAGAGGCCCGCGTCCGACGTAAAGCAAGAGTCGATTGAGAATAACTTCACTAAAACATCTCGTGAAAATTCACAAAAAAATGCATCTGAAACAGAATATTGAACGTTTTTACGTGAATTAAATTTCGAACATGAATAAAATATAACGGTCAAGCAAGGAGGCGCCTCCCTTGAAACCGGCAGCGCTGCCACGATCGAATGGAGGCACATATGACACAGGACGATAAAACGGCTCTCAAATGGACGCTCGCGTTCACGGCCTTGGTCCTTATCCTTGGTTTCGGTGCTTACGCGGCTGGCTGGCTGACCCAGTAATCGCGTAGGCGCCATCTGAATCACACCAACGGAACTTGCGCCGGCCCCTTTGGGTCGGCGTTTTTTTTCTGCCCGGCCAAGAGAACGGGCAGAAGGCCATGGGCGTTTGCAAATTGGCTCCGGTGATTTAAAAGGGCCGGATTGAAACGCCCGGCCGAGGACCCCGCCATATGCCCAGCGACAGCGACGCGCAATTCGACAAGGCGGACATGATCCTGTCCAATGCCTTGCAGGAATTCATCAGCGCCGGCGTCAGCCAGGAAGTCTATGGCATGGCGATGCTGGAGATCGGCATCCTGGCCCTGGTCAAACTTGACGAGAGCGAGGAACGCATCGCCGCCCTGGTCGCCGATTTCATCGCCCGGGCGCGCCAAGGTGGGCCGCAGGCGCCGGCGCCCCGGGCAACAGACACCTAGCCGCGGCCGGACGATTCCGGCTAAAGTTCGCTTTCCTCCCAGGGGGGCGGAACAACCACCAAGACACAGCAAGAACGAGGATTCCGATGGCAGGAAGCGTCAACAAAGTTATTTTGGTCGGCAATCTCGGCCGCGATCCCGAAGTCCGGTTTTCCCAGTCCGGCCAGAAGATCGTCAACATGTCCATCGCCACGTCGGAAACCTGGAAAGACAAGCAGTCCGGGGAGCGCAAGGAAAAGACGGAATGGCACCGTGTCGTGGTGTTTGATGAGCGGCTTGCCGACGTCTGCGAGCGGTACCTGAAGAAAGGATCCAAGGTCTATCTGGAGGGCACGCTGCAGACCCGTAAGTGGACCGGCAATGACGGGGTCGAGAAATATACGACCGAGGTCGTTCTGCCTCGGTTCAACGGCGTCATGACCATGCTCGACGGCCGCGGCGAAGGCGGCGGTGGTGCGGGTGGCGGTGGCGGCTACGGTGGGTCCGACGACAGTGGATCGAGCTGGGACGGTCCGGGCAACGACAGCTCTGGTGCAAGTGGCGGTGGCGGCGGTCGCGCCGATCTGGACGACGAAATTCCGTTCTGACGGTTGCCGAGGTGGGCCGCGATAAACAACCGATGCCGTTGGGGGGCGGTTGAAGGAAGCAGGCGAGGCGTTGAATGACGACCCAAGGGAGCACGACGGTTCCCCCGCGCCAGGGCGTGCGCCTGCGCTTCGTTTTGGCGGTCGTGTTGATCGTTGTCGGTTCGGTGCCGTCTGTCATCCTGGCGTCCTGGCTGCATGCCCGCGCCATTGATATTCAGGTTGACGACGTTTCGCAGCGCTCCTTGCTGCTGGCCAAGACCTTGGCCCGGTTCATCGCAGGGGACCTGAACGAGTTTCAGTACACTTTGGACGCCCTGACGACGCAATACCCCCTGTCTGCGCTGCCCAAGGCGCTGATCGACAGCGCCAATCACCGGGGAATGTCGGCCGTCTGCCTGTTGAGCGGACTGCGCCAGCCTCAGGATTACGTCGTGATTTCCGGCACGGCTTCCTGCCTGCCGAGGGACGAAAACCGCATGTGGCGCGACGTCCGGTCGCGCTTGCCCGCAACGGGCGGTGGTGTCGTGTTTTCCGAGGTTTTGGCGGACAGCGACGGCCAGCCTGCTGTGTTCGCCGTCAATTTCCGCGCCGGTCTGCCGCTTGCCGCGGCGCGCATGTCGCTTGATCGGTTGCGCGAACTGCGGCGCTCCATCGTGTTCGGTGAAAAAGGACACGTAGCCATCGTCGACCACCGTGGCAACATCGTGTCACACCCGCGCCCCGATTGGGAAGCGGCGGTCAAGAATATCGCGACCATCGATCCGGTCGCGCGTATGATGAAGGGGGAATCCGGCGTTTCCCGATTCCATTCGCCCGCCGCCAATCTGAAGATGATCGCCGGTTTCGCCTCCGTTCCGGGCGCCGGTTGGGGGGTCATGGTGCCCCAACCGGAACAGGAACTGGCGTTCCATGCCGAAGACATCCAGAAAAGCACCCAGATCGCCCTGATCGTCGGGGTTCTGGTCGCCGGCGGGCTTGCCTGGTGGCTTGCGGGCTGGCTGACGGCTCCTATCGCGCGGATCGAAGCGGCGTCGCGCCGTCTCGCGGCGGACGAGCCGCCGGGCTCCGTAGACGCGGAAGGCTTTCTGGTTCCTGCCGAAGTCGCCTCCCTGGCGGCCAATTTCACGACCATGGCCGACCGCATGCAAACCCGCGACCGGGAGCGCGAGCGCATCGTCGACGACGTGCGCCAGCTGAAAAACGAGCTGGAGCAACGGGTCGCCGACCGTACGCTTGAGCTGACCATGGAGATCAACGAGCGCGACCGCGCGGAAAAGGAGCTGCTGCGCTCCAAGGCCGAGGTCGAATACGCCAACCGCGCCAAGACCGAGTTCCTGGCCCATATGAGCCACGAGTTGCGCACGCCGCTCAACGCGATCCTGGGCTTTGCCGAGGTCGTGCGCGATACCGATCCGGCCCTGGCGAAACCCGATCAAACCCGCCAGTACGTGCAATACATCTATGATTCCGGCAGCCACCTGCTGACCCTGATCAACGACCTGTTGGACATTTCACGGATCGAGGTCGGTGCGATGGCCCTTGAGGTTCAGACGGTCGATCTGCGCGAGGCCGTCGAAAGTTGCGTCACCATTGTTTCCGAGCGGGCGTCCAAGACCGGGCTGAAGCTGGTTTCGGAGCTGCCGGACGCCCCAGGCACCATCGAGGCTGATCCCACCCGTCTGCGCCAAATTCTGCTGAACCTGATGATCAATGCGGTCAAGTTCACCCCCAAGGGTGGCACGGTCAGTCTTCAGCTGCGACGGATGTCCGATGGAGCGGCCGAATTCGTCATCAGCGATACGGGCATCGGCATCGCGCCCGAGGACATGTCGCGGATCATGGAACCGTTCAGTCAGGCGCGGCACAGTCACGTGTCGAAGAGCGAGGGAACGGGCCTGGGCCTGCCCCTGGCCAAGGCCTTTGCTGAGCTTCACGGCGGCAGCTTGAGGGTCGAAAGCCGCCTCGGCAAGGGGACCACGGTGCGGGTCATTCTCCCGGTTGCGCCGCCGCCTCAGGAAGACGTTGCTAATATATTGAATTAAAAAAGAAAATTAATCAGAAAATCGGGCGATTTGAGGGCCTGATCGAGTTGTTCCCGCAGGCCCGATCTGCTAGAATTACCGCTGTGTTACCCGGAACCGGATGTGCTGGCCTTTGTGGCCTGTAATTATCTGAAAAATCAGGAAAAATTTCTTTGACACCCCCCGACGATCTGCCGCCAGACGGCGCTGAGCCGCTGCCGCCCGATTCGGACGTAAGTCTTATCGCCATCGAAGACGAAATGCGTTCGTCCTACCTTGATTACGCCATGAGCGTGATCGTCAGCCGGGCGCTGCCGGACGTGCGCGACGGCCTGAAACCGGTGCAGCGGCGCATCCTGTTTTCCATGAAGGAAAACGGCTACGAGGCGGGTAAGCCCTACCGTAAATCCGCGCGTATCGTCGGTGACGTCATGGGTAAGTATCACCCCCATGGCGACCAGGCGATTTACGACGCCATGGTCCGCCTGGCGCAGAATTTCTCCATGCGCCTGCCGCTGGTCGACGGGCAGGGCAACTACGGCTCCATGGACGGCGACCGTGCCGCCGCCATGCGGTATACAGAGGCGCGCCTGGCGCGTTCCGCCCATGCCTTGTTGGAGGATATCGACCGGGAAACGGTGGATTTCCAGCCCAACTACGACGAATCCTCGCGTGAGCCGGTGGTTCTGCCGGCGGGTTTCCCGAACCTTCTGGTCAACGGGGCGGCGGGCATCGCCGTTGGCATGGCGACCAACATTCCGCCCCATAACCTGGGGGAAGTGATCTCGGCCTGTTGCGCCTATATCGACAATCCCGACATCACCATCGACGAGCTGATCGCCAACCATGTGCAGGGCCCGGATTTCCCCACGGGTGCGCAGATTCTCGGCAAGCAGGGCATCCTGTCCGCCTATCACACGGGGCGCGGCTCCGTGGTCGTGCGCGGCAAGACCTCGATCGAGGAAATCCGCAAGGACCGTTTCGCCATTATCGTTCACGAGGTTCCCTATCAGGTGAACAAGGCGCGCATGATCGAGATCATGGCCGAGGCCGTGCGCGACAAGAAGATCGAGGGCATTTCCGACCTGCGCGACGAGTCCGACCGCGACGGCGTGCGCGTGGTCGTCGAGATCAAGCGCGACGCCGAGCCAGAGGTCGTGCTGGCCCAGTTGTACCGCTTCACGCCGCTGCAGACGTCGTTCGGCGTCAATATGCTGGCCCTGGACCAGGGCCGGCCGAAGATGATGAACCTGAAGGACATCATCGTCGCCTTCGTCGCCTTCCGCGAAGAAGTCATCCGCCGGCGCACGATCTTTGAATTGGCCAAGGCGCGGGAACGGGCCCACGTGTTGGTTGGCTTGGCCGTCGCCGTGGTCAACATCGACGAAGTCATCGCCCTGATCCGCGCCGCCAAGGATCCGCAGACGGCGCGCGAGCAGTTGATGGCCCGCGATTGGCCGGCTGACGAGATCGAACCCATGATCCGCCTACTGGACGAGCCCGGCCGCGCCGTGGTCGACGGCGTTTACAAGCTGTCGGAGGAACAGGCCCGGGCGATCCTGGAACTGCGCCTGCACCGCCTGACCGGGTTGGAGCGGGACAAGATCGGCGGCGACCTGAAGGAACTGGGTGCCCAGATCAGCCATTACCTGGAACTGCTCGCCTCGCGCGAAATGCTGTTCAAGCTGTTGCGCGACGAACTGGTCGAAATGAGCGAGAAGTTCGCCGACCCCCGGCGGACGACGCTGGAAGACGACGAGTTCGAACATGACCTCGAGGATCTGATCCAGCGCGAGGACATGGTCGTCACCGTGACCAACGCGGGCTATGTGAAGCGCGTGCCGCTGTCGACCTACCGCGCGCAGCGGCGCGGCGGCAAGGGGCGGTCGGGCATGGCGACCCGCGACGAGGATTTCGTCAGCCAGGTGTTCGTCGCCAATACGCACACGCCCATGCTGTTCTTCTCTTCCGCGGGCATGGTCTACAAGATGAAGGTGTATCGCTTGCCCGTCGGCACGCCGCAGGCGCGCGGCAAGGCGTTCATCAACCTGCTGCCGCTGAAAGAGGGCGAGACGATTTCCACCGTCATGCCGCTGCCCGAGGACGAGGAAACCTGGGGCGATCTGTTCGTGATGTTCGCCACGGCGTCCGGCTATGTGCGGCGGAATGCGTTGTCCGATTTCACGGATGTGCGCTCCAACGGCAAGATCGCCATGAAGTTCGAAGGCGATTATGCGGAGGACAAGTTGGTCCGTGTGCGTGTCTGTACGGAAGACGACGATATTCTGCTGTCGGCCGCCGGCGGCAAGTGCATCCGCTTCCCCGTTCCCGACGTGCGGGTATTCTCCGGCCGTTCGTCCCACGGCGTGCGCGGCATGCGCCTGCCCAAGGGGGACGAACTGATCGCGCTTTCCGTGGTCCGCCATGTGAAGGTCGACACGGAAGATCGCGACGCCTATCTGCAGGCCCGCAACGCGGCCCGGCGCCTGAAGTCCGGCGATTATTCGGAGCGGCCCGAGGACAAGGCCCGTGACGAGGAACTGGCGGCCCGTCTGGAAGAACCCAAGTTCGCTGAAATGGTCGAGAACGACCAGTTCATCCTGACCTTGACCGATGACGGCTACGGCAAGCGCACGTCCGCCTATGAGTACCGGATTTCCGGGCGCGGCGGGCAGGGGGTCGGCAACATCAACGTGGAACGCGCGGGCAAGCCCGACGCCCGCGTGGTCGCCGCCTTCGGCGTGCTGGAGGAAGACCAGCTTGTCATGGTGTCCAACGGCGGCCAGATCATCCGCGTGCCCGTGGATGGCATTTCCATCTATTCGCGGTCATCGCGCGGTGTGCGGGTGTTCAATACGGCAGAGGACGAACACGTGGTCTCCGTGTCGCGTCTGCGCGATGTGCAGGACGATGGCGAAGACGACGACGACCTGGAAGACGGCGAGGGCGAAACCGCCGAACCGTCCGATTCCGCGCCGGAAGAAGCATCAGCCGATGCCCCGGACGATTCTCCCGAGGCCCCTGAAGAGGAGCAGCCCTGATGCCAGGTCATCGCGGCGTTTACCCCGGCACCTTTGACCCGGTGACCAAGGGACATATGGACATCATCACGCGGGGGGGCCGGGTGGTAGACGAACTGGTCGTCGCCGTCGCCGTCAACGCGGGCAAGGGGCCTTTGTTCACGCTTGAGGAACGGGTCGCCATGTTGGAGGCCGAAATCGCGGCCCTCGACCCCGGGATCGCGGCGCGGGTCGAGGTAAAGCCCTTCGACAATCTGCTGATGGAATTCGTCGGTCAGGTTGGCGCATCGCTCATCGTTCGCGGGCTGCGCGCCGTGTCCGATTTCGAATACGAATTCCAGATGGCGGGCATGAACGCCCGCCTCAATCCCAAGGTTGAAACCGTGTTCCTTATGGCGTCGGAACGCCATCAGTTCATTTCGTCCCGGTTCGTCAAGGAAATCGGCTCCCTCGGCGGCGATGTCGGCCATTTCGTCTCGCCGACGGTCAAGGAACAGCTGATGGTGCGCTTCGCGGAGCGCAAGAACGCGGCCGACTGACGCCTATCCGCCCGGGCGTCGTGCGAAAACCTGGAAAAAAGCGGTATACAGCGTTGACCTAGGGGCCTTTGGCCCGTAATTTCCCGCCTGCCTTGCCGGGCACCGCCCGGTGAAGGCCCCGAAAACCGATATGCGCGCTTAGCTCAGTTGGTAGAGCAACTGACTTTTAATCAGTAGGTCGCAGGTTCGATCCCTGCAGCGCGTACCATCCTCCCCCCGAGATCCCGGAAAATTGACGGCGCGGCTTGAGATTCATCAAGTCGCGGCCCGCCGACCTGCGCCATAGTCGCAGTCGTGGCGGCGTTCGTCTTCAACTTGAACTTGCGGTCGGCGAAGGCCACATGATCGGCGCAGGCGGGGCATGACAGTCCAACGGGCCCCGCGGGCGCCCGTTGGCAAGCGAGGAGACGCAACATGGCCATCAGGATCGCGAATTCGGAAGCCATCCCACGGTACGCGGAATGGTCCGGTCCGGCATTGTTCAAGCAAGGGTTTCGGCCGTTCTTCCTGGCGGCGGGGCTGTCGGCGGTGGTTTACGTCGCGTTATGGGTTGCCGTTCTGTCCGGTGACATCGCGGTTCGCACGGTCTTTCCGGCTGTTCAATGGCATGCCCATGAAATGACGTTCGGCGTTATCGCCGCCGTGGTGACCGGGTTTCTGTTGACCGCCATTCCCAACTGGACCGGGCGGATGCCGCTGCAGGGCTGGGGGCTGATCGCCCTGTTCGGGCTGTGGCTGGCCGGGCGTGCGGCGGTGGCCTACAGCGCGGTCCTTGGCGTGCTGCCCGCCGCGATGATCGACGGCGCGTTTCTGCCCGCCTTGATGGCGGTGGCGCTCCGCGAAATTCTTGCCGGGCGCAACTGGCGCAACCTGCCGATTGTCGGTGCGGTCGGTGTTCTGGCGGTCGCCAACGGCCTGGTTCATGCCGAGGCGGCGGGCGTGGCATTGCCCGACGGAATCGGTGCGCGCCTGGGTGTTGCCGTGATCGTCATGCTGATCTGCCTGGTCGGGGGGCGAATCATCCCCAGTTTCACGGGTAATTGGTTGGCGAAGAACCGACCCGATATCGCGCGACCGACGCCGTTCGGCGGATTCGACCGTGGCGTGTTATTGGCGACCCTGGTCGCCCTGGCGGGCTGGGTCGCCGTGCCGGATCACGCGGTGACGGCCTATGTCCTTTTGGCCGCCGGCGGACTGCATGTCATCCGGCTGGGGCGTTGGAAGGGCGCGGCCTGCCTGCGGGATCCCCTGGTCTGGAGCCTGCATGCCGGATACATCTGGATTCCGGTTGGACTTCTATTTATGGGGGCGGCCGGGTTTGCCGACGATATTCCGCAAACGGCGGGTCTGCATGCCCTGACGGCAGGCGCCATGGGCGGCATGGTGCTGGCCGTGATGACCCGGGCGACCCTGGGGCATACGGGTCGCGCACTGGCCGCCGACGGTGCCACGGCGGCTGTCTATATCTTCGTGTTCCTGGCCGCGGCGACCCGAGTCCTGGCGCCCTTTGCGGGCGATTATCACCTGATGCTGACCCTGTCGGGGGGTCTTTGGTGCGCGGCATTTACCCTGTTTGTCCTTCGTTACGGGGCGATCCTGTGCGGCAAATAACCGCCCGGTAGCGCCGATCGTCGGCTTGGGTCGCGGAAAATACTTCCTTAATTCCAATGGCTTGTCCTGCGTTGCGGCTTTTTATGACCTGTGCGCGAATACATAGCTATGATCTCTGAAAGAGATATCTGATTATTTTTGCACAGATACGTGCAAAAATTTCGAATTGCCGTTCAAATTAATTCAAGGCACCGTTTCCGTAACACGCACCAAAAAACGGGTGTTCACAAGGGGGCCAACACGGCATGGAACTTGTCATCGCACTTGGGATGAACGGCATCGTTTGGGGGCTGATCATCGCACTGATCGCCCTGGGGCTGTCGATCATCTTCGGGCTTCTCGACATCATCAACATCGCGCACGGCGATTTCTTCATGGTCGGCACGGTTCTGGCCTGGTTCGTGTTCGATACAACGGGCAACTACTGGCTGGCATTCGCCATCGTGCCGATCCTGGGCTTCGCCATCGGCGCCGTGATCGAATACACGGTGATCCAACCGATCAAGAATGCGGCGGCGCTGTCCATCGTCGCGACCTTCGGGTTGTCGATCATCCTGCAGGAAAGCGTACGGGCGACCTTCGGCGCGACGCCGGCTCGCCTGACGGCCCCCATCGAGGAAACGGTGCCGCTGTTCGGCCTGGAATATGAGGTCTACCGCCTGTTTGCGGCTCTGTTGTCGATCGCCGCCATCGGCTGTTTCTTCCTGTTCCTGCACCGCACCAAGCTGGGCACCTGGATGCGCGCCGTGCGCTTCGATCCGGAAACGGCAACGGCCATGGGCATCCCGGCCCGCCGTGTCTACATGGTGACCTTCGCCATCGGCTTCGCCATGGCATCCCTCGGCGGCGTCGTCGCGGGCCCGATCACCACCGTCGATTTCCAGGCCGGTGTCGATATCCTGCCGTTCTGCTTCATGGCCGTCATCATCGGCGGCCTCGGCAATCTGGAGGGCACCGTCGCGGCGGCGGTCATGCTCGCCTTCTTCGAAGGGGTGATGGCCAGCTTCACGGACCCGACCCTGGCCCGCATCGGCTCGCTCTGCCTGATGAGCGCCGTTCTGCTGGTCCGTCCGCACGGTATCTTCTCGGGGTCGACCCGATGACGGCGGCGGCAATCAATCGTCTGGGGCTTGTCGTGGTGGCCCTGCTGACCCTCACGGCGCCGTGGTTCCTGCCGTTCCTGGTCGACAGCTTCTGGGTCGATATCTACGCCGAGATGCTGATCTGGTCGTTGCTGGCGGCCAGCGTGAACCTGCTGTTCGGCTATGTCGGTCTGCTGTCCTTTGGTCAGGCCCTGTTCTTCGGCATGGGCATGTACGGGGTCGCCATCGGCGTGGCCAAGCTGGGGCTGGGCTTCTGGCCCGCCTTCGGGCTCGGCATCGTCATGGCGACGGCCATGGCCGTGGTCGCGGGGGCGCTCGCCGTGCGCCTGACCTGGCATTACTTCGCGATCATCACCGTCGTGTTCTCGCTGATCTTCTATTTCGCGGCCCTGTCGTGGAAGCCGCTGACCGGCGGCGACGACGGCCTGTCGTTCACCATGCCGCCGATCGTCAGCATCGGCGAGTGGGAACTGTCGCTGACCGACCCCACGATTCAGTACTACTTCATCATCACCGTCGTCGGCATCTGCTATGCACTGATGGGGGTGATCCTGAAAAGCCCGCTTGGTTCGGCCTTTCGCGCGGTCAAGGAAAACGACCATCGCGCCGCGCTGATCGGGCTCAACGTCTATCTGATCCGCCTGACCGCCTTCGTCATCGCCGGCTTCATCGCCGGGACCGCGGGGGCGCTGTTCGCCTTCTTCGGCCGCTACGCCTCGGCCTCCTACATGTTCTATCACGTGTCGGGGGAGGCCGTAGTCTGGGCCATCATCGGCGGGGCGGGCACGCTGCTTGGTCCCGTGGTCGGGACCTCGCTGCTGATCGTCCTGCGTGAAGAATTGTCCCACGCCTGGGAACACTATCTGATCCTGGTCGGCATCATCGTCATTCTGGTCGTGATCTTCGCGCCCAAGGGCCTGGGCGGCCTGTGGCAGGCCCTGGTCCGCCGCATCGCGCGCCCGGAAACGCCCCCACCTAGTACCGATGCGAAAGGGGAGGACAAGCCATGACCGCGACCCCGATCCTGGAAATCGACGGCATCGAGAAACATTTTGGCGGATTGGCCGCATTGGGCGGTGTTCATGCCACGGTCGACAGCGGCAAGCTGACGGCGGTCATCGGCCCCAACGGGGCGGGCAAGACGACGCTGTTCAATGTCGTCACCGGCATTCTGACCCCATCGGCCGGCGCCATCCGCTTCATGGGCCAGGACATCACGGACTGCTCCGTGCATGAGATCAGCCGCCTGGGTCTGGCGCGCACGCTGCAGATCAAAAGCGTGTTTCACGGCATGACCGTGCGCGAGAATCTATGGATCGCGGCGCAATCCCGCCTTGGTGTGTTCCGGCCGTTCACCGCCATGAAGGCCTGCCGGGCGGCGAACGAGCGGGCGGATGCCTTGCTTGAGGAACTGCAATTGACCCATCTGGCAGGGCAGGAGGCCGCCAACCTGTCCTACGGTGACGTGGCGCTGCTGGAAATCGGCATCGCGCTGGCGACCGAACCGAAACTGTTGCTGCTGGACGAACCGATCTGCGGCATGGGCCCGGCCGAGACGGAACGTACCGTCGAGAAAATCCGCGAACTGTCCAAGCGCATCGACATCGTGATCATCGAACACGACATCGAGGTCGTGTTCGACATTTCCGACGACATCATCGTCATGGCGCTGGGCACCGTGCTGGCGCGCGGCACACCGGCCGAGATTTCCGAAAACGCCGACGTCCGCGCGGCCTACCTGGGGGATGACGATGCTTGAGCTGAACGCCGTCCACGCCCATTACGGCAAGGTCCACGTCCTGCAAGGGACGTCGCTGCAGGTGCAATCCGGCGAAGCGGTCGGGCTCCTGGGTCGCAACGGCGTGGGCAAGACGACGACCCTGAAAACCATCATGGGCCTTGTCAAGGCGACCGGCGGCGAGATCATATTCGACGGCCGCAACCTGACCGATATCGCACCGCATACCATTCCCGGCACCGGGATCGGTTATGTGCCGCAGGGGCGGGGCATTTTTCCCTCGTTGTCCGTGAAGGAGAACCTGGAGATCGGACTGACCAAGGCGCCGCCGTCGCAGGTCTTTGATTATGTGTTCGACCGTTTTCCCCGCCTCAAGGAACGCCTGAGCCAGCCGGGCGGAACGCTATCCGGCGGTGAGCAGCAGATGCTCGCCATCGCGCGCTGCCTCGTCATGCAACCCAGGCTGCTGATCCTGGACGAGCCGACCGAGGGCATCATGCCGATCCTGGTCCAGGACATCCGCCGCGAGATCAAGGCGGTCAACGACGCCGGCATGTCGATCCTGCTGGTCGAGCAGAACATCAAGACGGCACTCCGTCTGTGCTCTCGCATCTACATCATGGAGAAGGGGGCCGTCGTGCATCAGGCCACCGCCCAGGACCTTAAAGACGATAAGGAGACCCTGCACCGATATCTCGGGGTCACCGTTTAACAACCGCCGATGAAGGCGGGGCTTCACGACGATCCGTCACAACCCAGCTGGAGACAGAAAAATGACCAAAGACGTGAAATCGAAGCCGGCCAAGGCGCCCCGTTCGGGCCAGACCCGGCGATCCTTCCTGCAGACCGCCCTGGCGGGCGGTGCTGCCGCGACGACGGCTTATTTCGGGATTACCCATAACGCCTTCGCCAAGGCATCGGGCCCCATCGTGATCGGCCATCAGTGCGAACTGACCGGCGGGTTTTCATCCTGGGGGTACTGGCATGACAAATGCGCCCAGGCGGCAGTCAAGGTGATCAATGAAGGCGGCGGCATCGCCGGGCGCAAGGTCGAACTGGCCGTCGCCGACACGGAATCGAACCCGGCCGCAGGTGCCCGCAAGTTGCGCTCGCTGATTCAGCGGCAGAAGGCGTCGTTCGTCGTCGGCTCCGTCCACTCGGGCATCATGCTGGCCTCGATCCCCATCGCCACGGAATTGAAGACGCCCTATTTCTCGGCCGGTGAGGCGACCGAGGCGACGGGCTCCAAGGGCTCGCGCTACAGCTTCCGTACCGGTACCGACACGTATGCCCTGGCCGCTGCCGGGGTGCCCTGGGCGATGGAAAATCTGGGCAAGAACTGGACCATGATCTTCCCCGATTACGCCTGGGGCCATAGCCATCACCAGGAACACCGCAAGCTGATCGAAGCCGCCGGCGGCAAGGTCAACGACCCGATCGCCGTGCCGCTCGGCACCAAGGATCTGGTGCCCTACCTGGCGCGCATTCCGGAAGAAACGGAAGTCCTGTTCTCGGTGTTCTTCGGCGCCTTGTCGGTCGCATTCTACACGCAGTCCAAGTCCATGCGCCTGGACGAAAAGATGAAGATGTATTCCGTGTCCGGGACGATCGAGGCGATCGACCCCCGCGACATCAATGGCGCCACCGAAGGGGTCTACTTCCTCGAGAATTTCCCGCGTCCGCTGGAATTCAAGAACGACGAATACCACGCCAAGTTCATCGAGATGATGGGCGTCGATCCGGTCTATGCGAAGGAAGAAAGCTCCGGCAAGGTCATGGCCAAAAGCCACGCTTGGCAGAGCTACGAAAACTTCTTCGCGCTCAAGGCCGCCATCGAGGCCTCAGGCTGGCAGAGCGACAAGGATACGCCCGGTGTGATCGAAGCGCTCGAAGGTCTGAAGATGGAGAACTCCCTGGCCCATCCGCAGGGCTCGAAGATCCTGCGCGCCGAAGACCACAGCGGCATGATCGACTGCTACATGAGCCGCGTCGAAGACTCCAAGTTCGTCCTCAAAAAGCGCATTCCCCGCGAGGACCTGATGGCGAAATTGCCGCCGCGCTACGACTTCCGCACGCACAAGCTCTAGTCCACGCCTGCGGTACCTGAAACCCCGCAAGGGGCCGGCCGTCTCTACCTGCGTTTTTCTCCCCGCGCCACAGGGAGACGGCCGGCGCACCCTTGCGACAACACGAGACCGATTATGAACCAGAAAATCACGGTCGCGGCGGCCCATTTGGCGCCGGTCTACCTCGATGCTCGCGCAACCGTCGACAAGGTTTGCGACTACATCCACAAGGCGGCGGCGGAAGGAGTGCAGTTGATCGCCTTTCCGGAATCCTTCGTGCCCGGATTTCCCGTGTGGCCGGCGCTGGCGGCGCCGATCCATAACCACGACCTGTTCAAACGGTTCGTCAGCCAGTCGATCCGCGTGCCGGGGCCGGAGATTTTGAAGATCTGCTCGGCGGCACGCGACACGGGCATGATCGTGTCGATCGGCATCAGCGAGTCCACGGACCGCAGCGTCGGCTGCATCTGGAACACCAATCTGCTGATCGGTGCCGACGGCTCGATCCTCAACCATCACCGAAAGCTGGTCCCCACGTTCTATGAAAAGCTGGTGTGGTCGAACGGCGACGGGGCGGGCCTGCGTGTGGTCGATACGCCGCTTGGCCGTGTCGGCGCGCTGATTTGCGGCGAAAATACGAACCCGCTTGCACGCTTCAGCCTGATCGCCCAGGGCGAACAGATTCATATTTCCAGTTACCCGCCCGTATGGCCGACCCATGAGCCGTCGGCCAACGACCGCTACGACCTGGCATCGGCCAACCGCATCCGCGCGGCGGCCCATTCGTTTGAGGGCAAGGTGTTCAACATCGTCTGCGCCGCGCGCCTGGACGACACAGCCTACGAGATCATTTCCCAAATCAACGGCGATGCGCTGCGCATCGTCAAGGAATCGCCCCCGGGTGTGTCCATGATCGTCGGGCCCAGCGGCCTGGCCATCACCGAAAGTTCGAAGGACGAGGATCAATTGTTGATCGAGCAGATTGATCTGGACGACTGCATCGTGCCCAAACAGTTCCATGACGTGTCCGGCTACTACAACCGCTACGACGTGTTCGGGCTGACCGTGCGGCGGCGCGATCAGGCGCCGGCCCAGTTCGACGATATCGGCGGGGAAGGGCGCGCCGTCCCGTTTGCGGCCCTCGAAGCCGGCGCTCTGGAGGACGAGGCCGCGGCGGGGTAAAGTTTCCCTCCATTCTAGGAGAACCGTCCCGTGACCAAGCCGGAACCTAAACCGCGCGCCTATGCTTCGGAGCTGTCCCGCTTTGACTGGGACGACATTGCGTTGTTCCTGGCCTTGGTGCGTCACCGCTCTCTCAGCCATGCGGCGCGGTCGCTGTCGCTGACCCATTCCACCGTCGGGCGGCGGATCAAGACGCTGGAGGCGGCGCTGGGCGCCAAGCTGTTCGAGCGCACCCCGGGCGGCTTCCTGCTGACCGACAGGGGCGAGGACCTGCTGCGCGAGGCCGAGGGCATCGAGGCCCATATCGCCCAGATCGCCACGACCTTCAGCGGCGAGACGGCCGAAGTCAGGGGCACCATCCGCGTGGCGACCATGGAAGCCCTCGGCAGTCTGTATCTGGCGCCCCGCATGTTGGCGCTTTATGAACAGCATCCGTCGATAAACGTGGAACTGGTCACGGCCTCCCACTGGGTCAACCTGTCGAAGCGCGAGGCCGATGTTCTGATCAGCTTTCCCCGGCCGAGCGGCCATCGCATCACCAGCGAAAAGATCGGCGAGTTCGCGTTGTTCCTTTACGCGTCCAAGGACTACCTGGACCGCTACGGCCGCCCGCAGACGATCGAAGACCTGAAAAATCACCGGTTCATCGACTATATCGACGAATTGGTGGCGATCCCGGCGGTGCGGTGGATGTCGGACGTGCTGCGCGACCAGAACATCGTGTTCCGTTCGACCAGCCTGGTTGCCCAGTATCACGCGGCGGCGGCGGGCATGGGCATTTCCATGCAGCCGACCTTCGTCGCCGATCAGGACCCGCGCCTGGAACGGGTGCTGGGGGACCGCCTGTGTGTGAAGCGTGATTTCTGGCTCAGCATGCACGATGATCTGGAACACATTCCGCGCATCCGCAACGTGCATAGTTTCCTGAAGACCTTGATCCAGGACAACGCGGAATTCCTCAACGGCGGGCTTGACGCGGCAGCCGCCATAAATCTGGATCAGTCGGCCAGATAGCGCGACCCCGCCGGCACGCAGCTTCGCGGCACCGTGACCTCGATCTCACCCAGCAGCAGGAACGACAAGGTCTTGCCGTGCAGGTCCTGGGTCAGGGCGGAATTGACGCCGCCTTCGAGCGCGTCGTCGATGACGAAATTCAGCGCGTTCAGGTTCGCCAATTCATAACGCGTGACCTGGGTCGCGCCCTTGTGGCGGAACAGGTCCAGCACCTTCTGTTCCGTCACCTGATCGCGAAGAAAGGCGAAGGCGTCGGGCAGGTAGGCAACGACGGAGATGTTGGACCGGTTGCCCTTGTCACCGGCGCGGCCGTGGGCCACGGCGTGAAGGGGAAGGGTTAGCGTATCGCTCATGCCGTCACCTCTTCGGCTTTTGCCTGGGCCTCGACCGGGCCGCGCGGCACCAGGACGGAGGCCGTGTTGACCTGCCCGGTGATCGAGCAGCGATAGCCGCCGCCCCCCGCCGGGCCGGGGCAGAACAGGCTCAGCACTTCGTCGTTCACGTATTGCGCCGTCGCCTTGTCGTCCGTGCGCACGGCGGCGCGTAGGCGGTATTCGCCATCCAGGGGCATATTGGCGCCGCGCTGGCGGTCCGACGCGTCGTTGTCGAAGGCGGCTCCGGCGCCCACGATTTCGACCCGCACGGGGTCTTTGACGCCGCGGCTGGCCAAGCGCTTGCGCACGATGTCGGCGGCAAGGTTGGCGCGGGCGAGCGCATTGGGCCCGGCATAGGTCAATTCAGCCTCGCCCAGCCAGCCGCCGTCGGCGGAGACGGTGACTTTCAGTGTGTCCGGCGGCGGATGGCCCTTGGCGCCCAGGACGCGCACCCGGTCCTTGCCGTCGTCGGCCAGGGTCACGCCGGTGACGTCCAGCGCCACGTCCGGCGTCAGATAAGCCGCCGGGTCGTGCATTTCGTAAAGGATCTGTTCCGTCACCGTGGCCTTGGTCACCAGCCCGCCCGTGTTCTCGGCCTTGGTGATGACGATGGTGCCGTCGGCACCGATCTCGCCGATGGGGAACCCCAGTTCGTCCATGCCCGGCACGTCCTTGAACCCGGGGTCACAGAAATATCCGCCCGTGACCTGACCACCGCATTCCAGCAAATGCCCCGCCAAGGTGCCGGCGGCGAGGCGGTCCCAATCGTCTTCCGCCCAGCCGAATTCATGGATCAGCGGACCCAGAACCAAGGCCGCGTCCGTCGTGCGTCCGACCAGCACCACGTCCGTGCCGAGGGTCAAGGCCTCAGCCACGGGCCGCGCCCCCAGATAGGCGTTCGCAGCGACGATTTCCTTGCCGTCGATGGTCACGCCTTCGATGGTCGGCAGGCCGGCAACGTCCTCGGCGGTCATGAAGCCCAACAGGTCGTCGCCCAGCACCACGGCGACGCGCAGGCCTTCGATGCCGAGCTCCTTCGCGATCTCCAGGGTCTTGCGGGCGCCGCCCAGCGGGTTGGCGTTGCCCAGGTTGGCGACGATACGCACGCCGGCGTCCTTAGCGGCCTTCAGCACGCCGCGCAGGTAGGGTTCCAGATAAGGTGAATAGCCCAATTCCGGGTTGCGCATCTTGATACGCTGGGCGATGGCGAGCGTCCGTTCCCCCATGACCTCGAAGATCAGGTATTTCGGGCCGTCACGCCGGGCCAGGGTTTCGACCACGGGCAGGCCCGCGTCGATGCGGTCGCCGGCGAAGCCGGCGCCGGAGCCGATGTAAACCGTCTGTGTGGTCATGCGTCCGATACTCCCCGTGCCGCGGCGTTGGCGCCGTCCAGCATGAAGGCATGTTCCGAAGCAATGAAGAACATGGTCACGCCGAGCGCCTTGAGGTCCGCCGCCCAGCTGGCGTTGGGGGCGAAGGTGATCAGGCATTTGCCGTGTTTCTGCGCCGCTTCGCCGACGCGCTTGATCGCGGCGCGAACTTTGGGGGCGGCCGGATCGGTCAGGCCGTAGCACACCGCCAGGTCGGCGGGACCGACGAACAAGCCGTCGATGCCCTCGACGGCGGCGATGGCGTCAATTTCGTCGACACCCTCCGGTTCCTCGATCTGAGCGATGACGACGGTCTCCTTGCGGCTTTGTTCCAGAACTTCAGGCATGGAGCGGGTCGCGTATCCGGCCCAGCGGGTCGAGCCGGCATAGCCGCGTCCGCCGTGTCCGAAGCGGGCGGCGCGGGCGATGGCCTCGGCTTTGGCGGCGCTGTCGATGTGCGGCACGATCACGCCGGTTGCCCCGCTGTCGAGCACCGTGAGAATGGTGCCGGGCGTGCCGTCGTGCGTCCGCACCAGAACGGGGAAGTCCATGGCCCGGGCGATGCCGAGACAGGCGTCGATCGACCCCCGGTCGAACGGCGCGTGTTCCGCATCAAGGGCGATCATGTCGAAGTCCGACATGGCCAAAACCTCGACCAACTGAAATGCCGGCGTCTTCAGAAACGTTCCGGTCAGAACGTCGCCACGCAACATGCGGTCGCGAAGTGACTCTTTCAAGGTACAGCCCTCCCGAACCGTTTGTCAGGACGCGCGCTGCAAGCCGTCCAGGTTGAAAATCATCTCGTCCTTCAGGCAACCGTCGAACTGATCGAGGATGTTCTGCGCCGTCATCATCGCGGCCGCTTCCAGGGCCAGAAACGACGCCGCGCCGTTATGGGGCGCCAGCACGGTTCGGGGATGATTGACCAGGGGATGACCGTCCTGCGGCGGTTCCTGGGAAAACACGTCGACCCCAGCACCCATGACATGGCCACTGTCCAGCGCCGCCGCCAAGGCATGTTCGTCGACCACGCCGCCGCGGGCGTTGTTGATGACAATGACGCCGGGTTTCATGGCGGCCAGTTCCTCGGGCCCGATCAGGTGGCGGGTTGTTTCATCCAACGGCACATGCAGGGAAACGAAATCAGCCTTGGGAAGCTCGGGGCGGAAATCCTCGACCGCGCGCACACCCTGCTGGGCGGCGAGGTCGCGATCAAGCTTGATGTCGGCGACCACGACATCCATGCCGAAGGCCTTGCACAACGGGGCAAGCAAGCGGCCGATGCGCCCGTAGCCGACGATCAGAATGGTTGAGCGGTACAGGTCCTTCGCCTTGAAGGTGCCGCGGTCGGTCCAGCGTCCCTCGCGCACTGCGGCGGTCTGGCCGGTCAGGTCGCGGGCAAGGGTCATCATCATGGTCATGGTGTGCTCGGCGACGCAGCGCGCATTGGCGCCTGACGCGATGCAGACGGGAATGCCCCGCGACGTCAAATGGTCGACCGCGATGTTGTCGCAGCCGACGCCGTGGCGCGAGACGACCTGCAGGTCGTTGGCATGGGCCAGCACGGTTTCGGGAAGCTGGGCCGTGCGCACGGCGATGCCATGCACGCCGGGCAGGGCTTTCGCCAGGCCTTCGGCGCTGACGTCGTCGGCGATGACGACCTCGATGTCGTCGCGGGCGTCCAGGATTGCGTGTCCGGCGGGGTGGATCCGCTCGGTCATGAGAACTTTTTTCTTGGCCATGGGGGCTCCGGTCTTGGTCTGGATGGACGTGGTCGGTGGAGAGGGTTACCCGGCGGCGGTCTTGGCGCCGAAGAATTTCTTCTTGGCCAGGGACTGGCTTTCGTAGATCGACCCGCCCTTCAGGGGCGGCGGGTAGGGCAGGCGGATCGGCGCGGGCACCACGCGGGGTTCCAGCGTCGGTTCGCCTGCGATGAAGGTTGCGGCGTATTCGTCCCAGGATGCTTCCTTGCCGAATCCCCGAATGTCCCAGGCGTCGGCGGCGGCGATCTGGTAAAGCAACAGGGTGCGGCTGCGGCCTGAAGTGTTCTGGCCCGAGCCGTGAATGGTGCGCGCGTGATGGAAGCTGCAGGCCCCGGCCGGGCCGATGATGGTCTCGGCCGTGTCCAGGTTGGCCCCCGGCACCTCCGGGTCCATGGCGCCGATGAAGCGGCCATCCTGGTGATGGTCATAGGTCGGCCCGGTGTGTGATCCCGGCACGCAGAGCAGGGGGCCGTTTTCTTCCGTCATGTCGTCGAGCATGACCCCGACGGCCAGCACGTCATCATTGGTATGGGGATAGAAAGCCCAATCCTGATGCCATTCCACGGGCGAGCCGTATTCCGCCGACTTCAGGTTGATCTTCGATCCGTGCATGCGGAACGCGGGACCCAACAGCGCCGTAAGCGCCGCGATCAGGCGCGGGTGGCGGGCCATGCGGTTGAAAACGTCGTGGTTCTTGAACGGTTCTTTGATGCGGCGCACGCGGGGGGCATCGGGTGTGTGATTGGGTTCCAGGTCGATGACGTTGGTGTGGTCCGTCAAGCCATGGGCGCTGGCGATCAGGCCGTCGAGGGCGTCGCGCATTTCCTGGACGTCGGCGCGCGAATAGATGTCTTCAACGACGATGTAGCCTTTGTCTTTGTAGGCCGCGACCTGATCGTCGGCGATCACGGGATTGGTGGTCATGGAATGTTTCCTTGTCTGCGTGGTGTTCGTGTTTCGGAATTTTCTCTTATCGGAAATATTCAGGGAAGACGGCGCGCATTTCCTCGGTCGCGGAAACTGTATCCTTTAAATGGGCGCGCACGGCGGCCTCGGCTTCGTTGGGATTGCGCGCATCGATTGCGTTGAGGATCGCTTCGTGATCACGAATGATCTTCGCCGCCTTGCCTTCGGTCGGCAGGTGCAGGCGACGCAGCCGGTCCAAATGAGCGCGTCGCGCGTGGATGATGTCCCACAAGCCGCCGACGCCGGCCATCTCATACGTCATTTCGTGGAACCGGTTGTCGGCCGGCAGGAAGGCCGACAGGTCGCCGGCCTCAAGCGCCGTTCTTTGGCGGTCGATGGCGGTGCGCAGGGCAGCGACTTCGTCGTCGCTGATGTCGATGGCAAGGGTGCGGGCAATCTCAACCTCGACGCTGCGGCGCAGGAAATGGGCTTCGCGGGCACTCTGTATGTCAATGATAGAGACACAGGTGCGCGACTGGGGAAAGACGTCGACCAAACCTTCTTCCTCAAGCAGGATCAAGGCCTCGCGCACGGGGGTCGGGCTGACGCCGAATGTCTCCGCGATCTGGCGGGTTTGAAGCACCGTGCCGGGTGGCAGGTCCAGGGAAACGATCTGGTCGCGCACCGTTTGATAGATCTGCTGAACGGCCGTCAGACGTCCGCCTTTCGGCGGGGCAGGACGCTCCCTGAACAGGCCGGTCGAATCAGGTGTCACGTGGTTGGTATCCCTGAAAAACGGCGCAAAAGCTGGGTTTTTGCTGCACCTGCGAGCCAGCTTTGCGCTTGACTCTGTAACTAATATATTAGTATTTCAGTGCGAGTGAAGTCAATATCACCGTCATAAGAACTACGTTTAGGGAGATCCAAAGATCATGTTTAAAAAGACACTGATGGCGCTTGCCGTCGGCGGCTTGGTCATTGCCGGGACGACCGGCGGTTCCGCTGCAAAAACGCTCAAAGTTCAGGCCAGCTCGAAGGCCGGTGACTGGGCCCACCGCTTCATGACGGACACCTGGGCGCCGAAGCTTGATGCCATGACCTCCGGTGCGGTCAAGATCGAGGTTCTGCCGACCAAGGCCGTTGTCCCACACCGTGAAACCATCGACGCCGTGGCCAATGGCATCCTCGACGGTGACTTGAACGCCGTTTCCTATTTCTCGGGTCGCGATCCCGCTTTTGCCGTGATCGGCGATCTGATCGCCGGCTATGACACGGTCGATCAGGTTCGCACCTTCTGCCAGTACGGTGGCGGCAAGGAAATCCTGCAGAAGATGTATGACAAGTACACCAAGGGTCAGGTGCACGTCGTCGGCTGCGGCCCCTATGCCAAGGAAGCCTTCGTTTCGACCATTCCGATCAAGAGCGTTGCCGACTTCAAGGGCGTGAAAGTACGTTCCCCGGAAGGTCTGGCCGCTGAGGTGTTCAAGCGCGCTGGTGCAGCGCCCGTGTCGCTGCCGTTCTCCGAGGTCTATACGGCCCTTGAGAAGAAGGTCATCGACGCCGCCGATGCCTCCGCCCACGTAAACAACAGCGCCCAGGGGCTCTACAAGGTCGCCAAGTATCCGATTTACCCGGGTATCCACTCCATGGCCGTTCTGCAGTTCATCGTGAACAAGAAGGTCTGGGACAAGCTGGGCCCGCAGGGGCAGACCGCGCTGGAAGTCTGGTATCAGGCCGCCTATGACGCCATGCGCCGTGAAGCCGATCTTGAAGACCAGAAGATCGCCGACGCGCAACGCAAGGGCGGCGATATCACCGTCATTGATTGGTCGACGGAGGAACGCGCCAAGTTCCGCAAAATCGCCGTCGGCGCCTGGGAAGATTTCGCATCGAAATCGCCCCTCGCCCGGGAGGCCCTGGACGCGCATCTGAAGTACATGCGCTCCGTCGGTCTTCTTGACTAAATAGCACCTTGCCGCCGCGCCCGGATTGGGCGCGGCGGTTCTGCTATTCAATTTCACAACTTTTATTTTGCCGATCCAGGAGGGGGCCCATGTCTGGATTCACGGAAACCTTGGTGGGTGCGCCTTCGGGCGGAACCTTCGACCGAGCCGTCGACCATTTCAGCCGATTTCTCGGCCTTGCGGTCGGCAACCTCTACCTGATCGCCGCGTTCTGCACGATGTGGGAGGTCGTGGCCCGCTACGTCTTCCATTCGCCCACGCAATGGGTATTCGAGGTGGTGATGGTTCTGTGCGCCAGCGCATGGATGCTGTCGGCCGGTTTCGTGACCCTGCAGAAACGCCATATCGGCATTACCGTGTTCTATCTCATGGTGTCGGAACGGGTCCGCTGGTGGCTCGACCTGTTCGCCATGGTGGTCGGCGTCATCGCCCTTTACATGCTGGTGTCCGATACCCTGGTGCGGGCCCTGGAAAGCATTGACCTGGTGGAGCGGGGCGGTTCGGCCTGGAACTCGCCGCTGCCCATGATACTCAAGACCATCTTGTTCGCCGGCCTGTTTCTTTACCTCGTGCAATTGCTGGTCAACCTGGGCCGTCATTTCCGTACCCACGCCCTGCAAGTTACCGTCTATGCGGTCCTGGCGCTGGTCTGTCTGCGCCTGTTGATACAGGTTTTCGCCCACTACGGTGAGGGTGGCGGCGGCATGTGGGTCAATCTGGAAGAATACCTGCACGACGCATCCGGCAGCGTCATCGACCAGTTTCGAGTCGACCGCGACAGCGTCGGCATCGCGACCATTTCACTGCTGATCGTCGCGGCGCTTCTGGTTCTGATGATGACGGGCATGCCGCTCGGCATCGTCACACTAATCATCTCCGTGGTCTGTGCCCTGGCGTTCTACGGCCTGCAGGGCATGTACCTGGTGTCCACCAACGCCATGGACTTGCTGGAAAAATATCCACTGATCGCGGTACCGTTCTTCGTGCTGATGGCGTCGATTCTGGAACGCGCCGGAATCGCCCAGGACCTGTTCGACGCCATGTCGATTTTCGCCGGCGGCTTGCGCGGCGGCGTGGCGGTGCAGACGACCGTGGTTGCCGTGATCTTGGCCGCCATGTCGGGTGTCATGGGCGGCGAGATCGTCATGCTTGGCCTGGTTGCTCTGCCGCAGATGCTGCGCCTTGGCTACGACCGCAAGCTGACCATCGGCCTGATCTGCGCCGCGGGCGCCCTGGCGACGCTTATTCCGCCGTCGATCGTCATGATCGTTTATGGGCTGAGCGCCAACGTCGGCATCGGCGACCTGTTCAGCGCGGGATTCGTTCCCGGCCTGATGCTGGCGTTGTTTTATGTGACGTTCGTTCTCGTGCGCTGCAACTTGAACCATAGCCTTGCCCCGACGGCGGCGGAAATCGCCCTGAAGACCGGGGAGGAGACCAAGCTGGGCCGCCATCAGATCATGGCGGTCGTCATGTGCGTCGCCCTGATCTTCTGCGTCATGGGATCGATTTACGGCGGCATCACCAGCGTCACCGAAGCGGCCGCCGTGGGCGTGTTCGGCGCCATCGCCGTCGCCGCCGTGCGCTTCAAGTTCAATTACGCCCTGTTGCGCGACTGCCTGGCCAATACCATGGCGGTGGTCGGCACCATCATTTGGCTGATCCTGGGCGCGGTGGCCTTCGTCGGGCTGTACAACCTGATCGGCGGCGCCGACTTCATGCGCCAATTGATCAAGGGTGCGGGTCTGGGCCCCCTGGGCACGGTCTTCGTGATGATGGCGATCCTGGTCGTTCTCGGCACCTTCATGGAATGGATCGCGATCATCTTCATCACCGTGCCGGTGTTCGCCCCGGTGGTGCGTGATCTGGGACCGGAATTGGGCATGACCCCGGAATGGGCGGCGGTCTGGTTCGGCATTCTGTTCGTCATGAACATCCAGATCTACTTCCTCAGTCCCCCCTTCGGCCCGGCCTGTTTCTGGCTGAAGTCCGTCGCACCCAAGGACGTGACCCTGCAGGAAATCTTCATCAGCGTGCTGCCGTTCATCTGCCTGCAGATCATCGGCATGCTGCTGGTCATGTTCTTCCCGCAGATCGCCCTGTGGATGCCCCAGGCGTTAAACTAGGTCCAGTGGAGGTTACATGAGCAATCCCCTCACCACGCCCGAAGAACTGCACGACGACCTTGAAGAGGAGGGCGTCCATGAAAGCGACTTTTATGGCATTGCGCCCGGTATCGCCGGCGCCCTTATCGGGCTGGCGTTGATCGTGTTCATGTTCGCCTTGGCGGACGGTTTTTCCTGATCAGGACGTGCGACCACTATGACCACCAAGAAGACCAAGACCTACGCTGACCTGCGGTCCGCCCGCTGGTATGCGCCCGACGACCTGCGCTCTTTCGGCCACCGCTCGCGCACCATGCAAATGGGCTATGACCGGGCCGATTGGGAAGGTCGGCCGATCATCGCGATCATCAATACCTGGTCCGACATCAACCCGTGCCACGCGCATTTCAAGCATCGCGTCGACGACGTGAAGCGCGGCGTGCAGCAGGCGGGCGGCTTCCCCATCGAATTGCCGGCCATCAGCCTGTCGGAAAACTTCGTCAAGCCGACGACCATGCTCTACCGCAACATGCTGGCCATGGAGACGGAGGAACTGATCCGCTCCCATCCCGTGGACGGGGCGGTGCTCATGGGGGGCTGCGACAAGACCACGCCGGGTCTGGTCATGGGCGCGATCTCGGCCGGGGTGCCGATGATCTATGTGCCCGCCGGGCCCATGCTGCGCGGCAACTATAAAGGCCAGGCGTTGGGTTCGGGTTCCGACGGTTGGAAGTACTGGGACGAACGCCGGGCCGGCAACCTGACGGCCGAGGAATGGACCGAAGTCGAAGCCGGCATTGCCCGGTCCTACGGCACCTGCATGACCATGGGCACGGCATCGACCATGACCGCCATGGCCGAAACCCTGGGCCTGACCATCCCCGGCGCCTCGTCGATCCCGGCCGCCGACGCGGGTCATATCCGCATGGCGGCGCAGACCGGGCGGCGCATCGTCGACATGGTATGGGAAGACCTGACGCCGGAAAAAATCCTCGACCGCCGCGCCTTCGACAACGCGGCCATCGTCGCCATGTCCATGGGCTGTTCGACCAACGCGGTCATCCACCTGATCGCCATGGCGCGCCGCGCCGGCGTGATGATGACGCTGGAAGACCTCGACGCCTTCTCGCGCCTGGTGCCGGTGATCGCCAAT
Source organism: bacterium SCSIO 12827 (assembly GCA_024397995.1). Classification (NCBI taxonomy): domain Bacteria; species bacterium SCSIO 12827. The sequence goes on along the minus strand of CP073746.1, from coordinate 2,198,071 downwards.
GTCCGGCCTTCGGGCGACACCTACCTGATGGAGGATTTCTATTACGCAGGCGGCCTGCGCGGCCTGATGTCGCGGCTGACCGGGCATCTGAAGCTGGATGCCGTGACCGTCAGCGGCAAGACCCTGGGCGAAACCCTGGAGGGGGCCGAGGTCTATAACGACGACGTCATCCGCCCGCTCGACAACCCGCTTTATGACGAAGGCTCGCTGGCGCTGCTGCGCGGCAACTTGGCGCCCCAGGGCTGCGTCATCAAACCGTCGGCCTGCGACCCCCGGTTCTACAACCACGAAGGCCCGGCCCTGGTGTTCGACAGCTATCCGGAAATGAAAAAGGCCGTGGATGACGAGAACCTGGACGTCACCGCCGACCATGTTCTGGTGCTGCGCGGCGCCGGGCCGCAAGGCGGGTCGGGCATGCCCGAATGGGGCATGTTGCCGCTGCCCAAGAAGCTGTTGAAGCAGGGCATCCGCGACATGCTGCGCATGTCCGACGCCCGCATGTCGGGGACCAGCTACGGCGCCTGCATCCTGCATGTCTCGCCGGAAAGCCATGTCGGCGGACCCTTGGCCTTGCTGAAGACCGGGGACATCGTCAAAATCGACATCCCGAACCGGACCATCGACATGCTGGTGGACGAGGACGAGTTGGAACGCCGCCGCGCCGCCTGGACACCGCCCAAGCCCAGGTTCGAACGCGGGTACGGCTGGATGTTCGCCCAGCACATTCGCCAGGCCGACGAAGGCTGCGATTTCGATTATCTGGAAACCCAGTTCGGTGCGCCGACCGGCGAACCGGACATCTTCTGAGCGGAGCATCCCATGGCTAAGAAGCTGACCAAGAAAACCCGCGACCTGCTGATGAACGTGTCCACGGCGACGCTGTGCACGGCGCTGTTCAAGGTCGGCCTGAAGAACCAATTCATCCAGGACGTTCTCCCGGTCTCGCCCAAGGGCCGCAACATGGTCGGGCAGGCTTACACGATGCGCTACATCCCGGCGCGGGAAGACCTGAATGCCATTTCCGTGTTCCAGGACCCCAAGCATCCGCAGCGCGTCGGCGTCGAGGAATGCCCCAAGGGTTACGTCATGGTGATCGACAGCCGGAAGGATCCGCGCGCGGCCTCCGCCGGCTCGATCCTGGTCACCCGCCTGATGATGCGCGGCTGCGCCGGTGTGGTGTCCGACGGCGGGTTCCGCGATGCGCCGGAAATCGGCAACCTGGACATCCCGGCCTATCACAACCGGCCCTCGGCCCCGACCAACCTGACCCGCCATCAGGCGATCGAGCTGAACGGCCCCATCGGCTGCGGCGACGTCGCCGTGTTTCCCGGCGACGTGATCGTCGGCGACGACGAAGGGGTCTGCGTGATTCCGATCCATCTGGCCGACGCCATCGCCCAGGAAGCGACCGAAATGACCGCCTTCGAGGACTTCGTCACCGAGGAAGTGAAGAAGGGCCGCCCCGTGATCGGCCTCTACCCCGCGACGACCGCGAAGGCAAAGGCCGATTACGCGGCGTGGCGGAAGAAGACCGGGCGCTGATCCGGCGGCCTTAATCCTGCCGGAAAATATGCTAATCTTGCCGCCTGCCATCGCGCCGGAACGGAAGAGGACCATGCGCAACACCATCGCCATTGCCGCGCTTGCCCTGCTCGGTGCCTGTACGGTCGTCGAGAAGACCGGCGAGGAAATCACCATCGAGCATGCGGCGAACCAGTTCTTCGTCGCCGAGGTGAAGGCCGACGACTATTGCCAGACCCTGGGCCGCAAGGCCCAACACGTGATGACCGGCCCGCGCCAATCTTCGCTTCTGTTCGTGCAGTCCAGCGTCAGCGTGTTCCGCTGCGTCCTGCCGGCGCCCGCAAAGAAATGATGGCGGGTCGGTCTGCTTCCGCGCCATGAGACGTTCCGTCATTCTGATGATTGTGATCGGTCTGGCCCTGGCCGGGCTGGTCCTGTTCCTGGCCCTGCAATTCCCCGAAGCCCTGACGACGCGGGGAGAGCAAATCCAGCTGACCCAGGCCTTGCTGCTGGTCGCGGTGATCGGCGGGGCGGCCATCGCCCATGGCCGGTTCCAGGCCCGCCAGGCCCTGCGCCATGCCGCGATCTGGGTTGGGCTCGGGGCCGTGCTGCTGCTGGGTTATTCTTTCCGCGCGGAGTTCCAGGCATTGGGCGACCGTCTGATGGGCGAACTGATGCCCCACCGGGCCCAGGAAACCGCCGCCGGCGATGTCGCCATCCGCGCCGGCGATCACGGCCATTTCGTCGCCGAAGCCTTGGTCAACGGTGTGGCCATCCGCTTCCTGGTCGATACGGGGGCGAGCGAGGTGGTGCTCAGCCCACGCGATGCCGAACGCCTGGGCTTCGATCTCAAGTCGCTCAACTTCAACCGTATCTATCAAACCGCCAACGGCACGGTGACGGGTGCGCCCGTGCGGCTGGCGGAAATCCGCATCGGTCCCATCGTGGTTACGGATGTGCGGGCGTCCGTCAACGGGGCGGAGATGAAACGCTCGCTCCTGGGCATGAGCTTTCTCGGCCGCCTGGGCGGCTACCGGGTCGACGGTGATGTGCTGACGCTTAGTCCGTGATCGGGAGCCGGGGGGCGAGGGCGGCCTGTTCCACTCGAATGCGGTACGCCAGCACCAGGGCGTTGAGGGTGGAAAACGCCAGCGCGATCTGCCAGGCCCCGAAGGCCAGCGGCAGCACGGCGATTTCCGCCGCGACCACCCAGTAATTTGGATGCCGCAGAAAACGATAGGGCCCGCGCCGCACCAAGGGGGCGCCGGGCAGGGTGATGATGCGGGTCGTCCAATAAGGCCCCAGGGAGGCGATGACCCAGGCCCGCGCCACCTGCAGCATGGCAAACAGCGCCAGCCAGGGCCATTGCGCCGGGGTGTCCGGCGGCACCAGGAGCGCCAGGGAGGCCAGCCAGCCCGCGTGAAGGGCGATGATAACCGGGTAATGGCCGCGCCCGTGCTCAACCCCGCCCTGGGCCAGCAGGCGGGCGGTATTGCGCCCGGCATAAACCAGTTCCGCCAAACGCAGCAGGATGACCAGGGCGATGACGATCCAAAGGGTCGGCACGGCGGCAGCCCTAAACCGTTTCCAGGGTCAGGAACCCGGCCGTGAAGCCGGGGCCTAAGGCCGACATCAAGGCTCGTTTGCCCGGCGTGTGTCCGAAACCGGCGTCCATCGTGCGGCGCAGGACGAACAAGACGGTGGCCGCCGACATGTTACCGAAATCGCGCAGCACCGACCGGCAATGGTTGAGTCCGCCAGCCGGTTGCCCGAACACGGTTTCCAGGGCGGTGATGACCTTTTCCCCGCCGGGGTGGGCGACGAAGGCGTCGATATGGCCGATGCCTAGATTATCCTGGGTCAGATAGCGTTGCAGCACGGCCGGTAGTTCCATTTCCACCAAATTCGGGATGTCGCGGGAAAACACCACGCCCAGTCCGTCTTCTTCTACCGTCCAGCCCATGACGTCGAGGGATTTGGGCCAAGTATGTTCGCCCGATCTGGCGATGTGGGGGCCGGGACCATCCGTGGTAATCAGCGCTGCCGCCGCGCCGTCGCCGAACAAGGCCGTGGCGATGACATTGCTTTTCGACAGGTCCGCACCACGGAAAGTCAGGCCGCAGAGTTCCACCACCAGAAACAGGACGCGCGCCCCCGGCCGCGCCTGGGCGATCTCGGCGGCGCGGGCCAGACCATTGACCCCGCCGGCACATCCCAGGCCGAAGAGGGGCAGGCGCGTCGTCTCGGCGCGGAAGGGCAGGCGGTCGAACAGGCGGGCGTCGAGCGACGGCGTGGCGATTCCCGTGGTCGATACGGTGACCAGCGCATCCACGTCCTCGGCCGTTATGCCCGCCTGGGCAAGGCAATTCTCGGCCGCTTCGGTCAACAGGTCGACCGCGTGTTCCAGATAACGCGCGTTCTTTTCCGCCCAGCCGCGCGGTTTGGAAAACCAATCCAGCGGCATGCAGGAATAGCGGGTATCGATGCCTGCGTTATCGAAGGCCGGCAGCATGCGGTCGATATCGCGGACCCGGCCCTTGAACTGAGTACGGGCCCAGGCGCGGATATCGGCCTGGGCCAACTTGTACGGCGGCACCGCGGTGCTGAGCGCGATTAGCCGGGGCAGGGGTGAGGCCGCATGAATTGTCATCACGGGCCCGAGTCTGGTCTTGATTGACGCCGAGCGCCATTAACTTTGGTGTGAGCGGCTTTCAGGGCTGCTTATTGGATCCGCGTCGCGACTTCGGGCGGCAGACTGTCTTTGACGACGTCCAGGTCGCTCGGGAAGTACGACCGGCCGTTACATTCGCCGTTGAACCGTCCGGACATTTCCGAATACAGGCGAACCTGACGGTTATGGGCCTCGACCGTGCCGCGCCGTTCTTCGACCCAGGCGTTGTAATCGGAAATCTGCGCCTCATAGGTCTTGCGCCGTTCCGGGTCGGTCAAAGCCGCCATCGCTTGGTGCTGCAGGCGCGGCCCGGCTTCTTGGATCCGGCCGTCCAGATCGCGGATCGTTCCTTTCGCCGTCTCGATCTCGATGGCGACCGCGTCGATGCGATGGGCGAGGATGAGACAGGCCGCCAGCGTCTCAGGCGTCATCACTCCGGCGCGGTAGGTCTTGGCCTTGCCTTCGTAGAGTTTTACCGGCGCCTCCTTGGCCGACCGCAACATGGTGTCGAGCAGGCCGCTGTCGGCCCATGCAGGTGTCGCCGTCAGCATCAGCATCACCCCTGTTACGGAAAGCAGGGTCAAGAGCAAGGAAGGCGTGCGAAGGAAATGGGGCATGGGGGCAGGGAGCCTCGACAGGTTGGGAATGCGAAACAATACCATGATCCCTTCTCTTAAGGCATTGCACGGGATACTTCAAAGCTGCGTGAAGATCGTTCTGGGGGCTCGCATTAACCAAGAAATGCGCCCATATTCTGGGCATGGTTGAGATTGTTTCCGGTTCCGGCATCGACCGCATCCTGTCCAAGAACGAGGTACAGGAAGACCTTGCCACGCGCCTGAACAGGTTGCGTGCAACGGAAGCGCGCGATGGTCGGGTTGAGATTCGCGCGGCCACACTGGCGCGCGGTCTCGAAGCGGAGGCCTTGGCCCAGGCGGACAATCAAGGTCTCGCCACGGATCTGGAATCCGATGCGGCAACCCGGCAACCACGTTTTGCCGATCTTGTGGGAAATGCGGAAACGGTCAACCGGGCGCTTGAAGAAACCCAGGGCGTCGACCGCCTGGTTACGGCGGGAGAGCGGCTGCGTCAGGCGGCGGTGTTGACTGACAGTTTCCTCAAGTCCTACTTCATTTCCATGATCGATCCCGGGCGGGCGATGACGATGATCAGCCCGCGCGACATCGCGCGGCCGCTTGAAGAAGACGGCTAGAGAAACCGGAACGGCGCGTTGTTCCCGGCTTGGCGCGTTAGTTCAGGGCGGCGCGGTCTGGGGTGGAACTGGAAAGCAGTTCCTCGGTTGCCCGCGCGACACGAAGCCAGACCGACCGTGCGGAACGGTCGCCCCGGTCCTGCATTTGGTCTGCCTTCACCTGCGCGCCGATGGGCGCCATTTCGCCGAATTCCTGAATCAACAGATTGGCGGCGCGGTAGATATCACTGTCGGTGGCCATGGCGGTTGCCTTTACTCCAGGGGGCCCGGCCTTGTCAGGCGGGGCCTTCAAGCGGCCTTACTGTTTAAGGGATTGGCTGATTTTCAGCACTTCCGTCAGGGTGACGCCCAGGCGGTCCTCGACGACCACGACCTCACCCTTGGCGACCAGCCGGTTGTTGGCATGGATTTCGATGTTCTCGCCGACGGTGCGGTTCAGTTCCACGACGGCACCACGGCCGAGCTTCAAGATCTGGCTGATCGGCATTTCCGCCGTGCCGAGGACGGCGGTGATTTCCACCTGGACGTCATAGAGAGCATGAACCTTTTCAGATTCCGTTTTCTCTTCGGGGGCGGTGTCTTCAGCCATTGCTTTGCTCCGTTATCCGGCGGTGAGTGCGGCCATTCGGGCCGGTGGCCCGCCGTGGGCAGGTTCTTCATCTGCCATTAACCGTGAATTTGACCAGGGAAACCTTAAACTTTCCTTATCGCCGGGCGGATTCTATCACGGCGTCCCGAATTGCGCACATGGCCGACGGACCTGCACGGGCGGGTCAAATCCCGCTACCTTGGTCGAGAAGGCCCGTCAGATGCTGCACCCGGGCCAACAAGGCATGCAGAGCATCATCGCGAAACCCCAGCAATTCCAACTGACTAAGCGTGTTTATCAGGTAATCACGGTTGAGCCCGCTTTGTCCCGAGGCCGCCATGATCAGTTCCGCCGAGCGCGCCGGGCCAAGGTCGCCCGCGTATTGCGGATGGGTCGGGTCCGTCACGAAGGTATAGGCGGCGACGGATTGTCCGTTTTCAAGTGTCGCCGTGACGATTGCCGGACGGTAGGCGTAGCCGGTCAACTCCCGTTCATTCAGGTAGGCGACGACCGCGTCGCGATCGGCGGGGGCGAAACGCAGGGCGATGCCCCGGCAGCTACCGCCCTTGTCCAGGCCCAGGACCAAGCCGGGTTTGGCCGGCGTGCCCCGGTAGTGGTGAGAGAAGATGCAGAACGCGCGGTGAAATCCTTCGAGCGCGGCGGATTGGCGGTCCGTGTACGCGAACCCGGGATTCCACATGAGCGAGCCATAGGCGAAAACCCATTCGACGGTGCTCAGCGCGGCGGCATCAACCATGATCCTGAGCGGACACCTTTTCCTCTACGAAATCAAGGCGGTCCTGGCCCCAGAACAGTTCCCCGTCGATGACATAGGTCGGCGCGCCGAACACGCCGATGCTTTTCGCCTGTTCCGTATAAGCCTGGGCAATATCGTCGATCTCGGCGGTGTCCGCGCTTGCCAGCAGGTGTGCGCTGTCCAACCCCATGCCGGTCATTATCTCGGCCAGGGTCGCCGGATCGGCAATGTCCTTTTCATCGACCCAGACCGTGCGCATGAACGCATGGACCAGTTCCCCCAACCGTTGGGCGTCAATGCCGTCCTTCTTGGCGGCCAGAATCAGCCGCCGCGCCGACTTGTCGGCGGCGGGGAAGAATGCAGGCTCCAGCGTCAGAGGGACACCGAGCCGTGCGCGCCAGCGTTTCAACTCCATCATGCGGTAGGCGACCCGTTGCGGCGGGCGTTTCGCGAGCGGCAACCCGCCCGAAACGGCGAAGACCTCGCCCATGTCGACCGGTTTGTGATCAATCCGCCAGCCGTGCCGATCCGCGATGACGCGCAACCGGGCGTCTCCCAGATAGGACCAAGGGGAAGTCACGGTGAAGTAGTAGTCGATCGTTTTGGACATCACTGTTCCTATTCAGACAGAAGGTTCCGCGATTCGATGCCGAAGCAGGCCGCGCACGGTGTTGAAGAGAACCATGGGAATTGCGGAAAACGGCTGAAAATCGATGATTTATACGGACATATAAATCAATTCCAGGTGCTCGTTGACATTGAAAGTAGTGGGCGGCAACGATTGTCACATAATCATAACAAAAGACATTCCGCTGCTTGCGCTTTTCTTTCGGATGCGGACGCAGTGGACCCGGAGGAAACAAATCCGGAAGGCGCGCGGAAAAAGGGGCTGGCGGATGAGGCACCCGACCAAGGACGGCGACAAGGTTTTCGAAGTCGCCATCTACAATAAGGATGTCCGGTCACTCGTTAAGGACAATCAATCCCATTCTTTCTTCGACGATAACTGGGCCGACGCCCAGGTTCACGATATCGTCGCCACCGACGAAGACACGGCCCGTGAGATGATCGCCGAGCGGTTTCCGCCCGACGACGGCTTTGTCATTCAATGGGTGGACCAGGCGTCTTGACCTAGGGCTTGCGGACAGCCGCGAAAGCCTAAGAAGAAGCCTGAAGCGGTTGGTCGTCAGGTGTCGCCGGTCTTTGCCCGTTCGGCGTCGCGCAGGTCCTTGCGCTTGATTTTGCCGGTCGCGGTCATGGGCAATTGGTCAACGAATTCGATCTGCCTCGGGTATTCGTGGGATGACAGACGCGTCTTCACGAATTCACGGATGTCCTGTTCCGTCGCGGCCCCGCCTTCAAACCCAGGCATCAGCACGATGAAGGCCTTGACGGCTTCGGTGCGGATCGGGTCGGGTACGCCGATTACGGCGGCCAGTTGCACCGCGGGATGGTGGCTCAGGCAGTCCTCGATCTCGCCCGGACCGATACGGTATCCGGCCGAGGTGATGACATCGTCGCCGCGTCCGACGAACCACAGGTAGCCCTCGTCGTCACGGTATCCCGTGTCGCCCATGCGCCACCAGCCGTCCCGCAGGTTGGCCTGGGCGGCGGCTGGGTTTTTCCAGTATTCCAGAAGCATCACCGGGTCGGGGGCGCGGCAGGCGATTTCTCCTTCCTGTCCCGGCGGAAGGATGGTGCCGTCGGGGGCGATGACGTCGACCACATGCCCCGGGGCGGGTCGGCCCATGGCGCCGGGTTTGGCCGCCATGATTTCCGCGCAGGTCGCGACGACCACGTTGCATTCCGTCTGGCCGTAGAATTCGTTGATGCTCAGGCCCAGGACCTCGCGGCCCCATTGGATCAGGTCAGCCCCCACGGGTTCCCCCGCCGAGGCGACGGAACGCAGGTTGAGCACATGGCGCCCCCTGGGCGACGGCAGCTTACTCATGAGCCGCAGTGCCGTCGGCGGCATGAAGGTGTTGCGCACGCCCAAGCGCGCCATCAGGGCCAAGGCTTCCTCGGGATCGTATTTGCGGGCGCGGTGGGCAACCACGGGCACACCGTGATGCCAGGCGCACATGAGGGTGTTCATCAGGCCGCCGATCCAGGCCCAGTCGGCGGGCGTCCACATCAGGTCACCGGGCTGGCCGAGGAAATTGTGGAACATTTCCACCCCCGGCAGATGGCCCAGCAGGCAGCGGTGGGCGTGCAGCGCCCCCTTGGGATTGCCCGTGGTGCCCGAGGTATAGATGATCAACCCGGGATCGTCGGTGGCCGTATCGACGGGCCGGAATGTGTCGGACGCGCGGCCGAGGGCCCCCCAGAAATCCGTGAACCCGGTGCCGTCGGCCCCGGCGTCGATGACGTAGATCCGTTTCAGGTCCGGCAGCGCATCCGCCAGTGCTGCGATCTTGGGATAATTGGCGAGGTCCGTGACCAGGGCGGCGGCCCCGGAATCGGCGAGCCGAAAGCTGAGCGCTTCCTCGCCGAACAAAGTGAACAGGGGGATTGAGATCAAGCCCGCCTTCCAGGCGGCGACATGGGTCAGGGCGGCCTCCACCGACTGCGGCAGCAGCACGGCGACGCGGTCACCCGGTGTCAGGCCGTGGGCCTGGAACATGTTGGCGGCCTGGTTGGACAAGGCCCGCAGGGCGCCGAAGCTGTAGGTCACCAGGTCACCTTCGGGCGAGGTGACGATCAAGGCCGGGGCGTCGGCGTTGCGCGCTGCGTTCTTGTCACAGACATCGACGCCCATGTTGAAACGCACCGGGATGTCCCAGGTGAAGCTGTCGTAGAGCCTGTCGTAGCTGTCGGTCCTGGTCAGCATGGGCTGCCGTCCTCCCAAACGGCCGGAGCCGCCCGTTACTTGAAGGCCGCCATGTCCTGACCGTCGGATTCGAAGTAGCGGTAAGCCTCGACCGTTTCGATGACCACGCCGTCATATCCCTGGGCCAACAGGCCGAAAGTGAAGGAACTGGCGTCGCCGTACATGATCTTGTGCCATTCCGGGCGCCAGTATTCGACGAAGTAGCGGTCCGGGTCCGTGGGGTAGGGGGCGGTGATCCAGCGCGGTGCACCCGATTGCCAGCCCGGTTTCCAGTAAAAGCGATAGGTCGCCGCCGTGCCCACATCCATGCGCGCGAGGACCAGGCGGCGCGCGCCCAGCTTTTTGTACTTCAGGGTCTCGATCGCGCGTTTGGAGAACGGCTTTCGGCCGTGAAATACGTCGACGATGACCATGTCGTAATTGGTGTCATGCAGTTTCAGCGCGAATTCGTCTTCCTGGCCGAAAGCCGTGGTGTCGCGCAGATAAAGATAGTTTTCGGCGTTCGACATGGACAGGACGTGGTTCGAGTTTTCGTGAAACGGCCTGGCCGGATAAGGCGGCAGACTGTTTATCACGGACAATTCCTTGTGGGCGACGAAGGGCAGGAAGCCTTGCTTGCGGCTGGCGGCCAGAACCTCGTCGATCTTTTTCGGGTCGCGGACAAAATCCATGGTCAGGATGCTGACCCGGTCGCGCTTGGCGACCTCGACCAACTGGGCGAAGGTTTCCTTCATCTCCTTGGAAGTCGGTTGTCCGAAGGTTTCATACCCGTAGAACATGCCGTCCTGCAGGATGGCGTCGATCGACATCATGTAAGCGCGGGCCGGGTAGACCTTTTTTTCGTCGACTTCGTCGCGCTTCTGCAGAAGCTCCATCCCGTTGTGGGTGATGACGACGAATCCGGGATTTTTCTCGCGGGCGAATTTGGCGATGTTGGTGATCAACCGGCGCATTTCGTCGCGGTAATTGGTCAGTTTGCCGAGCACGGGCGCGGCAGGAGTAGCCTGTACAGGTTCACCCTGAGCGCGCACCTGACCCGGCGCCTGCGCTGCTGCCGGCGTGAGGGCACTCATTGCCAGAAGGGCGGCGCTCAGGACGCCCGAAAGGGCGGTCGGACGGATTGCGGTCATGGTCTTCCTGTCGATGCTTTTTCCCGCCGATACCATAGTGGGCAAGGGTTAATCAGTCCTTATCCGGCAGTGATCCGCAGCATAGCACGGCGGCGGCGGCACGGTGAACGGGGCCGCGATTTCTCCTGTCCTGCCCCTATCGGTTCCTTGTCCGACGGCGGGGTGGAGAGTAGATTTCCGCCATGCAACCCGAATTCCGGCCCACGGCCTGCCCCCACGACTGTCCGTCCACCTGCGCCCTTGAGGTCGAGGTCCTTGACGACCACACCATCGGCCGCGTGCGAGGCAACCCACGCAACGATTACACGGCGGGCGTGATCTGCGCCAAGGTCGCGGCCTATCGCGAACGTGTCCATCATCCGGAGCGTTTGACCCATCCACTGCAACGCATTGGTGCCAAGGGGTCGGGCGAATTTCGCCGGATCACCTGGGATCAGGCGATTGACGAGGTTGCCGAAGCAATCGAACGCGCCCGCGCGACCCATGGCGCAGAGACCGTCTGGCCTTATCACTTTGCCGGCACCATGGGCCTGGTGCAACGCGACAGCATCCACCGATTCCGCCATGCCTTCGGCTTTTCCCGCGAACACGAAACTATCTGCGTGACGACGGCCTGTAACGGCTGGGTCGCCGGGCACGGCAAGATCTGGGGGGCCGATCCGCGCGAGATCGCCGAATCGGACCTGATCGTCGTATGGGGCGGCAATCCGGTCTCAACCCAGGTTAATGTGATGACCCACATCGCCAAGGCGCGGAAGACGCGGGGCGCCAAGCTGGTCGTCATCGATCCCTACCGCACGCCGACGGCGGAGGCAGCGGACCTCCACATTCCGATCCGCCCGGGCACGGACGGCGCCCTTGCCTGCGCAGTCATGCAGGTGCTGTTCGAGGAAAATCTGGCTGACTGGGACTACATGCGCGAGTTTTCGGACGGCCCGGAACACCTGCAGCAGCACCTGACCACGCGCACCCCTGAATGGGCGGAGGAAATTACCGGCATTCCGGCGGCGGACATCCGTGACTTCGCGCGGTTATATGGCAAGACGGAACGCGCCTATCTGCGTTGCGGCTACGGTTTTACGCGGTCACGCAACGGGGCCGCCAACATGCATGCCGTGACCTGCCTGCCGGTGGTCACGGGCAAGTGGAAGCACCGGGGCGGCGGGGCGCTTTTTTCCAACCGCGAGCTTTACGGCGTCGACGGCACCCTGATCAAAGGGCTCGACGTGGTCGATCCGAACACACGGGCGCTCGACATGTCGCAGATCGGCCGCGTGCTGACCGGAGACGCCCATGCGCTCAAGGACGGGCCGCCGGTCACCGTGCTGTTCACCCAGAACATCAACCCGGCCGAAGTGGCCCCGGAAACGACTCGGGTCATCGACGGCATGATGCGTGACGACTTGTTTACCTGCGTGCATGAGCAATTCATGACGGCCTCGGCCAAGCTGGCCGACATCGTCCTGCCCGCGACCATGTTCCTGGAGCACGAGGACATGTATCAGGGCGGCGGCCACTTCTATCTCCAGGTACACAAGGCGCTGATCGAGCCCCTCGGTGAATGCCGGTCCAACGTCGATGTCATCAACGGGCTGGCGCGGCGTTTGGGATCGGACTATCCGGCGTTCCATATGACGGCCTGGGAGCTGATCGACGACGCGCTTCGCCGCAGCGGCCGACCCGGCGCCGATGACGTTCTGGCCGAAGGCTGGGTCGACTGCGCCAAACCGTTCGAGGAGGCGCATTTCCTGAACGGCTTCGGTCATGACGACGGCAAGTTCCACTTCGCCGCCGACTGGTCGAAGATTGGCGCGGATTGTGACGCCATGTCGGCCCTGCCGGATCATCTGGACGTCATCGACGGTGCGTCGGCCGTCCATCCCTACCGTCTGGTCGCCGCCCCGGCGCGGCGGTTCCTCAACACCTCATTCACGGAAATGCCGTCCAGCCGCAAGAAGGAAGGCCGCCCCATGGCTCTGATCCACCCCGATACCTGCAAGGCGCTCGGCCTGGAGGAAGGTGACCGCGTGCGCCTGGGCAACGATCTGGGCGATCTGGTCGTGCATGTCCGGCCGTTCGACGGTTTGCAGGACCACACGGTGGTGGTCGAGGGCATCTGGCCCAACGAAGCCTTCGAGGAAGGACGCGGCATCAACACGATCGTCAGCGCCGACGCGGCGCTGCCGGGCGGCGGGGCCGCGTTCCACGACACCGCCATCTGGATGCGCCCGGCGTGAGCGGGCAGGGCATGCAAGGCCACGTCATTGTCGTCGGCAACGAAAAAGGCGGCAGTGGCAAGTCGACCACCGCCATGCATCTTGCCGTGGGCCTGATGCGGGCCGGGCACAGCGTCGCCGTGCTCGACACCGACATCCGCCAGGGATCGCTGCGCCGGTTTCTGGAAAACCGCCGCGCTTACGCCCGCACGATCAAAGGTCATGTCCCGATGCCGGAATTCTTCGACGTTGCCCCCTCGGGCGGCGACGGTACGGACACCTTTCCGGGCGTTCTCGCGGCGGCCCGCGCGGCGGCCGAGGTCGTCATCATCGACACCCCCGGCAGCGCCACGCCGTTGTCGGAAGCCGTCCATTCCCATGCCGATACCCTGGTCACGCCCCTGAACGATAGCTTCGTCGACCTGGACGTTCTGGCCCGGGTCGAGGTAAGCAATGAGATGATCGTGAAGGGACCCAGCCAGTACGCGGAAATGGTCTGGAAGCAGAAAATCGTCCGCGCCCGGCGCGACGGCGGCAAGATGGATTGGATCGTGCTGCGCAACCGCCTGAGCCCGCTTGATTCGCGCAATCGCCAGGAGATGGAGAAGGCGCTCAACCAACTGGCCCAGCGCATCGGCTTCCGCTTTCTGCCCGGGTTCGGTGAACGGGTGATCTACCGCGAACTGTTCCTGGCCGGTCTGACCATCATGGACATCAAGGAAACCGGCGACCCGGCGGCCATGTCCATGTCGCATCTGGCGGCGCGGCAGGAAGTCCGCGCCCTGATCGGCGCACTGCACTTGCCGCCGCTGCCGGCTTAGACCGGCGGTTTCCCCGCTGCGCTGGCGAACGACGCCCGAACACCTTATCTTTCAAGGTGAAGGACGGGATTCATGGGCAACGACGACAAGCTTGCGAAATCAGACGCCGCCGGCGCACCCGCCAAGCGGGCGGACGTCGATGCGTTTCTGGACAAATTGGCGCGCGCACCCGTGCAGGCACGCGGGGACGGCCGCGGCCGGTTGATGTTCGGCATGGACGCGACGGCCAGTCGCCAGCCGAGCTGGGACAGCGCCGCCCGCCTTCAGGGCGAGATGTTTCAGGTCACGCGCGACCTGGGCGGTCTGGATGTCCAGCTTGCATTCTTTCGCGGGTTCGGGGAATTCAAGGTCTCGAAATGGACCGGCGACACGCATGACCTGACGCGGTTGATGACCGGCGTCGGATGCCTGGCCGGTGAAACGCAGATCGGCAAGCTTTTGAAGCATGCCGTGAACGAAACCCGCAAGCGCCGGATCAACGCCTTGGTCTACGTCGGCGATAGTTTCGAAGAGGACGTGGACGCATTGGGCCGGACGGCGGGCGAGCTGGGTCTGTTGGGCGTGCCGGTGTTCATGTTTCACGAAGGAGAGGACCCGATCGCCCGGTTCGGGTTCCAGCAGATCGCCAAGCTGTCGGGTGGTGCGTATTGTTCGTTCGACGCGGCCAGCGCCGATACGTTGAAGGAACTGTTGGCCGCCGTCGCGGTCTATGCGGCGGGTGGGCGACGGGCGCTGGAAAACCATGCCCAGGCCAAGGGCGGCGAGACGCTGCGCATCGCCCATCAGATCAGGAGGGCTTAGGCGCCATGTCCTATCTGGTACTGGGCGTGGCCCTGCTGGCGGCCTTCCTGATTGGTGCGCGTTGGTACGCGACCGCGAACGTGAAGACCTTGAAGAAGGTCCTGTTCTACGTTTTCGGCATCCTGGCCGTGGTGTTGGCGCTGTTCTTCGTCATTACCGGGCGGCTCGGCTGGGCCGTGTTCGCGTTGTCGGCGCTGATCCCCATGCTTCTGCGGGCCCGGACGGCCTACCGCGCGGCGCGCAATTTCTCGCGTATGGCCGGCGTCGGGCAGGGGGCGCCCACGGGCCAGACATCGGACGTGGAAACCCGTTTCCTGCGCATGGGCCTGGACCATGACACGGGCGATGTCTGGGGCGAGGTCATCGACGGGCCCTACAAGGGGCGCCGACTGGACGACATGACGGTGTCAGAGAAGCTTGATCTGTTGCGTCATTGCTGGACCGAGGATGAGGGTTCGGCCCGTGTCCTCGAAGCCTATCTGGACCGGGTTCATCCCGATTGGCATGACCGCGCCGAAGACGCGGGGCCAAAAACCGGCGGTGCCGGACCGTCCCGTTCGGGCGCCATGACGCGGGCGGAAGCATTGGCGGTGTTGGGCCTGTCCGAAGGGGCGAGCCGCCAGGCCATCAAGGCCGCCTACCAGCGCATCATTTCCGGGCTGCACCCGGACCACGGCGGATCGGACTATCTGGCGGCCCAGGTCAATGAAGCCAAGGACGTGTTGCTGGGCGATTAAGGGATTTCGATCGTGCAAAAGCGATTCGCGTTACGGTTCCGTGACGATCCGCGGCGCAAAAGGCGAAAACGGGAGAAATCCAGGGGGCGCTGCCGGATCAATCGGGCGGTTGCGGCGTCGGGGGCGGTATGGCACAAAAAGGCCCCATCGCCGTGCCGTCCAGCGGTTGGCACCGTTTCGACGCTGAAAGTTCACAGCAGAAAGTTCCGACATGAATGCACCTGTCCGGAAGGCCGTCCTGCCCGTTGCCGGTCTCGGCACGCGGTTTTTGCCCGCGACCAAGGCGATGGCCAAGGAAATGCTGCCGATCGTCGACAAGCCGCTGATCCAATACGCCATCGAGGAGGCTCGGGCAGCCGGGATCGAGGATTTCGTCCTGGTCACCGGGCGGGGCAAGACGATCATGGAAGACCACTTCGACCATGCGGTCGAACTGGAACAGGTTCTTCAGGCGCGCGGCAAGACCCGCGAGCTTGAAATCGTCCACGACGCCATGGTGCCGGCGGGCCATCTGGCCTATGCGCGGCAGCAGAACCCGTTGGGCCTGGGGCATGCCATCTGGTGCGCCCGCCAGATGGTCGCCGGCGAACCTTTTGCCGTGCTGCTGCCGGACGATCTGGTGCAGGCGGAGCCGGGGTGCTTGGCGCAGATGATGGAAGCCTACCGGGAAGTCGGCGGCAACATCGTCGCGGTTGAGGATGTGCCGCTTGAGGACACCAACAAGTACGGCATCCTGGATGTTGCCGAGGACGACGGCCGCCTGGCCCGCGCCAAGGGCCTGGTGGAAAAACCGGACCCCTCGGTGGCACCTTCGACCCTGTCGATCATCGGCCGCTACATCCTGCAGCCCCAGGTGTTCGAGCATCTGGATCGCCACGAAAAAGGGGCGGGCGGCGAAATTCAATTGACCGATGCCATGGCCAAGACCTTGGGCACGGTGCCGTTCCACGGCTTGCGGTTTAAGGGCCGGCGTTTTGACTGCGGATCGAAGGCCGGGTTCATCGAAGCCAATGTCGCTTTCGCGCTGGAGCGTCCGGATATGGCCGACCGCGTCCGCGCCACCTTGAAAACCTACCTCTGAAGGAAGTTACAACATGCATGTCGCCGTCGTCGGGACCGGATACGTGGGATTGGTGTCCGGGGCCTGTTTCTCCGAATTCGGCCATAACGTCATCTGCGTCGATAAGGACGCGGGTAAGATCGCAGGCCTGAAGCAAGGCGAAATGCCGATCTACGAGCCCGGTCTGCAGAAACTGGTTGAAGGCAATGCGGAGGCGGGGCGTCTCAGCTTCACCACGGACCTGGCCGAGGCCGTGAAGGATGCGGATGCGGTGTTCATCGCCGTCGGCACGCCATCCCGGCGCGGTGACGGCCATGCGGATCTGTCTTACGTCTATGCGGCGGCGGAAGAGATCGCCCAGGCGATCACGGGTTATACGGTCGTCGTCACCAAGTCGACGGTGCCCGTCGGCACGGGAGCCGAGGTCGAGAAGATCATTCGCGAAGCCCGGCCCGACGCCAAGTTCGACGTGGTCTCGAACCCGGAATTCCTCCGTGAAGGCGCGGCCATCGAGGACTTCATGCGCCCCGACCGTGTCGTCATCGGCACGGAGTCGGAGGATGCCCGCGAAGTGATGCGTGAACTTTACCGTCCGCTCTATCTGATCGAGACGCCGATCGTGTTCACCCGGCGCCAGACGTCGGAGCTCATCAAGTACGCAGCCAATACCTTCCTGGCGACCAAAATCACCTTCATCAACGAGATTGCCGACCTATGTGAGATTTTGGATGCCGACGTGCAGGACGTGGCCCGGGGGATCGGTCTGGACGGGCGCATCGGGCGCAAGTTCCTGCACGCGGGGCCGGGCTATGGCGGGTCCTGTTTTCCCAAGGATACGCTTGCCTTGGTGCGCACGGCGCAGGATGCGGGGTCACCGCTGCGCATCGTGGAAACCGTGGTCGACATCAACGCCAAGCGCAAAAAGGCCATGGCGCAAAAGATCATCGACGCCTGCGGCGGCGCCGTTTCCGGCAAGACGATTGCGGTCTTGGGCCTGACCTTCAAGCCGAATACGGATGATATGCGGGATTCCCCGTCCCTGGATATCGTGCCCGCCCTGATCGCGGCCGGCGCCAAGGTCCGGGCCTATGATCCCAAAGGGATGGACGAAGCCAAGCACATGTTGGACGGCGTCGATTGGTGCAAGAACGCCTATGACACCATGGCCGATGCGGATGCACTGGCGATCCTTACCGAATGGAATGAATTCCGCGCCCTCGACCTCGACAAGGTTCGGGGCTTGATGAAGGCGCCGGTGATGATTGATTTACGCAACATCTACAACCCGGACGACATGGCCGAGGCCGGGTTCGATTATACCTGCATCGGCAAGTCGAAAGTGTCGGCGGCAAGCTGACCACCGGTCCGGCGCGGCGTGAACAAGGACGTAATCCTTCATGGCGGATAGCCACAGCTTCAATCCCAGCATCCTGCGCGAATACGATATTCGCGGCACCGTGGGCGACACCTTAGGGGCGGCGGACCTGTTCGCCATCGGCCGGGCATTCGGCACCCTGCTGATCCGCGCCGGCGGCAAAAGTGCAGCCACGGGTTATGACGGGCGTCTGAGTTCGCCCGAATTGGAAGCGGCCCTGGCAGAGGGCCTGCGCGCTGCCGGGGTCGACGTAAAACGCATCGGCCTTGGGCCGACGCCCATGCTCTATTTCGCGACATATCACCTGGGTACGGATGCTGGGCTGATGGTCACGGGCTCGCACAACCCGCCGGAATTCAACGGCGTGAAGATGGTGATGCAGGGGCGGTCGTTCTTTGGCGCCGATATTCAGACATTGGGCGCGATGGCGGCACAGGGCGATGTCGCCACGGGCAGCGGCGATGAAGCTCGGATCGAGGTCATGGATGCCTATGTGGCGCGCCTGCTCAAGGATTTCGACGGGGCAAAGCCGCTGACGGTCGCTTGGGATGCGGGTAACGGGGCGGCGGGTGAGGCCCTGGTCAAGATGGTCGCCGGCTTGCCGGGCCGCCATATCCTGTTGAACGAAACCATCGACGGCACTTTTCCAGCCCATCACCCGGACCCGACGGTGGAAAAGAACCTGGCGCAATTGAAGGCCACGGTCGCTGCGAACGGCTGCGACCTGGGCATCGCCTTTGACGGTGACGGTGACCGCATCGGTATCATCGACGAACAGGGCAGGGTGCTGTGGGGCGATCAACTGCTCGCCATCCTGGCGCGCGACGTGCTGGCCGCTCATCCGGGGGCCACGATCATCGCCGATGTGAAGACCTCCACGGTGTTCTTCGACGAAATCGACCGTCTGGGGGGCAAGCCCATGATGTGGAAGACCGGCCATTCTCATATCAAAAGCAAGATGGCCGAGATCGGCGCACCGCTCGCCGGCGAGATGAGCGCCCATATCTTCTTCAAGGACCGCTACTACGGCTATGACGATGCGCTTTATGCCGCGATCCGCTTGCTCAACGTGCTGAACGGTACGGAGGCCAGCCTGGGCGATTTGCTGGACGCCATGCCGAAGACCGTCTCGACGCCGGAAATTCGCTTTGATTGCGCCGATGACCGCAAGTTTCAGGTGGTCGAGGAAGTCCGCGCCCGTTTGGCCACGGAAATGGGCATTGATGTCCACGGCATGGACGGCGTTCGGGTGCAGTCGGCGGACGGCTGGTGGCTGCTGCGGGCATCCAATACTCAGCCGGTGTTGGTCGCGCGCTGCGAAGCCGCGGACGCCGATGCCTTGACGCGGCTGAAATCGGCGCTGGCCGGGCAGTTGGCGCAAAGCAACGTGGCTGTGCCCGACCTTTAGGTCGCCGCTTTATCATTTCCATTATCAGGTCTTTGGCATCCCAGTGCGGGAGGCCAAAAAACGGAGAGGAACCGTCGTAAGACGATTCCTCTCCCTCCCCCTGCCGCGCGTGGCACCCGATGGGCCGCGCGCAGCATTTCGATACCACGGACAATTGTGGCAAAATTTGTCGGCTAAGGCCATGAAAACTTCGCGGGATCCCGGATATTGGGCACAACCAGACGCCCAAGCGTCACCATGGCCTGAAAGGCCGTGGTGGGGCAGGTCGAGAAAAATGCGGAGGAAGGGGAAGAAGGGTTTAGTTGTCGGCCGGGAGGGAGGCCATTTCCAAGGTTTCCGGCCCGCGCAATTCCATGCAGGGGATATGGCGCCGCTCCAGCAATTTGCAGGCGCGGTAAGCGTCGCGCTTACTGAGGCCGTAAACCCGTGCCCGGTGCAGAACCTTGCCGTTTTTCTTGGTCAAGGGAACGACGGAGATAACGCCGCCGTCAAGCAGGGACGGCACGGTGTTACGCGCCTTCATAGCCATGTTCTCGGCCTGTTCGGACTGGGCAAAGGCGCCGACCTGGATGCCCCAGCGTGACTTTTTATCGAACTCGACGATCCGGGGCGGCCCGTCGCCGTCGCCCTGTTCTTCCTCGCGGCCGGGGGCCGTGGGTAGGGGGGCGGGGGCCGGAATGTCGGCCTTGGCAAGCACCGGCGCACTGCCCAGTTCGGCGAATGCGCGGTCGAGATGCTTGGCCATCAGACGGTTGCGGGCACTTGATGAATTGGCGCCGAACACGACACCGATCACGCGCCGGCCGTCGCGCTTGGCCGAGGTCACCAGATTGAAGCCCGACGCCCGGATATAGCCTGTCTTGAAGCCGTCGGCGCCGTCATAGGAAAGCAGCAGTTTGTTATGGGTCTTGTGCGACACGCCGCCGAAATCAAACCGGGTGCGCGAGAAGAAATGATAGTACTGTGGAAAGTCGCGGAGAAGCGCGCGGGCCAACTTGGCCATGTCGCGGGCGGTGCTCATCTGTGCGCTATGAGGCAGGCCGGACGCGTTGCGGAAGGTCGTGCGGTCCATGCCCAGGCGGCGGGCCGTCGCGGTCATTTCCCGGGCGAACTTCCATTCCTTGCCGCTGTAGTTTTCGGCCACGGCGGCGGCGATGTCGTTGGCTGATTTGACGGACAAAGCCAGGATAGCGTCGCGTACGGAAATGGTTTGACCAGGTTTCAGGCCTAATTTCGACGGAGGCTGACCGGCGGCGCGGGCCGACATGCGCAGACGCGTGTTCATGGACCAGCGACCGTTTTCCACCGCTTCGAACATCTTGTAGAGGGTCATCATCTTGGTCAGAGAAGCGGGATAGTTCCGCGTATCCGCGTTGACCGCGTGCAGAACCTCGCCCGTTTCGGCGTCAATGACCAAAGAGGCATACTTGGCGACCGCTTGTCCCGGCGAAAGCACCAGGGCGGTCAGCAGAACCAGAGCGGCTGCGGCCAAAAGGCGCAAGCCCCCCCGTCGTGTAATCGGACGCGTCGTCTCAGTCATGAGAGCTCTCTTCCCCGTGTTGAGCTTTATGCCTCATTATCGTCGTCGCGTCGTCCCCCGATTCGCCGATATCGTAGCGGAATCCGCTAACGGCGTCTCCAGAAATTTCGCAGCCGAATCAATATCTTCTTTAAGGATTCATCGTAAATATTTGATTAAGGGATCGGTTCGTGGGGTATCCGGGCGCCCCTGAACAGGTCGAAAGGGGGCTTTTGCAGGACATTTTTGGAACAAAAAATTGACATAAAAACAAAAGGTTACAGGCGGGATAAATTTTTGTGCAACGCACCATGCGGTCTTGACGAAAGGCCGCGACAAAGCTTATATTCTGGTCGTTGCTGCAGTGCAGCATCGCTGCCCGGCAGTGAGAAGCGGCATCGGAGACGCCAAAGCGCCCGGAAGCCGCCAAGGATGATGTTGATCACCCGACAAAGAACCCAGATGGAGAGTACGATGGCTGAAGCCAAAAAGCCCACCGCGCCTGCGAAACCCGCTGCTACGCCTGCCGTCCCCGCCAAACCCGCCGCTGCAGCCCCCGCGCCGGCACCCGCGGCCAGCAAGGTCGAGGTTGCCGCGCCTGCCGTTAAGGAAACCGTTGAAACCGTCGTCAAGGCCGGCGCCGATGTCGCCGCCAAGGGCGTTGAAAAGGCCGCCACCATTGGCCAGGAGCAGATCGCCGCGGCCGTCAAGGCTGGTGGTCAGGTGTTCAAGACCTATGAAGACGCCGTTTCCTACAGCAAGGAAAACGTCGACGCTTTCGTTCAGGCCAATAACATCATGGCAAAAGGCATGCAGGACCTGAACAAGGTATTGTTCGCAATGGCCCAGAAGAACGTGGAAGAAACGGTCGATCTGACCAAAAAGATGTTCGGCTGCAAGTCGGTCGACGACGTGGTCAAGCTGCAGAGCAGCCTGCTGAAGACCAATTACGCCAAGGCCTTCGAAGAAAGCCGCAAGATTTCCGACATGGCGGTGAAACTGGCCGAGGAAGCCACGGCGCCGATCGCCAGCCGCGTGACGGTCGCCGTCGAAAAGGTGACCAAGCCGATTGCCGCCTGACGATTTCCGCTTCACGCAATGTGATGCGGCCCTGAACAAGCGCCCGGCTGAAAATGCCGGGCGTTTTCGTTTGCCGATTTCTCGGGGGCGGCAAGGGGCGATTCTCAGGTCTGGGCCATGGGCCGGGTCGTTTCGGGCCTCGGTTGCTCCGGTTGTGGACGGTCTGTTGGAGAATTCCCAGGGATGGGACTTGGCGCTGGCAGGCGCCCTGCCCATATATTCAGGGACAAGCGGCAACCGCCCCCCGGACCCGGGGCTTCCCCGGGCAATCCTTTTTAAATAGAATTGGATTACCGTCGGAGTGGTAAGGCCGCTTCGGCGGCGCCGATGGGCGGCGGTCGCTGGCCCGAACACGGCAAGGACAGGACGGAGATGACAGGACCGACAGACCCGCCAAAATCTCCCATCGACCCGGGACGGGACGATGACTCCGGCACCGGTTTGGCGGTCAAATCCCGCACGCGGACCAAACGTCCGTCCATGTACAAAGTCCTGATGCTCAATGACGACTACACGCCGATGGAGTTCGTCGTCCACGTGCTGGAACGCTTTTTCGGCATGAACAGCGAGCAGGCAACCCAGGTGATGCTGCACGTCCACCAGCGCGGTGTGGGCGTATGCGGTGTCTTCACATATGAAATCGCCGAAACGAAAGTGACACAGGTCATGGATCTGGCGCGTCAGCACCAGCATCCTCTCCAGTGCACGATCGAGAAAGATGGCGGCGGAGATGAGGATTAGATGCTTTCACGCGAGCTAGAACAGACCCTTCACCGCGCCCTGGCACTCGCCGCCGAGCGTAATCACGAATATGCAACCCTCGAACATCTGCTTCTTTCCCTAACCGAAGATCCCGATTCCATCGCGGTGCTGAAGGCCTGCGACGTGGAAGTCGAGCGTCTGATCGCCGATCTGACCGAGTTCCTCGATAACGAACTGGCCGAGATCGACAATCCGCGCGGGCTTGAACCCAAGCCGACGGCGGGCTTCCAGCGCGTTGTTCAGCGCGCCGTTATTCATGTCCAGTCGTCGGGCCGTGAGGAAGTGACCGGCGCCAATGTGCTGGTCGCCCTGTTCTCGGAACGGGAATCCCATGCCGTCTATTATCTGCAGCTGCAGGACATGACGCGCCTTGATGCCGTCAATTATATCTCTCACGGCATCGCCAAGGTGCCCGGGCGCTCGGAACAGCGCACCGTGTCCGGCGCCGATCCCGAAGCCGAGGCAGAGGCCGCCGCCCGCAAGGGCTCGGAAGCGCTCGACGCCTATTGCACCAACCTGAACAAGAAGGCGAATGACGGTCGTATCGACCCCTTGATCGGCCGCCACGAAGAGGTCGATCGCGCCATCCAGATTCTGTGTCGGCGCAACAAGAACAATCCCCTGTTCGTGGGCGACCCGGGGGTGGGCAAGACCGCCATCGCCGAGGGCCTGGCCAAGCGCATCGAGGACGAGGACGTGCCCGAGGTACTGCTCGGCAATACCATCTACGCACTCGACATGGGCGCCCTTCTGGCCGGAACGCGCTATCGCGGCGATTTCGAGGAGCGCCTGAAGAACGTCATGGCTGAATTGGAAGCCATGCCCAAGGCGATCCTGTTCATCGACGAAATTCACACGGTGATCGGCGCCGGGGCGACCTCGGGCGGGTCCATGGATGCATCCAACATCCTGAAGCCGGCCCTGCAGAAGGGCGGCCTGCGCTGCATGGGCTCGACCACCTACAAGGAATACCGCAATTACTTCGAAAAGGACCGGGCCCTGGTGCGCCGGTTCCAGAAGATCGACGTTTACGAGCCGTCGATGGACGACACGGTTAAGATCCTCAAGGGCCTCAAGCCCTATTTCGAGGAACACCACAACGTGCGCTACACCAACGACGCCCTGAAGGCGGCGGTAGAACTGTCGACCAAGTACATCCACGAACGCAAGCTGCCGGACAAGGCCTTGGACGTCATTGACGAGGTCGGGGCGTCGCGCATGCTGTTGCCGGCGGGCAAGCGGCGCAAGACGGTCACCGTCAAGGATGTGGAACAGGTGGTCGCCAAGATCGCCCGCATTCCGGAAAAGTCCGTGTCGTCGGATGACCGCAAGGCGCTCAAGAATTTGGACCGTGATCTGAAGACCATGGTGTTCGGTCAGGACAACGCCATCGAGGCCTTGGCCAGCGCCATCAAACTGTCGCGCGCGGGCCTGCGTGAACCGGAAAAGCCCATCGGCTCCTACCTGTTCTCGGGGCCAACGGGTGTCGGCAAGACCGAGGTTGCGCGCCAGCTGTCGCACATGATGGGCATCGATCTGGTGCGCTTCGATATGTCCGAATACATGGAGCGTCATTCCGTATCGCGTCTGATCGGGGCTCCTCCGGGTTATGTCGGTTTTGATCAGGGCGGCCTGTTGACCGATGCCGTCGATCAGCAGCCCCATTGCGTGCTGTTGCTGGACGAAATCGAAAAGGCCCATCCGGATCTGTTTAATATCCTTCTGCAGGTCATGGACCACGGCAAGTTGACCGACCACAACGGCAAGTCCGTCAGCTTCCGCAACGTGATCCTGATCATGACCACCAACGCGGGCGCGGCCGACCTGGCCAAGCCGGCCATCGGGTTCGAACGGGAAACCCGTATGGGTGAGGATACGGAAGCGATCGAGCGCATGTTCACGCCCGAGTTCCGCAACCGCCTGGATGCCATCATTCCCTTCGCGGCGCTGACGTCGGAAGTCGTCGCCCGTGTCGTCGACAAGTTCATCATGAACCTGGAACTGCAGCTTGAGGACCGGGGCGTGGTGATCGAACTGACTGACGCGGCGCGCGAATGGCTGGCCAAACGAGGCTTCGACAAATTGTTCGGTGCGCGGCCGCTCAGCCGCGTGATCCAGGAGAACATCAAGAAGCCCCTGGCCGAGGAATTGTTGTTCGGAAAACTGGTCAAGGGCGGCATCGTCCTGGTCGGTGTCGACGACGACAAATTGGTGTTCGATTTCCCCGAACCGGGATCGACCCGACTGCCGGCCAAGCGCAAGAAGGGCAAAGTTCCCGCCCTGGTCGAATAGCCGATCCCCGGCCCGGGCAGACGCAGCGTGGCGTTTTCCTTCCTTTCCGGGATCCGGGTTCTTGATCTCAGCCAATATCTGCCGGGACCGCTCGCGGCCCAGGTTCTGTCCGACCTGGGCGCCGAGGTGGTGAAGGTCGAGCCGCCCGCGGGTGACCCGCAGCGCCATCTTGATCCCCTGGCGGGACCGCTTGATCCTGACGTCGTTGAAGGCGGCGACGCCTCACCCTTTTATCAAGTTCTCAACGCGGGCAAGACGGTGACCCGTCTTGATCTTAAATCCGACGCCGGCAGGGCGCAGTTTCAGGCCCTGGTTCAGGGCGCCGATGTATTGCTGGAAAGCTACCGGCCTGGAGTCATGGACCGGCTCGGCTTCGGATACAGCTCGGCCAAGGATCTGAATTCTGGGCTGATCTATTGCGCGCTGACGGGGTATGGACAGACGGGGCCGCTGCGTCTGGCCGCCGGGCATGATCTTAATTACATGGCGGCTACGGGTGCCCTTAGCCAAGCCGGAACGACGGCGGGGCCCGCCATGGCCTGGCCGCCCATGGCCGATTGCGCGGGGGCGGTGATGTCGGCGCTCGCCATTCTGGGGGCGCTGGTGCGTCGAGGCCGGGATGGGCAGGGCGCCTTTCTGGACGTCGCCATTTCGGATTGCGTCCTATCCTGGCAGGCCATCGGATTGACGGCGGAAAAGCTGGGTTTGGGCAAGGCGCGGGGGGCGGCACTCCTGACCGGTGGGGCCGCCTGCTACCGGGCCTATGTCTGCGCCGACGGGCGGGAATTGACGCTGGGCAATCTGGAACCCCGGTTCTGGGAAAATTTCTGCCGCGCCATCGACCGCGATGATTGGGTTCCGCGTCAGTGGGAAGGGCTGCCGCAAGCGGGCCTGATCGCCGAGGTCGCGGGCCATCTTGCCGGGCAGCCTTTGGACCATTGGCTCGCCTTGTTGGACGGCGTCGATACCTGTGTGCAGCCGGTTGCCGATTACGCGGGTGTCGCGGACCAGCCGCAGGTCAAGGCGCGGGGGCTTGTGGCGGACGATCCCCTTGGCGGGGTCCAGGTACTGCTGCCGATCTTCGCCGACGGCATGACCACGGGCACACGGGCGCCGCTGGCACTGCGCACGGCGGAACAGATTTTACAGGATTGGGTAAAGACCTAGCGGCCGACAACCTGGGGGCAGTCGGCTTCGCGGGTCAGGCCGACCATGGACGCACCCTGCGACGACAAACGCAGGTTGCCCTTGGCGCCGATCACGTAGGACTGGCTGCCCAGGGGCTTGCCGTTGGCGGCCATGCGCACAACCTGGGCGGCGCGGCAGGCGCGGCAGTTGTTCACCAGGAACACCCCACCGTTACTCTTATCCGTTTCAAGGGTGATGCATGTCTTGTTGCTGTCGTCGACGAGCGTTTCCGGCTTCACCAGATTGGCCTGCTTGCAGGGATAGATGGACCCCAGGCTGGTTCGGCCCGGGCCGCGAAACGGCAGGGGCAGGGTCATGTTCGCCATGACGTTGAACTTGCGCACTTCCGGGTTGGAATATCCCTGGCGCAGGCGGGTCACCCCGACCACCATGCAGGCATTGCATTTGTTGACCAGGACTTCGCCTGTGCCCGTGCGACCGTGGCGGATGCAATCCGCGCCAGGGGCCAGGGCCGCCGCCGTTCGGATCAGGGGATTGATCCCCATACCTTCCGCGTCGGGCACCCGGGGCGCCGCGATGGCCGCCGCCGACAGCAACAGCACCGCGACGAGGGCGGCGGCGGTCAGCAGGTAAATTTGCACATAGCGTTCCATAACCCCTTTACTTTAGGGAATATTGGTAAAGGAAACGTGACCGGCATCACACCTGTGCGCGTTTTTTGAAAAATTTGTATAGAAAATTGATTTTATTCTGATTTTTTGAAGGGGAGAACGCCCCATAGGCGGACATTTCCCGCTCGATTCCCCTGGATTCGTCTTTTAAGAAGCCGGAAACGGCATCGCGGAAGCCCTTGTCGGCGATCCAATGGGCGGAAAATGTGCGACGGGGGAGGTAGCCGCGCTGGACCTTATGGGGCCTTGGGCACCGGCTTCGACCCACTTCAGGCCCTGCGCGATGGCATAGTCGATGGCCTGGTAATAGCAGGCTTCGAAATGCAGGAATTTGTAGTCGGCGACGCAGCCCCAGTTGCGGCCATAAAGCGTGTCGCCCCCCCGCAGGTTCAAAGCCCCTGCCACCGGCCGGCCGTCCTTTTCCACCACGATCAGGACCACGGCCCGGCCCAGGCGTTCCCCCAGCAGGGAAAAGAACCGGCGCGTCAGATAGGCCTGGCCCCATTTCTTGTCGGTCGTGTCCATGTAGAACTGGAAGAAGGCATCCCAATGGGCCTCGGTGATGTCGGCGCCTTCGAGGACGCGGATGTCCAGGCCGGCTTCATGGACGGCACGGCGTTCCTTTTTGATATTTTTGCGCTTGCGCGACGATAGCTCGCCAAGAAAGTCGTCGAAGGTTTTGAACCCCTTGTTCTCCCAATGAAATTGCTGGCCGATGCGTTGCAGATAGCCCGCTGATCCAAATGCTTCCCATTCGTTCTCGGTCGGGAAGGTGACGTGAAGCGACGACACGCCCAGGTTCTGCGCCAGTTGCGCCATACCGGCGATCAGGGCAAGGCGCATCTCGCGGTGCTGACCGTCGGGCAGGGCCTGATTGACCAGCAGGCGCGGCCCGGTCACCGGTGTGAACGGCACGGCGCATTGCAGCTTGGGGTAATAGCGCCCGCCGGCGCGTTCATAGGCGTCGGCCCAGCCCCAGTCGAACACGTATTCGCCGTAGGAATGGTTTTTCAGGTACAGCGGTGCGCAGGCGGCAATGCCGCCGGCCGGATCCTCGATCACCAGATGCTGGCTGAGCCAGCCGGTCTCTCCCGTCGCCGACCCTGAATCTTCCAGCGCGGAGAGGAAGGCATGGCGGACGAAGGGGTTGTCCGCTCCGGCACAGGCATCCCAGGCCTCGGGCGAGACCTCGGAGAGGGATTTGATGATCTTGATGGCGACCGCGTCGCGTCCGTCGGGCATATCCGGAATCTAGCCAGTTATGGGCGGAAATGCGCGCAAATTATCCATGGAAAAAAGCGCACGTATGCCTATTACGAGATTGTCGACTAATACTTTATGTTATACTAATATTAGAAAAATAAAGAACGCACTGACCATGTCCGGTCTGGACACTGGGTTGGAAAGCGGTTGAGGCCGGTACGGGGAATACGGAACCTTCCACTGAGTACGCGCTAAACGGGATCACGGTGATCGCGAAGGGGGAATGGTATGCGAGGATTGCCAATGTATAAAATCACGACTTGCCGCAGAGTCCTTATGTCGCTTTTCCTAGTCGGCGGCATGGGGGGATGTGCCAAATACGATGAAATGAAGGGGCTGTTCCGCGTCGATCCGGTGGTGCATCGGACGCAACAGGAAAGCGATAAAGCCAAGGATTTCCCGGATTATTTTGAGACGATCAATCTTGACGTCTACATGTTTAATCCGCCGCACGGTATTAATCTCAAGCCCGCCTACGAATTGGCTTTGACCGACGCGACCGCGCGCGATCGCCTTCAATCGGAAATCATGACGCTGTCAGACAAGGTCTGCGAACAGCACAAGGGAGACATCACGGCGAACAACGCGCTGATGAATTCGGCGTTCGGCATTCTGACCTCGGCCTTGGCCGGGTCGGCGGCAATCGTTTCGGGGACTGTTGCTCAGGGCTTGGCCGGTGGTGCGACCTTCACAAATTCAACTCGCTCGGTGATTGGCGAAGAGATTTATCAGAAATACATCGCTCCGGCGATCGTCAAGGCGATCGAGGAGAAACGTATCGAAAAACGCAGTGAAATCATGGCCAAGCATGGCAAGACTACGGCTGAATATCGGGTTTGGGATGCGATCAACGATGCTCAGAACTACCACCAGCGCTGTTCATTCTACAGCGGAGTGAAGTCGCTTGCGGAAGCTGCGGAGAAGGTCGGTCTTGACCGTGCGGGGATCGACGTCGAAATCTCACGGTTGCGCGATGAACTGGTCAAGCTACAGACGGCCTTGTCCGGGGTGCCGGCCGCGAATGTGCAGGCACAACAGAACCTCAACGATTCTATCAGGGAAGTCACGGCGCAGATCAATGATCTCACGCTGCGGCGGCGGGTTCTGCGCAAATGACCGTCGACCGAGGTCAGAGCGGGTCGAAGCCACTCGTTGCTGACCGATTTCCCCGCCGGGGCGGGCGCTTCGACTCCAAGGTGGTCTACGACGCCTTCCGTTCCCAAATTCGAACCGGCGATCTGCTGTTCTGTTCCGGCGTGCATCCGTTTTCTGAATTGATCAAGATGGCGACAAACAGCGTCTGGAGCCATGTCGCTTTTGTTGTGAGGTTTGATCAGATTGACAGGGTCATGGTGTTTGAAAGTGTCGAGCCAAGCGGCGTGAGGGCTATTCCGCTCAGCAAGTACATCAATGATTACGAGGACGGAGAAGGCTATCCGGGAGGATTGGTACTTGCCCGGCATCGTCGATTTCCAGATAACGGGCACGCAGAAAAACTGCTCTCCTTTGGGCAGTACTCCATCGATCAGTTCGGCTATCGCTATGATCGCGACCAGATTCTCAAATTGGCCGGCCGCGTGGTGGCAACCCGGATGGGCATGATCGACAAGACGAGTTTCGACGATGATAAAGCGCTGATTTGTTCCGAGTACGTGGAGAAATGCATGCAGCGTGTCGATATCCCGGTCAAGGCGGGTAAGCATGGTTTCGTTGCGCCGTCTGATTTTGTTATCGACCGGAACGTCGAACATCTCGTGACGTTGAAAAACCCGAGCCCACGGTAGGTTCGACGTCCCAGCATTTCTTTAAAGTGCCCCAACGCGCACCCACGCCATGTTGGCTTCGACAGACTCGTCCGCATCCCGGAACAATGAAATAAGTAATTCAAGGCTCTCCACCAACCTAGGCCCCGGCCGGTTGAAATAGGCGTTGGCGTCGGTGGCGTAGACGCGGCCCGTGCGGGCGGCCTTGAGGGTTTTGAACGCCGGATGCCGTTCCATCAGCAGGCGCGCCTCGGCGGTAGAGCGCGCCAAGTCGAAGCCGCAAGGCATGAACAAGATGACGTCGGGATCGGCGGTGACCAGGTCGTCCCAGGTGATCCAGGGCGCGTGCTCGCCCGCCGTGCCGAATACGTCTTCGCCGCCGGCCATGGTGACCAGTTCGGGCACCCAGTTGCCCGCGGCCATCAACGGGTCCGTCCATTCGATGCAGGCGACGCGGGGGCGGGGGCCTTTGGACGGGGCGGTCAGCGCCCGGGCTCGGGCGCGCAGGCCCTCCGCCACGGTGCGGCCGTGGTCCGCCAGGCCCAGGGCATCGGCGACCCGTTCAACATCGGCGAATACGTCGGCGAGCGTCATCGGCTTCAGCGACACGATCCTTGCGGGCGTGTCGATCAAATCGCAGATCGCGGCCTCGACATCGGCCAGGCTGACCGCGCAGACCTCGCATTGGTCCTGGGTGATGATGACGTCGGGCGCGCAGTCGGCGAGCGGACCCTGCAGGACTTCGTAGACGGACGCGGCGTCGGCCACGGCCGCCTTCACCTTGGCGTCGATCTCGGCGCTGCTGCCGGACAGGTCCAGGCGCGGGGCCGTACAGACGGGCAGGGCTACTATTCCGTCCGGGAAGTCGCATTCATGGGAACGCCCAACCAGCCAGTCCGCGCAGCCCAGCGCCGCGACGATTTCCGTCGCACTCGGCAGCAGCGAGACGACGCGCTTCATTTCTCTATTCTCGACCAGTTCCATCAGGACTAATCTGCGCGTGCGGTTCACGATCGGCAACCGCGTTATCGGGGGTGGTGTGATGCGCGTGCGGCCCTTTTTGCTTTCTCTTGTTCTTGGTCTCGTCATGGCGTCCGGCCCCGCCGGTGCCGGCATGGACGAAGTGCCGCCGGAATCCCTCGGCCCAGAAGCGGTCGAGCAAACCTGGACCCGGGCGTTCTTCTATTTTCCCGCCGATGCCAATCCCATCGGCAACGGTGTGATCGGCGGCCAGCAGGACCTCGGCTCCGTTCGTCTGGCGCTCGACACCTTGGCAAAGGGGGCGCCCCGGCCCGTGGTGGTTTATCTGCACGGCTGCGGCGGGTTCGGCAATTCGGGCAGCACCAATGCCGTCATGCTGGCCGAGGCGGGCTTCGTCGTCGTCGCGCCCGACAGCTTTGCCCGACCCAAGCGTGTCAGGACCTGCGATTCGAAGACCCATTCCCGCGCCGGGCCTAAGGGAATCTATAAGAATGTCATTGCCTGGCGGCTTGAGGAACTGGACCGCGCCCTTGTCGGCTTGAAGGGCTTTTCCTGGGTCGACTGGAACAACATCTTTCTGTTCGGCCATTCCCAGGGCTCCAACGCCGTCGCGTCCTATCCGGGCAGTGCCTTCAAGGGCCGCATCATGAGCGGCACGCGATGTTCCACGGGCTATCACGGGCCAGCGGAAGAGCCGGCCCTTGCCGTCTATTCGGAGAACGATCCCTGGCGCAAGGGGCGGCCGATCAAATGTCTGGATTACGTGGGCACGACGGGGATGCAGGTCTTGGGGCTTGCGGGAGACCTGCACGTGGTCGCCAAGGACCCGGCGGCCAAAGCGCGGATGCTGGAGTTTTTAGAGCGCCTGATAACGCGTTAAACGCCGACGCCGGGTTAGCGGATTTCGAAAACCCCATCGACTTCGACCGCCACGCCGCGGGGCAGGGACGGTGCGCCGACGGCGAAGCGGGCATGCTTGCCGGCGTCGCCGAACACTTCGACCATCAGATCGGAAGCACCGTTGATAACCTCGGGCTGATCGGTGAAATCAGCGGCCGAATTGACGAATCCGCCCAACTTGGCGACCCGCACCACGCGGTCCAAGTCCCCGCCGCAGGCTTCGCGAACTTGCGAAATAAGGTTGAGGCCGCAGACCCGGGCCGCCTTGTAGCCGTCTTCGGTTGCGACGTCTTCGCCCAGACGTCCCCGGCACATGATGTCGCCGTTCCACACGCAGACCTGGCCCGACACAAACACGGTCGATCCAACGACGGTGTAGGGAATGTAATTGGCGGCGGGGGCCGACGGATTGGGCAGTTCGATACCCAGGTCCTTCAAACGGGATTCAACGGTTCCGGTCATGTGGGGGATCCTTTCATAAAGCTGGCGCCCGGCGCAGCCGGGTAAGGCGGATCAAACGCGGGAAAATCAGATATAGAAGGTGTCGCGTTCTTTGGGCGCGATGCAGATGGTGTCGCTGCCCCGCTCCTTCAATAGGGTCTGGGCCATTTCATGCTTGGCGTCGATGGCCGCGTCGTCCTGGTCCGGATCGTGGTGGTAGAGGTAGAGGGTCTTCACTTTGCCCCGCTGGGCCAATTCGACAACCTTGGAAATGCACGAATGCCCCCAAGTCACCTTGGTCGCGTATTCGGCGTCCGTATAGGTTGAATCGGTGATCAGCACGTCGGCGCCGTGCACGAACTCGGCCAGTTTTTCCTCGTAGTGAGGGTTATATCCGTCGCTGTTTTCCAGGAACATTTCGTTGTCCGTGACGTAACAGATGGCGCGGCCGTTGTATTCGATGCGGAAGCCCAGGCATTGGCCCGGATGGCTCAGAAGCTTCGTCTTCACGCGGATGCCGTCGACCTCGAATTCCTCTTCCTCCAAGTCGCGGAAATAAACCCGTGCCGCGAATTCCTTCAGCGTGATGGGGAAGTAGACGCCATCCATCTGGGCCGAGATGATTTCACGGATGGAAATGTCGCCCTGGTTGGCGCCGAGAATCTGGAACTCGTTGCCCTGCCGGTACAAGGGGGCGAAGAACGGAATGGCGTTGATATGATCCCAATGGGGATGGGAAATGAAGATGCGGCCGCGAATGTTGCGTCGGCCGTTGGCCATCAGCTTGTCGCCGAAGGTCTTGATTCCAGTGCCGCCGTCGAAGATGAAGATCTGGTCGCGCGGAAATTGCAGGGTTACGCAGTTCGTATTGCCGCCGTACTTCAAGCTGCCTTCGCCGGAAACGGGCAGGGTGCCGCGCACGCCCCAGAACGACAGTTCGATGTCGTCGCGCAGGATGCGGTTGACCTTGTCGAGGAAGGTTGCCGCGACGATGGGCTTGCGGATGAAGCCGTGGGCGCCGAATTCATAGGCGCGGTTGACGTCGAATTCATAGCTTTTCGCCGTCAGCACGATGAAGACTGTATCGGCAAGGTCTTCATTGCCGCGCACGAACTTGCACAGCTGGAAACCGTCAACGTCCGGCATCATCAAATCCGAGATGACGCAGTCGGGCGCCAGGGCGACCATTTTATCCATGGCTGCCTTGGAGTCCGTGAACGCCGTGACGCGATGACCCGCCGCCTCCAACATGGAAGTGATGGCGTCAAGGATCATCGGGTCGTCGTCGACCGCGACAAAATGGATGGGGTCGGTCTTACCTGCCATTCCTGTCCCAGTGTGCCGGTCTTGATCCGGTCATCCAAAAAAAACCCAACTGTTCAAGCGAGTAGAGCTTGAACAGATTAACAATCCCTCAAAACGTTGATTATCACCGTACCCGGAAAAGTATCGTTTGGGCAGGGTTTTCAGGGTTGTAGCAGAACATGGGGGACAACCGCAAACCGTCTTTCTTGTCGTCACGAGACATAGGAAATCCGCCGGCGGACGGAATGTCGGCGGCGGGTGCGACAAGGCGGCGTAACGTCAGATCGTCAGGCCAAAAAAGAGGCGTGCGGCAGACCGAAGCCCGCCGCACGCCCCAAGTTTCCCAGGGAGGATTCCTGAATGGATGGGATGCCGGTTCGCGGCATCATGAACATCCGCTTGTGGCGCCGCAGGTGACGCACTTCATGCAGGTGCCGTTGCGCACCAGGGTGAAGTTGCCGCAGTCGCCGCAGGAGTCGCCTTCATATCCCTTCATGCGGGCTTCGCGGATCTGGTCCAGTTTGCTGTCGGTCTGGCTGATCACGCTGGTCTCGATCTCCAGCACCGTCTCGGTGCTTTCCGCCCGTTGCACGGTGGCACCGGCGCCGTTGCCGCCGCCATTGCTGCCGCTGGTGCGGACGGCCCCAGCCGTTGATCCGGACTGTTCGTTGCCGAAACGCCCGCCCTGAACGACCATGAACTGCTTGGAGCGCACATAACCGCGGCTGGTCAATTGCGCCACGGCTTCCATCATGCCGGACTTCTCGGCATTTTCCGGAAGGTCGCCTTCGTCGGAACCGTCACCCACGGTGTCGGGCAGCAGATCCGCCGGCTCGACATGGGCGAGATCGTTACGGTCCAGGTAGGACACCGCCAGTTCACGGAAGATGTAGTCAAGGATCGACGTCGCCATCTTGATGGTGTCGTTGCCGGTGACCATGCCCGAAGGCTCGAAGCGGGTGAAGGTGAAGGCCTCCACGTATTCTTCAAGCGGCACGCCGTACTGCAGGCCGATGGAGATGGCGATGGCGAAGTTGTTCATCAACGAGCGGAAGGCAGCCCCTTCCTTGTGCATGTCGATGAAGATTTCCGCCAGTTTGCCGTCGCTGTACTCGCCGGTGTGCAGGTAGACCTTGTGGTCGCCGATCGACGCCTTTTGGATATAGCCTTTGCGCCGGTTGGGCGGACGGCGGCGTTCCTGGGCGCGTTCGACGATGCGCTCGACGATGCGTTCGGCGACGATCTCGGCCTTGGAGGCGTTGGCCGGGGCAGCAGCCACGGCATCCCCCAGGGTTTCCTCGGCGTCGACGTCGTCCAGCAGGGCCGACTGCAGCGGCTGCGACAGCTTGGAACCGTCACGGTACAGCGCGTTGGCTTTCAGCCCCAGTTTCCAGGACAGCATGTACGCGTCGTTGCATTCCTTGACCGAGGCCGAGTTCGGCATGTTGATGGTCTTGGAAATGGCACCCGAGATGAAGGGCTGTGCCGCTGCCATCATGCGGATGTGGCTTTCAACGGAAAGATAGCGCTTGCCGATCTTGCCGCAGGGATTGGCGCAGTCGAACACGGACAGGTGCTCGGGTTTCAGGTGGGGTGCGCCCTCCAGCGTCATGGCGCCGCAGATATAGGTGTTGGCGGCCTCGACCTCGGCCTTGGAGAAACCGAGATAGCTGAGCATGTCGAAGCTCATGTCGTCCAACTTGTCGGCCGGAATGCCCAGGCCTTGGCGGCAGAAGGCGTCGCCCAGGTTCCATTTGTTGAACACGAACTTGATGTCGAAGGCTTCGCCGAGAGACCCTTCAAGTTTCTTCAGAACGTTGTCCGTGAACCCTTTGATTTTCAAGGTTTCTGCATTGATCCCGGGCGCCCCTTCCAGGGTGCCGTGACCGACCGCGTAGTTGATCATGTCGGTGATCTCGTCGGCCGTGTAACCCATGCCTGAAAGGGCTTTGGGGACCATACGGTTGATGATCTTGAAGTAGCCGCCGCCGGCCAGCTTCTTGAATTTGACCAAGGCGAAGTCGGGCTCGATCCCCGTGGTGTCGCAATCCATGACAAGGCCGATAGTGCCCGTGGGCGCGATCACCGTAGTCTGGGCATTGCGGTAGCCATGGGCTTCGCCGCCTTCCAGCGCCTGATCCCAGGCCTTGGCCGCCGCCTTGGACAGTTCCGCATCCGGGCAGTCGCCGGCGATCAGCGGCACGGGGATGACTTCCAGCCCTTCGTAACCGGTCTTCTCGCCATGGGCGGCGCGGCGGTGGTTGCGGATGACACGCAACATGGCATCGGTGTTCTTTTCGTAGCCGGGGAAGGTACCCAGTTCGGCCGCCATCTCGGCCGAGGTGGCATAGCAGACACCGGTCATCAGCGCCGTGACGGCGCCGCAAATAGCCCGGCCTTCGACGGAATCGTAGGACAGCCCGGCGTTCATCAGGTAGCCGCCGATGTTGGCATAGCCCAGACCCAGGGTCCGGAATTCGTAGGACAGCTGGGCAATTTCCTTGGATGGGAACTGGGCCATGAGCACGGAGATTTCCAGCGTCACGGTCCACAGGCGCACCGCATGCTCGAACCCGGCGACGTCGAAGGCGCCGTCCTTCTGCGAGAAGGTGATCAGGTTCAGGGACGCCAGATTGCAGGCCGTGTCGTCCAGGAACATATATTCGGAGCAGGGGTTGGAGGCATTGATGCGGCCCGAATTGGGGCAGGTGTGCCATTCGTTGATGGTGGTGTCGTACTGCAGACCCGGATCGGCGCAGGCCCAGGCCGAATAGCCGATCTTTTCCCACAACTCGCGGGCCTGGATGCGCTTGTGCACCTTGCCGTCCGTGCGGCGGATCAATTCCCATTCACCGTCATTGAGGACGGCGTGGATGAATTCGTTGGTCAGGCGCACGGAGTTGTTGGAATTCTGCCCCGACACGGTCACGTAGGCTTCCGAATCCCAATCGGTGTCGTAGGTCGGGAAATCGATTTCCGTATATCCCTGACGGGCAAAATGTATCACCCGCTGGACGTAGTTGTCGGGGATCATGACCTGGCGGCAGCCCTTGATGGCGGCTTTCAGGTCGGCGTTGACCTTGGGGTCATAGCGATCATCGGCGCCGACGTCCGGGCCCATGTCGGCCTGACAGGCGGCCATGACCTGGGTCAGGTGCTTCTTGGCCAGGCGTGAACCGGATACCAGGGCAGCGACCTTCTGCTCTTCCTGGACCTTCCAGTTGATGTAGTTCTCGATGTCGGGATGGTCGACGTCGACGACGACCATCTTGGCCGCCCGGCGCGTGGTGCCGCCAGATTTGATGGCGCCGGCGGCCCGGTCGCCGATCTTGAGGAAGCTCATCAGGCCCGACGACTTGCCGCCGCCCGACAGGGCTTCGTTCTCACCGCGCAGGGCCGAGAAGTTGGACCCGGTGCCCGAGCCGTACTTGAACAACCGTGCCTCGCGGACCCAAAGGTCCATGATGCCGCCGTCGCTCACCAGATCGTCGGACACGCCCTGGATGAAGCAGGCATGGGGCTGCGGATGTTCATAGGCGGACTTGGAAGCAACCAGCTTGCCGGTCTCGAAATCAACGTAATGGTGCCCCTGGGCCGGACCGTCGATGCCATAGGCCCAATGCAGACCCGTGTTGAACCACTGGGGCGAGTTGGGGGCGGCCATCTGCTTGGCCAACATGAAGCGCATTTCATCGAAGTAGGTCCGGGCGTCGGCTTCGGAATCGAAGTAGCCGCCTTTCCAGCCCCAATAGGTCCAGGTCCCGGCCAAGCGGTCGAACACCTGCTTGGCGCTGGTTTCACCGGACGACCGTTTGTCCTTGGGCAGCTTCTTGAGGGCGGCGGCATCGGGTTCGGAGCGCCACAGCCATGACGGGACCGAGTTTTCCTCGATCTTTTTCAGCTTTGCAGGCACACCCGCCTTGCGGAAGTATTTTTGCGCCAGCACGTCCGAGGCGACCTGAGACCAGGAGTCGGGGACTTCGATGTCCGCCTGAGCGAACACCACGGATCCGTCCGGATTTCGGATTTCGCTGGATGCCCGGCGAAACTTGATTGCCGCGTAAGGTGACTGATCCTGTTTAGTAAAATGCCGCTTGATCTGCATGGCTACCCCGTGTGCGCTCCCTTAATGGTCCCTGTCATTTCCGGCCCTATTACTGGCCGGCGGGCCCAACAACAGACCCGGGTCGCTTCTTTGCCGCTGGCTCGGAAGGCTTTCGCTTCCTGAAACTACATAGTGTATTTGCCCAGGCGTGAAGGACGCTAAATGTAGCCAGCGGCTTTGGGGGCAGCAACAGGATTATTTCAACATTTAGGGGTTATGTTACGAATAAATTACTTGATTTTGTGGAACCTCCCAGAAAACCGGGGGTTATGCCTTAGGTCATAGTCGAGGGCGTCCTACATATTGCGATCGACAGCCGGTAAAGTCGGTCAAGCGGGCTGGACCTTGCGCCCGCATGGTGCCATATTCCCGCGGTACATCAGGCGGATATGAGACCCCATGGACATCGGAACGCTGCTGCATACCTGGATTCACGGCAAGCTCGTCGGCACCGACGAGTTCGGCAACCGTTATTACAAGAACAAGGGCGGGTCGTTGTACGGCCGCGAACGCCGCTGGGTTCTGTACAAGGGCCGCAAGGAAGCCTCCAAGGTGCCGCCGGAATGGCATTCCTGGCTGCACCACACCTCTGCGGAGCCGCTGACCGAGAGCGCCACCCGGGCGCGGCCGTGGCAGAAGGAACATGTCCCCAACCTGACGGGAACCGCCGGTGCCTACCGCCCCGCGGGCCACGATTTCAAGGGCGGTACCCGCGCCCATGCCACGGGCGACTACGAAGCCTGGAAGCCGGAATGATTTGTGGCTCCTTGGCCGGGGCGCTGCGATGACGGTCGGATACCGATGACACTCGAAACCAAGGAACAGATGATCGGCGCTTTGGCGCTTGTCTTGCTTCTGGCGGTTCTCGGCTTCATGAACCAAAGCCGCGACGTGACCTCCGGCGCGGACGGCCGCATCCGGGTCGATGCCCTGTTTGGCCGGGTAGATGGAATAGCACCCGGGGCCGAGGTCCGCATGGGCGGCGTTCGAATCGGCAAGGTCGCGGCCCAGCGCCTGGATGACAAGTTCCGCGCCGTGCTGACCCTTAATCTGACCGATGGCGTGATGGTGCCGAACGATTCGTCGGCCTCGGTGCAGACCGACGGCCTGTTCGGCGGAAAGTATATCGTTTTGG
The DNA here is from genome assembly GCA_024397995.1 of bacterium SCSIO 12827. Lineage (NCBI taxonomy): Bacteria > bacterium SCSIO 12827. The sequence goes on along the minus strand of CP073746.1, from coordinate 2,159,576 downwards.
AGCCGGGTGCGTCGGAGCAGGGGCTGAAAACCGGCGATCTGATCGCCATTACCCAGGATGCCCAGGTTGTCGGTGACATTCTGGATCTGATCATTTCCCAGGGCCGGGCCGCCATGGAAGAGCGCCGGGCCGCCGCCGAAACGGCGGCCGGGCAGACGAAATAAGGGGCGGAGAGACCGGATATGGGACGTAATGCAATCGAAACGGTCCTGGGCGGCGTCGTGCTGATCGTCGCCGGGGTGTTTCTGTTCTTCGCCTTCAACGTGGCCCAGGTCAAGGCCGTCTCCGGATACGAAATCAAGGCGCATTTCCTCAAGATCGGCGGCCTGTCCAACGGCAGCGACGTGCGCATCAACGGCATCAAGATCGGCACCGTTCTTGACCGCGTTCTTGACCCGCAGACGTTCGAGGCCGTTGTCATCATGTCGATCCGCCCGGATGTGAAACTGCCGAAGGACACGGTGGCGACGATCGGCTCCGAAGGCATCCTGGGTGGAAAATACATTCGCCTGAAGCCGGGACAGGCCTCGGAAACGCTGCCCGCGGGCGGGCGCATCGCCAGGGTTGAGGACTTCAAGTCCCTTGAGGATCAGGTCGGCGAGATCATCTTCCTGGCCACGGGGGGGAAATAGGCCGCGATGCGGCTTCTCCTCATCGCCTTGATTGGCATCATCGCCGCCTTTCCGGCAGGCGCGGCCCCCATGAACAAGGTTATCCTGCAGGGGCTGGATAAGGTCACGGCGCGGGTTTCGACCCTGGAAGCCCGGGTCGGCGAGGTCGTGCGCTTCGGCACCCTCGAGATCATCGCCCGCAGCTGTGACAAGCGCCCGCCGGAGGAACCTCCGGAATCCGCGGCCTTTCTCGATATTTGGGAAATTCGCCCCGGTGAGCCGGCGATCAGCCTGTTCCGCGGTTGGATGTTCGCCTCCAGCCCGGCGCTCAACGCCCTGGAACACCCGGTCTATGACATCTGGGTGCTCGATTGCGCGGAGCCTATGGACGCAGCCCCCCCTAAATAGCGGATTTTTCCGCCATCGCCTCTAGTTCCGTAGAAACCCGGTCCGGGGCCGGGTTGAGGGGAAATCGGGCCTGATACTCAAGCGCCGATTCCAGGCGTTTCTGATAGTCGCGGGCGGGAATTTCCTCGCAGCCGAAGGTCTTCAAGTGGTCGGTCACGAACTGGGTGTCGAGCAGGCGGAAGCCGCCCAGGCGCAGGCGCGCCACCAGATGGGCGAGGGCGACCTTGGACGCGTTGGCCGTGCGCGAAAACATGCTCTCGCCGAAGAACGCCCCCCGCAGCGCTACCCCGTAAAGCCCGCCGGCCAGCTCGCCGTCCTTCCAGGTTTCGAGGGAATGGGCGAAGCCCAGGTTGTGCAGCTCGATGACGGCGTCGCGGATCGGCTCGTTGATCCAGGTACCCTTGCGCCCCGGGCCGGGGGCGGCGCATTCGTCAAGCACCCGCTCGAACGCCGAGTTGGCCCGCACGAGGAATTCGCCCCGGCGCAGGACCTTGCGCAGGCTTTTTGAGATGTGGAAGGTTTCCAGCGGCAGTACGCCACGCTGTTTGGGATCGACCCAGAACACCTGCGGGTCGTCGCGGCTTTCGGCCATGGGAAAGATGCCGGCGGCATAGGCGCGCAGCAAAAGTTCGGCGGGCAGGCTTTCCTGGGTTTGGTCGCGCCGGCTCATGAAATACGCTCGGCAGGAACGTCAGGCGTTGTCCTTGTCCGCGGCCATGAGGGTTTCAAGCCAGTGGATGTCATAGGAACCATCGACGAAATCCCGTTCGCCGATGATGCGCTGTTGAAGGGGTATGCCCGTCGAGATGCCATCAATCACAAATTCCTCAAGCGCCCGTCGCAGGCGCATCAGGCACTCGTTCCGTGACGCGCCGTGAACGATCAGCTTGGCGATCATGCTATCGTAGTGGGGTGGCACTGTGTAGCCGGAATACAGGGCGGAATCGACGCGCACGCCCAGGCCGCCCGGCGCATGATAGACGCCGACCTTGCCCGGAGAGGGCGCGAAGGTCACGGGATCTTCCGCGTTGATGCGGCATTCAATGGCATGACCGCGCAGGATGATGTCTTCCTGGGTCATCGACAGCTTGGCCCCCTGGGCGACGCGGATCATCTCGCGCACGATGTCGATGCCGGTGATCGCCTCGGTGATCGGATGTTCGACCTGCAGGCGGGTGTTCATCTCGATGAAGTAGAACTTCCCGTCCTCGTACAGATATTCGACCGTGCCGGCGCTCTGATACCCCAGCTTGGAAATGGCGTTGACCGTGATCTCGCCGATTTCGGCCCGCTGTGCCGCATTGAGGGCCGGCGAAGGGGCTTCTTCCAGGACCTTCTGGTGCCGGCGCTGCAGGGAGCAGTCGCGCTCACCCAGATGCACGACGTTGCCGTGCATATCGGCCATGATCTGAATTTCAATGTGGCGCGGCTTGTCCAGGTACTTTTCCATGTAGACGGCGCCGTTGCCGAAGGCGGCGCTGGCCTCGCTCTGGGCCACCTTGACCAGGTCTTCCAGGTCTTCTTCCCGGCGCACCACCTGCATGCCGCGCCCGCCGCCGCCGGCGGCGGCCTTGATCAGCACGGGATACCCGATGTCCTTGGCGACCAGGGCCACGTCCTTGATGTCCTCGATGGCACCGTCCGATCCGGGCACCACGGGGATGCCGGCGGCCTTGGCGGCAGCCTTGGCCTGGACCTTGTCGCCCATCAGCCGAATGTGATCGGCCGAAGGACCGATGAAGGTGAAGCCGTGTTCGGCGACCATTTGGGCGAAATCGGCGTTTTCCGACAGGAATCCGTAGCCGGGATGGATGGCGTCGGCCCCCGAAATGGCGGCGGCCGACAGCACGGCCTGGATCGACAGGTAGCTGTCCTTGGCCGACGGCGGGCCGATGCACACGCTTTCGTCGGCGAAGCGCACGTGCATGGCGTCTGTATCGGCGGTGGAATGGACGGCGACCGTGGAAATGCCCATTTCGCGGCAGGCGCGCAGGATGCGCAGCGCGATTTCCCCCCGGTTGGCGATCAGGACCTTTTCAAACAAGGCCTGCCTCCTATTCGAGAATCAGGAGGGGTTCGCCGAACTCGACGGGGGTGCCGCTGGTCACCAGGACCCGCTTCACCGTGCCGGCGCGGGGGGCGGTGATCTGGTTGAACACCTTCATGGCCTCGACCAGCAGCAGGGTGTCGCCTTCCTTCACCGTATCGCCTTCTTTGACGAAATCGGGGCTTTCGGGGTCGGGCGAGGTATAGACCACGCCGACCATGGGGGAGGTGACGGCGCCGGCGGGCACACCCTGTTCAGCAGAGGGGGCATCGGCGACGGGGGCCACGGCCATGGGGGTGGCGGTCACGGCGGTCGCCCCCTTGGATACGCGCAGCGACCAGTCGTCGTGGGTGTATTCGATTTCCGTCAGGCCCGTCTCTTCCAGGAGACTGGCCAGCTTGCGGACGGCATCCGCGTCGATATCGGTCGCTTTGGGGCTTCTTGCCATGGTCCCTTACCCGTTGTTTTTCAGTCGTTTTGCCAGCGCGTCGAGCGCCAGTTCGTAGCCCTGTCCGCCGAGACCGCAAATCATGCCGTCGGCGGCCTTGGAGACGAAGGAATGATGCCGGAACTCTTCACGCCTGTGAATGTTGGAAAGGTGCACCTCGATGATCGGCATGTCGATAGCCGAAAGCGCGTCGAGAATCGCGACCGAGGTATGGGTGTAGGCGCCGGCGTTGATGATGATCCCGGCGTGCGCCTTGGGGGCTTCCTGGATCCAGGTGACCAGTTCGCCTTCGTCGTTGGATTGGCGGAAATCCACGTCCAGGCCTAGGCCCTGGCCGCGCGTCCGGCAGGCGGATTCGATGGTCGCCAGCGTCTCGCGCCCGTAGATGTCGGGTTCGCGCGTGCCCAGAAGGTTCAGGTTCGGGCCGTTGAGGATCAGAATCGTCGCTGTCATGGTTCCGTTCCCGGCGCGGCGAACGCGCCGAGCCGCCTTCCGTCATAAGGTAGCGGGCTTATAGCACGCGCTGAGTTCTGAGAAACATCCCGTTTCTCCCCATCCCGGCGTTGAAAGCGGCTGGCCGCGGCCCCATAATCCCTGTAAAGCCCCCCGGACAAAGGCCTGTACAGGCTTCAACGACGGCGCGACCAACGGCCCCGAGGATAAATTCTTCATGCAAGTTCAGATCAACGGCGAAACCCATTCCCTGGATGCTCCCCTGTCGGTGGCGCAGCTTCTCACCCGAATCGGCCTGGACCCGGCCAAGGTCGCGGTTGAGCGCAATTTGGAAATCGTCCCCAAATCCGGCTACGGCCAGATCGGTGTGGAAGACGGCGATCGCCTGGAAATCGTGCATTTCATCGGCGGCGGTGCCCCGGATTCGGCCCCCGTATCCGAGGATGAGGATATTCTGGAGGTCGCCGGGCACAAATTTCGCTCGCGCCTGATCATCGGCACCGGAAAGTACAAGAATTATGACCTGAACCGTCAGGCCGCCGAGGCGGCGGAGGCGGAAATGATCACCGTCGCCGTCCGGCGCGTGAACCTGACGGACCCCAATCAGCCGCTGCTGGTCGATTATCTGGACCCCAAGAAATACACCTATCTGCCCAATACGGCGGGCTGCTTCACCACCGACGATGCGGTGCGCACCCTGCGCCTGGCGCGGGAAGCCGGCGGCTGGACCCTGGTGAAGCTGGAAATTCTGGGCGAACAGCGCACGCTTTATCCGATGATGCCGGAAACCATCGAGGCGACCCGCGCGCTAACGGAAGAAGGTTTCCAGGTCATGGCCTATTGTTCGGACGATCCGATCCTGTGCAAGCGGGTGGAGGAGGCGGGGGCCGTCTCCATCATGCCGCTGGGGGCGCCCATTGGTTCCGGCCTGGGTATCCAGAATCCGGTTAACATTCGTCTGATCAAGGAACAGTCCGAGGTGCCGGTGATCGTTGACGCCGGCGTTGGTACGGCGTCGGACGCGGCCATCGCCATGGAACTGGGCTGCGACGGCGTGCTGATGAACACGGCCATCGCCGAAGCCAAGGACCCGGTGATGATGGCTCGCGCCATGAAACACGCGGTCAAGGCCGGGCGCATGGCCTATCTGGCCGGGCGCATGCCGCGCAAAATGTACGCCGATCCGTCGTCACCGCTGTCTGGGTTGATCTGACCGACGCAGCGTACGCGGTCTCCTGAAACGCAAAGGGGCAGACGGTTCAGGCCGTCTGCCCCTTCTTGATCGGTGCGCGCCGCAACTGCGGGCGCGGTGTCCCAATTACTTCTTGGTCGCTTTCTTCGCGTCGGCTTGGGCCTTCATGCAGGCTTTCTTCTCGGCCTTGTCGGTCATCTTGGCGCAGGGGTTTTCCTTCTTGTCGGCGGCCAGGACGGCGGTCGACGCGGCGGAGAAGCCCAGGGCCATGACGAAGGCGAAGATGGCGGCAGAAAGAACGGTCCGTTTCATTGCAGATGTTCCTCGGTTGATGGTTGACGGAAGGCGCTCAATATCGAAGAGCGGCCCGCCGCCGAACATCGAAAAATTCTCATGATCTGTATCGAAAAGCGCGAAGCCTCGGCCGCCGGATTGACCGGCGCCGAGGCGTCAATTCACCTGAAGGGAATAGGTGGGCTTTCGTGCCCCAGAGGGGCCGGGAGGGAGGCGGCTTAGAAGTTCTTGAGGAAGGCCGGAACCTGATCGCTTTGCCCAAACACGACGTCCTTGTCGTCCATCGTGCCCGCGTCATTGCGCTGGTCCGAGCGGCTTCTACGGGCGCGACTCGTTTTCGCGGCCGGTTCCTCTGCGGCGGGTGCTTCCGTCTTGGGGGCGTCCTTGACCGGTTCCGCGGTTACGGTGGTCTCGGTCACGGCATCGGCCGCCGGTTCGGTCTTGGTGTCGTCTGATGCCGGTTTGCGGCCCCGGCCTCGGTCACGTCCTCGACCCCGGCCACGTTCGCCGCGTGCTTCCTTTTCCGGGGCGCTGGCAGTGTCATCGGCACTGCCACTGCTGCCATTGCCGCCGCCGGTGCTGCTCATCGGGTCCTGATCGATGGAGCGGCCCATCAGCTTTTCGATGGCGTCCACGTATTTGCCGTCGGACGGGACGGCGATGGAGATCGCCACACCTTCGCGTCCGGCGCGGCCCGTGCGGCCGATGCGGTGGACATAGTCGTCGGCATGGGTCGGCACGTCGAAGTTGAAGACATGGCTCATGGCCGGGATGTCGAGCCCGCGCGCCGCCACGTCGGAACACACCAACAGGGTCACGTCGCCGCTCTTGAACTTGGATAAGGTTTCCATGCGCACGGACTGCACCATGTCGCCGTGCAGACGCGCCGCGGTGTTGTAACCGTGGCGTTCCAGCGACTTGTAGACGACGTCGACGTCACGCTTGCGGTTGCAGAAGATGATGGCGTTCTTGGGCTGCTCGCGCTCGATCAGCTTCCGCAGGATCTCGCGCTTGCGCTTGGCGATGGAGGCCTGGTCGCGCCCGGCGCCGGTGACCATGACCAAGAGCTGCTTGATCGTTTCCGCCGCCGTGGCCGGCTTGGATACGGTGATTTCCTTGGGGTTCATCAGGAAGCGGTCGGCCAAGCGCTTGATTTCCGGCGGCATGGTGGCCGAGAACAGCAGCGTCGTGCGCATCTGCGGAAGCTTGGAGACGATTTTCTCGACATCGGGGATGAAGCCCATGTCGAGCATGCGGTCGGCTTCGTCGATCACCAGAACCTTCACGTCGCGCAGCAATAGATGGCCGCGGTCAAAAACGTCCATCAGACGGCCCGGGGTGGCGATCAGCACGTCGACGCCCTTTTCCAGGCGCTTGATCTGCTCGCTCATGTTTTCGCCGCCGATCAGCAGCGCATGGTTCAGCTTGTGGTATTTGCCGTAGATCTCAAAATTATCGGCGACCTGGGCGGCCAGTTCGCGGGTCGGCTCCAGAATCAGCGAGCGCGGCATGCGCGCCTTGGCCCGGCCCGAGGCCAGGATATCGATCATCGGAAGGGTGAAGGATGCCGTCTTGCCCGTGCCCGTCTGGGCGCAGCCCAGAATATCGCGGCCCATCAGGACTTGGGGAATGGCCTGGGCCTGGATGGGGGTGGGGTCGGTGTAGCCTGCGTCGGAAATCGCTTTGAGGAGTTCGTCGCTGAGGCCGAGGTCTGAAAAGGACATATTGCTCCACTTCGGGAGTTGCGCCGCCCGGGCTGGGTGGTCACCTTATGGGGGCTTGGATTTTGACCCTCGGAGACTTCCCCGGGCCGTGTGAGCCGGATATTAGGTGTTCCCGACCCGAAGTCAATGATAAGCGGGGGTTGGGCGGCGGATTTCTGCCGACCGCTACCGATTTGTCACGGTCCCCGAAGGAGGTTTCATGTCTGACCGAACGCCGCTTCTGTTCATGCCCGGGCTGCTGTGTGACACGGCGCTATGGGGGCATCAGTTGGCGACCTTGACCGACGTCGCGGAAATGACCGTGGCCGACATGACACAGGACGGCAGTATTGACGACATGGCCCGGCGCGTGTTGGACGCGGCGCCCGACCGCTTCGCGCTCTGCGGATTGTCGATGGGCGGCTACGCGGCCCAGGCCGTCATGCGTCTGGCGCCGGAACGGGTGACCCGCTTGGCCTTGCTCGACACCGCCCCCGGCCCGGACACGCCCGAACGCACGGCAGGCCGCCGCGAACTGATGGCCAGGGCCGCCATGGGCGATCTGGACGGCGTCATCGATCACCACATGACGGGCTTCATCGCTGCAAACCGCCAGGACGATGGGGAATTGACCGCCGTCGTTCGCGCCTCGGCCCGCAACGTGGGGGCGGAGGCTTATCAGCGCCAGCAGACGGCCATCATCGAGCGCCCGGACAATCGGCCCAATCTGGCCGCGATTGCCTGTCCGACGTTGGTTCTGTGTGGTCGGCTCGACGTCATGACGCCGCCTGCGGTGCACGAAGAAATGGCATCCGCCATCCCCGGTGCTAAACTGGTGATCGTCGAAAACTGCGGCCATCTTTCGCCCCTGGAACGGCCCGAGGCGGTCAGCGCGGTTCTGCGCTATTGGCTCGCCGATTAAGGAAATCAAGATGCTGATAAAGCCCGAACTCTCCTGCCTGGTCGTCATCGATATCCAGGACAAGTTGGCCCCCGCCATGCAATCACCGGCCAAGGTGATCCGCAATACGGCGCTGCTGATGCGTGCCGCCGATCGCATGGGCGTGCCCATTCTGATGACGGAACAGTATCCCAAGGGATTGGGGCGCACGGTGCCGCAGCTGCAGGGCATCGCGCCCGAGGCCCAGGTGTTCGAGAAAATTCATTTCTCCTGCATGAACGAGGAACTGTTCCAGAAGGCGTTCGAGGCCACAGGCCGCCGCCAAGTGGTCATCACGGGGATGGAAGCCCATATCTGCGTCATGCAGACCGGTGTCGATCTGATGGACAAGGGGTACGAGATCTTCGTCGTCACCGACGCCACGGCCTCGCGCACCCTGGAAAGTGAAAAGGCCTGCCTGGATCGTCTGGGCGCGGCCGGGGCCGGCATCGTGACCACGGAAATGGTTATCTATGAATGGCTGGGGCGGGCCGGAACGGAGGCTTTCAAGGAAATGCTTCCGTTCATTAAAAATTCTTAAAAAACAATACATTGAAACAAAAAACTAAGGTGATTTCTGAATGATATCTTCGCGCCAGCCCGGCGGTGTGATCCTTCCTTTCAAGGACAAGCATCCGCAGATCGACGAAACCGCCTTCATCGCGGAAAATGCCATCATCATCGGGGACGTGACGATCGGGACCAAGTCGTCGATCTGGTATTCCTGTGTGTTGCGGGGGGATATGAACTTCATTCGTATCGGCAACGATACGAACATCCAGGACGGCACGGTCGTTCATGTCGATTCCAAGGGCTATCCAACGATCCTGGGCGACCGGGTCACGGTCGGGCATATGGCGCTTTTGCATGCCTGCACGCTGGAGGACGATTCCATGATCGGCATGCAGGCCTGCGTGATGGACGGTGCGGTGGTCGGCAAGGGATCGCTGATCGCCGCCGGCGCCCTGGTCACGCCGGGCAAGCAGATCGGCCCCGGCGAGGTCTGGGCCGGGCGGCCGGCCAAATTCCTGCGCAAGGTCGGCCCCAATGACCAAAAGATGCTGGATTACATCTGGCCCGTGTACGACGACCTGAGTGCCGAATACCGCTTGGCGGGCCATGACCTGCGCAAATTGAGCCGCAACCGTCCCATACCGTCGAGCGACTGAGGCCCTGGCCATGGCAGCCCCCAAGCCGGATCCATCGCCAGACCTACTTGCCGCCGCGCAAGGCGGCGACCGGCGGGCTATTGCCAAGCTGTTGTCCCTGGCCGAAACCACCGGCAACGCTGCGCCGATATCCGGGTCGACAGACGGCGATCTGATGGCCCGAGTTTATCAGGCCGCGGGATCGGCCCATGTGGTCGGCGTCACCGGGCCACCAGGGGCTGGTAAGTCGTCCCTGGTCAACGCCTTGGTCAAGGAATTGCGTCAGCGGAACCTGACCGTCGGTGTCATCGCCATTGATCCTTCCAGCCCGTTTTCCGGCGGCGCCATTCTGGGCGACCGGGTCCGCATGGGCGACCACGGCAGCGACAACGGCGTGTTCATACGATCGTTCGCGACCCAGGGCGCCATGGGCGGGCTGGCGCGCCCGGCGCTTGATTCCGTGGATGTGCTGGACGCCTGTGGCTTCCAGGTCGTGGTGATCGAGACCGTCGGTGTCGGCCAGGACGAGGTCGATGTCGCGGCGGCGGCCCATACGGTGATCGTCGCCTCGCCGCCGGGGTTGGGCGACGGGGTCCAGGCCATGAAGGCGGGCATCCTGGAAATCGCCGATATTCATGTCGTGACCAAGGCCGACCGCGCCGATGCGGATCAGACCGCTGCCGACCTGGCGGGGGCCCAGGATTTGGGCCTGACCGGCCGTCAGGGGCGGGGCGAGGGGGCGACCGGTTGGCGCGTGCCGGTGATCGCGACCAGCGCCAACACGGGCAAAGGTGTCGCCGACCTGGCGCAAGCCGTGATCGACCACGGCCAACACCTTGCATCAAGCGGCGAAGACAAGGCCCGGCGCCGGCGCATCGCCTTGATGCGGCTTGAAACGGCGGCGCTCGACCACATGCGCCGCGAATTCAAGCGCCTGGCGCCGGACATGGCCGATCTGATCGATGACCTGGCCGCGCGGCGGGCCGATCCGCGCGCCGCTGCGCGCCTACTGTTGGAAAAGGCCCTGAAGCCGTCGTAAGGCGCGGTCGGCTATTTCACGATCAGGATCAGACCGCTGACCGCCGCAATGGCGAGGATCGCGATGCGCAGGCGGTCGCGGTTGATGTAGCGCCGGGTGATCGGGGCCAGGGCCAGACCGACCGCCACGCCGGGCAGCAGCACCAGAGTGCGGCCGGCCTCCGGCGCGCCGAATGACCCGACCAGGGCCAGGGCCGCCACCGCCGACAGATAGGCGACCGTGAAATAGGCGCCCAGCATGGCGCGGGCGACCCGGGGTTCGGCATTCTGAAAAGCAAGGGAGATCACCGGGCCGTGCAGCCCGGCCATGATCCCCATGACGCCGGAAATACCGGCGGCGATGAGTAGGCTGCGTCCCTTGGCGGCGACGGTCTTTCCCATGAGGCTGACGCCGACGGCGAGCAGGATCATGACGCCGAACACGCGCTGCAGGTCCATGCCCCGCACGGCCTGGAGGACGACCGCGCCGACCACCGTGCCCACGGCCAAGCCGATCAGACAGGTCGCCAGCGTGCGGCGGTCGATGGCGTCGCGCTCGCCGTAAGCCGTCAGGGCGGCCAGCACGGTTCCCGCCAGGAGCATGGGGCCAGGCACGAAGGCAGGGTCCAGCAGGGCCAGCACGGGGGCCGCCAGCAAGGCGAACCCCAGCCCCAGCGCCGCCTGGAACGCGCAGCCGAAGCCCATGGCGCTGATGGCGATGAGGATTGTCGTGAGGGTCAGGCCGTCGAAGGTCATGCGCGCATGATAGCGCTATCCCCGGGGCGGCGCGCCGATGGAAATGCGGCGCAGGTAGTCGGGCTCAGGAATGCCCGGTTTCAGGCGATCATCGGCCACGGGTTCGCCGACCACCGTGGTGATCGGCACGACCCCGGCCCAGACGTTGAGATCGTAATCGGGTTCATCATCGACGGGCCCGCCCGCGCGCACCTTGGCCGAGCCTTCGTCGATGGTCAGCGCGCAGATGGTGGTGCCCTTCAGCTCCTGATCCGTGGTCTCGCGCAGTTCCTCCCAGCGGCCGGGGGACAGGCGGTCCGTGAAATCCTTCAAGGTCGCCAGCTTCTCCGCCGGGTCCTCGATCTTGACCGCCTCGCCGAATAGGGTCACCCCCCGGTAATTGACGGAATGGTGGAAGCCCGACCGTGCCATGACCAAGCCGTCCAGGTGCGACACCGTGAAGCAGACCGGCACGCCGCTGGTCACCGTGCGGAGCATGCGGCTGGCCGCCGATCCGTGCCAGTACACACGGTCGCCGTGCCGCCAGTAGCAGGTCGCCGTCACGTAAGGGGCGTCATCAATCACATATCCGACATGGCACATCAGGCCCGCGTCCAGGATCGCGTCCACCGTGGCGCGATCATAGGCGGCGCGCTTGGGCACCCGTTTGACCTTTGAGCGCTCGGTGACCCGCAGGTCAGGGAAAGTGGGCATGGTCCGGTTCCTTTTCGCATGATCGAATACTGCCTTGCCGGCAATGATGATCTCCCTGTACCGTGCAAGTTGGTTCTTAAGAAAGAGCCATAAATGTTATTCTTACGGAGCCATTTAAATGACCTCTCCGGGCCGCATGAAACTGGGCCGGGATTCCCAGCTGATCGATCTGGACTTGGACAGGTCTGGTGCGCTGCCCTTGAACGAGCAGCTCTACAAAGGAATCAAAAGCCTGATCCTGGCCGGGGTCCTGCGCCCGGGCGCGCGCCTTCCGGCCAGCCGCATCCTCGCCCGCGAACTGGAAATCTCCCGAAACACGGTGCTTGCTGCCTATGATCAATTGCTGGCCGAGGGTTTCACCGAAGCCCGGCCGGGGGCGGGCACACGGGTTTCCGTGGATCTGCCGGATTTGTCCGGCGACCTGCGCGCCGCGGGGCCGTTGCCCGCCGATGCCGCGGCGCCGCCGCCCTTGCCGGCGCGGGTGCTTGATCTGATATCCCGTCATTCGCCCGGGCCGGGGACGCACCGTCCCTTCCTTCCGGGCCTTCCCGATGTCGCCGCCTTTCCCTTCGACGAATGGGGCCGCGCCGTGGGCCGCTTTTGGCGGCGACCGCCTCTGGCCTTGCTGGAAGACCGGGACGGCCGCGGTCATGCGCCCCTGCGCCGGGCCATCGCCGACTATCTGGTTGCCGTGCGCGGGGCCAAATGCATCGCCGATCAGGTCGTCATCACTTCGGGGGCGCAGCAGGGCATCGATCTTTGCGCGCGCGTACTGTTGGAACCGGGGGCGCCCGTGGTCATGGAAAACCCCGGCTATCGGGGTTTGATCTCGGCCTTTTCCTCGGCCGGGGCCAGGGTCGTGCAGGCGCCGGTGGACGGCGAGGGATTGGATGTGGCCCATGCGCGTAAGCAGGCCCCGCATCCACGTCTGCTGGCGGTGACGCCGTCGCATCAGTTCCCCCTGGGATCGACCATGTCCCTGGCGCGCCGCCTGGACTTGTTGTCTTGGGCGCGGGATGCTGGGTTCTGGGTGCTGGAAGACGACTACGACAGCGAATACCGCTACCGGGGGCGGCCGCTGGCCGCACTTCAGGGATTGGATGGTGGTGACCGGGTGATCTATGTCGGTACCTTTTCCAAGGTCATGTTTCCGGCCCTGCGTTTAGGCTATCTGGTGGTGCCGGAGCCGCTGATTGACGCCTTCGTCCGCCTGCGCGGTGTCGTTGATGACTTTCCCGCCTTGGCCATGCAGCCGATCCTCGCCGATTTCATGGAGTCAGGGCGTTTCGGCGCCCATGTCCGGCGCATGCGGCAGATTTATGGGGAGCGGCAGACGGTCTTGCGGGACGAACTGGTCACACGGTTCGACGGTCTGTTCGATGTGCCCGATGATGATGCCGGCATGCAATTGACCGTTACTCTGGCACCCGGCGGGCCGGGCGGAAACTTGGCGGACGGTGCGATCACCCGCGAGGCGGCGGCCGTCGACATTACCGCACGTGCCTTGTCCGGCTATTACGCCGGGCCCGAACGCCGCCATGGGCTGGTCCTGGGATATACGGCCTATCCCACTGATGCCCTGAAAGACGCGGCGGCCTTGTTGGAACAGGCCGTGGGCCGGGCGCTTGCGGGTGGTCAGGATGCGCGAATCTTGACGTAGGTGCCGGGGGCGTCGTCCAGGGCCGGCAGCTTGCCGTCACCGGGGATGCGGGCCGGCACCGTTTTCTTGCCCGACTGCTTCTTGACCCAGGCGTCCCAATCGGGCCACCAGGACCCTTCGTGCTGCTTGGCCTTGTCCAACCAGGCGTCCGGGTCTTTCGGCGTCTGGGCATTGGTCCAATAGCAGTACTTGTTCGCCGCCGGCGGATTGATCACGCCCGCGATATGGCCCGATGCCGACAGCACGAAGCGAACGGGGCCTTTGTAGATCTGCGTCCCCGCGTAGGTCGCCTTCCATGGCGCGATATGGTCTTCGCGGGTTGAAATCATGTAGGTCGGCACGTCGACCCGGGTCAGGTCGATGGGCGTGCCCGCAAGCGAAATGCCGCCCGGCGTGGCCAGCTTGTTTTCCAGGTACATATTGCGCAGGTAGAACGCATGCATGGCGGCCGGCATGCGGGTTGAATCCGAATTCCAGAACAACAGATCAAAGGGAAAGGGGTCCTTGCCCAGCAGGTAGTTGTTGACCACGAAGGACCAGATCAGGTCGTTGGCCCGCAACATGTTGAAGGTGGTCGCCATTTCCGTGCCTTCAAGGTAGCCGCGCTCGTTCATCTTGGCTTCCATGTTGGCGAGCTGCGTTTCGTCGACGAATACGGAAAGGTCCCCGGCCTCGGCGAAATCGACCATGGTGGTGAAGAAGGTCGCGGATTTGATGCGGTCCTTCCACTGTTGCCCCTTCTGCGCCGCCATCCAGGCCAATGTCGCCGCCGTCAGGGTGCCGCCCAGGCAATAGCCGATGATGTTGATGGCGCGTTCACCGGTTGCCTGTTCGATGGCGTCCATGGCGGCGAGGGGGCCTTCGAGCATGTAATCGTCGTAGGTTTTCCGGGCCAGTTTGGCGTCCGGGTTGACCCAGGAGATGACGAAGACGGTGTGGCCCTGTTCCGATGCCCAGCGGATGAACGAGTTTTCCGGCCTCAGGTCGAGGATGTAGAACTTGTTGATCCACGGCGGCACGATCAACAGGGGCGTCTGCGAAACCTTGTCGGTCAGGGGGTCGAACTGGATCAGTTCGATCAGGTCGTTGCGGTAGACGACCTTGCCCTTGGCGGTGGCGACGTTCTTGCCGATCTCGAACGCCTCCATGTCGGTCATACGGATCGCCAGCTTGCCGTCGCCGCGTTCCAGGTCTTCCAAAAGATTGTTAAGTCCGTTGACGAGATTTTCGCCCTTGCTTTCGACCGTCGCGCGCAGGGCTTCCGGATTTGTCATCAGGAAATTGGTCGGTGACAGGGCGTTGACGAACTGCTTTGTGTAGAAATCGACCTTGTGCTGGGTCTTGCGATCCAGGCCTTCGACGTCGTGAACCGTCGATTCCAGCCACTTCGCAGTCAGCAGGTAGGACTGCTTGATGAAGTCGAAGACTTGGTTTTCCGACCAGGCCTCGTCGCGGAATCGCCGGTCGTCGCGCGCGGGTTCGGCCACGGGTTCGGCCTCCGCGCCCAACAAGCGCAGGGCCGTCGATTGCCACAGCTCCATATAGCCCTGCCAAAGCGATAGCCCCGATTCCATCATTTTCTGGGGGTTGGCCATCATGTGGCGGGTCATTTCGATGAATGCCTCGCCGACGTTCAGGGGGTCGACGTCCGGCGCCTGGATTTCATTGCCATGCCGGGTCAGCCAGTCATTGACGAGGCGCTGGCTGCGTTCCGCGATCTCAATGTAGGGGTTTGCGGACTCGGGCGTATTGTCTGCTGGTGTCGGGCCGCTGGGCTTCTTACTCATTGGGCGCTGCGTCCTTTGCTCCGACTAGGCGATTGAGGCAAAATATGATACCGGATTGCGAAGAAGCCGGGGTGGCGTGGAATCGTTGTTGTGCAAACGACATCTCTGGCGACGAGAATCCTGGGTTCGGACGATACCTGCCGTCTCCGCCGGTTGGCGGGGTTGTAAACCGGCATATTAGGAAATTCAAGGTGGGGAGCCCCCTGAAAGAACGTATCATCAGCGTTCGGGGGCTGAATTTAGGGAAGGGAGTATTGCGGCACATGGGCGTGATCAAGGAGGACGTTATTCAGTTTCGAGCGAGTCTGCATCGAGGCCTGTTGCGGTCCGTGCCGATGGCTGCCGTCTTGGCGGTCCTCATGACCGGCTGTTCGTCGGTGCCCGACGCCGTCAATCCGGCCGAATGGTACAAAAGCACAGTCGACCTGTTCTCTGGCGACAAATCCGCGGGTGACCCCGAGGAAGAGGCGCGCCGTCAGCGCGAGCAGCAGGTCGCGGAAGCCGCCGGCCAGGAACAGTCGTCCACGGAATACCCCAAGGTGTCCGATGTGACCAAGCAGCAGGAAAGCCGTAACCTGGGCCTTGCCGCCGACCCGGACCGCCCGCGTTACGCCCCCGCGATTTCCCGCCAAGACCAAAGCGCCGCCGCCGACCCGGTGCGCCCGGCAGCCGCCCCCGCGGCGCCGCCCGCCCCGACGCCGATGGCTGAAAAGCCGGCGGCATCCGAAACGCCCAAGGCCATGGCCGAGGGACCCAAGCTGACCCAGCCCAAGGAAACCCTGACCCCGCCCGCCGGCGAGGAGCAGTTGGCGACCACGGTGCCGGGCGTGCCGCAATTCACGATCCCGACCCAGGCTGAACAGGAAGCCGAATTCTCCGGATTCCAGAACCGCATGCAGAAACGGTTGGCTGAAATTCTCGCCGCCGCCGGGGAAGAACCCAAGTTCGTGCGCCCGACCGGCATGCCGTCCGGCGTGGGCGTCGGCGAAACCATGGTGATTTCCGGTGACGGCGTCATCGAGCCGGGGATGACCGAGCTTCCGGCCACGGTCATGGAAGGGGCTGCCGTGGCGGGGACTCCCCAGTCGCAGCCGTTGCCGCCGGGGGCGACGCGGGTCGCGACCATCGTGTTCCCCAACGGCTCTTCCCGGTTGTCGGTGCGCGACCGTCAGATCCTCGCCCAGGTCGTTGCCTTGCAGAAGGAGCGGGGGGGCACCCTGCATGTGGTCGGCCATTCGTCTTCGCGGACGCGCAACCTGAGCCCGGAAAAGCACCGTCTGGTGAACTACAAGATGTCCGCAGAGCGGGCCAAGATGGTGGCCAAGGAGCTGATCCGGCGCGGCGCGAATCGTCGCACGGTCGCAACGGCGGCGTTGTCCGATACGCAGCCGCTGTACCAGGAAATCATGCCGAACGGCGAGGCCGGAAACCGTCGCGCGGAAATCTTTTTGACGCGCTGAGGCTTTTGCCGCTAAAGGATTGCCGCCTGTCCAGGGTCGGAACGCGCCGCAGAGCGCGCGTTCGCGCCCGGCATGGCTGTTGTATCCGTCCCCGCTCTGGCACATGATGAAGCCACGATGAAACAGGAATTCCACCGTATTCGCCGTCTCCCGCCCTATGTGTTCGCGGAAGTGAACGCCATGAAGGCGCGCGCCCGCGCCAACGGCGAGGACATCATTGATTTCGGCATGGGCAACCCGGACCTGCCGACGCCGCAGCATATCGTCGACAAGATGGTTGAGGCGGCACAGGACCCGAAGACCCACCGCTATTCTAATTCGCGCGGCATTCCCGGTCTGCGCAAGGCGCTGTCGGCATATTATGAACGCCGCTTCAACGTCGCCGTGGACCCGGAACACGAAGCCATCGTGACATTGGGGTCCAAGGAAGGTCTCGCCAACCTGTCGGCCGCCATCACCAGCCCCGGCGACGTGATCCTGGTGCCGAACCCCAGCTATCCGATCCATCAGTTCGGCTTCATTATCGCCGGCGCCGCTGTGCGCAACATCCCGGTGAAACCGGATCAGACCTTCTTCGAAGCACTGGAACGCGCGGTGCAGCACAGCGTGCCCAAGCCGACGGCGATCGTTCTCAACTACCCGAACAATCCGACGGCGGAACTCTGTGATCTGGCGTTTTACGAGCAGGTCGTGGATTTCTGCCGCTTCCACGAAATCTACATCCTGTCGGATCTGGCCTATTCGGAAGTCTATTTCGACAACAATCCGCCGCCGTCGATCCTGCAGGTTCAGAACGCCTGGGACATTGCCGTCGAATTCACCTCGATGAGCAAAACCTATTCCATGCCCGGCTGGCGCATCGGGTTCGCGGCCGGCAATCGGGAGCTGATCTCCGCCCTGGCGCGGGTCAAATCCTATCTGGATTACGGCGCCTTCACGCCGATACAGGTGGCCGCCGCCGCCGCGCTGAATGGGCCGCAGGACTGCGTCGACGAGATGCGCGCGGTTTACAAGGAACGCCGCGACGTGCTGATTTCCGGCCTGGCGTCGGCCGGCTGGGACGTGCCGGCGCCGCCGGCGACCATGTTCGCCTGGGCGCCG
Organism: bacterium SCSIO 12827; assembly: GCA_024397995.1. Classification (NCBI taxonomy): domain Bacteria; species bacterium SCSIO 12827. Next base: position 2,141,858 of record CP073746.1, on the reverse strand, counting down.
ATCCCCGAGGACATGGCCCACCTGGGATCGCTCGAATTTTCCAAGCTTCTGTTGTCCGAAGCCCAGGTCGCGGTGGCACCCGGCGTCGGATTTGGCGAGCACGGTGACGGCTTCGTGCGTATCGCGGTGGTGGAGAACGTCCACCGGACGCGGCAGGCCCTGCGCGCCATCAAGTCCTTCATGCAACGCTATCGCGCCGGCAATCTGGATAATCTGGACTCCGGCAGGCGGGCCCTCGGCGGATGACGGCACCGTTGCGCTTAGGCATTGCCGGGCTTGGCACTGTCGGCGCGGGCACGGTCCGGGTCCTGGCCACCCATCGGGACGAGATTACCCGTCGGGCCGGCCGGGCCATCGACATCACCGCCGTTTCCGCCCGTGATCCCAACAAGGACCGCGGCGTCGATCTGTCCGGGGTTTCCTGGACCGATGACCCGATGGCGCTGGCCGCCGATCCCACCGTGGACGTGGTGGTTGAACTGATCGGCGGCTCTGACGGTGTCGCCAAGGACCTGTGTGCGGCGGCGCTGGCCAACGGCAAGCATGTCGTCACCGCCAACAAGGCGCTGATCGCCCACCACGGTCAGGCGCTTGCCGCCGCCGCCGAGAGATCGAGCGTGGCGCTGGCCTTCGAGGCGGCCGTGGCGGGCGGCATTCCGATCCTGAAAGGGCTGCGCGAAGGGCTAGCGGCCAATGCGATTTCCCGGGTCTACGGCATCCTCAACGGGACCTGCAATTACATCCTCAGCGAACTGCGCGACACCGGACGTGAATTTGAGGACGTGCTGGCCGAGGCCCAGGCGGAAGGCTACGCCGAGGCCGATCCCAGTTTCGACATCGACGGCGTCGACGCCGCTCACAAACTGGCGATCCTGGCGGCCCTGGCGTTCGGTACCCAGGTCGATTTCAAATCGGTCCATGTCGAGGGTATCCGCCATGTCTCGCCCGTCGATCTGTCCTTCGCCAAGGAACTGGGCTTCGGCATCAAGCTTCTGGGGATCGCCACGGAAACGGCGGAGGGGGTCGAGCAGCGAGTGCATCTTTGTATGGTGCCGCTGGACGCGCCGATCAATCATGTCGACGGAGTGTTCAACGCCGTCGTCGCCGAAGGCGATTTCGTCGACCGTGTGCTGATGCAAGGCCGCGGGGCCGGTGCGGGGCCGACGGCTTCCGCCGTGGTCGCCGACATTATCGACATCGCGCGCGGCAACATGGTGCCGTGCTTTGCCCGCCCGGCGGCGGATCTGGCTGTCCCCCGGCCGGTACCCATGTCGGCACACCGGGGCTGCTATTACCTTCGGTTCGAGGTCGTGGACAAGCCGGGTGTGTTCGCCGATATCGCCCAGGCATTGGGGGCGCATAACGTGTCCATGGAATCGATCATTCAGCGCGCCCGCGATCCCGGAGAGCCCGTACCGGTGGTGATGACCACCCACGACACCCTGGAATCGGACATGATCGACGCGGTCTCCGCCATCGCCGCCCTTGACGCCGTGGTTATGGCGCCGCGTATCATTCGCATCGAAGACCTGTAGTCCGAATAAAAGAATGACGAGGATCCGTCCGTGACCGATGCCGTGACCGACCGCAACCTGGCCCTTGAGGCCGTTCGCGTGACCGAGGCCGCCGCCGTGGCGGCCATGGCCCATCTGGGCGGCGGCGACGAACGCGCCGCCGACGAGGCCGCCGTGAAGGCGATGATGGACAGCCTGGACACCCTCATGGTGGACGGTACCGTGCGCATGGGCGAGGGCGAGGAAGGTGAGGTCGAGGATCTGTACACCGGCCAGAAGCTCGGCACCGGCGGTGCGCCCAAGGCGGATGTCGCCGTGCTGGCGCTTGAGGGCAAGTCGATCATCGCGCGCGGCGGCTACAACGCGCTGTCGGTCATCGCCCTGGCCCAGGACGGCGGGTTTCTGTCGGTCCCCAACATCTACATGGAAAAGATCGCCGTTGGTCCGGGCCTGCCCCAGGATGTCGTCGATCTGGACGCCGATCCGGCGGATAACCTGGCGGCCCTCGCCAAGGCCAAGAAGGTCAAGGTGTCGGACCTTGTGGTCTGCATGCTCGACCGGCCCCGCCACGCACAGATCGTTACCAAGGTGCGGGAAGCGGGGGCGCGCATTCGCCTGATCCTGGATGGTGACGTGTCCGGCGTGGTCGCCACGGCTTTGCCGGGCTCGGGCGTCGATATCTTCCTGGGCAGTGGCCGGGCAACCCAGGGCGTGCTGGCCGCCGCCGCCTTGCGTGGCCTGGGCGGACAGATGCAAAGCCGCCTGATCGTGCGCAATGACGATGAGACGGCGCGCCTGCGCAAGGCCGGAGTTACCGATCCCCAGCACAAGTACGGGCTGACCGAGATGGCCGCCGGCAACGTCACCTTCGCCGCCACCGGCGTGACCACGGGGCCCATGCTGTCGGGCGTTCAGTTCCCCGGTCGCGGCATGGCAACCACTCATTCGCTCGTCGTGCGCTCCAAGACGCTGACGCTGCGCTACATCGAAGGACACCACCATGTGTCCAAGCTCTCTCGCAGGTCCTGACATCGGGACAGCGGGCCATCCGCGGCATGTTGGGGGCGAAACGGCCCGGGTTCTCGGCGTCGAGCGGTCGCTGACCGGGCGGCAGTGGCTGGAGAGGCCTGTCGATCCGCGCACCGTGCAGACCTTTGTTCAACGATGGGAACTTTCCGAACTGACGGCCCGCGTGCTGGCCGGCCGCGGCATCGACGTGGAGGAGGTGCCGGGGTTCCTGGCGCCGACCCTGCGCGACCTGCTGCCCGATCCGGACCGGTTCCTCGACATGGGGCAGGGGGCGGAACGCCTGGCCGGCGCCATCATGCAGAACGAGTGCATCGGCATCTTCGGTGACTACGATGTGGACGGGGCGACCTCGTCGGCGTTGTTGAGCCGTTTCGTGCGCGCCGTTGGTGGACGCACGGCGGTTCATATCCCCGACCGCATCAAGGAAGGCTACGGCCCCAATACGGCGGCCATCCTGGGGCTGAAGGACAATCATGGGGCATCCGTTGTGGTCACGGTGGATTGCGGCACGCTGGCCTTCGAGCCCCTGGCCGCCGCCCGTGACGCCGGCATCGACGTGGTCGTGGTCGACCACCACACGGCCGAGGCCGATCTGCCCAAGGCCGAAGCCGTCATCAACCCCAATCGCCTGGACGAGACGGCCGGATACGGCCAATTGGCCGCCGTGGGCGTGACGTTTCTTCTGGTCGTCGCCATCAACCGGGTGCTGCGGGGTGCGGGATGGTACGCATCGCGGGCCGAGCCGGATTTGCTGCAATGGCTCGACATGGTCGCCTTGGGCACGGTCTGCGACGTGGTGCCTTTGACTGGAATTAACCGCGCATTGGTTACGCAAGGGATGAAGGTCATGGCCGGGCGGCGAAACCTGGGCCTGCGGGCCTTGGCCGACGTGGCCGGGGTGGACGAGGCGCCGACCGCCTATCACCTGGGATTCGTCATGGGGCCTCGGGTCAACGCCGGTGGGCGGGTCGGCGAATCGGACCTGGGATACCGGTTGATGACCACGGAGCACGAGGACGAGGCCTGGCACCTGGCGCGCAAGCTGGACGCCTTCAACCGCGACCGCCAGACCATAGAGAGCGCGGTGCTGCAGGGGGCCATGGCGCAGCTTGAGGACGCCGGCGGCGGCAGCGCCAACGCCATGGGGGCCGTGGCGCTGGCCCATGGCGACGGCTGGCATCCGGGGGTGATCGGCATCGTCGCGAGCCGCCTGAAGGAACGCTACAACCGGCCGGCCTGCGTCATTGCCTTTAACGGCGGCGGGGACGGTGATCTCGGCGTTGGCTCCGGCCGTTCGGTCAAGGGCGTGGACCTGGGCGCTGCGATCATCGCCGCGCGGCAGGCGGGCCTGATCGTCAAGGGCGGCGGCCACGCCATGGCGGCGGGGTTCACCGTTGCGCGTGACCGTCTGGCGGCATTCCGGGCCTTTCTGGATGACCGCGTGGCGGCCCATGTGGCGGAGGGCGGCATCCTGCCGACACTCTATCTGGACGGTGGTCTCCGCCCCGACGGGGCGACCGAAGCCCTGGTCGAGGAAATCGCCCTGTTGGGCCCCTTCGGGGCCGGCAATCCGGAACCGCGCTTCGTCATGCCGCATGTGCGCCTGACCTATGCCGACCGGGTCGGCGAGAATCACGTGAAGTGTTCTGTTGCGAAAGACGGCCGGGGGGTGCTTGAAGGCATTGCATTCCGGGCACTTGATTCCGATTTGGGGCCGGCTTTGATGAACCATGATGGACGTCTGATGCACTTGGCGGGACGCCTGCGTTTCAACAACTGGAACGGCCGAACCACGGTGCAATTTCAGATCGAGGACGCCCAGCCGGCGGGCTGATGTCGATTATTGAAAAAGTCCCCTTGATTTTGCGTCTTGGGCCGTATACCAAGTGCGCCTTCGGGCCATGGGCCACAGCGTCCCCATCGTCTAGCCCGGCCTAGGACACCTCCCTTTCACGGAGGAGACAGGGGTTCGAATCCCCTTGGGGACGCCAATTTTCTGTAGATAAATCCGACACGTAATTCATTGCACCGGACCCGGTTTCCGGTTGCAATGGCGTGTGGGAAGAGGCGCCGCCGATTTTGGCGGTGATTTGGGAGTGGGTTTTGTGAACGACGCGTTCAGCGCCGAGGAGTTGCCTGTCGATCCATCGACGTTTACGGGCGACTTTGCCTGGCTTCACGGCTACTGGGCGGCGCGCGCGGGTGCGAACGGCATGCCCGCCTGGGCCGATATCCGGCTTGTCGAGTTTCCCGCCACGATTCTGCCCTGGCTGGTCGTCATGGATGTGGTCGCGGACCACCGCAGTTTTGTGTTCCGCTATTGGGGGACGGAGCGCACCAACCTGCAGGGTGTCGACATGACCGGCAAGTCGGTGAAGGAATTAAAGATTCCGGGCCTGGCCGATGCCATGCTGCACCAGAACGAACGCGCCGTCGCGGCGCGGGCGCCAATTCTCTACCTCAACCGCTTCACAGCCCCCTCGGGCCGGACCGTACAGTATGAGGCACTTCGCCTGCCGGTCACGGACGGTGGGGAGTGCGTGGGAAAGGTGCTGGCCCTCAGCCGCTACATCGAGGATAAGGAGGCTACTTTTCTGGATGAGGCTGAGGGGCCTCAGCCCGTTTGAGGGCCCCGGTTCGGCGGGGCAAAACCCCTGGTATCGGCGGCGGGGGTCTGGCATATGTTCTTAGCCGGCCGGCGCCCCAATAATGAAACAAGCAAGAGGGATACAATGGGTAGCGAAAGACTGACACTCGCCCATTTCCTGTACGAGGACGTCCGTAACGAACCGAAGGCGACGGGCGAACTTGCCTCGCTGATCAACGACATCGCGGCGGCCTGTAAGGCCGTGGCCAGTCTGGTCAACCACGGCGACCTCGCGGGCAACCTGGGCGGTGCTGTCGGTCAGAACATTCAGGACGAGACCCAGAAGGAATTGGACGTTCTGGCCAATGACACCTTCCTGGCCTGGACCCGCCGCGGCGGGCAGTTGACGGCCCTGGCGTCCGAAGAACTGGAAGACCCCTACATCATCCCGATGGACGAGCCGCGCGGAAAATACCTCCTGGTATTCGATCCGCTGGACGGGTCGTCCAACATCGAAATCAACGGGCCGGTGGGCACGATCTTCTCCATCCTGCGCTCACCCGATCCGACGCGCCTGGCGACCAAGGAAGATTTCCTGCAGCCCGGGCGTAACCAGATCGCCGCCGGCTACGTCCTGTATTCCGCGTCCACGACCATGCTGCTGACGCTTGAGGGCAAAGGGGTCACCAAGTTTACCCTGGATCCCAACGTCGGTGAATTCGTGCTGGTCGAACGCGACATCCAGGTGCCGGAGAAAGCCAAGGAATTCGCCATCAACGCGTCGAACCAGCGGTTCTGGGACGCACCGGTCGCGCGTTATGTCGAGGAATGCCTGGCGGGCAAAACCGGCCCCCGCGGCCGTGATTTCAACATGCGCTGGGTCGCGGCCATGGTCGCCGACGTGCACCGGGCGATTTCGCGGGGCGGGGTGTTCATGTATCCGGTCGATGAGAAATGCCGGGAAAAAGGCGGGCGCCTGCGCCTTCTCTACGAAGCGTCCCCCATGGCCATGATCATCGAACATGCCGGCGGGCGGGCAACCACGGGGCAGTGCCCGATCCTCGACGTCCAGCCGACGGACATCCACCAGCGTATCCCGGTGATGATGGGCTCGGCCGAGGAAGTTGAAATTCTCGAGCGCTATCACGCCGAGGCGGAAGCAGACGCCAACGCCGTTCCCGCCAGCCGCGCCGGCGCGGCGGAGTAGCGTCTTCAGCCTTCGCGCTTTATTCCATTTTTTTCTAATTTAAAGTACACTCTGGATTCCTTGCAGGGGAGGCAGAGTGTGCTTTTGCGTACCTTTTTATTCACGTTCACGATCGTGTCGCTGATTGCGTTGGCCCCGCAACCGCGTGCGGATGAGGCGGAAGCGAAAGCGATGTCTCTGACGCTCGCAAGCTTCACCGCCGGCCAAATTGATTTCGCGGGGCGGTTCGAGGCTCGGAAAACCAGCCCAACACGTCCTGGCGTCACATTGGTCCAGCGTGGGTATGCGCGTGTTTGTCTGACCAGTCTGGGCGCTTGCCCGCTCGGCGTTGCGCTGCCGGTCGGGGCGCAATGTGTGTGTTACACGCCCTATGGACCGGTTCCCGGCGTCGCCCGCTGAATGAATCAGGACCGTATCGTATGTCAAGGACCCCGAGAAAGCCGCCGCAGGGTGAACCGGAAGCCGGCGGAGCGCCGCAAACGCCGCCTCTGGAGCAAGCGCCTGCGGTGTCGAATCCTTCGAATTATATTGAGCGTTTAAAAAATAGTTGGATTTACGCCGTCGTGTTTGTTGGTACGGGCTGCGTCGCAGCGACCTATTCGGTGACATCGACCATGTTCGGCAAGGAAGCTGAACTTACGAACACCAAATACGAGACGAAGATACAGGGGCTTACCGAGGATCTCGCCAACGTTCGCAAACGCTACGAGATGCGGCTGTTCGAGCAGGACAATCAGAAATTCATCAATGTCGGAGCCATGTATGGTGCCCCGTTGAAGTTTACGAAGACGCCGAAGGTCGACCTCTATGACGACAGCGCCTTCTTTGCGTTGAAGTCTCATGTGCGCTTTCGATATGAGAAAATGTGGCCGTTCGAGACCGAAAGCCTGAAGACGAAGAAGGCGTTGAGCCCCGAGAACCGCAAGGGGATGGAAGACTACTATCTTCGTAACCCGAACAACCGAAAGGCGCATGTCTGGTTGTTCGACGAGACCTGGGACCTTGATGGACATGAGTACCTTAAGCAGTTGAGGCCCTACATCATTGTCGACTACGTGCCGTCGCCGGAGCGCAGCCTGATGTCGCTCGAAGATGCGGAAAGGCTAAGCACGGTCGGGCCAGCGGCCCCGATGCAGGAAGATCAGGCGTCGTGTCCTCAGGTTCAGGCGACACTGGAAGGGATTGCCGGTGTGATGGCCAATACCGAGGCGCTGGCCGCAAGCCTTGGGCAGCTGGCCAAAAAATTCTTTGACGGCGACAGGCTGGGATACTTTTTGATCAACGTCCTATACGGCCGCCTCATGCATTCGATGGAAAATCACCTGCCGTTCGAGATCGTGAAGATGCAGAAGGTACCGGGGGCGATGTACCTCCAGGTCCGGACGAAGCTGGAGAAAGTGACAGTCGACGGGAAGCGCTATCCGACCTACTACATTCACGAGACCCTGTTGGCGGTGCAGGCACCGACCGGTATCCGCAGGATTCAGACGTTCGCGCCATCGAATACCAAGTACCTCACGCACGTGCCGTATATCCACCACGTGAACGAGTGGCTTGAGCACTTCTACATCATCACGGAAGGTGGTTGAGCCCGCAGGCTAGGCGACGAGGGAGCTTACTGGCAAAGGCAACCAGGTATCTGCGACGGACAGGCGGCCACGGCCATCTGTTTGCAGCAGGAGTATCCTGCCGCCGTTGGACAGCAGCATGTGCGGATGTTCTGGCTCGATTGCGTGCCGCTTTTGGCGGCAATCTGCACGGTGCGCGTGCCGTCAGATGCCTTGGACGACGAAGGCAGGCAGGCCGTGTGCTTTTCCAATGACGACAGAAGAATGTCGACGCCCTGTGTCGCGATAAAAGGCTTGTCCGAGGCGGGGGCAGGTGATGGGGTGGCCGCAACCAAGGAAAACACCAGCATAATGGCGGCGGTCAGCGTCAGAAGCGATCTGGAAACCAAGCTGCACATTGTAAATTCTTGCATAAGACGTGCAATTTCACAAAGCGCAAGTTCTGGAATTTCCGGTTAGAACTCGTCCTTCACCTGATTGATCAGCTGATGCAGGCCGGCCGCCGGCTTGGGCTGTTCATGCTGTCTGCCATGGACCTGGGCGTAGTATTCCAGCATGTGGTGAAATTCTTCGGTGATATGGCCTTCGGCGATGGCTTCCGGGTCCGTATGCTGGGCGACGAAGGCGGAGAAGTTGGCCGCCGCGTGACGCAGGCCTTCGGCGATAACCTCGGGCTGCAGGCCGCTTTCCAGGCGCGTGTTGGCGACGTTGATGATCTGATTGGCGATTTGCACGCTGAGCGTATGGTCATCGTCGCCGTGGTCATGGCTGTGGTCGTGGCCGCAATCGGGGCCGTGGACATGCCCGTGATGGTGATGATCGTGATCGTCGTGGTTGGCCATGGCCTTTGTCCCTTCGTCTGTGGCGCGGCGTCGCGTCTCGGCGCCTGCTATAGCACATCACCGGGGGCGCTGGCACGCCGATCCGCATGATTGGGCTGTCCCCGGTTCATATTGCAATGTGCTGAACTTAGGCGGTACCTTCGAGGCAATGAAACGCGCACCGAAACGGGCGAGGAAACAGGCATGAGCGCGGACACCGGATCCTACCGGCTGATTACCCGGCCCGATTTCGACGGCGTCGTCTGCGGCGCCCTGTTCATGGAGCAGGACATGATCGACACGGTCATGTTCGCCCATCCCCGCGACATGCAGCACGGCAAGATCGAGGTCTCCCGCGAGGATATCACCACCAACCTGCCTTACGTGCCGGGCGTGCATCTGTGTTTCGACCATCACGTATCCGAATCGGAACGCGTCGGTCCCATGGAAAACCATATCATCGATCCCAAGGCGCCCTCGGCGGCGCGGGTGGTCTATGATCATTACGGCGGCAAGGACACCTTTCCCCTGGTCGACCCGGCCCTGATCGACGCGGTGGACAAGGCCGATGCTGCCCAGTTCACGGAAGAGGAAATCCTCGCCCCCGACGGCTATACGCTGCTCAACTTCATCCTCGACGGGCGCACGGGGCTGTCGCGCCTGCGCGATTTCGCGATCTCTGAAGAACAGTTGATGATCGACATGATGACCTATTGCCGCCATCACCCGGTCGAGGAAATCCTGCAGATCCCCGACGTGGCGGAGCGTGTGCGCACCTACATCCTGAACGAGGAATTCGCCGAAATGCAGATCAAGCGCTGCGCCGAGGTCACGGACAACGTGGTCAAGGTCGACCTGCGGGGCGAGGACACGCTCTATACGGTCAACCGCTTCCTGGTCTATGCGCTCTATCCCGAATGCGACATCTCGGTCCATCTCACCAACCTGCCGGACCGCGGCCGGGTCGAGATCGCGGTCGGCAAGTCGATCCTCGACCGCGGCAACAAGGCCAACGTCGGATCGATGCTGTTGCAGTACGGCGGCGGCGGCCATGCCGCCGTGGGCACCTGCCAGGTTGATCCGGACGACGCCGACCGCGTCGCCCAGGAAATCGTCGCCGCCGTGCGCGGCAAGTAATCCAACCATTCATCGTCAAGAACCAGAAACGTTAGGGAGTTCCCATGACCGCGCCGTTCCAGATCGACCGCATCGACCATTTCGTCCTCACCGTCGCCGACGTGGACAAGACCTGCGAGTTTTATGGAAAGGCGCTGGGCATGACGCGGGAAGACTTTGAAGCCCGGCCCGGCGACATCCGCACGGCCCTGCTGTTCGGGCGCAACAAGATCAACCTGCACCCGTACCCGAGCCCCTACGAGCCCAAGGGCGTGAACCCGGTGACCGGGGCGGGGGACTTCTGCCTGATCACCGAAACCCCGATCGCCGACGTCATGGCGCATCTGGAAGGCCTGGGCATCGAGATCGAGGTCAAGCCGTCCAAGCGCACGGGCGCCCTGGGCGAGTTGAACTCCATCTACTTCCGCGACCCGGACGGCAATCTGGTGGAAGTGTCCAACTACGTCTAAGGGCTGCTAGGCGGCGCTCAGCGCCCTATCCAAATCCCGGATCAGATCATCCGCCGTTTCCAGGCCGATGGAGAGCCGCACCACGTCCGGCCCGGCGCCGGCGGCGATCTGCTGCTCTTCCGACAACTGCCGGTGGGTGGTCGAGGCAGGGTGGATGATCAGCGACCGCGTGTCGCCCACGTTGGCAAGGTGGGAGAACAGTTCCACCGTTTCCACGCATTTGATCCCGGCCTCATAACCGCCCTTGAGCCCGAAGGTGAACACGGATCCGGCCCCCTTCGGCAGGTATTTCTTTGCGAGCGCGTGCCAGGGGCTGGATTTCAGGCCGGCGTAGGACACCCAGGAGACGGCGGGATGGCCTTCGAGGAATTCCGCCACGGCCTGGGCGTTCTGAACGTGGCGGTCCATGCGCAGCGCCAGGGTTTCCGTCCCCGTGATGGTCAGGAAGGCGTTCATCGGCGCCATGGCGGGGCCGAAGTCGCGCAACGCCACGGTCCGCGCCTTCATGGTGAAGCCGAAGTCACCGAAGGTCTCGTAGAACGTGAGGCCGTGATAGGCCGGGTCAGGCGTGCACATGCCGGGGAACTTGCCGGACGCCGCCCAGTCGAACTTGCCTGATTCGATCACCGCCCCGCCCATGGAATTGGCATGGCCCGACAGGAACTTGGTCGTCGAATGAACGACGATGTCGGCCCCCCAGTCGAAGGGGCGCAGCAGGTAGGGGGTCGCCAGCGTGTTGTCGACGATGAGCGGGATGCCCGCCGCATGGGCGATCTCGGCGATCGGCTCCAGATCGACGACGAGCCCGCCCGGATTGGCGAGGGCTTCGAGGAAGAAGCACTTGGCGTCGGGATGCGCGGCGAGGGCGCGTTGGAACTCCTCCGGCGTCGGATCGACGAAATGGCAGGTCCAGCCGAGTTTCTTGAACGAATGGCCGAATTGGGTGATGGAGCCGCCGTAGAGGTTCTTCGACGCGATGAAGCTGTCGCCCGGCTCCAGCAGGGTGAACATGGCGAGGAACTGCGCCGCATGGCCCGAGGCGGCGCAGACGGCGGCGCGCCCGCCCTCCAGATTGGCGAGGCGTTCCTCCAGCACCGACACGGTGGGGTTGGTCAGCCGGGAATAGATGAAGCCGAAGGTCTGCAGGTTGAACAGGTCGGCCGCGTGCTCCGCACTTTCGAACACATAAGACGTGTTCTGATGGATCGGCGTGACCCGCGCCCCGGTTTCCGCGTCGGGGCGGGCACCGGCGTGGATGGAGCGGGTCTCGAACCCGAATTCATAGGGGCCGTCCGGGGCGGTTTTTTTATCTGCCATCGGATCAGCGCTTCGGCCGCTTGGCGGAAATGACGCCGGAATTGACGCCGCACCAGCCCAGTTCGCCGAACAGCCGCCCGTATTCGATCTTGGGGCAGCGGTCCATGATGACGGTCAGGCCGGCGGCTTCGGCCCGCACCGCCGCCGCATCGTCGCGCACACCCAGTTGCAGCCAGACGACCTTGATGCCTTTGGCGTCCTTTAATTCAATGGCGCGGTCGATGATGCCGCCCGCGTCCTTGGACGCGCGGAACACGTCGACCATGTCGACGGGGCCGGGCACCTCGCCCAGTTCGGCGAAGACTTTCTGGTCCCAGATCTCCTTGCCCGCATGACCCGGATTGATGGGGATGACGGTGTAGCCCTTGCCCAACAGGTATTTCATGGCGAAGTTGGACGGCCGCACCCAATTGGGCGAGGCGCCGACCATGGCGATGGTGCGCACGTTCTTCAGCACGCCCGCGACCAGGACGTCGTCGTAATGGAGGGGCGGGGGCGGTGTTTCGGCGGGCTGGCTCATGGTGTGTCCTTAGGGTCCTTCGACGGGTCTTGCCATGCAGGCATGGGCTGTTTGTCCAGAAAGGCGCCGACGCCGCCCTGGGCGTCCGGATGCAGCATGTTCTGAACAATGGTTTCGGTGGCAAGGTCGTAGGCGGCCTCAAGCCCTTCCTCGATCTGCTTGTAGAACAGCTCCTTGCCGAACTGGATGGCGCGGGGCGACTTGTCGGCGATGGTGCGGGCGAGGTCGTCCGTGGCGCGGTCGAGCCTATCCGCCGGCACCACTCGGTTGATCAGGCCGTATTGCCGCGCCGTTTCGGCATCAATGAAATCACCGGTAAAAAGAAGTTCCAGCGCCTGTTTACGCGGCAGATTTCGGGTCACCGCCACCATGGGGGTGGAGCAGAACAGCCCCAGATTGATGCCCGAGGTCGAAAACCGCACGCCCTCGGCGGCGACGGCAAGGTCACATTGCGCGACCAGTTGGCAGCCCGCTGCCGCGGCGACCCCGTGGACCCGCGCGATCACCGGCTGCGGAATGCGGGTGAGTGACGTCATCATGCGCGAGCATTGCTTGAACAGGGCTTCCAGCGGTGCGCGGCCGTCCATGGCCTTCATTTCCTGAAGGTCATGCCCGGCGCAGAAGGCGCGGCCGTTGGCGGCGATGACCACGACCTTGACCGACCGGTCGTCCATCAGGGCGTCCAGCTGGTCCTGGATCGCACCCATCAATTCGGTCGAGAGCGCGTTGAACTTGTCCGGCCGGTTGAGAGTCAGGGTCGCGACGCCGTCGCGGTCGTCGCGCAGAAGCAGGGCCTCGTTGGCGCCTTGGTTGGCAGAATCGGTCATAGGCGATGTTTCCTCCGCCTTTGTTTCTACGGCCCGGTGGCCGGGGATGGCAAGCGGGGCCGGCGTGCCGGACCCTCAATTGACGTTTACGTTAACGTAAATTACGGTCGCATTTCCTTCATTTCAGCCCGGAGCCCACGCCATGCCGGAAATCACCGCAGAAGATTTCAACCGTATCCTGGAACAGGAAATTCCCTTCGCCCATGAGGTCGGCATGCGCGCCGACGCCATCGGGGAGGGCACGGCGGTGTTGCGCATGCCGGCGGGTGAACGGCAATTGCGCCCCGGCGGCACCGTGTCGGGCCCGGCCATGATGGCCTTGGCGGACGCGGCCATGTACGCGGCCCTGCTGGGCCGCATAGGCCCCGTGAAACTGGCCGTCACCACCAGTTTCAACGCCAATTTCCTGCACCGGCCGGAACCCGCCGACCTGATCGCCGAGGCTTCAGTGCTGAAACTCGGCAAGCGGCTCGCAGTCATGGAAGTGACCGTGCACTCCGACGGCTTCGATGCCGCCGTCGCGCATATGACCGGGACCTATTCAATTCCGCCAAAGAGCTGATTCCAAACAATAAGGTATTATAATACCGCGTGTGTAAGCGACGGAAATTGTTGCAGTTTTCCGCTTGACTTCCCGCTCTTGTGTGGCATATTCCGCCGCCTTCGGCCCTCCCTGTGCGCGTTTTGCCTGGGGATCGGGCCGCGAAAGCTTTTAAGGAACGTGAACCGATGAAAACCTATTCCGCGAAACCGACGGAAGTCGAAAAGGGTTGGTTCGTCGTCGATGCCGAAGGTCTTGTCCTCGGTCGTCTGGCGTCGGTCATCGCCTCTCGCCTGCGCGGCAAGCACAAGCCGATGTATACCCCGCATATCGATTGCGGCGACCACATCATCGTCATCAATGCCGACAAGGTGCGTCTGACCGGCAACAAGCTGGCGGACAAGAAGTACCATTACCACACGGGCCATCCGGGCGGCATCAAGACCCGCACGGCCGGCGGCATCCTGGGCGGCGCCCATCCCGAGCGCGTTGTCATCAAGGCCGTCGAGCGCATGGTTACGCGCAACCCGCTGGGCCGCGAACAGATGCGTAAGCTGCATGTCTATGCGGGCTCCGAGCATCCCCATGCCGGCCAGCAGCCGCAGGTTCTGGACGTTGCATCCATGAACCCGAAGAACAAAAGGAGCGCCTAATCCATGTCCGAAGATGTGAAAACGCTTGAGGACCTCAAGGAACTGACGGGTGCTCCGGACGTCGAAGACACGGCCCCTGCGGAGCCGGTGATCGACGAACACGGCCGCTCCTACGCCACGGGCCGCCGCAAGGACGCCGTCGCCCGCGTGTGGATCAAGCCGGGACCGGGCAAGATCACCGTCAACGGCCGGGACGCCGCGCTCTATTTCGCGCGCCCCGTGCTGCAGATGATGATCAAGCAGCCGTTCGAAACGGTCGAGCGCCTGGGCCAGTACGACGTCATGTGCACGGTCAAGGGCGGCGGGCTTTCGGGCCAGGCCGGCGCCGTGCGCCACGGCATTTCCCGTGCGCTGACCTATTTCGAGCCGACCCTGCGCGGCAAGCTGAAGGCGGGCGGGTTCCTGACCCGTGACAGCCGCGCCGTCGAGCGTAAGAAGTTCGGCCGCCGCAAGGCCCGTCGTAGCTTCCAGTTCTCGAAACGATAAGCCAAGATTTTGATTTTGGTCGAGAAGGGCCGCTGCCATTGGGCAGCGGCCTTTTTCGTGTTCGCTGTCAGGCAGCGGGCTTTCGCGCTATACTGGTTCGCCCAACGACGGGAGGACAGGACATGCGACGGCTTTTAACGGCAGTGGTGGTGTTAATGGCGATCTCGGGCACGGCCCGTGCCGCCACGGTTGGCGACGACGGCCTGCACAAGCAGCCCTGGTTCGCGGAAACCTTCCTGATCCTGGCCGAGGACATGGCCGATGCCGCCGCCCAGGGCAAGCGCGTCGCCGTGATTTTCGAGCAGAAGGGCTGCCCCTATTGCCGCGAAATGCACACCGTGAACTTCGCGGTGCCCGAACTCTCGGACTTCGTGAAGCAGAACTTCATGGTTCTGCAATTGAACCTATGGGGCTCGCGCGAGGTCACGGACCTGGACGGCAAGGCCATGGAGGAACGGGATCTGGCGCGGCGCTGGCGGGTCAACTTCACGCCGACCATCGTGTTCTTGCCGACGCCCGAGGAAATGAAGGCGGGCGAGACCGAGGTCGTGCGCATGCCCGGCTATTTCAAGCCGTTCCATTTCCAGTCCATGTTCGAATACGTGAAGGCCGGGGCCTATAAGGACCAGCCGTTCCAGCGCTTCCTGCAGCACAAGTTCGAGGAAATGGAAAAAGCCGGCCAGAAGCCCAAGGTCTGGTGACCTTAACTTACGGCGTGCGGTCGAGGAACGCCCGCAGCTTGTCCGCCCACAGGTCGGCGTCGATCATCGGCCCGGCATGGCCGTAGCGGGTCTTGATCTCATGAAACTCCGTATCCACGCCCTTTGATTTCAGAAGGTCCACCGTCGGCTGGCCCAGGGCCACGTCGACGACGCTATCCGTATCGGCCAGCACGTTCAACAGCGGGGCCTTGATGTTACCCGCCAGCGGCGTCATGTCGGAGCCGATGCCGGCGCGGTAGAGGATATAGAGGGAGTTGGCGTCGAACTCGCGGGCCCAGGTTTCGGCGCGCCCGCGGATGATGCGTTCGCGTTCCGCCGGGTCGTCCACCGTGTCGGCCAGGTGGGTGCCGATGCCGTAGTTGGTTAGCCGCTCAATCCGGTCGGCGACCATGCGGTCGAACACGCCGCCCGCGATCTCGTTGCCGTAATAATGGCCCCCGTTCCATCCCGGGCATTGGGCGTAACGGTCGATGATCGCCTGCACTTGCTCGGGCTTGGTGGCGCGTTTGATGACGCCGGCGATGGGGACGAGGGCCCGCATGCGGTCCGGATGGGTGGCGCCCCAGCGAAAGGTCAGATGCCCGCCGTAGGAATAGCCCATGACGGCCTTTAACTGCCCGATACCCAGGTGATCGATCAACAGGCGCTGTGCCTCGACCATGTCGGCGCAGGAATAGGCGGGGAAATCGGGCCCCCAGGGCTTGCCTGTCGCCGGATTGGTGGAGGCCGGGCCCGAAGTGCCGTAGGCCGAGCCCAGCATGTTGGAGCAGACGACGAAGTACTTGTCCGTATCCACCGCCTTACCGGGGCCGATCAGGTTGACGGCCCAGCCGCTGGCGTCACCAGTGGCGTGGGGAAAGTTGGTGTAGCCGTGGCAAACCAGGATGGCGTTGTCGCCGGCGGCGTTGAGCGTGCCCCAGGTCTCGTAGGCGACGGTCAGGTCGGGCAGGGTTTCGCCCGTGGACAGTTTGAAGTCGCCATGGGTGTAGGTCTTGGAAGTCGGCAGCAGCATGAGAATGGGGCTTTCGGAAAAGGAGGGGCGGCAGGATGTGGCGGAAACTCTAGACCCGTGATGCCCGAAGGATCAATGCGCATTGTTGCGCGCGAGGCCGGCTACGCCTATACCCTGTCGGCGCAAAGATCATTTCGCGACAAGGCCAAGCAACCACAAGGACCAAGACCATGACTGCCAAGGTGTTCATCGACGGGGAAGTAGGGACCACGGGACTGCAGATCAGCCAGCGCCTGTCCCGCCGCGCCGACGTGGACCTGTTGCGTCTGGCCGATGACCGCCGCAAGGACCCGGCGGCGCGGGCCGAGTTGCTGAACGCGGCGGACGTCGCGATCCTCTGCCTGCCCGATGCGGCGGCCAAGGAATCCGTGACCCTGATTGAAAACAATTCGACCCGGGTGATCGATGCCTCGACCGCCCATCGCACGGCCCAGGGCTGGACTTACGGCTTCCCGGAATACGACAAGGGCCATGAGGCCACGGTCGCCGGTGCGGCGCGCGTGGCCAACACGGGCTGCTACGCCGTTGCTTCCGTGTCGCTGCTGCACCCGTTGGTGTCGGCGGGGCTGCTGCCCAAGGACTTTGCCGCCAGCATCAACGCCGTGTCAGGCTATTCCGGCGGCGGGCGGCAGCTGATCGAAGCTTTCGAAGACCCGAATGCGGAAGGCCATATCGACACCGCTGTGCGGGTCTATGCGCTCGGCCTGGCGCACAAGCACGTGCCGGAAATCCACAAGTATTCAGGGTTGAACCACGCACCGATCTTCGTGCCCTCCGTTGCGCGTTATCGCCAGGGCATGATCGTGCAGATTCCGGTGCCCTTGTGGTCGCTGCCGGGCACGCCGACGGCCAAGGACCTGCATACGGTGCTCGCCGACCATTACGCCGGGCGACGCTTCGTCACCGTCGAAGGTTATGACGCGGCGCTTGGGTTGGGGCATCTTGAACCCGAGGGACTGAACGGCACCAACGACCTGAAGCTTTTCGTCTTCGCCAACGAAGCCACGGGCCAGGCAGTGCTGACGGCGCTGCTCGACAACCTGGGCAAGGGGGCGTCCGGCCAGGCGGTGCAATGCCTGAACCTCATGCTGGGGATGGACGAGGCGACAGGCCTTGATCCTTCCGACGACCTGTTGAACTGAGCGGCGACCGCCGCGACGGCAGGGGGCGGCTTTGCGGGTTGCTCAGGCCGGCCGGTGACTAGATGTCGATGTCCTGCACGAACTTGGCGTGTTCCTGGATATAGGCGAAGCGCAGTTCCGGTTTCCGTCCCATCAGGCTTTCCACCAGTTTCGCCGTCTTTTTGGCTTCGGTCTTGATCTCGGGCCCGTCGCCCGTGGGCAGGGTCACGCGCAGCAGAATGCGCTTGGTCGGGTCCATGGTGGTTTCCTTCAACTGGGACGGCGGCATTTCGCCCAGGCCCTTGAAGCGGCTGACGTCGACCTTGCCGCGGCCCTTGAACACGGTCTCCATCAATTCGTCCTTATGCGCGTCGTCGCGGGCATAGGCCGACTTGCCGCCTTGGCTGAGCCGGTAGAGCGGCGGCAGGGCGAGATAGAGGTGGCCGGATTCCACCAGCTTGGGCATTTCCTGGAAGAAGAAGGTCATGAGCAGCGACGCGATATGGGCGCCGTCGACGTCGGCGTCGGTCATGATGATGACTTTCTCGTAGCGCAGGTCGTCTTCCATGAATTGATCGCCGGTGCCGCAGCCCAAGGCTTCCATCAGGTCGGACAGTTCCTGATTGGCGCGCATCTTGTCGGCGGTGGCGCTGGCGACGTTGAGGATCTTGCCGCGCAGGGGCAGCACGGCCTGGGTCTCGCGCAGGCGCGCCTGCTTGGCGGAGCCGCCGGCGCTGTCGCCCTCGACCAGGAAGATTTCCGTACCTTGGGACGTATTGCGCGTGCAGTCGGACAGTTTGCCCGGCAAGCGCACGCGGCGGGTCGCCGACTGACGTTTGGTCTCCTTGGCGGCGCGGCGCTTGAGGCGCATTTCCGCGCGCTCGATGGCATGCTCCAGAAGGGCGTTGGCCTGGGCCGGATGACCGGACAGCCAGTGGTCGAAATGGTCGCGCACCGCGGTTTCGACCAGGCGGTGGGCCTCGGCCGTCGCCAGCTTGTCCTTGGTCTGTCCCTGGAACTGCGGATCGCCGATGAACACGGACAGCATGATCGCGGCCCCGCCGGTGATATCGTCGGCCTGGACCTTGGCGGCTTCCTTGTTCTTGACCAACTCGCCATAGGCGCGCAGCCCCCGCGACAGGGCCGATTTCAGGCCCGTTTCATGGGTGCCGCCCTGGGCCGTCGGAATGGTGTTGCAGTAGGACGAACAGAATCCTTCCTCATCCAGCGGCCAGGCGATGGCCCATTCGGCGCGGCCGGTGCCGCCGACCAGCTTACCCTCGCCGACGAAGGGCTGATCGGTCAGGCATTTGCGGGCCTCCAGGGACGCCTGCAGGTAGTCGCCGAGCCCGCCCGGGAAGTGGAAGGTGGCTTCCGCCGGGGTCGGATCGTCGGCCTTCAACAGCTTGGGATCACAGGACCAGCGGATTTCGACGCCCTTGAACAGATAGGCCTTGGACCGCGCCATGCGGTACAGCGCCTGCGGCTTGAAGGCGCAGCGCGCGCCGAAGATCTCAGGATCGGGGGAGAACGTCACCGTGGTGCCGCGCCGGTTGTTGACCGTACCCGCGTCCTCCAGCTTCGAGGTCGGATTGCCCTGCGAATAGGTCTGGCGCCACAATTTCTTGTCGCGGGCGACCTCGACGACCAGTTCCGACGACAGGGCGTTGACCACGGAAAGCCCGACACCGTGCAGGCCGCCCGAGGTTTCGTAGTTCTTGCCCGAGAATTTGCCGCCGGAATGCAGCGTGGTCATGATGACCTCAAGCGCCGATTTGTCCTTGAACTTGGGGTGCGGGTCGATGGGAATACCGCGTCCGTTGTCGCGCACAGTCAGCGCGCCGTCCTCGCCCAGGGCGACTTCGATGCGGCCCGCATGGCCGGCCACGGCCTCGTCCATGGAGTTGTCGATGATTTCCGCGGCCAAGTGGTGCAGGGCGCGTTCATCCGTGCCGCCGATGTACATGCCGGGGCGGCGTCGGACGGGCTCCAGGCCTTCCAGAACCTCGATGTCCTTGGCGGTATACTCGCCGTCGCCCGAGGGCTGGGCAGCCTTGGCGGGTTTTGCCATGGCGGCTTTCGGCGGCGCCTTATCCGGTTGCTTTTTGTCTTGGGCGTGTTGAAATAGGTCGCTCATTGGCTATCCGGCCCCATGTCTTGTGGGGCGCTTGTTCGTTAGTTTTCGTGTTCCGGCCGAATGGCCTTGCGCTGGCCTCAGCCTGTCCCAAGCTATACCACGATGGGGTAGGGGGGGTGCAATGAATTACCATATATTGTGCTGAATTCCCTATTGCAGAAACAGGATAATTTCGTGATGACGACCCAGAATTCCGCCGATTCGGCCGCTTCCCACGACGATCAGCCGCGGGGCGAATTGGCCATTCGGACCCTGGCCATGCCCGCCGACACCAATCCGTCCGGCGACATCTTCGGCGGCTGGGTGATGGCGCAAATGGACGTCGCCGGAGGCATTGTCGCCGCCCAACACGCCGGCGGCCGGGTCGCCACCGTGGCGGTTGACGGATTCATTTTCCACAAACCGGTCAACGTCGGAGATGTGCTGTGCTGTTACGCCGAAGTCGTGCGCGTCGGTAATACCTCAATCGCCCTGCGGATCGAAGCCTGGGCCCTGCGTCAGCGGGCGCGTGACCGGCGGGTCAGGGTGACGGAAGGAATCTTCACCTTCGTCGCCTTGGACGAGAACGGGAAGAAGCGTCCGGTTCTCAAGCCCTGAGGCGACGAAGGCGCGGCGGCAACGGCCTTAGCCGACCACCATGCAGGCATAGCCGGCGGTGAACATGACGGCGAGGGCGAACAGTTCATGAAGGCGCGAAATGGTCATCGGGGTCACTCCCAGGGTTGAATCATCGTGTGACCAGAAAAGAACATAACAAGAACATTTAGTCAACACTTTTTCGTTATGCCCTTGGCTGCCGCCGTTTTTCCGACCTAAAATCCAAAGACTTCCGGGGGTTTTCCCAGAGGAAATTGAAAGGGAAGCTCCGACATGCCCCATCTGACCCGAACGTTTCCCACCGCCGTCATGGTTCTGTCGCTGATGCTGGCGCTGATGCTGGCTGGTGGCGCCGCCCAGGCCGATGCGCCCCGTGTCGTTCATGCAGAGGCGTCACCCAACGGTGACGGCACCTATACGGTGACCGCGACCGTTCACCACGGCGACACGGGCTGGGACCATTACGCCGACAATTTCGAGGTTCTGGCGCCGGACGGGACTCTGCTGGATCGCCGGGTTCTGTATCATCCGCATGTCGACGAGCAACCGTTCACGCGCTCGACCGACGGGGTGAAGGTGCCCTCAGGGATCAAAAACGTGATCGTGCGGGCCCATGACAAGGTGCATGGCTACGGCAAGGCAACGGTGACGATCAACCTGCCGGACCGCTAAGCAGGGCAATACGGCGGCGAATCAGCCCCGCATAGCGGTCATGAAGGCTTCGCCCGAGTGGGATACGTCATGGGCGGTGCCTTCCAGGTCCGCCGCCAAGCGACCGAGTCCCCGGGACAGTTCCGATAACACCGCCATGGCCTCGTCCATCAGCGCCACGTCTGCGGTGATGCCCGCAACTGTCTCCTGAGAGTCGGCGACATGGCGGCCGATGGTGCTCGTAGCCTGCTTCTGGCCGCTCAGGACCTGGGCCATGCCATGGACAGTCTGCACCAGATCCTCCATCTTGCCGGCCACGCTCGCCATGTTGACGGCGCTGGCGCGTACGGTGTCCTGCAAGCCGGAGATCTGCTCGGCGATGCATCCGGAGGCGGCTTCGGACTGCTGCGCCAGGTTCTTGATCTCGCTGGCGACGATGGCGAATCCCTTGCCCATCTCGCCGGCGCGTGCCGCCTCGATGGTGGCGTTGAGGCCCAGCATGCGGACTTGTCCCGCGATTTCGCTGACGTTTCTGGTGATCTCGCCGATGTCCTGGGCGGCCTGGTTGGATCTCTCAAGTTGAGTCACGGCATCGCGCAGTTCACCGGCCAACTGGTTGACCGTGCCGATTACGGCCGAGGTCTTGCTTTCCGTGTTGCGTTCGGCGTCGTCGAGGGCGGCCATGGCGGATTTCAAGGATCCGGCGGCGGCAGAAATGTCGGCGATCCCGGCTCCGACCTTGGCGCAGGCGTCGGCGGTCGCCCCGCAGCGTTGCCCCAGTTCGCCGGCCGAACCCGTCAATTCACCCGAGGCGGCACCAAGCCGCCCCACGGCGCTCTGCACGCTGGTTTCAAACTGGTCCATCAGGGCCGTCCTGCGTTTTTCGAAGGCCTGACGCTCGAACACGCGAGCCAGTTGCGACGATACATAGGTCATGATTTCAAGCGATGTGTCGTCGAGCAGGCCCGTCTGGCGGCCGTAGAACTCGGCCACGGCCACGCAGGCGCCGTCCAGCATCACGGGAAAGCCGAAGAACCCGCGCACTTCGTTGCGCTGTGCCGCCTCTGCGCGCAGGAACTGGGGCAGGACGGTCACATCCTCCACCGCACGGGCTTCGCCGGTTTCGGCGATGATGCCGACCAGGCCGGTGCCTCGGGTGAACACCGTGTTCTTGCTCAGGGTCATGAATTCGGCGATGGCGGCGGTGTCCATGTCCGGCTCCAGCCGCCACACGTCACGTGACACGTAGCGCAGGTGATCGCCCGGATCGCGCACGTAAAGATGGCCGATGGGCCAGCCGGTGAAGGAACAAACTTGCTCGAAGACCTCTTCGAAAGCGGTTTTCTCGTCCTTGCGGGCATCGTCGGCGATGGCGGCGACCCGATTCAAGAGGCTTAGAATTTCCGAAAGCCGGTTGGCACGTCCGGTGTCGCTGTCCACGGTTTTCTGCGGAAAGGCGATCAATCTGGCGATCATGGAATCACATCCTTTCAATCGTCAGAAAGTCTCTGGTGACCCGATGTGCCGGCGCTGACGCGGGTTGGTCGAGGCTCCCTGTTCACGTCCGAAGCATGGGGCGGCGTGGTGCCGCCGTTCGATGCGTGCAGGTTCCCGGCGCTGGGGTCTGCATGTCTATGGTGAAAATCTTAAGCTGAAAATGTTGCGTTGCACAATCATCAAAATTTCTCGAATTGACGTCATGGCGCGCAATTTCTGTGAGTAATAAGGATTGCATTTCTATTGTAATAACATGGAATAAAAGAAATTATTTTCTCCGACCTGATGTTGCAGGGAAAATTAACAGAAGGGCGGTGTGTGTTGAAAATATTGCGTTGCAATAAATCCGGAGATGCGCGCGGGGGCCATTTGTGACCATTGTCATTGGATCGCCGCATTCCCGCCCCTAGAGTGGGGAAGATATCCTGCGGCCCGGGGATATTTTCGGGCCGCATTCCGGACGAACCCAAGGAGCAACAATTCCCATGCGTCTGATACCCACGCTGTTCGCTTGCGTTCTTGCCGCCACCGTTACGGTCGCCGCACCCGCCCATGCCGACGATACCTACAGCCAGGACGAAATCATGGCCAAGGCCAAGGGCTTCTTCGGGGCCACCACCAAAGGCTTGGCCGAGGCCATTCAGAAGGTCTTTGCCGAACAGGGACAGCCCAACGCGGTGATCCTGGGCGAAGAAGCGTCCGGCGCCATCGGCGTCGGTCTGCGCTATGGCGAAGGCATGTTGGAACGCAAGGCCGGCGGAGGCCGCCAAGTCTACTGGCAGGGGCCGTCCATTGGTTTCGATTTCGGCGGTAATGCGTCCAAGGTGTTCACGTTGATCTATAACCTAGATGACACGGAGGCCCTGTTTCAACGCTATCCGGGTGTTGACGGCAGCTTTTATGTGGTCGCCGGTGTCGGCATCAACTACCAGCAGTCGGGCAAGGTGATCCTGGCGCCGATCCGCACGGGCGTCGGCCTGCGCGCCGGGGCCAGCATCGGCTACCTGCATTATTCCAAGGAACACTCCTGGATTCCGTTCTAAGGGCGCCCAGCCTCCGGCGTTACAGTTCCTCGATCGAACGCTGGTGTTCCAACCGGCGGCGCACGACCTCTTCCGTCGCCCCCAGGCCAGACAGCACGCGCCCGGCCAGTTGCAGGCTGCCCTCAATCGATTCCGGCACGGCCTGGGTTGCGCCGGCATTCATCATGCGGACCGCATGCGCCTTGTCACGTGCCCGCGCATAGACGGCGACCAGTGGCCAAGTGCTGCGGATTTCACCGACGATCCGTTCCGCTGCCGCGGGGTTGTCCATGGTAACGACGACGGCGGCGCAGCGTTCGATATGGGCGCGATTCAGCAGATCAAGGCGCGAGGCGTCGCCATAGAATACAGGCAGGTTTTCGGCCCGTGCGCGGGCGACATGCCCGGGGTCCGTGTCGAGCGCGATGTAAGCGATGGATTCCGCCTGTAGGGTATTGGCCAGGGTGCGCCCGAACCGCCCGAACCCGGCCAAAATGACATGGCCCTCCATATCCCCGATGGCTGCCAGGTTGCCTTGGTGGGCGCGGGTTGTTTCTTCACGCTCCATACGGCCGGCAAGCATCTCCGCGGCTTTGGCGACCAGCGGCGTGACCAGCATGGTCAGGCCGGCGACGATCAGCATGAACTGTCCGACATCCGCCGGCAGCAGGGACAGGCTCATGGCCAAGCCGACGACGATGAAGGCGAATTCACCGCCCTGGCCTAACAGCAGGCCGGCTTCGAGCGAGGTATGACGGGGCAGGCCGAAGGCAAGACAGAGGCCTGCCGTGATGACCGACTTCACAAGAAACAGGCCGAGGACGGACAAGGGAATCCACATCGGCTCGTCGCCGATCACCCGCCAGTCGATGCCCATGCCGACGGACATGAAGAACAGGCCCAGCATCAAGCCCTTGAAGGGTTCGAGATCGACCTCGATTTCGTGGCTGTATTCCGTTTCTGCCAGTAACAGGCCCGCCAGGAAGGCGCCGAGCGCCATGGACAGGCCGGCATAGCCGGTGATTGCGGCGATGCCGATGACGGTAAGCAGGACCGCCGCCATGAACATTTCCGGGCTGCGGGTCTGCGCGACCAGACGCAGGGCCGGGCGCAGGATCAGCCGCCCGCCCATATAGATCAGCACGATGGTCAACCCCGCCTTGCCCAGCGCCAGGGCGAGATCCCACCCGAACCCGCTGTCGACCTTGGTGCCGAGCACGCCGACCACGAACAGGATGGGCACCACGGCCAGATCCTGCATCAGAAGGATCGCGAAGCTGGACCGGCCCAGGGGCGTGCCGATCCGGCGGCCCTCCAACAAAAGCTGCATGACGATCGCCGTCGACGACAGGGCAAGGCAGGCGCCGAGCACGATCGACGCCCGTACCGAGTTGCCGAATTCGAAGGCGATCAGGCCGATGATCGTGCTGGTCACCAGGACCTGCAGGCTGCCCAGGCCGAACACCAGCCGGCGCATGGCCCATAGCCGTTCGAGCGACAGTTCGAGGCCGATGGTGAACAGAAGAAACACGATGCCCAGTTCAGCAAGCGCCTGAACGCCCGCGATGTCCGAGATCACGACCTCGGACAGGATCGGAAAATCATCAGCCAGCAGGCCCAGGCCGAAAGGGCCGATGACCCCGCCGACGACCAGATAGCCGAGGACCGGGCTGACGCGGAAGCGGTGGAACAGGGGAACCATAACGCCGGCAGCGATCAGGAAGATGATCGTTTCCCGCAGATAGGGCAGGGTCGCGTGCGATCCCATGGGCGGTCCTTAAGCATTCGGTTCCGGAAAGGTTTGCCGACCGGACGGTGACCTGCATACCTGAATCGAGGTTAAAGGGTTTTTCTCCGGGATTGAACCGTTGTCGGGCCGATTTCCCTCAGCGCCGGCCGAGGCGGCTTTCCAGCCAGACCTTCGTGAGATCGAACAGGCGCCGCCAGCGGCCCGCTACCGGGTCCAGTTCAATGCCGACGGTGATGATCCGGCCGTTCTCCGCGCGCCGGACGATCAGTTCGACCGAAACCAAGTGCAGGCGACGCCCGGCGATGGGCATGCGCAAAAGGTTGCGGCGCAGGAAATCGCCGACCGGTGTCTCGCGTCGGTTTTTGGGGATCCAGAAGTCGTAGGCGTCGGCGATCGCCCCGAGGGGGGCTTGGGCATCGAACGAGAACTCGCCGACCGCGTCGGGGTCGTTCTGACCGGGCTGCCGCGCGCCGAACAAGCGGTCGAGCGCCGCCGTCTGATCCGGTGGCGCAAGCAGGATCACATCATCCCCCGGGGCCAGGCGTTCGAGATCGGCAGGGGTCCGGAGGATGCCGTCACGGATGATGGAGACGACGTCGATGTTTTCCGGCAACGGCAGGCGGGACAGATCACGCCGCAGCGCCATGCTGCGCGCCTGGACGGTATAGGCGGTCATGTCCTTGCCGAGATCCGAGGGAAGGTCGATTTCGACCCGGGGCGGCTGTGCCGGGCGGGGAGCGAGCAGCACGCCCAGGCGCCGACCGACGGCGTTGACACTCCACCCCTGCACGATCAGCGAGGCCATGACGACGACATAGACGACCCCGAAATAGGTTTCCGCGTTGTCGACACCGGCGATTACGGGAATGGTGCCGAGGAAGATGGGCACGGCGCCGCGCAGCCCGACCCAGGACACGAAGGCGATTTCACGGGGCGGATAACGGAACGCCGCCAGGGACAACCCCACGGCGACGGGCCGGGCGATGAACATCAGGGCGGCGGCGATGGCGACGGCGGGCAGGATGACCGGGATAAGGGAACTGGGCGTGATCAGCAGGCCCAGGATCAGGAACATGATGATCTGGCACAGCCAAGCCAGGCCGTCGTGGAAGCGGTTGATCAGCAGAGTCGCCTTGTGCCGCCGGTTGCCGACGACAAGGCCCGCGATGTAGACGGCGAGGAACCCGCTGGCGCCGATTTCCTGGGCACCGGCGAACAGCAGCAAAGCCCCCGATGCGGCCAGCACCGGATAAAGGCCGGATGCGATGCTCAGGCCGTTGAGTGCCGTCAGCAGGGCATACCCCCCGAACAGCCCGGCCAGCAGCCCGCCGACAATCTGCAGGGAAAACTGCCCGGCGACGATGGTCGCCGTATCAAGGGTCAAGGATGGGTCCGTCGATGTGATCAAACCGACGCAGGTAATCGTCAGCAGCACGGCCATGGGGTCGTTGAGCCCGGCCTCGGCCTCAAGGATCGAGCTGAGCCGGTCGCGCAGGCGCATGGCCCGCGCCGACAGCAGTAGAAACACCGCTGCCGCATCCGTCGAGGCGACGATCGATCCGATCAGCAGGCCTTCCAGCCAATCGACGCCAAGAAGGAACCGCGCCGCGACGCCTGTGATGGCGGCGGTGATCAGCACCCCGGCAGTCGCCAGTACCGCGGCCGGCGCGCTGACACTGCGAAAATCCTTCCACCGGGTGCGCAGACCACCGTCGAACAGGATCATGGCGAGCGCGATGCTGCCGACCAGATAGGTGGTGTCGTAGTCGTTGAATTTGAGCCCGCCTGGACCATCTTCGCCGGCCAGCATGCCGAGCACCAGGAACACCAACAGCAAGGGAGCCCCGAACCGCGACGACAAGGTGCCGGCGATGATGCTGACCAAGATCAGGGCAGATCCGATCAGGATGAGATGGTTCGAGAGTTCCATAATTTTCCGCGATCCGGGAAAAGAGGTGCTGTAAGGATGTAATCCATCATATTGGAATTACACACGGTTTTGCGCAACCGATGATGTGGGGTAAAGGGTAAGTAAGGGGTAAGAAAGCGGCCTTTTCCTTGCGTCTTTCGCATCGGCCCGGCAATCTGCGCCACAACCAATCACAACCGCGTCCCGCATCGCGCCGGGAGCGCCGACGGGAGGAACCATCCATGGAATACAGAACTTTGGGTCGCACGGGTGTGCGCGTGTCGCAGCTATGCTTCGGTACCATGTCCTTCGGGGCGGAAGCCGACAAGGCCGCGTCCAAGGCCATGTACAAGAAGGTACGCGACATCGGCGTCAACTTCTTCGATTGCGCAGACGCCTATACCAAGGGCAAGGCGGAAACCATCCTGGGCGAGCTGATGAAGGGCGAGCGGGACAACCTGGTCATCACGTCCAAATGCTTCAATAACATTCGGGGCGACATCAATTCGGGCGGGGGCAACCGCCGCCACGTCGCCCTGGCGGTCGAGGACTCGTTGAAACGGCTCAAGACCGACCGTCTGGACGTTTTGTTCATGCACCGCTTCGAGAAACTGGCGCCGCTGGAAGAAGTCCTGCGCGGGTTGGAGGACTTGGTCCGTGCTGGCAAGGTGCTCTACATCGGGGCGTCGAACTATGCCGCTTGGCAGGTCGCCAAAGCCCTGGGCATTTCGGAAAAGAACGGCTGGACCAAGTTCGACGTGATCCAGCCCATGTACAATCTGGTCAAGCGCGCGGTCGAGGCGGAAATTTTCCCCCAGGCCCAGGCGGAAGGCATGGGCGTCATCACCTACAGCCCCGTCGGCGGCGGCATGCTGTCGGGCAAATACCGCCCCGGCGTGCAGCCCAAGGTCGGCCGGGTCAAGGACAAGCAGGAATACGCCGTGCGCTATTCCGACGACTGGATGCTGGAAACCGCCGGCCGGTTCACGGAGTTCGCGGAAAAGCAGGGCATCCATCCGGTGACCCTGGCCGTTGCCTGGGTCGCGGCCAATCCGGCGGTCACGGCCCCCATCGTCGGTGCGCGCAACGTCAAGCAGTTGGAACCTTCGCTCAAGTCCGTGGACGTCAAGATGACCCAGGACCTGTGGGATGCCGTCGCCGCCCTGTCGCGCACCCCGGCCCCGGCCACGGACCGGCTGGAGGAGTACGAACCCGTCAAGGTGCGGGGATGAGGGCCCACCCGCCACGGGCCCGCGTGGCCCCGGCCTGATGAACGGCGCGCCGGCGGAAATCAGGATTGACGGCCTGTGCAAGGCCTTCGGCGCGCATCGGGTGCTTACCGGCATCGACCTGTCGATCGAACGGGGGGAAATCGTCGCCATCGTCGGCGGCTCGGGCAGCGGCAAGACGGTTCTGCTCAACCACATCTTGGGCCGCCTCGACCCCGATCAAGGGCGCGTGTTCGTCGCCGACCACGACATGGACGGCGCCCCCTTGATCGACCTGACGGCGCTGGATACGATGGAGACCGACCGCCTGCATACCCATTGGGGTGTGGTATTCCAGAGGAACGCCCTGTTTTCCGGCACGGTGCTGGACAATATCGGCCTGTGGCTGTCGGAAGTGCGGGGCCTCGAAGAGCCCGAGATCATCGCCGTCGCGCAAAAGGTCCTAGTGGCGGTCGATCTTCCCGACACCGACGATTTCATGGCGACGGACGTGAACGAGCTGTCCGGCGGCATGGCCAAGCGCCTGGCCGTGGCACGCGCCCTTGCCATGGACCCGGAGGTTCTGTTCTACGACGAGCCGACCACGGGCCTGGACCCGACCACGGCGTCGACCATGCACGACCTGATCGCGCGCACGCATGTGGCGCCGACCCGGTCGGGCAAGCATCGGACGACCCTGATCGTCACCCATGACAAGGATTTGCTGCGCCGGCTACAGCCGCGCACGGTCATGCTGCACGAGGGCGTGGTGTTCTTTGACGGGCCGTTCGCGGATTTCGAAGGATCGGCGTCACCCATCATCCGGCCCTATTTCGACCTGATGCCGGTGCTGCACGGCCGGGCCCTCGACCCCCGCGACCTGCCGCCGCCGGGCCACGAGGCGTAGCCCCCAAGAAAATCGGGGGCCCGCCGCCGAAACGACAGAGCCCCCAAGTTTGGCGCGTAAAACCGGTTGAACGCCGGTCTTCCGATTGGTCGTGATGTTTCCGAAAACAGGGCAGGGCGGGACCGCGCGGTCCCGCCCGCCGTCTGTCTTAGGAGGAGTAATACATCATGAATTCAACCGGATGCGGCGTGTGTTCGAAGTTGTAGATTTCTTCCCACTTAAGATCCATGTAGCCGTTGATGGCGTCGTCGGTGAAGACGTCGCCCTTCTTGAGGAAGTCGCGGTCGGCGTCCAGCGCCTGGACGGCATCGCGCAGCGAGCCGCAGACGGTGGGAACGCCCGCCAGTTCTTCGGCCGGCAGATCGTAGAGGTCCTTGTCCATCGGGTCGCCCGGATGGATCTTGTTCTGGATGCCGTCGAGGCCGGCCATCATCATGGCCGTGAACGCCAGATACGGGTTGGCCGTGGCGTCCGGGAAGCGGATTTCGCAACGCTTGCCCTTGGGGCTGCCCGAATACGGAATGCGGCAGGAGGCCGAACGGTTGCGGGCCGAGTAGGCCAGTAGAACCGGGGCTTCGAAGCCGGGGATCAGGCGCTTGTAGGAGTTGGTCGACGGGTTGGTGAAGGCGTTGAGGGCCTTCGCATGCTTGATGATGCCGCCGATGTAGTACAGGCAGGTTTCCGACAGGTCGGCATAGCCCGAGCCCGCGAAGGTCGGCTTGCCGTCCTTCCAGATGGACTGGTGGGTGTGCATACCGGTGCCGTTGTCGCCGGCCACGGGCTTCGGCATGAAGGTCGCCGACTTGCCGTAGGTATGGGCGACCATCTGGGTGCAGTACTTGTAGATCTGCACGTTGTCGGCCGCGCGCACCAGGGTCGAGAAGGCCATGCCCAGTTCGTGCTGGGACGCGGCGACTTCGTGGTGATGCTTGTCCATGGTCAGGCCCATTTCCTGCATCACGCTGACCATTTCGCCGCGCAGGTCGTGGCATGAGTCAACCGGCGGCACGGGGAAGTAGCCGCCCTTGACGCCCGGGCGGTGGCCCAGGTTGCCTTCGTCGAACAGGGTGCCCGAGACATAGGGGCCTTCTTCAGACGTGAACTCGTAGAAGCACTTGTTCATGTCGACGGCATAGCGCACGTCGTCGAACACGAAGAATTCCGGCTCGGCGCCGAAATAAGCCGTGTCGCCGATGCCGGTGGTGCCCAGATAGGCTTCGCCGCGCTTGGCGATGGAGCGCGGGTCGCGCTCGTAGCCCTGGCCGGTGACCGGGTCGAGAACGTCGCAATACAGGATCACGCAGGGCTGGGCCGAGAACGGGTCCATGACCGCCGTGGACGCGTCGGGGATCAGCGCCATGTCGGATTCGTTGATCGCCTTCCAGCCGGCGATCGACGAGCCGTCGAACATGATGCCGTCTTCGAATTCAGCCTCGGTGACGAAATCCGACACCATGGTGAGGTGCTGCCATTTCCCGCGGGAGTCCGTGAAGCGAAGATCAACGAAGGGGATTTCGTTGTCCGTCACGTATTTAACGAATTCCGCCGGTGTTTTTATATCCAAGCTCATACCTGCTTCCTTTTCTTGACTAAGTGTCCAGACGATATTTTGAACGCGCTTTGGTGTAGGCCTTCCTGGCGCGCCGGCGGAACCGCCGGCGGGAACCGGACGGCTAGATCGCTTCCGACCCGCGTTCGCCCGTGCGCACGCGGATCGCTTCTTCAACGGGAATGATGAAGATCTTGCCGTCGCCGATGCGACCGGTCTGCGCCGTCTGCTGGATGGCTTCGACGGCCTTGGCGACCATGTCGTCGTTGACGACCAGTTCGATCTTCACCTTGGGCAGGAAATCGACCACGTATTCAGCACCGCGGTAGAGCTCCGTATGCCCCTTCTGGCGCCCGAAGCCCTTGGCCTCGACCACCGTAATTCCTTGCAGGCCCACCTCGTGGAGGGCCTCTTTCACCTCATCCAGCTTGAACGGCTTGATGATGGCTTCGATTTTTTTCATCAGTTTGGTTCCCTTGGGGTTGTCCCCCCCATCAGAAGAGACGGATTTCTCGGGTCGGAAGCCGTTCTTTGCGCGGCGTCCGTCCTTCCTCGTCCGCCTCTGTATAGCAGGAGGCGTGCCAATTCCGGGCCTTGGCGAAAAATGGCCCAATTCAAAGACTTACCATGCAATTTGGCGGTCCTGAGTCAACCGCCTGCCCATCCATAATGCCGAAAAAAAGGGCATGTGCGAATAATTTCGGCACATGCCCTTGAGATCGTTGCGGACGGGGGCCGTGTTAACCGGACAGGCAATCCCGGATGCGGGCCACGGCCTTCAGGATGTTCTCCTTGGAATTGGCGTAGGAAAAGCGGATGTAACCTTCGCCCTGGGCGCCGAAGCTGGTGCCGGAAATGATCGCCACGCCGGCCTCGTTCAACAGCTTGTTCTGCAACTCCATGGACGACAATCCCGTTCCCTCGATATTGGGGAAGGCGTAGAAGGCCCCCCCAGGCTCGGCACAGCGGAAGCCCGGGATCTGGTTCAACTCGCGCAAAATGACCTTGCGGCGTTCGTCAAATGCCTTGACCATATCGTCGACCGCGTCCTGCGGCCCGTCCAGCGCCGCGATGCCGGCGAACTGGCTGGCCGCGTTGACGCAGGAATTGCAGTTGATGGCCAGGCGGGTGATCGGTTCGACCATGGATTTCGGCCATACGCCATAGCCCATGCGCCAGCCGGTCATGGCATAGGTCTTGGACCAGCCGTCGAGCAGGATCACCCGGTCGCGCAGATGCTCGTATTCCAGCAGGCTGACGTGCTCGCGCCCGTCGTACAGCATGCGGCAATAGATCTCGTCGGACATGATGGTGACATGCGGGTGTTCGGCCAGGCCCGCCGCCAGCTTGTCCATTTCCTCCCGCGGCACGGCACCCCCCGTGGGGTTGGCCGGTGAGTTCAGGATGATCAGCCGGGTGCGCGGCGTGATCAGGGCCAACACTTCCTCGGCCGAGAAGGCGAAGCCCTTGTCTTCGTGCAGGGCCATGGGCACGGGGGTGGCACCGGTGAACTTGATGACGCTTTCGTAGATCGGGAATCCCGGGTTGGGATAGATGATCTCCGCCCCCGGCTCGCCCAGCGCCAGCACGGCGAAGAACATGGTGACCTTGCCGCCCGGCACGATGATGACGTCGGCGGGATCGACCGTGACCTTGCGGTGGCGGGCGATGTCGCGCGCCACGGCCTCGCGCAGCTCGGGGATGCCGTTGGCGGG
This sequence comes from bacterium SCSIO 12827, assembly GCA_024397995.1. Lineage (NCBI taxonomy): Bacteria > bacterium SCSIO 12827. Next base: position 2,109,405 of record CP073746.1, on the reverse strand, counting down.
GGTATAGCCGTGATGGCCGTCCTTCAGCGCCTTGATGGCGGCCTCGACGATATGCGGCGGGGTCTTGAAGTCGGGCTGGCCGATGCCGAGGTTGATGATGTCCTTGCCCTGGGCGGCCAGCGCATTGGCGCGGGCCAGAACCTCGAAGGCGCTTTCGGTGCCAAGCCGCGACATCGCGGCGGCCATCTGTACCATGGATGCATTCTCCGTCTGGTGGTCTTTGTATCGGGGCCTTGGCGGCCCGTTTCCGGTGGGCGGCACTCTATGGTAGACGGTCGGGCGGAGGCAACGGTCATGAGCGAATTCAACAAGGCCGCGATCGCCAACCTTTTCGCCGATCTGCCGGACGGGAAGGGGGCAGAGGTATTCACCCGCCTGGCCGAAGGCGGGGCCTTCCGGCTGGAGCGCATCGTCTCCACCGGCCATGCGACGCTCGAGGGCGCGTGGTACGATCAGGCCGAAGATGAATGGGTGATTCTGCTCGCGGGTGAAGCCGGGCTATTGATCGAGGGCGAGGCCGCCCCCCATACCCTCGGACCCGGCGATTTCCTGCTGCTGCCGGCGCACAAGCGCCACCGCGTCGAATGGACGGCGGCGGACACGGAAACGGTCTGGCTGGCGCTTCATTTCAAGCCCGCTTGACGTAAGCGGGGCAGGGGATTACACAGGGCGCTCTTTCGTGGGCCGCGCCCAGTAAATTGGCGGCTCCGGGGCTCCAAAAGGGTCCGAATGGTGGCTGTAGCTCAGTTGGTTAGAGCATCGGCTTGTGGTGCCGAGGGTCGTGGGTTCAAATCCCATCAGCCACCCCATTTCTCCATAAATCATGCTGATTTACGATTGGTCGGGTCTGTTCGGGGTGAGCGGCCCTGGCCGCGGCCTTTTGGATTAGGTGCGCGCCACCGGTAATTCCCGCCAGTGGGTCGTGAAACGCGGTGAGCGGTGGCGCTGGGTCATGTACCAAGTGCGGGGCTGGGGGATTTCACCGTAGCACAGGGTGCCCGGGCCGTGTTTGGCGTTCAGGCTATCCATTGTCTGCATCAGCCGGTCGCGGCGCGGGTCGGGGGCGGCGAACAAGCTGCGCGGGGCCAGTTTGGTGTTACAAACCTCCAGCATCAGGACGCCCGCTTTCTTGTAGGGGATGCCGGGACGGTACAGCCTGCCGAGGCCTTGTAAGGTGGCCCGCACGATGTCCCCCGTATCCGATGTCGGGAAAGGCAATTCCACCGTGACGTTGTTTGCGTGCTGCGGCAGATCGGGGCGGAATGTGTTGCCTTTGATGAACACATTGACGGCGCTTGCCACCAATCCGCCCTGGCGCAGTCTTTCCGCCGCCCGTGACGCGAAGTGATGCAGGCGGGACGCCAATTCTGCGCGGTCCCGCACGGTGGTTCCGAAACTGCGGGAGACGCGCAAGGTCTGCTTGTCGGGGGTAACCTGTTCCAGGGACACGGCGGACAGGCCGTTCAGTTCATCGACCGTACGCAAACCGACGACTCCCATGACGTTGCGCGCCCATTGCCGATCCACCTGGGCCAAGTCATGGGCGTTGTGGATGTCATGGCACTGAAGCCGGTTCGCCCATTTCTTGCCGATCCCCCATACGTCGCGCACGTCGGTTTCCCTGAGGACATCGGCCCGCGTGTCCGCATCAAGCAGGGCGAATACGCCATCCGGCGATGCCTTGGCCTGACGATTGGCGATCTTGGCGAGGGTTTTGGTCGCGCCCAGCCCGAAGCTGACGGAAAGGCCGGTCCATTGCAGGATCATGGCCCGCAAGTCCCGCGCTCTATCTGCCGCCGTAGCACCCGCGCGGGTGTAGTCGATGAAGCATTCATCGATGCTGTAGATTTCCATGTCCGGGGTGTTGGCGGCGATGATGTCCATGAAGCGGCGGCTCATGTCGCCGTAGAGGGTGAAGTTGGCGGAACGCACCTGGACGCGCCGGAAGTCCGCCCGTTCTTTGAGCTTAAAGAAGGGGGCGCCCATGGCGATGCCCATGGCCTTGGCTTCCGGCGAACGGGCGATCACGCAGCCGTCGTTGTTGGATAAAACCACCGTGGGCTTGCCGCGCAGTTCCGGTTGGAACACACGTTCACACGAGGCGTAGAAATTATTCGCGTCGGCCAGGGCAAAGACGCGGGTCACGTCAGACACCGGACCACGTTCTTGACGACGCCCCAGATTTCCGAGTCCTCGCTCATTTCCACGGCTTTGAATTCGTCATGTTCCGGCGCTTCAGGAACCAGCCACCAGCGCCCCCCCTTCAGACGCAGGCGTTTGACCACCATTTCCCCAGCCGTGACCGCGACGACGATCTGCCCCGATCGGGACTTGAGGCTGCGGTCCACGATCAGAAGGTCACCGTCGAAGATGCCCGCCCCGGACATGGACCAGCCGGAGACCCGTACGATGAAGGTTGCCGCCGGACGTTCTATGAGGTCGTTGAGATCGAGAACGCCATCCGTGAAATCTTCTGCCGGGCTGGGAAAACCGGCGGAAACGCGGGATGTGAATACCGGCAGCGCGAGGCGTTGATGGGCCACGGGAGTGAGTATCTGATGATTTTTGGCGCACAAGAACATAACCAGAACACTAATCCTTGAAGCGCTGGCAACGCAAGAGGAGCCGTCAGCAGGTCGAACAAACTTGTGGATTTTTTCCGGGGCATTCGGATGTCGTACAAATGAACAGGTGATTTTGGGATGGCACAGGGGCCGATGGGCCATCTAAGGTGGTGAAAACCGGCGGCCGTTTGGCCGCGCCCAGCAAACAACCCCATCCAGAGGACCCATCCCCATGTCATCCGATCCGCAGGCCGCGCAGGCGGCCGCAACGCTTTCTCCCGCCCTTGCCGATCTTGCAAATCAACTCTGGACCGCCCGCCGGGACGGCGGGACGGTCGATCTCAATGCCGTGACCCTGCCTCGGACCCTGGACGAGGGCTATGGCGTGCAGGGCGAAGTCGATCGGTTATGCGGGGCGCCCGTCGCGGCCTTCAAGATCGGCTCCTCAAGCAAGGCGTCCCAGGAAAAGCTGGGCACGGATGAGCCCTGGTTCGGCGCGGTGGCGCAGTCGTTCATGGCGCAAAGCGGGGCCGGGGTGCCGTCCGTCGCCCACACCCTGGCGGTCGAGGGCGAATTCGCCTTTCGCCTGAGCGCCGATCTGCCGGCGCGGGACGGCGGCTATGAGATCGCCGACGTCCGCGCCGCCGTCGACCAGGTGGCGGGCGCCATCGAGGTCGTCGGCCGACGCTTCGAGGGCGGGCCCGAGGGGGGCGCCATGCTGCCGCTGCTGGTCGCCGATGGCGGCGTCAATGTTGCGCTGGTCCTGGGCGCCGCGAAACCCTTCACCCCGGATATGGATTTCCGCGACCATGGCGTGGTCATGCGGATCAACGACGCGGAACGGGGCAAGGGCGTCGGTTCCATGGCGCTGGGTGATCCGCTGAATTCCCTGCTGTGGCTGGTCAACGGGCTGTCCCGGCGCGGGCGCGGCCTGACGGCGGGGCAGTGGGTGTCGACCGGCACCTGCACGGGCATCGAGGCCGTCGCCCCCGGCGACCGCGCTGTGGCCGATTTCGGTGACTTGGGCGTTGTCGAGGTGACCCTGGATCGCGGATAAGGGATAAACACGACGTCGCCGATCAAAGAACAAACGTAAAGAGGATACCTCCATGACACTTCCCGCTGTTGGTTTCATCGGCCTTGGCACCATGGGCCGGGGCATGGCGCTTAACCTGGTCAAGGCGGCCGAGACGGTTTTCGTCTATGATCCCGTGCCGGAGGCGCTGAAGCTGTTGATCGATGCGGGCGCCGTCGCCTGTGCCAGCCCAGCCGAGGTTGCGGAAAAGGCCGGCACGGTCATCATCTGCGTGCCCGACGCGCCGCAGGTGCGCGACGTCATGTTCGGCCCGGGCGGCAACGGCCCGGGCGGCATTGCCGATGCCGAACGGGCGGGGATCACGGTGCTGGACGCCACCACCATGAAACGGCCCGATGCGCTCGCCATCGCCGAGGACGCGGCAGCCCGTGGCATTGCCTATTTCGACTGCCCGATTTCCGGCCTGCCCCGGCGGGCGGCGGACGGCACGCTGACCATCATGTTCGGCGGCACCAAGGAGGGCTATGACGCGGCCCTGCCGTTCCTCAAGGCCTGTGGCGAGGAAATCATCCATTCCGGGCCGCTTGGCGCCGGGCAGGCCATGAAGGGCCTGAACAACGTGATCTATAACATCAACATCGCGGCGTTCTGCGAACTGCTGCCGCTGGCCCTCAAATCCGGGATGGGGGTTGAGGCATTGGAAAAGCTGGTGTTGACGGGATCGTCTCGGTCCTTTGCCTCGGAGCATTTCGTGCCCAAGGTCCTGAACGGCGACTTCTCGGGCGATTTCCCGATGCAGGGGGCCTACAAGGACATCGTGAACGTGCAAAGCTTGGCCAAGGACGCGGACGCCGCCACACCGCTGGCCGACGCCATGACGGCGATCTACGAACGGGCGCTGGAAGCCGGCTACGGCCAGGGCCCGAAAAGCTCCATGATCAAGCTGTATGAAGAGGACCTGGGGATCAAGTTCCGCAAGCCGGGCAAGAGTTGATCCGGCGACGCCGCGAACAAGGAAAACTTTGCCGCAGCATCCTGGGGTTGGTATGAGTTCTTCATCCAGCGTCATATAACTGTGCTCAAAGGTCCGCCGTGGCCGAGAACGAAACCCCCAACCTGATCGGCGACGTCACAGCGGCGGAGGATTTACGCTCCCCCATCACGCGGACCCTGTTCAATTATTGGCAGACCAAGCGCGGCGACCGGCCGTACCCGGCCTGGACCGATATCCAACTCATGGATATTCACAAGATCGTGCCGCATGTCGTGGTGCGGGACGTGCTCGACGGCGGCCGGGAATTCCGCTGCCGGTTCTCGGGCACGGGCCTGTCCTTGGTCCTGGGGGTGGACGGCACGGGCCAATTGATCGCCGAAACCTACAAGCGGGGAGCGGCGGGGGTGCTTGCGCGCTACCGCTCTGTCCTTAACGCCGGGCAGCCCATGCGCGCCGTGGCCTATGTCGAGGCCGTGGAAAAGAACCTGCCGACCGCGTTCGAATCCGTGTATCTGCCGCTAGCCGGCGCGGACGGAACCATCGGCCACATCATCGTCGCCTACGACTTCACTTACGTTCCCACGCCCGACGAGCCGCGGGCCCCCGGCAGCCTCCGTTAGGTCGCCGGGGTCTGCCGGCCCATCAGGGCGCGCATCTTGTCGGCCAGCCAACGGCAGGCGACATAGAAGGTGGGCGTGAAGATCAGGCCGAAGAACGTCACCCCGACCATGCCCGAGAACACGGTGGTGCCCAAGGCTTGGCGCATTTCCGCACCGGCACCATCGGCGATCATCAACGGCACCACGCCCAGGATGAAGGCGAAGGACGTCATCAGGATCGGACGCAGGCGGGTCTTGGCCGCGTTGATGGCGGCATCGACGGCGGTCATGCCTTCTTCTTCGGCCTGTTTGGCGAATTCGACGATCAGGATGGCGTTCTTGGCCGCCAGCGCGATCAGCACGACGAAGCCGACCTGGGCCAGGATGTTGGACTCCATGCCGCGCAGGTTGAGCCCGACGATCGAGGCCAGCAGGCACATGGGCACGATCAGGATGACCGCCAAAGGCAGGGCCCAGCTTTCATAAAGGGCCGCCAGCAACAGGAACACGAACACCACCGCCAGACCGAAGGCAAACACCGCCGTATCGCCGGCCAGTTTCTGCTGCAGGGCGATTTCCGTCCACTCGTAGGAAAACCCGTCGGGCAGGACCTTGGCCGCCAAGGCGTCCATCTTATCCAGGCTTTCGCCGGTCGAGATGCTGGGCAGCTTGGCGCCCTGGACCTCGGCGGCGGGGTAGAGGTTATAGCGCGGCACGCGGTGCGGCCCGGTGATGTCCCGGAACGTGGCGAGAGAGCCGATGGGCACCATGTCGCCATTGGTCGAACGCGCATACAGTTTGGCCACGTCGCCCGGCCGGTCGCGGAATTCACCGTCGGCCTGTGCCGTGACGCGGAAGGTTCGCCCTAAGAAGTTGAAGTCGTTGACGTAGGCGGAGCCGATATAGACCTCCAGCGCCTCAAGCACATTTTCCACCGGCACATCGAGGATTTCCGCCTTCACGCGGTCGATGTCGGCGTAGATCTTGGGCGTCGCGGAATTGAACAGCGAGAACACGCGGGTCAGGCCCGGTTCCTTGTTGGCGGCGGCAACAAGGCTCTGCGCCGCGGCCTGAAGGGCCTCGATGCCGCGTCCACGGCGATCCTGGACATAAAGCTTCCAGCCGCCGCCACGGCCGATGCCGCGCACGGGCGGGGGGGCGACCAGGAAGATCATCGCGTCCTCGATCTGGAACAGTTGTGCCTGCAACTCACCCAGCACCTTGTTGACGGTCGCCCCCCGTTTGTCGCGGTCGGCGATCGGCTTCATGGGCACGAAAATGGCGCCGCCGTTGGGCGCGTTGGTGAAGGTTGCGGCGTCGAACCCGGCGAAGCCGACGGCGTGTTCAACGTCCGGATGCTTCAGGATGATATCGATGGCGCGGCGCACGACTTCGTCCGTGCGCGCCAGGGATGACCCCGCCGGCAACTGAACGACCGTGATCAGGTAGCCCTGATCCTGTTCCGGGATGAAGCCCGTGGGCGTGGTCTTGAATTCATAGACCGTCAGGCCAAGCAAGCCGACATAGACGGTCAGCACGATGGCGGCCTTGCGCACGAACCGCTTGGTGCCTTCCGTATAGGCGATGTTCAGGCGTTCGAACCCCCAGTTGAAGGCGGCCGTGAACTTGTCGATGGGCATCATCAGGGGCCGCATGAAGCCCTGACGTTCCGTGCTGCCGTGGTTGGCCTTGAGCAACAGCGCGCACAGGGCCGGCGACAGGGTCAACGACACAATCATCGAGATCATGGTCGCCGTTGCCACGGTGATGGCGAACTGGCGGTAGAACTGGCCGGAAATGCCGGTGATGAAGCCCGTCGGCAGGAATACCGCGACCAGCACCAGGGACATGGCGACGATGGCGCCGCCGACTTCGTCCATGGTCTTGTGGGCGGCTTCGCGCGCGCTCAGCCCCTTGGCCAGATAGCGTTCGACGTTTTCCTCCACGACGATGGCGTCATCGACCACGACCCCGATGGCCAGGACCAGGCCGAACAGGGTCAGGTTGTTGATCGAATAGCCGAGCATCCCCATGACCAGGAAGGTGCCGATCAACGATACCGGAATGGCGACGATGGGCACGATGGCGGCGCGGAAGTTCTGCAGGAACACCAGGATGACCAGGATCACCAGGATGATCGCCTCGCCGATGGTCGTGTAGACCGCGTCGACGGAGCGGGCGATGAATTCGGTCGGGTTGTAGACGATGGTGTGCTTCAGGCCTTCGGGAAAGTCCTTGGCCAAGTCGTCCATGGCGTCGATGACCTGCTGCGCCGTCTCCAGGGCGTTGGAGCCCGGGCGCTGCATGATGACGATGGGCAGGGCCGTCGAGCGGTCGAGATAGGCCGTGGTCTGGTAATCCTGCGCCCCCAGTTCAACCCGCGCGATGTCGCGCACGCGGACCACGCCGGTGCCTTCGCCGCGCTTGACGACGATGTCGCCGAAGGCTTCGGGTGCGATCAGGCGGCCCTGGGTTTCCACGTTCAGCTCGAACGCCGCCGGCTTGGGCACGGGCAGGCGGTTGATGATGCCTGATGCCACCTGCACGTTGTTCTGACGCAGGGCCGCGACGACCTCGCCGGCCGTCAGGTTGAAATTGGCGATGCGTTCCGGATCCAGCCAAATGCGCATGGAATAGGCGCGTTCGGCGAACACGCGGGCCTCGCCGACGCCGGGGATGCGGGCCAGGCGGTCGAGGACCTGGGTCCGCGCGTAGTTGGAGATGTAAAGCTGGTCGCGCGACCCGTCCGGCGACAATAGGTGGATGACCATCATCAGGTCAGGCGAGCTTTTCTTCACGGTCACGCCCAAGCGGCGGACTTCCTCGGGCAGGCGGGCCTCGGCGATGGAAACCCGGTTCTGCACCTGGACCTGGGCGTCGTCCAGGTTGGTGCCCAGCTTGAAGGTGACCTGCAGGTTCAGCACGCCGTCGCCGGTGGCTTCCGACTTGGCGTAAAGCATGCCTTCGACGCCGTTGATTTCCTGTTCCAGCGGCGTCGCCACCGTGTCGGCCACGGTTTCCGCCGACGCGCCTGGATAGGTCGCGGTGATCTGGATGGTCGGCGGCGCGATTTCAGGATACTGCGCGACGGGCAGGCTCAGATAGGCGATGAAACCCAGCAGCGTGATGAGGATCGAGATAACCGATGCGAAGATCGGGTGATCGACGAAAAAATGTGTAAAGCGCATGAGACGTCAGGACCCCGAGCGAACCATGATTGTACCATCAGGCAGCAGGTCGGCCTCCTTGGCGATGACCTTGCCGCCCGGCCGCGCACGCTGAATGCCTTTGACGACGATCCTGTCGTCGCGGCCAAGCCCGCCGTGGATGACGCGCAGGCCTTCGTGCAGGGGGCCCATGTCGACGGGCGCTGCCTTCACGTTGCCTTCGGCATCGACGATCAGCACCATTTTCTTGCTCTGATCCGAGACCACGGCGGCATCGGGGATCAGCACCGCTTCGTATTCGTCGGATCCGATCAGACGCAGACGCCCGAACACACCCGGCACCAGAAAGCCCGATGAATTTTCGAACACGGCCTGGGCGCGAATGGTGCCCGTGTTGGGCGACAGTTCGTTGTCGACGAAGCTCATGCGGCCCTCGCGGGTGAAGCTGTCTTCGTCCATCAGGCGCACGAACACAGGGTTTGCGGCACTTCGTGACGAATCCCGCCGCCCCGTGGCGTCAAGCCGGGAATACTTCAGGAATTCGGCTTCCGATGCGGAAAAGGTGAACAGGATCGGATCAATGGAGACCAAGCTCGTCAGCAGGGTCGATTGGGCCGAGCCGCCCTCAACCAGGTTGCCGACATCGACCCGGGCGTCGGAGATGCGCCCGGAAATCGGCGCCTTCACCTGGGTGAATTCCAGATTCAGTTTGGCAATGCGGGCCTGCGCCTGGGCCGACAGTACCGTGGACTGTGCTGTTGCAAGTTCGGCTTGGCGCTGATCGAAGGTCTCGCGCGAGATGTTGTTGCGTTTCAACAGGCTTTCGGCGCGCTTGAATTCGCGTTCAGCCAGATTGACGCGGGTCTTGGCGGCTTCCAGCGATGCCTTGGCGACATCCAATTGGGCCTCAAACGGGCGCGGGTCGATGACGAACAGCAGGTCACCCTTGTTGACCAGGTCGCCGTCCTTGAAATGGATCGATTCCAGAAAACCTGACACCCGGGCGCGAATCTCCACCCGGTTCGTCGCCTCAAAGCGACCGGTGTATTCATCCCATTCGGTGATCTTCTTGATCAGGGGTTTGGCCACGGTCACCGGCATCGGGCCCTGTTGGGCGGCGGCGGGGTCGGATACTGTCGCGAACACGACGGCGGCGAGCGCCCATACGGCGGACAGGGAAAGCAGACGGGGGAAGGTCACCATGAGAATTGCTCTCTGATTTTTAACGGAATGACTGTTCTGGATAGACATAAAAAAAACCGGGCACGGGCCCGAAGTATGCTGGAGGCGTGAACATCGACCTCATCGGCGAAAATTTCAAGCGTGAATTTTGCACCGCAGCAAAGAAATTACTAATGCGTCCCGACGCGGGTGCAGGGCAGGGGAGAAGCAGGGGCGGAAAATAGCCCGGTGGCGGGAGGGCTCTCACCCGGCCTCGGCCTTGGCGCCGCCCATGCATTGGGGGGACGCCAGGGTGCGTCCGCCGCGCGTTTGCCATTCTCCGGCCGTGTAAGTTTCCATGGATAGGGCGTGAATGGGGCCGGCGAGTTCGTCCGCCAGAACGGCGTTGACCGTCTGGTGGCGTTTGATTCGGTTCAGGCCGTCGAACCGGGAAGAGACGACGATCACCTTGAAATGGCTTTCCGATCCCGGGGGCACCGAATGCATGTGGCTTTCGTTGATCACCTCAAGATGGTCCGGCGTGAGGGATTCGGTCAGTTTTCTCTCGATCGACTGTTGAACGTGCACGGCATGCATCCTTGTGTTCGGGCTGTCTTAGGGCCTTAATCTAGGGGCCGCCCTGCGTGACGACAAGTTTTCCCCGTTATGCCCGATTTATCCCCGTTTGGCGGCTTGCCCTGGGCACGGCGAACGGTTATTCATGCCGCAGCCGTCCGGTCCTGAAATCCGGCCAGATTCCCTGGTTCGTCGGGCGGCGGCGACGTCCGCTTCAGGAGACTCCCATGACGGCTCCAGACAACGGTTCGAGCGTGGCCGCGCAAGCGTCGGCCACCCCTGCCGTATCCCATCAAGACATGGCGAATGCCATCCGATTCCTTTCCGCCGATGCCGTGCAAAGGGCCAATTCCGGCCATCCGGGCATGCCCATGGGCATGGCCGATGCGGCGACGGTGTTGTTCACCCGGTTCCTGAAGTTCGATGCGTCGGACCCGAAATGGCCGGACCGCGACCGCTTCGTGCTGTCGGCGGGCCACGGGTCGATGCTGCTCTATAGCTTGCTGCATCTGACCGGCTACCCGGGCATGCCCATGAGCGAGCTGGAGAACTTCCGCCAGTTGGGTTCCAAGACCGCTGGCCATCCCGAATACGGCCACGCGCCGGGAATCGAGACGACGACCGGGCCGCTGGGGCAGGGCATCGCCACCGCCGTCGGCATGGCGCTGGCGGAACGGCTGCATAATGCGCGCTTCGGCGACGCCCTGGTCGATCATCATACATATGTCATCGCCGGTGACGGCTGCCTGATGGAAGGCATCAGCCACGAAGCCATTTCCATGGCCGGGCACCTGAAGCTGGGCAAGCTGATCGTGCTGTGGGACGACAACCGCATTTCCATCGACGGCGGCACGGACCTGTCCGTTTCCGACGACCAGATGGCGCGCTTCACGGCCTCCGGCTGGGACGTGCAGGCGGTCGACGGCCATGACCCTGACGCCGTCGCGGCAGCCATCGAAAAGGCGCGGGGGACGAATACGCCCTCCATGATCGCCTGCCGCACCATCATCGGTTACGGCTCACCCAACAAGCAGGGGACCTCGGGCACCCATGGGGCGCCGCTCGGCGACGACGAACTCGTCCTGGCGCGGGAAAAAATGGGCTGGCCCCATGCGCCGTTCACGATCCCGGCCGACGTGTTGAACGCTTGGCGCGCCGCTGGCAACCGGGGCGCGGAAGTTCGCGCCGGGTGGCAGGGCCGTCTTGATGGGTCCAAGGACAAGGCCGCGTTCGAACGCGGCGTGGCCGGCACGCTGCCTGACGGCTGGAAACAGGCGGTTCTCGATTACAAGAAGGCCGTTGTCGAGGAGGCCCCGAAATGGGCGACCCGGCAGGCGTCGGGCAAGTTCCTCGATCTGCTTTGCGCCGCCGTGCCCAACCTGATCGGCGGCTCCGCAGACCTGACCGGCTCGGTCAACACCAAGGCCAAGGGGCTGGAGCCCGTCACACCCGACGATTTCTCGGGCCGCTACATGTATTACGGCGTGCGCGAGCACGGCATGGCCGCAGCCATGAACGGCATCGCCCTGCACGGCGGGTTCATTCCCTACGGCGGGACGTTCCTGGTGTTTGCCGATTACATGCGCGGCGCCATGCGCCTGTCGGCGCTGATGGAACAGCGCGTGGTCTATGTGCTGACTCACGATTCCATCGGTCTCGGCGAAGACGGTCCGACCCACCAGCCGGTGGAAACGCTGGCCAGTCTGCGCGCCATGCCGAATTTCGCCGTGTTCCGGCCCTGCGACCCGATCGAGACCGCGGAATGCTGGGAACTGGCGGTGGAGCGGTTCGATGGCCCGTCCGGCATGGTGCTGACGCGCCAGGGCGTGCCGTTGCTGCGCAAGGACGCGGGGGCCGAGAACAAGTCCGCGAAAGGTGCCTATGTCCTGGCCGAGGCCGAGGGCGCGCGCAAGGTGACACTGATGGCGACGGGCTCGGAAGTGTCCATCGCCATGGCGGCGCGGGATATGCTGCAGGCCGACGGAATCGGTACTGCGGTCGTTTCCATGCCGTCGTGGGAATTGTTCGAGGAACAGGACCAGGCTTACCGGGACAAAGTGCTTGGCCCGGGCACGGTGCGGGTGGCGGTCGAAGCCGCGATCCGCATGGGTTGGGACCGCTACATCGGTTCGGACGGCGGGTTCGTCGGCATGACAGGGTTCGGCGCTTCGGCGCCGGCGGGTGAGCTGTACAAGCATTTCGGCATTACGGCGGATGCCGTGGTCGCCGAAGCAAAATCACGGATCAACTAGGGATAAGCAGGGGCACAGGGGACGAATGATGAACCTTGATGTTTTGGCCGCCACGGCGCGGGAAATGGTCGATAATCACCGGGGGCTTCTGGCCGCCGACGAAAGTACGGGCACGATCAAGAAACGGTTTGATTCCATCGGGGTCGAGTCCACGGAAACGGTGCGTCGCGATTACCGCGAACTGCTGTTCCGCACCAAGGGTATCGGCAAGTTCATTTCCGGCGCCATTTTGTATGATGAAACCATCCGCCAGAAGGCAGACGACGGCACCACCCTGGTGCAGCTGCTGCAGGCGGAAAACGTCATTCCGGGGATCAAGGTCGACGGCGGTGCCAAGACGCTGTCCGGCAGCCCGAATGAGAAATTGACCGAGGGGCTCGACGGCCTGCCGGAACGGGTTGCCAAATACGTTACGCTGGGGGCGCGTTTCGCCAAATGGCGCGCGGTCATCACCATCGGTGACGGCATGCCGTCCGATTACTGCATCCACACCAACGCCCACGCGCTGGCGCGCTATGCCCGCATCTGCCAGGAAGGCGGACTGGTGCCGATCGTCGAACCAGAAGTCCTGATGGACGGCAAGCACACCATTGATGTCTGCGAAGACGTCACAACCAGGACCCTGGAAGCGGTCTATCACGAGCTTTACCTGCAGGGTGTGCAGCTTGAAGGCACGATCCTGAAGCCGAACATGATCATTTCCGCGTCGGATTGTCCGCAGCAGGCCTCGACCGACGAGATCGCCGCGCGCACGGTGAAGGTGCTGAAGCGTTGCGTGCCGACGGCCGTGCCGGGGATCATGTTCCTGTCCGGCGGTCAGTCGGAAGAGGAAGCGACCCGCAACCTCAACGCCATGAACGCCAACCACGGCCCGCTGCCCTGGGCGCTCAGCTATTCCTATGGTCGCGCCCTGCAGCAAAGTGCGCTGAAGGCCTGGAAGGGCGAGGCTGCGAATGTGCCCGCCGCCCAGGCTGCGTTGCTGAAGCGCGCGCAGTTGAACAGCGCCGCTTGCGCCGGGACCTACGCCGGCGAAGCGGAGAAAGCCGCCTAAGGGCGGCGCAGCGTCATGGGCCGGGACATCAAGATCGCGCCGTCCATCCTGTCCGCCGACTTTGCGCGGTTGGGCGAGGAAATCCGGGCGATCGATGCCGCCGGCTGTAACTATGTGCACGTCGATGTCATGGACGGGCATTTCGTGCCCAATCTGACCATCGGCCCCATGGTGGTGAAGGCGATCCGCCCGCATACCGCCAAGCCCCTCGACGTGCACTTGATGATCGACCCGGCGCAGCCGTTCCTCAAGGAGTATGCTGACGCCGGGGCCGACATCATCACGGTCCATGCGGAGGCGGACAAGCACCTCGACCGTTCACTCCAGGCGATCAAGGACCTGGGGAAAAAGGCAGGGGTGTCGCTCAATCCCGGCACCTCGGAAAGCGCCATCGAATACGTGCTCGACCGCCTGGACCTGATCCTGGTGATGTCCGTGAATCCGGGCTTCGGCGGGCAAAGCTTCATGCCGTCCCAATTGCCCAAGATCAAACGCATCCGCGAGATGATCGGCAATCGGCCCATTGAGCTTGAGGTCGACGGCGGCGTTAATACGGACACCATCAAGTCCGTGGTCGATGCCGGGGCCGACGTTCTGGTCGCCGGCAGCGCCGTGTTCAAAGGCGACGACTACGCCAAGACCATCGGCGCCCTGCGGACAGCCGCCGCCTGATCAGCTTAGCGGATGGGCCGGCTGTTCCAGGATGGCCCGCGCGAAATACCGGAACGTCACGTTCATCGCTTCCGGCTTGTGGCGCCAGGCATGGGCCAGTTTGCCCAGTTCCGGATCGACTTCCTTAATGTCACCCGCCGCCATTGCCGCCAATTGGATGCGCGCCGCGTGTTCGAAGAAAATCCCCATGACGCAGGCGGATTCGATGGTGTTGCCGGCGCAAAGCTGGCCGTGATGGGCCAGCAGGATCGCGGATTTGTCCCCGATTGCATTGGTGATGATCTCGCCTTCCTCGTCACCGAAGGGCACGCCCGGCCAATGGGGAAGATGCGCGACGTCATCGAAAAACGCCATCGTATCCATATGGGCGACCCGCAGCGGTTCGCCGATCATCGACAGGGCCGATGAATAGGGGGGGTGGGTATGGACGATGGACTGCACGTCGGTGCGCGCGCGGTAGACATGGATGTGAAAGCGGTTCGCCATGTTCGGCGTACCTTTGCCATTGATGACCTTCAGGTCGCCGTCGACGAGAAGATAATCGGATGCTGTCACCTGCTCGAAACCAAGCCCGTAGGGCAGGGTCCACATGGTGTCCGGCTCATCCCCCCGGGCTGTGAACTGACCGGCCAGGCCGCTTCCGTGACCATGTGCCGCCAGGATCCGGCAGCCGACCGCCAGGCGCTGTTGCACGGACCAGTCGGGCATTTTTTCTCCGGCCAGGGCCGCGACCATTTCGTCGATTGCCTGTTCCTGTGTTTGCGCCATCGTTGGGGCCTCCTGTGCGTTGAATGGGGGGTATCGAATGGGATGGGACGGCCGAGACCGATGGGAAAAGGTATCTCTGGGTTTAAAATTGGGCAACCCAATTATCTATCTATTCCATTTTTTGTTTGATATGGATATTTGTAGGACGACGCAACGCGCGGGTGATTTCGCCCGCCCGGTCGAATTGACGGAGAACGCCATGGTGCTCGAAACCCCGGATAAAGCGGATGCCGTCCTGTCGTTTTCCCCGGTCAAGGCGGTCCTCCGTCATCAGTCGATCATCGAGCAGATCATGGGGCTCATCGAGTCCGGCACCTTGCAGGTGGGCGACAAATTCCCGCCCGAGCGGGTGCTGGCGGACCGCTGGCAGGTCAGCCGGCCGGTTCTGCGCGAGGCCTTCCGCGTGCTGCAATCGCAGGGGATTGTGGAAAGCCGCCACGGCGACGGGCGTTATGTGCGCTCCGTCCGCGCGCTGGATGCCAACGATCTGCGTCGCCGACACCTGATCGACCGCCGCGAATCCCTGTTGCAGATCTGGGAAGTGCGCACCTTGTTGGAGGTGCAGGCCGCGCGCCTGGCGGCGGTCAATGCCAGCGAGGAACAAATTCGGGCGATTGAGCGCCCGATCATCTTGATGGGCGAAATGGCCGCTCCCGATTCTCGGGAGACCGATCTGAATATGGAAATCCATACCGCCGTCGCCCTGGCCTCGGGCAACGACTATCTGGCGCAGATGATCCTCATGGCCCTTGAGGAATACCGCGCCCTTGATTTCAAGGAAGCCGTTCCGATCGAGGAATGGAAGGGGCTTCAGGAAGAACACTGGCCGATCGCCAGGGCGATCCGGTCCCGGTCCGCCGAACGCGCGGGTGCTGTGATGACCCAACATTTCGAAGACCTGAAACGGGCCCTCGACAAATGGTCCGGACCAACCAATTAGAGGATCGGAAACATGACCATCAAACTGTATTCCCGCTATCGGAACTCCGCCGGGCAACGGGTTCGAACCACGATGAACCTGAAAAAGGTGCCCTACGACTATATCGCTGTCGAGAACATGCAGTCCGACGACTATCAGCGCATCAACCCGCAGAGGCTTTTGCCCGCGATTGAAATCGATGGTCGGGTCTTCAGCCAATCGACGGCGATCATTGATTGGTTGGAGCGGACCTATCCGGATCCGTCCGTTTTCCCGGAAGACCCGAAGGACCGGATGGACGCCATTTCATTCGCCCAATTCATCGCCAGCGAAATTCACGCCATCCACAATCACCGGGTGCGTGACCACCTGACCGACAATGAAGGTTGGAGCGAGGAACAATCCATGGCCTGGTACGCCCATTGGATCACAGCCGGTCTGACGACGCTGGAGACGATGTTACGGCAACGGCCGCGCAAGACGACGTTCTGTTACGGTGAAAGCCCGAGCGTTGCCGATATTTACCTGGTGCCCGTGTTGTTCAACGCGCGCTGGTACGGATTCCCGCTGGATAAGTTCCCGCTGATCCTGGAAATCGACGCCGCTTGCGCCGAGCTGGAGGCCTTTCGTCTGGCGGGCCCGGAAATGCAGCCGGATTATCCCGGGCCAAACCCCGAACATCGCTAGTTCTCAAGGCCCAGTTCTGGCAGACGCGTTTGATGGTACGGGAAAAGGCGATCAGCAGATCGCGTCGAGCTGCGCGTCGGTCAGATTGCCGGGCACGATTGTGATCGGCACGCGTAGGCGCCCGGCCTGTTTCTCGACCAATAGTTCGATCAGCGGTCCCGGGCCTTCGTTGCCGGTGGCGGCACCCAGGACGAGAAGGGCGATGTTCTGTTCCTCGTCGATCAGCTTGATCAGTTCCTCGGCGACCTTACCCTCGCGGATATAGACTGGCGGAATCTTGCCCGTGATGCGTTGCACCACCGAGGCCACGGCCTGCACCATTTCCTCGGCTTCCTCGCGGGCTTCCTCGCGCATGCGCTCACCGATCGCCATCCAGTGCTGGAATTCGGCGGGTTCGGTCACGTAAAGCAAGGCCACACGGCGATTGGCGTTGCGCGCCCGCAGGCTGGCAAAGCGCACGGCGCGGGACATTTCCTCGGATCGGTCGACGACACAGAGGAACGTAAGCTGATCGTCGTCCGGCTGGGCGGCGCCGGTCGGCTGTTTGGCGTCGGTCATCGGATTATCCCTTTCGGAATGCCGCGTTCGCCGCCCATCCTGCCACCACGGCGATGATCACGGCAAGCACGCCGTAAGCCAGCGAGTAGCGATGGGCGAGATCATAGACTTGGGCCTCGACCCCGAACTTGCGCACGGTCAGCAGCGTCGTTGCCGTCGATTGCAGTTTGTTGTCGCGGAACAGGTAGACCTCGATGGTGAAGGTGCCGACCGAGACGTTGGCCGGAAACCGCAGGCGTGTGCGGAAAAGCTGTTCAGATAGGAACACCACGTTGTCCGGCTTGGTCATGTACAGGCCGATGCGCTGTAGGTTGCGAATCAGACCTTCGCGGAACTCATAAGGCGCTTCGGGCAGCAGCTTGCCCGAAACCTTGGCGCGCAGGTCGAGGTTTTCCAGTCCGATCTGCAGGCGGTCGGCGTCGGCCGCGTTCATGAATTCCTTGAGTGGGCGGTTGCTGGAGACCCGGTAGAACGAGGGCACCTTGTCAAACACCAGTTCATCCTGGTTGACCCAAACGCCGAGCATTTTTTCCTTGCGGCGCACGACCTCGTCCCGTGCCGGGCCGCGCACGACGACAACCAGATCGCCGGCCTGTTTCACGGCGCCGTAGAGCAACAGGTCCGTGCCCGTGAACCCGGTCGTGATCGACACGATGGGATCCGTCAGGTCGATGGTGATGTCGCGGGCCTGGGCGCGGTCGGGCAGGGTGAGCGCCAGCAGGATGGTCAGGAAGGGGATTAATTGTCGCATTGTCAGTGCCCTGCCAAGCCGATGGAGTAAAGATCCACGGGCGTCGCGACCAGGTCGTAAGTCAGCTTGGCGCAGACCGCGAGCACGATCAGCGCCAGCATGCCGCGCAGTTGTTCGCCGCGGATGCGTCCGCCGAACCTTGCGCCGAATTGGGCCCCGATGACGCCGCCGAACAGCAGGATCAGGGCCAGCACCACGTCCACGGTCTGGTTGGTCACCGATTGCAGCACGGTGACGTTGGCGGTGACGAAGATGATCTGGAACAGGGAGGTCCCGACGACGACCGACGTCGGCATGCCGAGCAGATAGATCATGGCCGGGACCATAACAAAGCCGCCGCCGACCCCCATGATGGCGGCCAAAAGGCCCACGAAAATGCCGACGCCGAGCGGCAGCAGGGCGCTGATATACAGCCTGGAACGACGGAATCGCATCTTGAATGGCAGCCCGTGCAGCCAGTTGTGCGTGTGCTGGCGGCGCGGAACGTCGCGTTTGCGCGCCATCATGGCGCGCACGCTTTCGACCAGCATCAGGCCGCCGATGATCGACAGGAACACGACGTAGCAGAGCTTGATGACCAGATCGACCTGACCCAGTTCGCGCAGCACGGTGAACAGCCAGACCCCGGCCGACGATCCGATGACGCCGCCGACCAGCAACACCATGCCCATTTTCAGGTCGACGTTGCCGCGTTTCCAATGGGCCAGCACGCCGGACACGGATGCCGCCACGATCTGGTTGGCCTCGGTCGCCACGGCGACGGCGGGTGGAATGCCGGTGAAGATGAGCAACGGGGTCATCAGAAAGCCGCCGCCCACGCCGAAAAGCCCGGAAAGAAACCCCACGCCTGCGCCCATGCCGAAAATCGCGAATGCGTTGACCGACATCTCGGCGATGGGGAGGTAGATATCCAACTCTGTATCCCGGTGGGCTTAGCGCGAAAATGCAGCGGGCCAGGTTTGTAACCGCGTGAAATTACAAGGAAATCCTGCACCCCTAGAGGAAGTAATAATATAGCACTCTCCACTGTAAAACCCTTAATTTGCTCTAGAGCGGCGATTTTCTCGAAATCGGGACAGAATTCGTCACCACACCTGCCGGACGAAGCTCAATAGCGGGCGACTTCAGCGATGGAGAACAGATCGGCCGGTTGCAGAACAAGCTCGTAAGTCAGTTTGGCGCAGACGCCGAGAACGATCAGCGCCAACAGCCCGCGCAGTTGTTCGCCCTGCATCTTTGCCCCCAGGCGGGCGCCGAACTGGGCGCCGAGCACGCCGCCGATCAGCAGGATCAGCGCCAGCACGATGTCCACCGTCTGGTTGGTCGCTGACTGCAGGATGGTCACGTTGGCCGAAACGAAGATGATCTGGAACAGGGACGTACCGACCACCACCGCCGTCGGCATGCCCAGGACGTAGATCATCGCGGGAACCATGACGAAGCCGCCGCCCACGCCCATGATGCCGGCCAGAAGGCCGACGAACAGGCCGACGGCAAGCGGCGGCAGGGCGCTGATATACAGCCTGGAACGGCGGAACCGGACCTTGAA
Source organism: bacterium SCSIO 12827 (assembly GCA_024397995.1). Classification (NCBI taxonomy): domain Bacteria; species bacterium SCSIO 12827. The sequence continues at coordinate 2,090,101 of CP073746.1, read as the reverse complement.
CGGCAGGCCGTGCAGCCAATTGTGCATATGGTCGCGACGGGACTGGTTCTTCTTCTTGCGCATCATGGCGCGCGCACTTTCCACCAGCATCAGACCGCCGATAATCGCCAGGAACACGACGTAACTGACGCGGATGACAAGGTCGATATGACCCTGTTCGCGCAGCACGGTGAATAGCCAGACCCCGACCGATGACCCAACGACGCCGCCGACCAGAAGGAAGCCGCCCATGCGGAAGTCGACGTTGCCGCGTTTCCAATGGGCCAGCACCCCGGAAATCGACGCGGCGACGATCAGGCTTGCCCCGGTCGCCACGGCCACGGCCGATGGGATGCCGATGAAGAACAGCAGCGGTGTCATCAGGAACCCGCCGCCGACTCCAAACAGGCCCGACAGGAGCCCCACACCGGCGCCGACCGCCAAGATAAGAGGGACGTTCACCGACATTTCGGCGATGGGCATATAGATATCCAAATCAGCTTCCTGACGGATCTAGGGGAGAATCAGCAGAGTTGTGCGTGTTGCCGGGACAGGCCGGGGCGGGTCGCGGCCCGCACGTTGTAGTCCTGTCCGTTCGCCAAGAAAAGCCCCGGAAGTGGGAAATTTCCGTGTAACCATGTAATTAGGCCGCCGATTGGTCTTGCGGTGGCCCGGCGCATCCCGAAAAATGCGGACTTCCTAATCGATCTTGAGGGTAACGACATGGCGGAGACTTTGGATGCGCGCGGCCTGAAATGCCCGCTTCCCGTGCTCAAGGCAAAAAAGGCCCTGAAGCCGCTGGCGGCTGGCGATACACTGACGGTGATCGCAACGGATCCCAGCGCGCCCAAGGATTTCGAGGAATTCTGCGCCGCCACGGGCTACGGCCTGCTCGAGAGCCGCGCCGAAGGCGGGGAATTCACCATCGTCGTGCGCAAGACCTGACCATGGCGGCACATGCCACGATGGGGGGCGAACCACGATGGGGAGCAGATAGCGCACCTTGACCGAACCTCCGTATATCACCGACGACGTTGACGCCGGGGGCGCGCGGCCCCTGGCACGCCTGACCCTCGCCCTCGCCGTGGCGATGGGGTTGACGCTCTGTGCCGCTGCGGTGCCCATTCTGGTCGGCGCCGAGCGCCTGATCGCAGCCGTCGGCGGCTGGGTGACGGGTTACGAGGTCGAGGTCAAAGGCAGTGCCGAATTGCGCTTTTGGGGAACGCCGGGCCTAGACGCCGATGACGTCATCCTGCGTTTGCCGGGTAACCGCTTCGTTCCCGTGGACAGCCCGCCGCTGTTGCGCATCGCGCGGCTGGAGGCCGATCTCGACCTATGGGCCCTGGCGCGCGGCACCGTTCGGGCCCGCCGCCTTGTTCTGGTGCGGCCCAGCCTGCGGCTCGACCGCGGACCGGACGGGGTCAACAACTGGAGCATCCGGGGCAAGCCGCGTCTGGACGGCGAGGCATCGCCGCCGGGGACGCCGGCCTTCAAGGCATCCGGTCTGCCGGGGGTGGAGATCGCGGCGCTGACGATTGAGGGCGGTGCCTTGCGATATACCGACGCGGGGCTCGACCGTGACGTTACGCTCGACGGCATTTCCACGGAAGCCGGCATCGCGCGCGCGTCCGAGGGCCGTGTGCTGCGCCTGCGGGGCGATGCCCGGTTGCGGGGCGAACCGGTCTATGTCGAGGCCGAGTTGCACCGGTTAAACGATTTCCGCGACGGTATTCGCGTTCCGTTCAAGGTCATGCTCGATGCGGCGCCGGGCAGTCTCCTGATGCGCGGCACCGTGGCCCACCGCCATCGCTGGGCGCTGAGCACGGGGATCGACCTGGACCTGGATGACCCCAAGGCTTTGGCTGCCGCCTGGCCGCCGGCGCCGGCCGACCTGATCGGTCAGACCTCGGCTCGCCTGCAGGCGGAAGTGAAGGGCGGGCGTGTTGACATTGCCATACGCAGTCTGGTCCTGGGCGCAACGGACATGACAGGGCGCGTCGCTGTTGATCTGGACGATAAGTTACCGCTGATCGAATTGGACCTGGCGGCCGGAGCCCTCGACATGCGCCACGCGGTCGCCGCTGCGCGTCTGTCCGGACTGTTTCAACCGGCGGCGGGGTCGGCCCCGCGCCGCTTCGCCATCGGTGGGCGCGGGCGGATCAAATGGGCGCGCCTGAAGGTACCCGGGGTCGACCTGGGCGCGGGCGGGCTTGGCTTGTCGTGGCGCACGGGGGAACCGAACCTGGCGGCCGATGTCGGCTCGTTGCCGCTGTTCGGCGGCACGGTCAGCGCCCGCCTGGAAGCCACGGCGAATGAAGGCAAGACGGCGCTGTCACTCGCGGTGTCAGGCAGCGACCTGGATGCCGCCCTGATGACGGCAAGCCTGCTGGGCGGGCACGGTGTCGCCGGGCGCCTGCACGGTAATCTCGATGTATTGGCGGTGGGGGGCTCGGGGCCGGAGATGCTGGCCGCCACGTCGGGCGGCGGACGCGTGACGCTGTCGGAAGGGCGTATCTTCGGCTCTCCCCTGCAGCGTGCGGTCGACAAGGACAAGCGGTCCATCGGGCTCGGCCGCGCGTCCATGGATTTTACCATCGAGGGCGGTTTGGTCGCGAGCGACGAACTGCTTCTGGATTTCGAGGTCGGCCATGCCCGTGCAGGCCTGACCTGGGACATGCCGTCCGGCGACGTCACGGTGACCTTTCAGCCGTCGCCGGTGTTTGAGGGCAGGGACGCCCCACCCGTTGTGTCGGGTCCATTGTGGGAAGTGTTGCTGGCGCGATAGCGGGCAGGGCAAAGAGAAGAAACGCGCCCTAGAACACCAGTTCGCCTTCTTCGTCGCCGGTGGCGATGACGATTTCGCCGCTGTCGGCCAAGTTCTTGGCGACCTGCACGATGGCCGACTGGGCCTCGTCCACGTCCTTCAGGCGCACCGCCCCCATGGCTTCCATGTCTTCCTTCATCATCTTGCCGGCGCGTTCCGACATGTTGGAGAAGAACAGGTCCTTGACCTCGTCTGATGCCCCCTTGAGGGCCAGCGCCAACTGTTCCTTCTCGACCTGACGCAGCAAGGTCTGGATGCCGCCCGGGTCGACCTTGATCAGATCGTCGAAGGTGAACATCAGCTGCTTGATACGCTCCGCACTCTCACGGTTGCGCTCTTCGAGCGCCGTCATGAAGCGGTTTTCCGTGTTGCGGTCGAGCGAGTTGAAGATGTCGGCCATCAATTCATGGCTGTCGCGCCGCGCCGTGCGCGCCAGGTTGGTCATGAATTCGTTGCGCAGCGTGCGTTCGACGTGGTCGACGATGTCCTTCTGCACGGCTTCCATGCGCAGCAGGCGCATGATCACTTCCATGGCGAAGTTTTCCGGCAGCAGGGCGAGGACCCGCGAAGCGTGGTCCGGGCGGATGCGCGACAGAATGACGGCGACGGTCTGCGGATATTCGTTCTTCAGATAGTTGGCGAGCACCGCTTCGTTCACGTTGCCCATCTTGTCCCACATGGTGCGGCCGGCCGGGCCGCGCATTTCTTCCATGATGTTGTCGACGCGCTCGCCGGAAAGAGCAGCCTTCAACAGGCGCTCGGCGGCGTCGATGGAACCGACCAGGCCGCCGGCCGACGACAGCTTGTCGGCGAATTCGACGAACAGCCGTTCGATGACCGAGGAATGGACGTTGCCGAGCGACGACATGGCGGCGGATAGCTCGCGGATTTCCTCGTCGTCCATGCGCTCGAACAGCAGGGCCGCCTGGTCCTGATGCAGGGACAGCAGGAAGATCGCCGCTTTCTCGGTGCCAGATAGGGCTCGATAGTCGTCCTTGATGCGGGCCATTTTCACTCCGAAAGGGATTACAAGAGCTAGACCAACAAGAGCGGCGAGAGCTTACGCCCGGACCACCGAAAAATCAGCCAGAATTGTCTGCCGTACGTCTTTCTTTACGCCCTTATTGGTTAACAGCTCATTTACCCGAATATCGTAGGGTTTAGGGAGTTGAAGTACGTATTTTCGGAGACATTTCATGTTCCGCGTCACGCCCCCGTCCCGCATCCGCCCGGCTGCCGCCGCGATTTTGATTGCGCAACTGGCCGCCGCGTCGCTCGCTGCGGGCACTGCCCATGCCGCTGATGCCGGACGTATCACCGGGCCGGACATCAACAGGCCCGGCGTGGCTTTGCCGTTGGATCGTCAGGGTGGCGGTTCCGTGGTGCGTCAGGCGCAGCCGGGGAACAGCGACGGCATGGGCGGCAACGGGGGTGAGCAATCCCAGGTCCAGATGACCAAGGAGCCGAGCCTGTTCATTCACCCGGTGCGCGGGTTCTCCTTGCCGCTGCCGGCGGGGGTCGCCGTGTCTCACCGGGGCAAGGAAATGCACGTCGCCGTGCGCTCGCCCAAGGGCTATGTCATGAACCTGCAGACCGGCGACAGCAACCCCTTGGTGCCGCTGACGGGCATGCAGGGGCGCTTGGAATCACATTACCTGAACGAACAACGGGGCCCCTGGCTGCGCAAGTTGGCGGACGGCACCACCGTCGTGGCGGGCCTGTCGGCGATCGACGCCATCTATCAGGGCCACCGCACGAAAACGCGGGTCATCATCGCGCGCGGTGCCCGCACGGATTTCGTGTTCACCTTTACGGCGCCCCTCGACCTTTATGACGAGCACGTTCAAATTTTCAATTGGGTGCTGCTCAACTTCGTGCCGGGTGAGGGCGAACGTCCGGCTCAGGCGCCGGTCGCCGACGCCACGGACGCCAAGGCACCGAAGACACCGGTCAACGTGCCCGTGCGTGCCGGCGACCACGTCGCGTCCATGGCTGCCGGCCGTCCTGAACCGGGGCCTTCGGCGGCGCCACCGCCGGACATGAAGCGGTTCGTTGAACCGGGCTACGGCTTCTTGATGGACTATCCCAAGCAATGGACGGTGTCCAAACCAACGGCCTTTACGGCGACCTTCAGCGGGCCGGAAGGGGCAGCGTCCCACGACGCCGTCGTTTCCGTGCAGAACGTCAATCCGGCGGGCGCGCGGACGGGCGACGAGTCGGCCGTCATGGCGACAGCGGATTTGCTGAAGGCGCTGGAAGCAGGCACCCGCGGCATGACCGTGCTGGGTGAGGGAAAACTGGCTGAATCCCCAGGGTCCCAGTTCATCGCCCGCTATGAATATTCAGGCAAGGCCTATCGCAAATGGGCCGTCGTCGTGCCCCGGCCGGAAGGCACCATCGCCCATATCTGGTCGTTCACGGCGCCCGAGGGGTCGTTCGACAGTTATCGGCCCGTCGCCGAATCCATGCTTCGGTCCTGGACCCTGACGCAGTAGACTGCGGTCTTGCGGCCGCATCCGGCCGCCCGCAGGGTGACCGGGACGAACGGCATGCGCCAGTTCATGCAACTCATTGAAAGATGGGAGCTTTTAACTCTCCGCGGCGCTCTTTTTCCGGCACTGCTGTTGGCTGCCGCCTGTTTTTTCGGCACTGTCCCGACCGCCCGCGCCGATGGCCCTCTGCCGCCGGTCGATGACCTTGTGAAGGCGTTCGAGACCGTCGCCTTCGGTTCGGAAACCAAGGCACTGGCCGCGCGCACGACCCTGTTGCGCTGGGACACGGACGAGATTGCCGTGAACATGACCCAGTTCAAGAGCGAGGGTGAGCGCGAGTTGAAACCCGTGCCCGCACAGGGTTTCTGGGCCAAGTACGCGTGGAACCACCTGCGTACACTCGAAACCCTGACGGGGCTGACCTTCGTCGATTCCATCGCCGCCAAGAAGCGTCCGCGCCTCACCATCGTATTCACGCCCCGCGACCTGTTGACCAAAGTGCCGATCCCGGGCGTCAGCGTCAAGTTACAGCAGGAACTGTCGGCGCCGGGCGGATGCTATTTTCTGTCCTTCGTTGGGGGGCGTATGGGGGCCCTGGACCGGGCCTTCGTTGTCGTCAATACGGACCGCGACGGCTTCCTCATCGATCACTGCCTGCTTGAGGAACTGACACAGTCCCTGGGCCTGCCGAACGACACGGATTTTCTGCGGCCGTCGATTTTTTCCGACCACGACACGCTGCGTAAACTGAGCCCGACGGATGAAATCCTGATCCGCACGCTGTATCACAAGCGCATGTTCGCCGGGATGACGCGCAAAGCAGCCATGACCATGGCGCGCCTGCTGATCGCCCAACAGTTGGCGGCGAAGCGGTAAAAGCGTACATTTTCAAGGGCTCAAGCCGTTTAGAGGTAGCGGATTGTTAACTCCTGGCGGGTAGGTTGGGCGTACGTTCCGGCCCATTCTGCGGCCTGGCCGGGCAAACTGGGGTGACATGATTCCACGGGCAGAGACCTTTGGTGCGGTCTTCGGTCCTGCGTCCGTTCGCGGCGCGGGTTGGGAACTTGCGGCTGCCGGCGTGATCCGCGCGGTGCTTTGGCTCACCCTTCCCATGCTTGTATTGCAGGTCTTCGACCGGGTCCTTCCGGGGGGGCGGAGCGATGACCTGATCCTCCTCACGGCCGCCGTTGCCATGGCGCTTGCGGTGCGGGCCGTGATTGATCTGGCGGCCGCGTCACTGGCGGAAACCGCCGCCCAGGCAGAAGTGCGGGCCGGCAACTGGGCGGCCATTGCCCGTCTGTTTTCGGGAAGGGCTTCCGATGCACCGCCGACCGGGGCGATTTCGGTGCCGGTATCCCATTTATTGATTCTGACCGGATTGCCGGTTCTTGCGGTGGCGCTGACATATCTCGCGGGTGCAATGGCTTTGCCGGCGATCCTTCTTGCCATGGCCGCGGCGGGCGCCGGCCATGTGATCCATCGCGGGGGGAACCCCGTGTCTTCCGCCGACGGTATCGCCGTCCGTATCCTGGACACCCTCTGGACCGTCAAGGCCATGGGGGCGGAAAATCTCGTGCTGCGCCAGGCCGAGGGGGCTGCCCGCGACGCCGCCACGACGGGACGCAACCAAGTACGCTCACTGTTCGCCGCCGGTCGCACGATGGCCCTGTTCGATCACATCACCCTTCTCCTGGCCATCCTTACGGGAACCGTCCTCTGCCTGAACGGGCTAATTACGGTCGGGCAATTGGCGGCGGGGGTGCTGATTTCCTCGGCTCTGGTGCGTGATGCATTTCGCGGCACGGCGGCCTGGACCTTGGCACGGGTGGGGCGCGACCATGGTGACGCAACGGCGTCGGCCGCGGATGTGCCGCAGGAACCGCTGCCCCGCGTGACGGGCAACCTGATGCTCAACCGCGTCAGCCTGGATCAGCCCGCCGACGGCTTGCGCGCCGTGGCACGGAACCTGTTCGACCGTATCCGCATTGAAGTCGAAGTGGGTGAAATGGTCCTGGTTACCGGTGGTGACGTCCAGATGCAGTCGACTTTGTTGCGACTGATGGCCGGGCTGGAGCGCCCGCAATCGGGAACGGTAACCGTCGACGGTTACGATCTCGCGGCCTATCGCCCGGACAGCATCCGTCGCCAGATTGCTTATGTACCGAACCTGGGCAACATCCTGCCGGGCACCCTGCTGGAAAACCTGACGGGCTTTGATTCCGGCCGCGCTGCCGACGCCCTGGGGGCGGCCCGGCTGACCGGCTTGGATGCCCGCGCCGCCTGTCTGGCGGACGGGTTCGACACGCGTTTGCAGAGCGGGGCGGCGGGTTTCCCCGCCGGGTTCCGCCAGCATGTCGCAATGACCCGGGCGCTTGCCTTCAAGCCGAAGATATTGTTGCTTGATCGTGCGACGGAAAATCTCGACAGCCTGGACGTGCGCACGGTCTCGGAGGTGTTGGAGCGACTCAAGGGCCGGGTCACCATCGTCTTCGCCTCGACCCAGGCGGGTTTGCGCACCATGGCCGACCGCGAAATCGACCTCGATAACCTGAAGCCGGCGCCGGAAATCGGCGCGGCCGGCGACGAAGCCGACGAGGGCGGGGACACCCCCATCCCAGGACCTGACGGGGAGGGCTGAGATGGTGAGCCGCATCCCTCATTTCGAAGCAACAGAAGCCCTGTTCACCCGCGCCTTGTCGGCGGGCTTGGACAGTGTCGTCGAAGCGGAGAGCGTGCGTCCCCGGGGGCCGTGGCGTGCGTTGCGCCTCAACCGGTTGGAAGGGATCGATCCCCACGCCCAGGTGCCGCCGCCGCTGCTGGCCCTGTCATCCGAGGCCGCTGTTGGCGTCGCCGAGCCGGAGCCCGAGGAAACACCGCCCAGCCCCCAGGACCTGGAAGTGGCGTTGTCCGAGGCCGTGGATCTGCCCGACGATTGGACCATGGCGGCAGCGCTGGCGGGGGGAACCAACATCGCCCATTGCCTGCGCGAATTGCTCCAGGCCTTGGACTGGAATGGGGCGCCGCGTCAGGTGGTCGAGGTTCTGCCGGCCCTCAACGCGCCGCTGGACGCCTCCGACGCGGTGATGGTTATGGCCCGGCTTGGGTTCCGCTGCCGCTCGTTCCGCGCCAGACTTAATGAACTGGGGCCGCAGGATTTCCCGGCTCTGTTCACCACCAAGTCCGGGGACGTCCTGGTGCTGGAGCGGTTCGGGCAGAATTCCTTGCCGGGGTTCGATGGAGCAACGCGTACCCGCCGGCCCATCGCCCGCGATCGGCGCGCCGGGCGGGTGCATGTCTTCACCGCCGCCGAACCGATGGCGGATACCGCACCGCCGGCGGAACCGTTTGCCTTTCTCCGGTCATTGCTGCGGGGACGGCTGCGTGCCATGGGGGCCGTGGCATTGGTCCAGGGAATCCTGGCACTGGCCGGGCCGCTGCTGCTGCTGGTGGCACTCGACGATGTCGTGCCGTCGGCCGCCCTGCCCATGATTCTGTTCTTCACCGGGGCGGCGGCGCTGACCATGGTGTTTGAGATTCCGTTCCGCGCCTGGCGGGACCGCATGGCCGCCCCCGTGGCGACGGCGGCGGCGGGTCTTGCCCTGGGTGCCTTGACGCGGACCCTGTTCCTGCCGCCGGAAACCTTGAAGGACACCACGGCGGGCGCGCGTCGTAGCCGGTTTGATGACTTTCACGCAGGCGGTCCCGAACCGGCGGTACGGTTGGTGCGGGCCGCCCTCGGCCTGCCGGCCGCGGTGATCGCCCTTGCCGTCGTGGCGTATCTTGCCGGCGCATTGGTTGCCGTCCCGGTCCTTGGCGTCTTCGCGGTCGCCGTTGCGGGCTGGGTGTTGAAGGATGGCGTGCGCAGCGCGATGGCACGGGCTGTTGGTGCGGCCGGAGAATCCGCCCAAAACTGGTTTGAGGCCGTCCGTGTCCGTGCCGAGGCAATCGCGGCCGGCTGCGAGGACGCCGTCGCCAGGCGGATCGAGCGTACCACCGCCGAGGCCGTCCGCACCCGGCGCGATGCTGCCAACCGCACCCGCCGTGTTGCTTTGATCGGACGTTGGATCGCAGGTGCCACCGTCGCCGCGACGGCGGCGGCCGGGGCCTACCTGAGCCTTTCCGATGGCCTGAGCCAAGGGGCCTTGGCGGCGTCTGTCCTGTTGACGGCGGCGGCGCTTCGCGCGGTCGCCCGCGTGACGGACGAGGCCGGCAACGCCGCGCGCCTATGGTGCGGCTTGACCCAGGCGGGACGCCTGCATGCGATCCGCGCCGAGCGCAGCACCGCCCGGCCGTCGTTACCGCCGCGCACCTTGGCCGGGCATGTTGATGTCAGCGGCCTGTCGACGGCGTCCACGGGCGGCATCGAAATGCCGCTCGACGATGTGTCGCTTTATGCCGACCCCGGCGAGGTCGTCGCCGTTGTCGGTGATTATCAGTCGGGCAAGTCGGCGCTGCTGCGGGTGCTGGCGGGGCTGGAGCCCACCGCTGCCGGGCACGCCCGTCTGGATGGCGTCGAAACGGGCCTGTTCGATCCCGTGCAGTTGCGGCAGTCCGTCGCCTACGTGCCGGAGATGCCGGAATTCCTGCCGCTCAGCATCGAGGACAATTTGCGGCTGATGAACCCGGTCGCTTCGGAGGCGGATATCCAATCCGCCTGCAATCTCGCCGGTGTGATGGAGGACATCCGCGTATTGGAAACGGGTGTCGGCGGCAATCGGCGGTTTGGTTTGGCCGTCAATATGGGGTTGATCGACCACGATCCGCAGCCGGGATTCCTGAAGCGCGTCGCGCTGGCCCGCGGCTATGTTCGCCGCAGCGGCCTGTTGCTGCTCGACGGGCCGGAACGCCATTTGGACCCGGAGGGCGAACATGCCTTGCTGCGTGCCATCGAGGAATTGCGCGGCACGACGACCGTTATCGTCGCCACGGATCGACCGCAGATCATTCGTCTGGCTGACCGGGTGATCTGGTTGGAAGGCGGACGGACCCGCGCCGAGGGGCCGTCGTCTGCGGTCTTGGAACAGCTTTACGCGGAAGGGCGGGTCGGACAGACTCTCGCTGAACAATGACCTTGGCCGAACGATGACCCAGCCCGGCACCACCCCGTCCTATACCAGCGAAACCCAGGCACCGGCCCAGGGGCAGCCGGCCCTTGCCGTGCTGGAAGACGGCACGGCGTCGGCGGGTGAAGGCCGCCGCCGTCTGTGGTCGCGGGGCATGATCGCGGGGCCTGTCGTTATTGTCGCTGCCGTGGGGATTTGGGCGGCGTTCGCTGAGGTTCAGGAAACGGTCGAGGCCGAGGGCGCCGTCGTGCCCGCCGGTCAGGTGCGCGCGGTCCAGCATCTTGAGGGCGGCGTGGTGGTTGAGGTCCTGGCCAAGGAAGGCCAGTTGGTCGACCAGGGGGCCGTGCTGCTGCGTCTCGACCCGGCGCAGATCAAGGCGCGGTACGAGCAGGCGCGGATCGAGGAAGCGGCACTCGCCCTCAAGGCGGAACGCCTGCGCGCCATCGGCGATGGCCGCGAGCCCAATTTCGGTTTCGCCGACCCCAAGTTCCAGTCCCTCGTGCAGGACCAATGGGCGGTCTATAACGGCTATCAGCGGGCCCAGGAAAACCGCCGCATCATTCTGGAATCGCGCATCCAGCAGCGTCAGGCCGACCTTGACCGTCTGAGGGGTGAGGATGAAACCCTGACCCGCAAGGCGCAGATTCTGGCCGAGGAACTGGCCATGCGGGAAGAACTGTTCCGCAAGGGCCTGAGCCCCAAGATCCTTTTGCTCAACGTGCGCCGTCAGGTCGCCGACGTGCGCGGCGACATGGCCACGGTCATCACCCGCCGCGAGAAACTGACCCAGGCGGTCGAGGAGGCGAAGACGGAGCTCGATGCCCTGGAAAGCCAAAGCCGTGAAGAAGCCCTGGCCGAATTCGGCCTTGTCACAGCCAAGCTGGCCCAGGCGTCGGAAGAGGTGAAGCAACTGGCGGCGCGGGTCGCCGCCTTCGATATCCATGCCCCCGTGAAGGGGTTCGTGAAGGGCATCGGCGGTTATGCCAAGGACCGCATCGTTCCCGCGGGGGCGACGGTCATGGAGATTGTGCCTGTCGATGACGATCTGATCGCCGAGGTCCGCCTGGCCCCTCGGGACATCAGCCGCGTTACCGTGGGCCAGCCGGTCGCCGTGCAGATAACCGGTGCGGGATCGGGGCGGGCGGGATTGGTCGGCGGCGAACTGCGCGACGTTTCCGCCGGCACCTTCACGGACACTGCCGGCAAGCCTTATTACCGTGCCACGGTCGTTCTGGATCAGGCTTTCATCGGCGATGACCCCAACGCCAATAGAATCTTGCCGGGAATGCAGGTCAGCGTGCGCGTGCGCACAGGGCGGCGGACCTTGTTGGAATATCTGTTTCGGCCGGCGTCGGCGCCCCGGCGTCTTTTATAAAATTCCGTAAGCGTCAATCCGACGGCGGCAAAGCCTCGGTCATTTTCGCCGCCAGTTCGATGATGCGCCGGGTTTCCGACCACAGCGGCAGGTCGGGTACATCGGCCAACGGCATCCACAAGGCATCGGCAGCGTCGCCGGCGGCCCGGGGTTCGCCCGCGACCCAGCGGCAAACCACGTCGACCAGGGTGTAATGGAATTGCAGACGACCATCGTCGTCCTTGGTCATGCTGTCGACCACGTCGATCAGGCCCAGGACTTCGGCCTCGACCCCTGTTTCCTCCATGACCTCGCGCAGTGCCCCCTCATGGACGGTCTCGCCGACATGCTGTGCGCCGCCGGGCAGGGACAGGCTGCCGAGGCGCGGGGGCTTGCCGCGGCGGATCAACAGCACATGATCGTCCTTGAGGACGACGGCGCCGATGCCGACGATGGGGCGTTCGGGATATTCGCGGCTCATGCGGGGTGGTAGGGCATTTGAAAATAGACTCCCCTTGGCGGGTGGAGGGGGTACACTAACCGCAACGGCACATGCCTGGAAACGGGAAACGAAAACGGTGCCGGAGAGGTTGTGAGCGGCTGCGCGTCGGCTGCGTACGGACAGGAAGTGAGGGTTCGGACATGTCGGTCACAGGCGTGCTTGAACGGAAAATGTATCAGGCGGGTGATCGCATCTTCAAAGAGGGCGATGAGGGTTTGTTTGCCTATCTCGTTCAAAGCGGGACCGTCGAAATTTACCGCGAGGGCTCCGAGGAAGTGCTCAGCACCATCGGCGCGGGCGGCATCTTCGGCGAGATGGCGTTGATCGACGGCAAGCCCCGGGCCGCTTCTGCCCGGTCGGCAAGCGGCTGCACCGTGGTCGTCATCAACCGCGCTAATTTTCAGCACCGCATGATGAAATCGGACCCTTTCGTCCAGGGCTTGTTGAAGATCCTGGCGGAAACTGTCAGGCGGATGAGCAAGTGATCCCAGCGCAGAGGAGGCAAGGGACCACTTGATGTTCGACGGCTTTCAACAAGATCGCCGGGAGATCGGCGGCGTCGCCGTCAACTTCCGCACGGGAGGTGAGGGGCCGCCGGTCCTGCTTCTGCACGGCTATCCGCAGACCCATGCCATGTGGCACAAGCTGGCCCCCCTGATGGCGCGGCATTACACCTTGATCATGCCCGATTTGCGCGGTTATGGCGACAGCGGCAAGCCGCCGACGGACGCGGACCATGAGCCCTATTCCAAGCGCGCCATGGCGGGGGACTTGGCAGGCCTGATGGCCGACCTGGGGTTTGATCGCTATGCCGTCGTCGGCCATGACCGGGGCGGGCGGGTCGCCCATCGCCTGACCGCCGACAACCCGGATAAGGTTGTGCGGCTGGCGGTACTCGACATCGCGCCGACGGAACATATGTACCGCATGACGGATATGGAATTCGCCACGGGTTATTACCATTGGTTCTTCCTGATCCAACCGGCCGATCTGCCGGAACGCATGATCGGCGCCGATCCTGAATTCTTCCTGCGCCGCAAGATGGGACAGTGGAGCGGCAAGGGAACCTTGTTCGACGACGCGGCCATGGCCGAATACGTCCGCTGCTTTTCCACGCCGGAAACCATTCATGCGTCCTGCGAGGATTACCGCGCGGCGGCGACCATCGATATGATCCATGACCGGGACGATATGGCGGCGGGTCGCAAGCTGACCTGTCCGGTACTGGCGCTTTGGGGGGCAAAGGGATTGGTCGCCCGCAAGTTCGACGTGCTGGCCGCCTGGCGCGAGCGGGCCGAGAACGTGACCGGCGGGACGCTTGATTGCGGCCATTTTCTTGCCGAAGAGTTGCCGGACGATACCTTTGCCCGGCTGCGGGACTTCCTCGGCGACGGGCCGTGGGATTGAGACGTGATTGATAATTTCCTTATTTGAACCGGAAAACAGAAGGCAACTCTTTACATGAGTGACGAGACGCAACACGGCGACCAGACCCCCGCATCCGACGCCAAACCGGCGTCGAACGGGTTCTTCCCGCGCATGCGGGCCTATTTCTTCGCCGGGATTTTGGTGACGGCACCGATCACCTTCACCTTCTATCTGGCTTGGCTGCTGATCCATTTCGTGGACAACACCATCCGACCGCTGATCCCGGTCAAGTACAACCCGGAAACCTATCTGCCCTTCGCCCTGCCGGGCCTGGGCCTGTTCGTGCTGATCGTCGGCCTGACGCTGACCGGTGCCCTGACGGCGGGGTTCATGGGACGCTTCTTCATCAAGCTGAGCGAGCACATCCTCAACCGTATGCCGGTGATCCGCAGCGTCTACAACGCGACCAAGCAGATTCTCGAAACGGTGCTGGCGCAGCAGTCGAATGCGTTCCGCGAGGCCGTGTTGGTCGAATACCCCCGGCGCGGCATATGGGCCATTGCCTTCATCACCGGTACCACAACGGGCGAGGTGCAGAATGTGACGCAGGAGGAATGCATCAACATCTTCATTCCGACGACGCCGAACCCGACCTCAGGGTTCCTGTTGTTCGTGCCCAAGGAGGATCTGGTCAGCCTGGATATGTCCGTCGAGGAAGCGATCAAGATGGTGATTTCCGGCGGCATCGTCACGCCGCCCGACCGCCGGCCGGATGCGCTGAAGAAGCAGCCCGTGACCTCGGCCCGAGTGTATGAAGAATTGGAGGTTCTGCGCGAAACCGAAAACACGCCCGTGGTTCTGGCGGCCAAGCGTCCCGCCGAAATTCAGAAAGACTTGCAGGCATCGCTGCCGGCGGGTGAACGAGGACGGACCAAGAAGCCGAAAAACGGCGACAAGTCCTAACCGGCCAACCTAATCTGCCCGCCCTAACCTGACCGCAGGGTCCGTGCCGCCGCGTCCCGTTCGAACAGGTAGAGCAGAACGCGAAGGGCCGCGCCCCGGTCCGATTTCAGGTCCGCATCCCGGTTGAGGATCAGCGCCGCGTCGTCCCGCGCCATGGCCAACAGGTCGCCATGGTGGGCAATGTCGGCAAGACGGAAGGTCGGCAGGCCGCTTTGCCGCGTGCCCAACAGTTCCCCGGCACCCCGCAGTTTCAAATCTTCCTCGGCGATGCGGAATCCGTCGTCCGTATCGCGCAGGATTTTCAGGCGCGATCGCGCAGTTTCCGACAACGGTGGCGCATAGAGCAGCAGACAGGTGCCCGGCTTGTTGCCGCGCCCGATGCGGCCGCGCAATTGATGCAATTGGGCCAGGCCGAACCGCTCCGCATGTTCGATGACCATGACCGTGGCGTCGGGCACGTCGACGCCGACCTCGATCACCGTGGTTGCGACCAGAATTTGCAACGGGCCGTTGGCGAAGGCATCCATGACGGCGTCCTTTTCCGACGCCTTCAACCGGCCATGAACCAGCCCGACCCGGTCGCCGAACACCTGTTTCAAATGGGCGTACCGGTCTTCCGCCGCGGCCGCGTCGATCTTTTCCGATTCCTCGACCAATGGGCAAACCCAATAAGCCTTGGCCCCGGTCGCCAGGGCGCGCGTCAGGCCGTCGACGACCTCGGCCAGGCGGTCGGCAGGCAGGGCCCGAGTGTCGATGGGCGCACGGCCAGGCGGCTTTTCCGTCAGGCGAGAGGCCTCCATGTCGCCGTAGGCTGTGAGCATCAGGGTGCGCGGAATCGGCGTCGCCGTCATCACCAGCACGTCGCACTTGCGACCTTTGGCCGTGATGGCCAAGCGCTGGTGCACGCCGAATCGGTGTTGTTCGTCGACCACGGCGAGGGCCAGGTCCTTGAACGCGACGTCTTCGGTGAACAATGCATGGGTGCCGACGGCAAGGTCCGTGCTGCCTTGGGCTAGGTCGGCCAGGATCGCATCCCGGGTCTTGCCTTTCTCCCGCCCGGTCAGAAGGGCGATGGATAGGCCGGCCGACTTGGCGAGCGGCTCCAGCGTCGCAAAGTGTTGCCGGGCGAGAATTTCCGTGGGCGCCATGAGGACGGCCTGAGCCCCGGACTCGACCGCCCGCGCCATGGCCAACAGCGCCACCAGGGTCTTGCCCGATCCGACGTCGCCCTGCAGCAGGCGCAGCATGCGTTCGGGCGCTGCCATGTCGCCGGTGATCTCGGCCACGGCCATGACTTGCGACGGTGTCAGTCTGAAGGGCAGGGCCTTGGTGATCCGGTCCATGATCTTGCCGTCGCCCGAGGTTGCGCGGCCCGCAACCTTGCGCATGTCGCGGCGTACCAGGGCGAGGGCGAGTTGGTTGGCCAGAAGTTCGTCATAGGCGGCGCGGCGATGTGCCGGGGCGTCGGGGGCCGTATCAGCCTGGGTTTCCGGGTGGTGCAGGGCTTCCATGGCCGGCCGCCAAGCGGGCCAGCCCTCGCGCTGGGTGACGGCGGGGTCGAGCCAGTCAGGCAGTTCAGGCGTGGCCTTGATCGCGGCCAGCACCGCGCGGCCGAAGGTCTTGGGCGACAGGCCGGCGGTCATGGGATAGACGGGCTCGGCTTTCAAAATCTGGTCGCGCTCCGCCACCGGCACGATGTGGTCCGGATGGGTTATTTGCAGATTGTCGCCGTAGCGTTCGATCACGCCGGACACAATGCGGGTTTCGCCCTCGGGCAGGATCTTGGCCAGGTAGTCGTCCCGGGCATGAAAGAACACGAGGGTGAGAAAACCCGAATCGTCGGAAACCTGAACCTTGTAGGGTTGACGACGGTTGTGGGGCTTGGCGTGGGGGCCGACGGTCACGGTCAGGGTGGCGACGCGCCCGGCTTCGGCCTCGGCGACCTTGGGCGCGTAACGGCGATCGACGATTCCGGTCGGCAGATGGAACAACAGATCAAGCAGCCGCCCGCCGCCGCACAGCTTTTCAATCACCGATCCCACGCGCGGCCCGACGCCGGGCAGCGTCGTCACGGGCTTGAACAGAGGGAACAGGATTTCCGGGCGCATTTTGGGGCAGGGCCTTTTCGACGGCTGACAAGGCGGGTTGAAGCGACTATATCCTACGTTCCCCGACGCGATCTTTCGATAGGAACCGGCCCCCAGATGGACGCCCGCCGCAAACGCATTCTTTTTCGTGCCCAGCACTGCGGCATGAAAGAGAACGATATCATCCTGGGCGGTTTCGCCGAGGCACGGATCGAGGCCCTGTCCGAGGCCGACCTGGACGCCTTCGAGGTGTTGTTGAAGCAACCCGACAATGATGTCTACACCTGGGTCTCTGGGCGTGAAGCACCGCCTGCCGAATTCGCGACGGACCTGATGCGCCAAATTCTCACCTTCAATGACCAGTAATCACAAGACCCCGTGACCGGCATGGAAAAACATTGGTATTCGCCCGGCGTGCGCCGCGTGTTCGGCGTGCCCGGCGGCGCGGAAGCCCTGATTCTGGCTGATGCGGCACGGGCCGGAAAGGCCGTTCTGTTCATCGCGCGCGACGACGTGCACATGGACCAGGCGGCGGAAGCCCTTGCCTTCATGGCGCCGGACCTTGCCGTGCTGACCTTTCCCGCCTGGGACTGTCTGCCGTACGACCGGGTGTCGCCCAAGACCGACATCGTCGCCCGCCGGGTCGGCACCCTGACCGAACTGCGTCACGGCGTGACAGGTAAGGGCACACCGCCGGTCGTGCTGACGACCGTGTCGGCGGTTCTGCAGCGCGTTCCGCCCAGGGCCTACTTCGACGATGCGGGGCTGAACCTTCGCGTCGGCGACCGCACGGGGCCGGAAAAGGTTCTGGAAAGCCTTGCCCATGCGTCCTACCAGCGGGTCGAAACGGTGTACGAGCCCGGTGAATACGCCGTGCGCGGCGGCATCATCGACATCTATCCGGCGGGGGCGGCGAACCCCGTCCGCCTGGATTTTTTCGGCGACGAGTTGGAACAGGTGCGGACCTTCGACCCGACATCTCAACGCTCCGACGCCAAGCTCGACGGTTTCGCCATTCGCCGGGCACTTGAGGCCCCCTTGGATGCGGAAGCCGTCTCGCGATTTCGCTCCGGTTACCGCGTCGCCTTCGGCACGGGCGGCGACGATGATCCCTTGTACGAAAGCATTTCCGCCGGGCGGGCGCATCCGGGCATGGAACATTGGCTGCCTTTGTTCCATGAAGGCATGGACACTTTGTTCGATTTCCTGCCCGACGACGTGATCATCGCGCTGGAACCCCAGGCGGGCGAGTCGGCCGAAGGCCGCCTTGCCATGATCGCCGATTATCATCAGGCGCGGGTGGAAATGGCGAACACGCCCCAGGGCGCCATGGCGGGCGTGCCCTATCGGCCGTTACCGCCGGAACAATTGTACCTGGCGCCCGACGAATGGCGGCAGATCGAAGGCAGCCTGAACGTGCGCGAACTGTCGGCCTTCGACGCCGCCGGTGACTGGCCCGACGCCATCGACCTGGGCGGCCGGCCGGGCCGTGAATTCGGCGATGTGCGCGCCCGGCCTGACGCCGATGTGTTTCAGGAGACGGCGGCACATGTGAAGGCGTTGTTGGCCGATGGCCACACCGTCGTGGTCGATACCTATTCCGAGGGTGCCCGTACGCGGCTGATCACCGTGCTGGCGGAACGCGGCGTGACGCTGACGCCCGCCGCCGACTGGCAATCGGCGCTTAAGGGGCCGGGGGCTTCGGCGATCGTGCTGGGCCTGCCGCGTGGCTTCGTGCTGCCGGGCCGAGTCACCGTCGTCTCGGAACAGGATATTTTGGGCGAGCGCGTGGTGCGCCGCCACCGGGTCAAGGTGCGCCCGGAAAACCTGATCGCCAGCGTGTCCGACATCAACGAGGGCGATCTGGTCGTCCATGCGGAACACGGGATCGGGCGCTACGACGGGTTGCAGACCATCGACGTCGGCGGGGCGGCGCATGATTGCCTGATGCTGGTCTATGCCGGCGACGACAAGCTGTTCATTCCGGTCGAAAATATCGAGATTGTCACGCGCTACGGCTCCGAAGGCGGGCCGGGGCAGTTGGACCGCCTGGGCGGCGCCGCCTGGCAGGCGCGCAAGGCCAAGATGAAGGCGCGTATCCGCGACATGGCGGAAAAGCTCATGCAGGTCGCGGCGGAACGCCTGATGAAGGACGCGCCGCGCCTGGAAGGGCACCCGGGGGCCTACGACGAATTCTGTGCGCGTTTTCCTTATGACGAGACGGAAGACCAGCTGCGCGCCATCTCCGATACTCTTGAAGATCTGGCCAAGGGTCTGCCGACGGACAGATTGGTCTGCGGCGATGTCGGTTTCGGCAAGACCGAGGTGGCGCTGCGCGCCGCCTTCACCGCGGCCCTGACCGGCAAACAGGTCGCCGTCGTGGTGCCGACCACACTGCTGGCGCGTCAGCACTTCAAGACCTTTCAGGAACGCTTCGCCGGTTTCCCCGTGAAGATCGGGCAGCTGTCGCGGCTGGTGACCGCCAAGGACGCGTCCAAGGTCAAGGAAGGCATGGCCAAGGGTGACATCGACATCGTCGTCGGGACCCATGCACTGCTGGCCAAGGACGTGCGCTTCCGCGACTTGGGCCTGCTGATCATCGACGAGGAACAGCACTTCGGCGTCGCCCATAAGGAACAGCTGAAGCAGTTGAAGACCAACGTCCATGTCCTGGTGCTGACCGCGACGCCGATCCCGCGCACCCTGCAGATGGCGTTGTCGGGGCTACGGGAAATGAGCCTGATCGCCACGCCGCCGGTGGACCGGCTGGCCGTGCGCACCTTCGTGCTGCCGTTCGACCCGGTCATCATCCGCGAGGCCATGGTGCGCGAACTGCACCGGGGCGGGCAGGTCTATTACGTTTGTCCGCGCGTGTCCGACCTCGACGGCGTCGCCAATCAGATCACGGAAATGATGCCCGACGCGCGCATCGCCCTGGCTCATGGCCAGATGAAGCCGCGCGACTTGGAAGACGTGTTCCAAGCGTTTGCCGACGGCGCCTATGATGTTCTGGTATCGACCAACATCATCGAATCCGGCCTGGACCTGCCCCGCGTCAACACCATCATCATGCACCGCGCCGACCGCTTCGGGCTGGGCCAGCTCTATCAGCTGCGCGGCCGCGTCGGGCGGTCGAAGATCCGCGCTTATGCCTATCTGACCGTCCCGGCGCGCGGCAAGCTGACACCGACGGCGGAAAAGCGGCTGGAGGTCATGCAGACCCTGGACACCCTGGGGGCTGGGTTCACCCTGGCCAGCCACGACATGGACATCCGCGGGGCGGGCAACCTGCTGGGCGAGGAACAGTCCGGCCATATCCGCGAGGTCGGGGTCGAACTGTACCAGCGCATGCTGGAAGAAGCCGTGGCCGAGGCCAAGAGCGGGGGTGGCGAGAGTGCCACGGACGAGGATTGGAGCCCGCAAATCTCCCTTGGCACTGAAGTGTTAATCCCCGACCACTACGTCGCCGACCTGAGCCTGCGTCTGGATCTGTACCGCAGGATTTCACGCCTGTCCGGCGACGACGAGATGGAGGACCTGGCGGTCGAACTGATCGACCGTTTCGGGCCTCTACCGGAAAGCGTACAGAACCTGTTGGACCTGGTGAAGCTCAAGGGATCGTGCCGCCGCGCCGGGGTCGCCAAGGTCGATGCCGGGCCGCGTGGTGCCACTGTACAGTTCCGCGGTGACGACTTCGCCGATCCGGTGGGTCTCGTGCAATGGATCACCCAACAGAAGGGCAAGGCCAAGCTGCGCCCCGACCATCGGCTGATCTACGTCAGCGACTGGCCCGATAAGCAGGCGCGGACCAAGGGCGTGCGATTCCTGGTGTCGCAACTGGCGGCCATCGCGGGCAAGGCGGCGGCCTAGGCGCTTTCTACTAGTAGGAAATCAGTGAATGACCTTCGTGCCTGTCTGAGTGGCGACGACGGGTTCACCCACGGTCAGCGCCAATCCCCATTCCGCCTTCTGCACAGTGGTCGCCACCATGTGACAGAACCCGTGCAGCAATTTCTTGTCCAGCGTCACGGTGACGTTCATGTCGTTGGAGGTCTGAAACCCCAGCACCAGTTTTTTGCCGTCCCAGGGTTTGACCTTGGCGCCGGTCACGATCATCGGGCCCGTATTGGCGGTCAGGTCTACGGTGTCCTCGTCGTGTTTTCGGGAAAAGTCTGAGTCCTGCACGGCCGCCTGATGCTCCATGCCCAGAACCGCGTCGCGCACCTTGGCCGGCACGTCGGGGGCCGGGGGCGGGGCCTCGGAAGCACCGGCGGGGGCGTCCTCGCCCTTGGCTTGCGGGCGCAGACCGCTGAGGTCCGCCGTCTGCGCCAATTGACCGCCCAGCGCCGGCCACATCGCCGCGATGAAGCGGCGGGTCAGCCACAGGCGGTATTCGGTTTTTTCGCTGGTCGCGATACGCAGCATCATGCGGTCCTCGGTGGGCACGTAGGTCACCGTCATCTGATGCAGGCGTTTTGTCACGGTCGGGTCGCGGCCTCCGGCTCAGGCGGCCGAGGCGGCGGCGTCGAGCATGCGCGCCAGGATCTGCGGTTCCTGGGCGCCGGAAATCACCATGGGGCCGGTGAACACGAAGGACGGCACGCCGTTGACGCCGAGGCGGTGCGCGCGGGCGTTGTCTTGGGTCACGGCCTCCAGATCGGTGTCGCCGGCCAGATAGGTCCGCAAGTCGGCATCATCGAGGCCGTGTCGGGCACCGATGTCGAGCAATACTTGTTCCTCGCCGATGTCGAGGCCATGGACGAAATAGGCGACGAACAGGGCTTCGACCACCGCGTCGGCGGCGGCGCCGTGTCGGGCGGCGTATTTGACCAGGCGGTGAGAATCGACGGAATTGGGGGTCTTCTGTATGCGCTCGAAGGCGAAATCGATCTCGACCGATTGACCGGCTTCACCGATCGCGCCGTAGATGCGCCGGACCCGCGTTTCCGACCCGAACTTCTTGACCAGATAGGCCGTGCGGTCGACGCCGTCGGGCGGCAGTTCGGGGTTCAACAGGAACGGCCGCCAATGGGTGGTGACGTTTAGGTTCGGGCGCAGGGCCAGGGCCTGGTCCAACCGGCGCTTGCCGATGTAGCACCAGGGACAGACGGTATCGTAGATGATTTCGATGTCCACGCGGCGGGCCCTTAATCCCTGATCAGGGCAAAGTATAAGGGGGCGGCACGGACGTGCACACCCCCTTGATACCCGGTTTGCCGGTGGGGAGGGGAGGACCGGCTGGCCGGTGACTCAGTGGCTGAAGCGCGGCCGAGGTTGATAGAGCGCCCGGTTGAACGCGGCCCATTCCGGCGGCGAATAAGGGTAGGCCGTGGTGACCGGCGTCTTCTTGGGCCGGTTGAAGATGAAGCCGCGGAACAGAATGATGTGCGAGAGCATGTCGTGGTCTCCTTTCATGGTGGAGAATCGCTAGACATCAATATACGCACATTGTGCGGAAAATACCATAAAATACGCACACGGTGCGCTTTTATGGTGCGGGATATCTAAAGGTCTATATGTTTATCGGGCAATGTTTTGAACTCGCACAGGTACTTAGCTGCGCCGGGACGATCGGAAAAAAATTTTGGTCTATAAGGTCTAAACCGAAGGCCGGTAGCGGACGGCCGTCGTGGAAATCAGCGCCGCGCGTCCGGCACCCGCAGGATCAAGATGAATCCGACGACAAAGAAGGCGATCACCGTCGCCATGCCGTGGCGCTGGCTTTCGGCCATGCTGGTGGCCCAAGCGACGGCGGCAGGGCCAACGAAGGCCGTCGCCTTGCCGGCAAGCGCCATGAAGCCGAACATTTCCGTGCGCAGGTGGTCGGGGGCGAGATGCGCCATCAGGGACCGACCCGCCGCCTGGCCCGGCCCGACGAACAGGCCGATCCCAAGTGCGAAGGCCCAGAACAGGGCCTTGTCGGTGACGGAGACGATGGCGAGCCCGAACATGATGAGCCCCAACAAGGAAATCAGGATCGTGCGCTTAGGCCCCATCCAATCGTCGACCCAGGCCATGGCGAAGGCGCCGATCCCGGCGGTGATACTCATGCCGATGCCAAGCTGAATGACCTCGGCCTGTTCCATGCCGAAGGTGCCGGCGGCGTAGATACCGCCGAAGGTGAACATGGTGCCGAGCCCGTCCATATAGATCATGTAGCCGACCAGAAAGACGATGATACCGTCGTAATCCCGCGCGCGCTTCAGCGTGCCGCGCAGCGTGGCGATGCCTTCGCGCACCGCCGTCAGGGCTGGCAGGCCGCGGGACGGCGTGTCCGGGGTAAACAGGAAAAGGGGCAGGGAGAACAGGGCCAGCCAGATCGCGACGAAGGGTCCGGAAATGCGCACGTGTTCGGCCGTCTCCTTGTCGAGTCCCAGCCACGGCACCTCTGGCTGTACGAAGCCGACCAGCAATACGACCAGGCAGACGATGCCACCCGCATAGCCGAAGCCCCAGGCCCAGCCCGACAGGCGTCCGATGCGGTCGCGCCCGGCGACGTCGGGCAGCATGGCGTTGTAGAACACGGTTGCCGTCTCGAAAGTGAAATTGGCAGCGGCGGCCAGGACGAGTGCCAACACGACCGATGACGGAGAGGGTTCCACGTACCACATGAGTGCCGTCGCGACGACCAGACCCAGGGTAAACACGAAGATCCAGGGCTTGCGCCGCCCGCCCCGGTCGGCGATGGCGCCCAGGACCGGGGCCGTGACGGCGACGCAGAATGACGAGGCGGAAATGGCGTAGCCCCACATTTCCGTACCGGCGATGGGATCGGCGGCAACGGCCTTGGTGAAATAGGCGCTGAACACGAAGGTCGAGATAACGGCCGCATAGGCTGAATTGGCCCAGTCGTA
This sequence comes from bacterium SCSIO 12827, assembly GCA_024397995.1. Lineage (NCBI taxonomy): Bacteria > bacterium SCSIO 12827. Next base: position 2,066,615 of record CP073746.1, on the reverse strand, counting down.
CATGGCCCAGGCGAGAGCGCCCAGGAACGATGCGGGTTTCGTCGGTGCCGTGGGCGGCGGTCGGTCAGTCATCGGCGAGGGAACATGTTGGGGGGGCATCCGGTGACGGTTCGTTGGTGGGGGCGACGGTAAGCCGGATCATCAACGGCAGGCAAGGAAGTTGCAGGGCGATTGCGCAACAGCGTTGCAATGATGGCGCAGACTCGCCATACGGCGGCCATGATTGTCGGGCAAAACCCGTTGGATCGACGATCTTCTTCAACAACATGGTCCGCGAAAGTCAGGCATGCAGTACGATCCCAAAGAAATCGCAAAAAACTTGATCCAAGAGCACGGATTGGACGGTGCCCTTTCCGTCGCCATCGAAGGGGCTATCGATGCGCAACGCGCGGGCGACAATTATACGCTGAGCGTCTGGCGGGAAATTAAGGCGGTCATTCGCAAGCAAATCACCGACCAGGCGGCATGATGTATCTGTCGATTTGATCGCAGTCACGGATCTTGCCCCCGTAATCGGAAACGGGCCCCGTTAGGGGCCCGTTTGTTTAGGTTCTCGTCACTTTCATGGAAGTGACTGCGGTTGCATCACTGTCCCTTGAAGTTCGGCGGCCGCTTGCTGAGAAACGCATCCATGCCTTCGCGGAAATCCTCGCTCATGTAACACATGAGCAGGAGGTCACGGCCGCCGCCCGGCGGCAATTCGGTGCGCAGACGCAGGAACGCCTCTTTCGTCGCCTGCAAGGTGAGGGGAGCATACTCGGAGATCTGGCGGGCGATCTCCTCGGCGCGCGGTGCGACTTCGTCCGGAGTTTCGACCATTTCGGTGATGAAACCGTATTCGAGTGCGGCCGGAGCCTCGATCATCTTCGCACGGAAGATCATGTCCTTTGCGCGGGCCGTGCCGATCAGGTCGGCCAACCTGGCAAAGTTCATCATCGACAGGCAGTTGCCGAGCGTGCGCGCGACGGGAAATCCGAAGCGCGACGTCCGCGCCGCGATACGCAGGTCGCAACAGGCGGCGATGCCGGCGCCACCGCCCGCACAGGCACCGCGAATGGCGGCGATGGTCGGAATCCTGCAGCGTTCCAATGTGCCGAGCGTGCGGTCGATCCGCGCCTCATAGGCAAGCGCATCCTCTTCCTTGTCGAAGGCACGGAACTGCGACATGTCGGTGCCGGCGGCGAAGGCTTTTTCGCCGGCCCCGGTCAGGACGAGCGCCCGGATATCCCGGGTTTCATTGGCATCGGCGCAGATTTGGGCCATGCGTTCATACATCGCGAAGGTCATGGCGTTGCGCGCCTGCGGGCGGTTGAAGGTCAGGAACCCGATACCGTCGCGGACTTCGTAAAGAATGTCTTCGCCGGCTTCGCTGGCGAGATCGGCATCGATGTTGGGGGGCGTGTTGGAGGGCGGCATCATGTGATGGTCCTTCATGGTCGATTGATGGGAATAGGCGTCAGCAGTGGGGATGACAATGCACCGCTTATACGACGCCGGCGTCTTTGAGGTCGGCGATTTCCGCAGGTGAATACCCGAATTCCTGCAGAATTTCGTCGGAGTGCTCGCCACGTTCCGGCGGGGCCAGCTTCATCGAACTGGGTGTCTTATTCATCTTGATCGGCTGGCCGACCAAGGTGAGTTCACCAAGCGTATTCGACGTCACCTTTTGGGCCATTTCAAGGTGCTGAACCTGGGGATCGGCGAAGACCTTGTCGATGGTGTTGATCGGCCCGGCCGGCACGCCCGATTTGTTGAAGCGGCTGATCCAGGTGTCGCTGTCGGCGGTGCGGAGAATGGCATTGATCTCTTCGCCGAGCGCGTCGCGATTCTGAGAGCGCAGGGCAGAGGTCTTGTAATCCGGGTGTTCGATCAGGCGTTCGGCGTCGACAGCCTGGCAAAACCGTTCCCAGATCACCTGACCTGTGACCGCCAGATTGATGTAGCCGTCAGAGGTCTCGAAGACGCCGGTCGGGATTGACGTGGGATGATTGTTGCCGGCCTGGGGCGGCACTTCACCATTGATCAGCCAACGCGTCGCCTGGAAATCGAGCATCGCGATCTGGGACTGCAGAAGAGAGGTCTGCACCCATTGACCTTCGCCGATCTCATCGCGGGCCAAAAGGGCGACGAGAATGCCGAGTGCGCAATAAAGGCCGGAGGTCAGATCGGCGATCGGTATGCCGACACGCATCGGACCTTCGCCGGGCTTGCCGGTGATCGACATCAAGCCGCCCATGCCTTGGGCGATCTGATCGAATCCGGGCCGCTTGGCGTAGGGGCCATCCTGCCCAAAACCCGAAATCGACGCATAGACCAGTTGCGGGTTGATGGCCCGTAGGCTTTCGTAGTCGATACCGAGCCGGTCTTTTACATCGGGGCGGAAGTTCTCGACGAGGACATCCGCCTTTTCGACCAGACGTTTCAACACGGCAAGGCCCTCCGGTGACTTCAGGTTGAGCGTCATCGCGCGCTTGTTGCGGTGGAGATTCTGAAAGTCGGAGCCGTGCCGTGGGCCGCCCGGGCCTTCTGCTGCATCCAATGCCTCGGGAAGTTCGACCTTGATGACGTTGGCACCCCAATCGGCCAATTGGCGAACGCAGGTGGGACCGGAACGGACGCGCGTCAGGTCAAGGACGGTAAAGCGCGACAGGGCAGGCGAGGCAGGGGTGAATGGCATGTGCGGTCTCCATATTGGTCGCAAGGGTTAAGCTCATATCGTATATTGTCTACAATATATCGGAAACATTTTCCGATATACGATTGACACAAATTGATGCCTTGGTGCAAATGAACCTATGAGTGACACCGTTTCAGAAGCCATAGCGCTGCGTCGTTCGGAATCCCTGACCGCGATCGTTCAGAAGGAATTGGAACGATTGATCGTCACCGGGGAGCTGCGCGCGGGTGACCGCCTGAACGAGCAGGCGCTGGCACAGCGCTTTGGGGTCAGCCGTGGCCCCGTTCGTGAGGCGATGCGTGCCTTGGAATGCGCCCAGCTTGTGTCAACCCGGCTTAACCAAGGATTCTTCGTGCGGGAGATTTCACCCGAAGAAACCGCGGAAGTTTATGACGTCCGCGCGGTCGTTTATGGCTTCATTTGCGCCCGCCTGGCGACCCAGATCACCGAACAGGATCTGGCCGATCTCGAAGAAAGTATCCGGCAGATGGATGCCGCCATCGCGGCCGGTGACCCCGTCAGCTATTATCGTCTCAATCTTCAGTTTCACGAACATACCATTGTCCATGCGGCGCACGAACGGGCGCAGCAGACCTATCGTTCCTTGATTAACGAAGGGCATTTGGCCCGGCAGCGATCGTTGATCGAACCCGAACGTATGCGGCAATCAAACCGCGAACATAAGGACCTTGTCGCGGCTTTGCGGGCGGGGGATAGCGAACTGGCGCGCCGTCTCGGGGAAGAACATTCGCTTGCCGGTTACCGTCGTTGGAAGGCGGCGGTTACCGGTGACGAGCAGGATTCACTCCAGAATCCCAATGAGAATTCGACTGGCAATAAGTTGGCTTCGAAGTAGGCGGCGGTTAGATCGAATAAGGCCCATCAATCAAAGACCGTGACCCTCATTTGCTGTGCATCTGGGCACGTTACGGAATGAAAACGGAGGAAATTCAATGCACTTGAAAAACACGATCGGTAAGGCGGTTTGGGCATGTGCCCTTGTCGGCGCCATGGCGATCCCAACCTTCTCCCCGGGACTGGCGAAAGCCGATTCCTATCCCAGCGAGCGGCTGAACTGGACGATCGCGTTCGGGCCTGGTGGCGGCAATGACATCATGTCGCGGACGATTATCTCGATCCTGGAGAAGTACAAGCTCTATCCGGGTGAGATCGTGGCGCAGAACCGTCCGGGCGGCAGCGGTGCTGTCGGCTGGGGCTTTGTCCACAATCAGAAGGGCAATCCCTATCACATCACCTCGACCTCTGGCAGCTACATCACGACGCCGCTGAAGGCGAAGACCCCCTGGTCTCCGACGACGTTCACCCCCGTTGCGCTGCTTGCGGCCGACGATCTGGTGCTTCTCGTCAACGGTAAGTCCAAGATCACGTCGTTCGACCAGTTCATCAAAGAGGCGAAAGCCAAACCCCCGGCCGTCGGTGGCATGGGTGCCGTTAACGTCGACTTCATTGTGCCGACGCTGCTGGCGGAAAAAGCCGGGTATAAGTTCGAGTATGTTTCCTTCAACAAGCAGGGCGAACTGACGACCGCGTTGTTGTCGGATGCGCTCGACGCCATGGTGGCAAACCCGGGAGAAGTCGCGGGCCTGATTGAATCGGGCGACCTGCGCGCGCTTGCGTTCTCTGGAAAGAAAACGCCCGAGTCCCTGAAGGATGTTCCGACCTTCGGCGACAAGGGGTATGAGCTTGGCATCTCCATGCCGCGCGGAGTTGTTCTGCCCCCCGAGGCCCCCAAGGAAGCCCAGGAATGGTGGATCGCGACCATGAAAAAGGTTGTCGAGAAGCCGGAATGGGCCGCCTATGTGAAGAAGCACGAGCTGACGGAAACCGTCCTTTGGGGTGAAGATTTCCGTAACTTCCTGGCGCATTCGCAGGAACAGTTCGCCCGGGTCCTCAAAGCCAAGGGCGCCATTAAGTAACGACTGCTACGAAATGCGAGCCGCCCGCCGATCTGCTTTCGGCGGGCGGCCTTTTTGCAAAGCGTCGTTTGTTGCTCTTTGGGCGTTCAGTGATCATCTGAATGACAGTATGAAAGTTGTCGTGATCCCCGCCGGTCGCGATTTCAAGATCAAGACGGGTAATTGGTGCCTTCCATGAGAATAGCCTTTATGACCGCCGTGCTGCTGCTGTCCGTGTTCTATGCGGTGTTGGCGTTTGCGGATTTGAACTTCCTGAGTTCCCGCGGCCGCATCGGTCCGGGGTTCTTCCCCCAGATCATTGCCGTCGCGCTCGTCGCATTTGTTCTGCACGCCACGGTCGTCGAATTCCGCCGTCGCCATACTGACGACGCGATTTCCATGGATTGGCCGGTCACGCTTTTCGTGGTTGCAATGGTCGCACTGCTGATCATCGCGAGCCATTTTCTAGGAGCGCTGCCGGGCATGGTGCTTTTCATGCTGCTCGCCCTGTTCGTGCTGAACCGGGGGCGGCATGTAACAAACCTCCTGGTCGGTCTGTTGCTGCCCATCGGGCTTTTTACCCTGTTCAGACATACCCTCAACGCGGCGTTGCCGCCCGGCATGCTCGGTCTTCCGTTCTAGGACGGAATCGAACCGTGGTTATGGCCGATCTTCAAACTTCTTAGGCAGCGTTAAATTATGGAAATCTTTGACCAGCTCTTACTCGGGTTCTCCGTCGCCATTTCACCGATCAACATCGTCTACTTGATGCTTGGATCGCTTATCGGGATGGTCGTCGGCATTATTCCCGGTTTCGGTCCCGCTGCGGGCTTGTCGATTCTTCTGCCGCTTACGTTCGGAATGGATCCGACCGGCGCCATCATCATGCTGGCAGCCATCTATTATGGCGCCATGTACGGCGGCACGATCACGTCGATTCTTTTGAATACGCCGGGAGAGTCGGCCGTTGTCGCGTCAACGTTCGACGGCTATCCGCTGGCCCAACAGGGCCGCGCCGGGCCGGCCTTGGTCATGCAGGCGGCCGCGTCGTTTGTCGGCGGGACGGTCGGGGTCATTTTGATTTCGGTGCTGGCGGCGGTATTCGCGCAAGTGACGCGCGGTTTCGGTCCGCCGGAATTCTTCATGCTTGTCCTAATGGGGATCGTCACGTTGATCGTCCTGATCGGCGACAACTGGCGGTTCGGCGCCATATCCGCACTGATCGGGTTCGCGCTGGGAACGGTCGGGGTTGACCTGGAAACCGGCATGCAACGGTTTACCTTCGGTTCGGCGGAACTGATCGGCGGCATTGCGTTTATTCCGATCGCCATCGGTCTGTTCGGGCTGGGCGAGCTTTTCTTCGCGTTCTATCAAGGCCTTCACCGCGGCGGCAGCGGCGGCATCATTCAGTACCAAAGTGAAAAGCATTTCTGGCCGTCGATGCGCGACTGGATCGAATCGCGCATGGCTTTCGTGCGCGGGTCGATTTTGGGCTTCTGTATCGGTGTTGTCCCCCGGGCGGGTGCGACGGTTGCGTCGCTGATGTCGTACTCGATTGAAAAATCCAGTTCGAAGACGCCCGAGAAGTTCGGCAAAGGTGCGATGCCTGGCCTGGTCGCACCGGAATGCGCGAACAACGCGGCCTCGGCCGGCTCCATGGTGCCGCTATTGACGCTTGGCATTCCGGGCTCGGCCTCGACCGCGGTGTTGCTGGCGGCCTTGCTGATGTGGGGGCTCAAGCCCGGGCCGCTTCTCATGGAGCAGAACCCCGAATTCGCCTGGGCCCTGGTTGCCAGTATGTATCTGGGGAACATGGCGCTGCTCGCCATCAATATTTTTGCGATCCCGTTGTTCGTGACGCTTTTAAAAGTACCGTACCGGGTCCTGGCGCCGGCGGTCATTCTCGTCTGTACGATGGGGACGTTCAGCGTGCACGGCAGTATCATCGAGGTTTGGCTCATGTTCGCCGCGGGCGGCGTCGGGTTCTTCATGAAGTTATACGGCTTCTCTCCCGCCGCGACGGTTCTGGCGCTTGTGCTGGGGCCCCTCGCAGAGGAAACGCTGCGTCAGACACTCATCATCTCCCGTGGCTCCCCCATGATCTTCGTCGAACGCGGGATGTCCCTTGGCATTCTGATCTTCACAATCGGCGTGATCGCGTTTGGCTACTTCATGAACAGATCGCGGCGGCTGGCCAAGGGCTAGGGCATCGCGGGTCTTGTGGCTGCTGCGCAGACCACTGGCCGAGGGGCTGATCCCGGATCCACATGCAGGTCCGGGGGTACGGCGCTTTACGCGGGTGGGGCTGAATTCGGCAGGCGGAGTCGAAAGTAGCTGGTGCCGGCTTCGCTGAATTCCGCGGTCAGGTCACCGCCCATTGCGCGCATGATCGATCGGCTGATCGGCAAGCCTAACCCGGCGCCTTTGCCGCGCGCGGATTTGCTGCCACGGGAGAATTTTTCGAAGATTGTCGCCGCGTCTTCCTGAGACACGCCCCCACCGTTATCCATGACATCGATCAGCACGTATTCGCCCTTTTTATAGGCGTTGATACGAACCTCCGGCTGGTCGGAGTCGTTGTATTTGACGGCGTTCGACAGAATGTTCAGCAGAACCTGATGCAGACGATCCTCGTTCGCTTTGACCCATAAGGTATCCTGCTCATATTCGATGTTGACCAGGACATTGGCGTTCCTTGTAACGCCCGACATGGCGTCCAGGGCCGCCGTGATGGCGGTCTTTATTTCGATGAGTCCGATTTGCAACTTCACGGTGCCGGACTCGAACCGGCTGATATCCAGCAGTTCATCCAACAGACGCGTCAGCCGGCGGCTTTCGTCATGAATGATGGATACGAAGCGCCTTTGATCGGCGAGGGATATCGGATCATCGGCCGCCAGGGTTTCCGAGAAGGATTGGATCGAAGTCATCGGTGTGCGGAGTTCGTGACTGATCTGACTGAGGAATTCGTCCTTTTGGGCATCGAGGACCCGAAGGCGTTCGTTCACTTCGCGAAGCTGGTGGGCGGTGCGTTCCAGCTGGGCGGATTTCTCGGACAATTGTCGGGATGTTTCGACGAGCTGCAGCGCCTCGTCAGCGATGTCGATCAGATCGGTCATGCCGACGGTCTCATGCCCGGCGATGCGTGACACCATGGCGTGGGCCGACGCCGCGCCGATGGAGCCGGCCAATTCCCGTTCAAGTCTGGCGATGACGGCGTCGCTGGCTTGGGGCAATCCGGTGGTGCCTTGCTCGATCGCCATTTCATCGAAAAGACGGCGGGCGGCGTCGGTGCCAAGGATGCGCTGAGCCAAGATGAACAAATCTTCCGAATCGGCGGTGCTGGTCGCGACGTTCGAAGGAACGCCACCAGACGAGCGGAAGACGTCAACGAACATCGCTGCCTGAAACCGCTCAAGCGTGCCCGCATTGCTCAGGTTCGACACGATGAGGAAGGTCAGGGCGTTGGTCCCGACGCTCCAGATGACGGCGTGAACCAGGGAATCCATTCCCTTGAATCCAAAAAGCGCCTGGGGTCGTAGCATGTCGATGCCCCATGGGCCGTTGGCCAGCGTTGCCGCGCTGAGCACGAAGTCGCCTCCGAAGCTGGGAAGGAACAATGTATAGGCCCAAAAGATGAAGCCCACGATCAGCCCGGCAAAGGCGCCTGTCCCGGTTGCGCCGCGCCAGAAAATTCCGCCAAGCAGGCTGGGCAGAAATTGGGCGACGCCGACGAAGGCGATCAAGCCGATTGCGGCCAAGGCATCGGATCCGCCGCTGGCTTGGAAATACAGAAAGCCAAGGCCGAGGATAAAGGCAATGCTGATCCGCCTGGATACCAGAAGAAGATTTCGGACATCGCCGCTGACGGCGCGCGTTCCGTGCAACAGGCGCAATGCCACCGGCATCACGATATGGTTGGATACCATGGTCGATACCGCAATCGCGGCAACGATCACCATGGAGGTCGCCGAAGAAAACCCGCCCAAGAAAGCAAACAGCGCCAGTTCGTGCCTGTCATAGGCAAGCGGTATCGTCAGGACATAAAGATCCGGGTTTGACGTCGTGGGCATGACCTGCAGGCCGACCAGCGCGATGGGCATGATAAAGATGGTCATGCCGAACAGATAAAGCGGGAATAGCCAGGACGCGGTCGTCAAATGACTTTCTTCCACGTTTTCGACCACCGTTACCTGGAACTGCCGCGGCAGGCAGATGATCGCCGTAGCCGACAGGAACGTCAGCGTGATCCATCTTGGGCCGAAGATGTCGCTGGACCCGCGGATGACATCGGGATGCACGTTTTCAAAGACATCGGTAAAGCCACCGGAAATGCCGTAGGTGACAAAGAACCCGACGGCGATCAGCGCGAGCAATTTGATGATGGCCTCAAGGGCGATGGCGGCGACCACCCCGTGATGGCGTTCATTGGCATCAAGGTTTCGCGTTCCGAACAAGATCGTGAAAAGCGCCATGCCGGCGGCCACCCAGAACGCGGTGGTGATGGCATCGGCATCGCTGGAAATGATCTGATAGCTTCGGACCACGGATTGAAGTTGAAGCGCGATATATGGCGTGGTCGCGATCACTGCGATCAGGGTCACGAGCACGGCAAGACTGGAGCTTTTGCCGTAGCGCGATGAGATCAAGTCGGCGATGGAGGTGATCCGGTGGGCGCGCCCGATCCGGACCAGTTTGCGCAATATCCACCACCACCCGATAAAAACCAATGTAGGCCCCAGGTAGATGGTGACGAATTCGAGCCCGTTTCGGGCGGCCGAGCCCACGGCGCCGTAAAACGTCCAGGACGTGCAATAGACGGAGATCGAAAGGGTGTAGACGATGGGCGAATGTAGCCAGCTTGTGCGGCTTCGCTGGGCCCGCCGGTCAACGAAGAAGGCGACGGCAAATAACAGAACCACATAGCCGAGACAGACGGTCAACAGGACATTGACGGAAATCATCAGTTCGCAGGATCGGTATTTGTTGGGGGGGCCGGTTCACCGTCGCCTTGGGGCTGTGATGCTGCCGGTGTGCCGGCAGCGCTGAGCGGGCCCGCCATGACCGCGGCGCCGAATATCAGCGCTGCCCAAACCGTAAAGATGTACAGCAGCGGAATGGGCAGGCCGAACAAACTGGCGTCGACCAGGACGACTTGTGCGAATGGCGGCATGACCATGGCAATGCCGACCAGCAGGATCGCCATTGACCGATCACGCGCCCGGCGTCCCGACAGTTGCGTTATCTTTTGATCAGGCAAGACGCGGTCTCCAGCGAGTCCCTAATCGGGCCTGCAGACCGCGAGTTTTTCGACAGCGGCGATCAGTTCGGAATTGACGAACGGTTTGGTGATGAACATGTCGGCCCCGCATTTCATCGCCGTTTCCCGGTCTTCGCGCTGTCCCTTCGCCGTCACCATCAGCACGGGAAGGGTTTTGGTCCGGGCGTCGGCCCGCAACCGCCGCAGAACCTCGTAACCGTCCAGTTCCGGCAGCATGACATCGAGAATAAGAATATCCGGCGTGTCCGATTGCGCGACTTCAAGGGCCTGGCGCCCATTGGTTGTGGTCGCCACTTCGAACCCGGACCGTTCCAAGATGAAAGTCAGTGATTCGACGATGTTCGGCTCGTCTTCGGCAAGCAGCACACGTTTCGCCATGTTTCGACGAAATCTCCCAGATTTCTATTGTTGTTATGTCTCCCGATGACGGATTAGACCCCAGATGACACGGGTCTGCAATGCCCATGCGGAAATTCACATGTTACTGAGTCAGGGGGGCATCGACCCGATGTGGGCAGGATTGCCGCGAACACAATCGGCAGCCTGGCCCAACTTCTTCGACAACGGATGCCGTGTCCGGTGCATAGATCGTCATTCCGGCATCAACTTCGGTTGTGACCAGCATGTCGGTTACGTAATGCCGCGGTCGGCCGAAACCGGTCATTCCGGTGTTTCGCGCTCGGGCGATAAAAACAAAGCGGTCGCCGGAAGGGAAAAGGGCGCGCTGTCTGATTACCGCCTCCGGAGATTGCTGGGCCCGGAACAATACCCACAACGGGCAGGCGGCGGCGTACCGGGGGATGATCAGTTTCTCAAACCCGAGTTTTTCGATAATCATTCCCGATGCGTTGGCCTGCAGGTATCCGAAGCGGGGAAAGCCATCGCCTCTGGGGATCGAGATCAACCGGTGACAAATGGTATCGACCTCGGTCGAGTAGGCCTCCGCCAACGCTTCGATGTCATAGCGGAGATCTTTGGCTTCTTGTGTGAACGCGGCCATCGGCATCAGGATTGCGCCGACCGCGTAATCGGTAAGTAACTGGCGGGCGCGGTCGGCGGCTGCGGTTGTTTCAATTTGGCTGCTGTCGGCGATGATCCGTTGAATGGGGCCTTCCAAATGTTCGTCCACCAATGCCCGTGCCTTGACCCTTCGGGGCAGGGGGCGCAAGTCGGTCAGCATATGTGATATCTCGCCGGCAATGGTTTCGATGACCTCGAAACGCCCCCCATGTTCGTCAAACAGGGCCTCAACCTCGTCAGCCGGGGTGAGAAATTTTTCCGCGTGTACCGATTTGTCTAAGTATGTGGCCAGCGTTTCGCCGTTGTCTGAAAGCACACGAATTTCTTCATGGATGATCTCTATGAACCTGTCGCGGCGTTCCGGGGGCAGGTCGGAATAGTCGACGAGAATATCGGCGACCGAGCGAATGGCCGTCATGCGGTTCAGCATCTTGTGGATCTCCGCGCCGAGGTAAGGGTCATTCGACAGCCGATCAGACAGGACTTGCGCGCGAACCGTCGCCTCGTGCTCGGACTGGGCCAAGGCTGCCATGGCCCGGGCCCAGCCCGGGAATCTTCCGATGAATTCACTGGTGCGCTCTCTCTCGACATTCGCGTCCTTCAGGCTTGGCAAATGGGCGATCTCTGAAAGGGTGGCGTTCAATCGCTCTTCAGCCATGCTTCCCAAATCGTCGGGGGACAGGTTGAGGGCGCTGGCGATTTTGCGCAGTAGGGCGCCGGCGATGGGCCGCTTGTTCCATTCGATCAGGTTCAGGTAGCTGGGGGAAATGCCGACTTCGCGGGCAAGTGCGGCCTGAGTGATGCCGACTTCCCGGCGGTATTGCTGAATTCGCGTGCCCAGGATTGCGTTGACCATTCGACCGCCTCGTATCTGTCACGCGCCGGAGGGCGCTCCGTGTCAATGATTTACAAATTAAATATTCTAATATGAAATTATTTACCAAATTATCTATATAAATCAATTAAATATTGATTCATTTACAAGCCTCCCGTCATGTTCGTACGGGATGGATCAATTCATCGTGGGTTAAGGCTTCGCAAATAGCCGCAGATATCGATCTGGCCCGTCGACAACAATTCAAATTGGGAGACTCCAAACATGAGTGAGTTCAAGATTACGCGTCGCGGGCTGCTGCAAAGCACCGCCGCGGCCGGTGCCGTTCTGGCGGCCCCGACCATTTTCTCTTCAAAGGCATTTGCTGCCGGGTATCTGAATGAACCCAAGGGCAAGACCGTCACGTTCGGCTTCAACGTGCCGCAGACCGGTGCCTACGCCGATGAGGGCGCGGACGAACTGCGCGCCTATCAACTGGCCGTCGAACACATCAACGGTGAAGGCGACGGCGGCATGCTGAACACCTTCTCGTCCAAGGCGCTTAAAGGTAACGGCGTCAACGGCAAGAAGGTCGTGTATGTCACCGGCGACACGCAGACCAAGTCCGACGCGGCCCGCGCCAGCGCCAAGCGCATGATCGAAAAAGACGGCGCCATCATGATCACCGGCGGCTCGTCCTCCGGTGTCGCGATCGCCGTCCAGGGCCTGTGCCAGGACGCCGGTGTCATCTTCATGGCCGGCCTGACCCACTCCAACGACACCACCGGTAAGGACAAGCGCGCCAACGGTTTTCGCCACTTCTTTAATACGGAAATGACCGGCGCCGCCCTGGCTCCGGTGCTGAAGAAGAACTTCGGCTCCGATCGTGTCGCCTATCACCTGACCGCCGATTACACTTGGGGCTGGTCGCAGGAAGGCTCGATCAAGAAGTACACGGAAGAACTCGGCTGGAAGACGGCCGCCGCCGTCCGCACGCCGCTTGGCGCCGGTGACTTCTCGCAGTACATCACGCCGGTGCTCAACTCGGGCGCCGACGTTCTGGTGCTTAACCACTATGGCCGCGACATGGTCAACTCGCTGACCCAGGCGGTGCAGTTCGGTCTGCGCGACAAGCAGGTCAACGGCAAGGACTTCGCCATCGTCGTGCCGCTCTACAGCCGTCTGATGGCTCAGGGTGCCGGCGAAAACGTCAAAGGCATCTTCGGGTCGACCAACTGGCATTGGTCCCTTCAGGACGAAGGCTCGCAGGCGTTCGTCAAATCGTTCGGCAAGAAGTACGGCTTCCCGCCCTCGCAGGCGGCGCATACCACCTACTGCCAGGCCATCCTCTATGCGGATGCCTGCCAGCGGGCCGGTACGTTCCGTCCGTCCGGCGTCGGCAAGGCTCTGGAAGGTTTCAAGTTCGACGGTTTGGGCAACGGCCCGACGGAATACCGGGCTGAAGATCACCAGTGCTTCAAGGACGTTCTGGTCGTGAAGGGTAAGGAAAACCCGACGTCCAAGTTCGACGTTCTCGAGGTCGTGGAAGTCACCCCCCGCGCGCAGGTCGAGTATCCGGCCAGCCTGCTGGGTGGGGAACTGGGACCGTACAACGACGGTAAGTAATCAGTCCTCCCGACTGGCTCAACGGTCGCTCCCGGGGGGATATTCCCCGGGGGCGGCCAACTATTTCCGTAGGGGTGACGATTCATGGATGCAATTCTTCTCCAGATTTTAAACGGTCTCGATAAGGGCGGGGCCTATGCCCTGATCGCGCTTGGCTTGACCATTATCTTCGGCACGCTCGGCGTGGTTAATTTCGCGCATGGCGCCTTGTTCATGCTGGGTGCTTTCTGTGCGGTGGCGGTCAAGGCCGTTCTGAACATTCAGATGGTGACGATCGACCCGACGAAAACGACGCCCTGGGGCGCGCCGATGGAAATCAGGCAGCCCTATGTGGAAGTCTGGTTCGGCGACTTCGGCACGACGCTCCTCGATTTTTCGGTGCCGGTTTCCATTCTCCTCGCCATTCCGATCATGCTGATCATCGGGATCACCATGGAGCGCGGCCTGATCCGATATTTCTATAAGCGCCCCCATGCGGAACAGATCCTGGTGACCTTCGGCCTCGCCATCGTGCTGCAGGAGATCGTCAAAAGCTATTTCGGCGCCAACCCGATCCCGCAGCCGGCCCCCGACGTCGCCAACGGCATGATCGACTTCGGCATCCTGGTCGGATTCGGCGCCGGCAACGTGGTCTATCCGGCCTGGCGCTTCATCTATTTCCTGTTTTCCACCGCGGTCATCGCCGCCGTGTTCGCCTTCCTGCAGTTCACCACGTTCGGCATGGTGGTGCGGGCCGGAATGGCGGATCGGGAGACGGTGGGGCTTCTGGGCATCGACATCGACCGGCGGTTCACCATCGTGTTCGGCATGGCGGCGGTCGTCGCCGGCCTGGCGGGCACCATGTACACGCCGATCCTCAGCCCCGATTACCACATGGGCATGGACTTCCTGGTCCTCAGCTTCGTGGTCGTCGTCGTTGGCGGCATGGGGTCGCTTGGCGGTGCCGTCGCGGCCGGCTTTTTGCTGGGAATCCTGCAAAGCTTCGCATCGATGAACGAGGTCAAGGCCATCCTGCCCGGCATTGACCAGATCATCATCTATCTCATAGCGGTCGTGGTCCTTCTGGTCCGTCCGCGCGGCCTGATGGGCCGCAAAGGCGTGATGGAGCACTGAGCCCATGCATCCGACATCAATCACAAAAAAAGATCTGCTTCTGTTCGCCGTGTTCACGGCGGCGGTTCTGGCGGGCCCGATCATCCTGAAACCGATCGGCGCCGGTTACCCCGACCTTCTGCAGAAATTCGCGATCTACGGCATCTTCGCGCTGGGCTTCAACATCCTGTTCGGCCTGACCGGGTATCTCTCGTTCGGGCATGCCGCCTTTCTGGGCGTCGGCTCCTACACGGCGGTCTGGACCTTCAAGCTTCTCAGCATGAATCCGGTGCCGGCGATCATCTTCGCGACGCTGATGGGGGGACTGTTCTCGGCCTTGATCGGCTATATCTCGCTGCGCCGGTCGGGCATCTACTTTTCCATCCTGACCCTGGCTTTCGCGCAGATGTGCTACAACATGGCCTATTCGGTGCTGACCCCGATTACCAATGGTGAGACGGGCCTGCAACTCGCCCAGTCCGATCCCCGTGCGCTGGATGTCGCCTTCGGGCGGGACTACGGCGCGGTGCTGCCGTCGTCGGACCTGTTCGGCCTGGAAATGACGGGCTACCCGGGGTTCTATTTCTGCGCCGTCTTGCTGATCATCTGTTTCTTCATCACCCTGCGGATCTTCCGCTCGCCCTTCGGGATGATGCTGAGGGCCGTGAAGTCGAACCAGAATCGCCTGAATTACACGGGCGTCAACACCCGGCCCTACGCGCTCACCGCGTTCATCATTTCCGGCATGTACGCCGGGCTGGCGGGCGGATTGCTGGCGGTCACCGATCCCCTTGCGGGGGCGGAGCGCATGCAGTGGACCGCCTCGGGCGAGGTCGTCCTGATGACCATTCTGGGGGGTGCCGGCACGCTGTTGGGGCCGGTGATCGGCGCCGGCGCCATCAAGTACTTCGAAAACATCTTCTCGGCCTTCAACAAGGGCATCCTGAACAACATCTTCGACTTCCTGCCTGATTTCCTGCAGCAGGTCGCGGTATCGGTCAGCTCGATGTTCGTGGGCGAGGGCTGGCACCTGACCCTCGGGGCCTTGTTCATGGTGATCGTCATCTTCCTCCCGGGCGGGCTGATGGAAGGCGTCTCCCGGATCAGCAACCTGCTGTCTAGGCGCCGCTCCGGCGGCAGCACCGGCGGCACGCCGCATCCCGAACCGGCTGAATGAGCGGAGAACGGACATGAGCACTTTATCCGTAAGAAACGTCAATAAACGGTTCGGCGGCTTGAAAGCCCTCGACAACGTGAACCTGGAAATCGAGGCCGGAACGGTCCATGCGATCATTGGACCCAATGGGGCCGGCAAGTCGACCCTGCTGAACTGTTTTATCGGGCGGCTTGAACCCGATTCAGGCTCGGTGACCTTCGATGGCCAGTCTCTGCTTGGCATGGCGCCGCATGAGATCAATCAGGCCGGGGTCAGCCGGGTGTTTCAGACGCCGGAAATCTTCGGTGATCTGAGCCTGATCGACAACGTCATGATCCCAAGCTTCGCCCGGCGCGACGGGGCGTTCAAGATCAATGCCTGGGCCTCCATCCGGCGCAACGGTCCGATGGCGGAGAAGGCGATGGCCATGCTCGAAGATGTCGGCTTGGCGGCCAAGGCTGACGAGACAGCAGCCCATCTGTCGCGCGGCGACAAACGGCGGCTTGAACTCGCCATGTGTCTTGTCCAGGATCCGAAGCTGCTGCTGCTCGACGAACCGACGGCCGGCATGGCGCGGGCGGACACCAACAACACCATCGATTTGATGAAACGGATTGCCCAACGCGGGGTGACCATGGTGGTTATTGAACACGACATGCATGTGGTGTTCTCCCTGGCCGAGAAGATATCGGTGCTGGCTCAGGGCGCGGTTATCGCCGAGGATACGCCTGAGAACATCAAGGGGAATCCGAAAGTTCAAGAAGCCTACCTTGGTGGAGCGCATCTATGAACCAGATAGACGAACGGGAGTCTCGTATGGACAAGGGCGCTGAGGAGCAGACGCTGCTCGAAAACGGCGGTTTCAAAAACAGCACCGCGCCGGGCGTGCCGCCGGTGACTGCGAAGGGGGGGCAGCCCGCTTATTTCTCCTGCTGGGACATTCATGCCTATTACGGGGAAAGCTATATCGTTCAGGGCGTGTCATTTGATATCCGGGAGGGTGAAATCGTCGCCCTTTTGGGGCGCAACGGGGCTGGCAAGACGTCGACCCTCCGGGCCATTGCGCGGCTCGACGACCCGGCGCTCAAGCATGGGGAGATTTGGCTCGATCACAAGCCGCTGCACAGCATGCGGGCCCATGAGGCGTCACGCAACGGCATCGGCCTGGTGCCCGAAGACCGGCGCATCATTCAAGGCCTGACGGTGGAAGAAAACCTTACCCTGGCCCAAATCGCACCGCCGACCGGCTGGTCCATCGAACGAATTTACGAGCTGTTTCCCCGCCTGGGCGAACGCCGCGAACAGGAAGGCACCACGTTGTCCGGCGGCGAGCAGCAGATGTTGGCCATCAGCCGGGCCCTGGCGCGGGATGTGAAACTACTGCTGCTGGACGAGCCCTACGAAGGTCTGGCCCCGGTCATCGTGCAGGAGATCGAGCGGACCCTGGAAGAGATCAAGTCTCACGGCATGACCACGATCATCGTCGAACAGAACGCCATCGCCGCGCTGCATTTGGCAGATCGCGCGATCATTCTCGATATGGGGAAGGTGGTGTTCGACGGTCTTGCCAAGGAAGTTCTGGATAATGCGGACCTGCGCCAACAGTACCTGGCGATCTGATGGGTGACCGTTAGATCTTGAGCGTCTGCGACAGCCAGATTTCGTAGTTACGATCACCGATCTGCGGTGTGTCGGACATTTGCGTTTCCATATGCATACCAGTACGCCCCAAGTCGCGGGCGTCCTTGGGCGACATGCCGAACCGGGCCTTGAAGGCGCGGGAGAAGTGGGCCTCGCTGGCGAAGCCCCAGTTGAACGCAATGTCATAAACATATTTTTGCTGTTGGCTGGGCGAAACCAGGTCTGCGGCCGCGCGGCGAAGGCGGCGGTCCTGGATATAGGCCCGGACTCCGCCATAGGGGGCGAACAGGCGGTAAAGCCCGGCCCGGGATAGTCCGACGGCGCTGCACAAGGTCGAAACCGACAGGTCGGGGGACGCCAGATTGCGCTCAATCTCCGTCTTCGTTCGATGCAGCAGACTGGCGGCGGCGGCAGCGGCGGCATTTTCCACATCGTCAGCGGAGCCGTTCAGGGCGCTTGCCATCAGCGCCAGTGTTGGTTCGACCGACAAGGCGGCGCTTTCCTCGGTCAGGCCGTCGGACATGGAAAACAACATTTTCAAGTGATTAACTGCCATTGCGGTCAAGGGATCGATGCCCTTGAGAACGCGGCATTGCTGGCTGTCCGGTCGACGCAGGTAGGGTGCGAGGAGCGGTCGCGGCACGACCAGGGTCAGATGCGAGAAATCGGACGTTTCCGCCATGTGGCGTTCCGCCAGGTCGATGATCAGTAGGTCGCCGACGGCGGCTTCGGAATGGTGTCGCCCACGGCGCACTTCCTGACCGCCCTTTAAGTGGGTCTGAATCAGAAAATGATCCAACCCGTCCTTGGAGGCCCGAAGGGAATCCCGTTCGAACCGCTGTGCCTTCGTTTCGCAGCGGCTGAACATGATCTGATCGTTCAGGAGAAAACTGGTCAGTGAGGCATCAAAGCCGTCCATCGCAGCGCGGACTGGTGGCGTGACGTCGAATAGGGCTGAAATGCTTTCCCGCCAGACATCGAACCGTTGGTCGGCGGGCAGGCGGGTGGTCGAAAATTGGGATTTGCTTATTGCGTTCATGGCCGATACCGCCGATGGGACTTGTTCATCCCGATAGGGGACCGGTCCGTCACTGTCATGGCACGAGCCCCCGATTTATAGGCGGCGTCCCGCGCTCTGCATGGTTGAAAAGGTATCCTCCGCCCGGGGGGGGGATCAAGAAGTTTGAGACGCTCAGTCAAACATGGGTGAGGGAAAACAAATATGCTTTGCCCCGATCGGTCCGGAACATGCCGTCTTCGGGCCGTGAACCGCGTCCGCGCGGTTCTTGAATAAAAGGTTTCCAGCAAGGGGGTAGAACGGCATGAGGTTTATCGCAGCGACAATAATGGCGTTGGCCGTATCAACTTGGGCGACCGATCCGGCCTGGGCCGATGATGACGAAGGGCGTTACCGCATCGTCAACATCAAGCGCGATATCGACGCGGACAAGGGGCCGCGCACGGTCAACGGCACGATGATGATCGACAGCGAAACGGGCCGCAGTTGGGTCCTGGATGAGGAACGGGGCCGTTGGGTGCCCGTCGGATTCCGTGCGGCCAAGTTGGGTAACGACGTCACTGTCCTTCCCGGCAGCGCGAAGTAAGTCGGCATCCAGTGTGGAGCGTATCCAAAATGAATAAGAACACATTGGCTGCGGCCATGGTTGGCGTGTCCATGCTTGGTGGCTGCATGCAGATGTCCGGGGATGAACCGCGGCTTACCACGGGGTTTGGTGGCGCGGAATCGGCAGAGGCCAAGCCGAAAACGCATCTGAAACTGACCGAGAACGATTACGAAAAACCCTTGTGGAAAGCGCTGGACGCCATCCGTCGGGGGGCGCTTCCGGAAGCCAATTTCATTCTTAATCAGGCGCTCAACCTGGCGCCGACCGACCCGGACCTGCATTTCCTCAACGCCTATGTCTACGAACTGCGCAGCCGCAGTGAAGGGGCAAGGGTGAGCGAATTGGCCCAGTCCGGTTATATCGCCGCATTGAACAACGACCTGCGCCATTGGCCGTCAGCCTATCGGCTAGGCCTGTGGCACATGCGTCGCGGCGAGCACGGGGAGGCCCTGCGGTGGCTGGGTGAAGCGGCGTTGATCAAGGATGATTCCCCTGAAATCTTCGAGGCCCTGGCCGAAGCCAGTTATCTGGATTTCGATGCCGCCGCTGCCGAGGCATTCCTGAACCGAGCGGCCGAACTGACCGGCGAGACGGTTGAAAACGTGCGCGCCCGCGCCGTGGTCAATGCGGCCCTGAATGACCGCGAAGATGCCGACAAGTTCGTCGAAAAATATAGAGACCTTGTCTCCGAACAGGAGGCCCGGCGCCTGAACATGCGGGTGCAGCAGTGGCAGGGGTTCCACGACAACGCCCTGAAGAACGCCGCCATTCGCGGCGGGGGCCACATCCAGCAGGCCCAATTCTTCGGCGGAAAGACGCCTGCCGGGGTGCCGTCCAGCAAGTCCCCGGGGACTGCTTCGGGCACGAGCCCGGCCACAGGGCAACAGGGTGCGGCCGAAGCTGAGGAAAAGCCCGAAGAATTGAAGAAACTGCCGGGCATGCTGGTCGTCGACGCGATCATCATCCGTCAGGCCTCGTCCCTGTCCGAACGGCGGGGCGTCAATCTGATCTCCCAGCTTCAGGCGAGTTTCAGCGGCGACGTTTTCCAGTTCGCCCAGGACAGCGGCACGTCGGGCAGCACCGCGACCAAGCGAATCCAAAAGGCGTTCAAGATCGCGTTGGGCACCAATTCCCAAAGCTCAATTGATTACAGTCTGAACATTGCCAACAACACGGACAACCGCACGGAGGTTCTGGCCCGGCCATCGATCACCGTGTTGGAAGGTGAGACAGGCAGCTTTTTCCTGGGGCAGGAAGTCACCTATTCCGTGGACGGTGACGGTGCGGATTCCTTCGACAAGGAAGTCGGAATTTCCTTCGAGGTGACACCGGAAATTCTCGACGGCGGCAGGGTGCGTCTGGAAACCAAGGCCGAGTTCGATACCTTCACCACATCGACATCCAGCGTCACCTTCAACCGCGTCATCCCGACCCTGAAGAACCGCCTGAGCAGCACGGCCATCCTGTCCATCGGTCAGACCCTGGTTTTGGGGGGCGGCACGGAAGAGGAAAAATCAAAGTCGTCGGATGACGTGCCGGTTTTGGGCCGCGTGCCGCTGTTGCAGTATTTCTTCAGCTCGAAGACGTCGACGACAGAGGACACCTCGCTGATTTTCCTGGTCACGCCGCGTCTGGCCGAAAGCCTGGACGACCGGGAAACCGTGGATGCCGCCGCCGGGGAACAAGGGGTGAAGACGGACGGTAATATTATGCGCCAGTTACGTCAGAGGTTCCGCAATTGGTTCGACCCGACCAGCAATCTGACCAAGGCGTTGGTCGGCCTTTCATATTCCGACCTTTACCGCGAGTTTCGCACGGGCGATCTCAAGTTCTCAGATGACGACAAGGACGGTGATTTCGACCGCCTGTTGGCCAACGACGGAAACGGGTTCCTCAACACCTATGAGGACGGATTTTTCCCGGAACTGTTGCGGTACTTCTATTTCAACTGAGTGGTCGGTGTAAGGATTGCGGCATGCGTAATAACGCCGCGCGCAGGGACGGACAGGTCCGGCCTCGAACACGCGCTTTGACCACCGTGACGGCATTGGTGGTGGCTGGGCTCCTGGCGGTTTTTCCGACCGATCTGTCCCAGGCGCAAACCCAGGGATCCGGCGCGCCGGCCCTTGCCGCACCCAGCGTCACGGCGCCCACGGTCGAGGCACCCAAGGTTGCGGCGCCGGATGCCGGGGCACCGTCGTCGGTTGAATCCGAACTTCAACAGGAGATCACCAAGGCGTTCAAGAAATCCGGCCTGTTCAAGGGACTGGATCTGGACCGCCTGGGTCAGGACGGCAAGGCGCGGACCCTGATATTATCCGGCAACAAGGGCGAGCTCGAATTTTTCCATTTGCCCGATGGGGCGCAAGACGACAACACCGTGCCGTCTCCGGCCGCATCGGATCAGCAGACGACCCCACAAACCCAGCCCCTCGTCCCCGGCGCCCCGACCCCGGCGCCCGTGGACAAGGTGGAAAGCCGCCCCTTGGATGCCCCCGCACCGCCGTCGCCCACCGCTTCGGCCACATCCGCGTCGAGGCAGGACGATGACACGGTCAAGGGGAGTTATCATTTTCTGCACAAGCGCGAGAGCCTGCCGCTCCGGCTGTTCGCCGACGCGGCAGGACGGACCGGCGCCATCGATCTGGTGCTCAAGGACGCCGTGCTGATCTACAGTTCGGAAGCCCGCGAGACCCGCTTGTCCAAGCTGAGTATACCCCCCGCGACAACGCGCTATCTGAAGAAGTTCGTCACCGCCAAACGCCGCGCCATGGATCTGCCCGCGGGCGGCGTGATCTTTGCCCGGCTGGTCATCCGTGAAAATTCGTTCCTGGACAATTTGGATAAGGCCCTGGATTTCAAGGAGAAGGAAGTCCTGGTGCAGGGGCACGTAAGCTATCGCATGTTCCGCCGCCTTGTCGGGCTTAGCGTGAAGCCGGCAAAGCCGGACGTCACGGATGACGACATCAAGCTGACGTTCAACCTGGAAGGATTCCGGCCGCCGAAGATCGGACGTTACGTCGATGCTGCAGACCTGGCGTTGACGATCGCACCGGACAGCAACGGACGGCTGGACATGACGGGAACGGCGGCGGCCCGGTTCGGGTTCGGCGCGCGCAAGGTCAAGGCTGCCGGGACGCTTGATTTCGATGCCGTGTCCGGCGATGGCGAGCCCGTATTCCGCATGACCGCCAAGGCGGGCCTGCGCGACCTGCGCAATATCAAGGTCGATGGCGCCCAGGCCAAGGAAATCGACTTCCTGTTCTCGCTGGATGATGCCTATGTGCCCAAGCTGCGGGCCGAAGGTTATGGCGAGCGCTCGGGCGAGCGTATTCCCATTGCCGGTGAATTGGACGAGGAAGACGGCAAAGATCTATTCAAGCTGGACGGCAACACCCTGGAAGCCGTCGCCGGCCTGGACATTCCCGGGTTCGATGAGATCAAACTTGGCACCGTGCCGAAGCTGACAACGGGCCGCGCCGTGTCGGTCGATACGATCATCCGCGGCCAGCCGGCGAAGCTGGTGATCGGGCCCGTCACCAACAATGACGCGGCCTATGTGGCCTTGTCCGTCGATGGCGGCGGCATCGAAATGCTGGTGCCCAAAAATGTCCTGGGTGATCTGGGCAAGGTCGAGACGGGACGCGCCGTTTACCTTTACGTGCCCAAGGGGCGGGGTCCGCCCAAACTGTCGGACCTGCCGAAGCCATTCCAAACCTTGTTCCAGGAATTCTTCACGGACAAGGATCTGAGCAGCGCCAAACCGGGGATGAACCTGTTTCAGGCCTCCGGCTTTGACGAAAAGCATCCGTTTTCCACCTTGCTGTCGCTGTTCCGCCAAGGGCGGACCAACGAAGGCGGGATCAAGATTGTCGGCCAGATCGATCCCCTGGTGTTCGACGAGCCGGATGAGTCCGCAGCCGAGGCCTGGCGCAGTGGTGATGCGCGCGGGCGGTTGAAGCGCGTCCTGGCGACCCTGCGCCTACGGGGTGAGGTGACGGGGTTGGAAGGTGTTGGGTTGAGTAACCTGTTCCGTCTCGCCGACCGGGCGGAATTCGTCTTCGAGGGCGGCTCGTCAGGCAGGGTGTCGGCGGGCTTGGATTTCGGCGGTACGTTGATGCTGCCGGGGGCCAAGGTACCGCGCTACTTCGAATTCGCCGCCGCGGCCCGTTCCGACGGCGCATTCCGCTGGCAGGGCGACGAAGTCGACGCCCAAGGCGAGGATATCCGGGGCGGCCAGCGGGTCACCCTGACGGGGAGCATCCGCAATAAGCGTCCGGTTGACTTGAGCCTGGCATTGGCCGGCGGATTCCGATTGGGGGATCTGTCGCAAATCCAGGTGTCGGGCCTGGCGGATTTGGAAATTCAGGACGTCTATCTGAGCCGTAAGGTCATTTCTGGTGCTTTGGGCCGGGGGAATGCCCGGTCCACCATCACCATCGTCGATAAGCCGGATGCGCGCCTGGCCGTGATCGATGTCAGTCGCGGGGTGCGCCCGGCTGCCTATCTGCCGGGGTTGAACCGCACACCCCTGGCCGATCTGGAGTTACCGGAAACGGCGATCCTAATTGCCGGGCCCGGCAGTGGCGCGGAGGCGATCGATGGCCTGCCGGCCGCCATGGCCCAGTCCTTGAAGAAAACACTGGAAGGCGGCGGCATTGTTCTCAAGCCGGGGATTTCGTTCCTCAGCCGCCTGTCGTTTGACGGCGATGATCCCTTGGCGCGACTGGCCCGGCGTCTGGGCGTGCCCAAAACGGAGACGGCCTTCCTGTCGGGCGACATCCCCGCCGCCGTGGTCAAGGCGGTCGCCGGGGGGCGGGCGCCCAAGGTCCTGGCCGGATTGTCCTTGAAGGCGCAACTGCCGCGATTGACCCTGCCGGGGTTGGAAAACCTGTTCAAGCTGTCGGACGTGACGGAACTGGCGCTGACCAGTGACGCCGCCGGGGCCATGGAATTGGCCCTGAAATCCGGGGGCACCTTTACCATTCCCATCGTGAGGCGTGATGAGCAGGTACAGGTCGACGCGCGCATTACCGGGCAGGGTGCCCAGCGCATGGCCATGCTGGATATCGAGGCTGCCTCCAAGCTGCACCTGACGGCGGAAGCCCCGCTTAATTTCAAGAACCTGGCCAAGGCCAAGGATTTCTCGGTTTCCATCGACAACGGCCTGACCCTGTCGGACCTACTGGGCACGGAAGTCCCCGGCATCGGCAGCCTGCGCTTGGCCGAAGCGAAATTGTCCCTCGGTCATGTCCAGGGGACCCTGGCGCTGGGCGACACGAAATTCACGGTCAACCTCGCAGCCCTTGGTGGCGGTGGTGGTGGCGGCAACCCCCTGGCTCGGCTGATGACGATGGAGGTCTCGGACCTGCCCGGTCTGTCGGTGATTCCCGGCCTGGGGGCAACGCCGCTGGCGGATGTTCGTTTGGGTGATCTCGTGTTCGCCTATCTGCCGACACTCGGCGGCGGCGGTGGGGACGGCTTGGCCCTGGACAAACTGCCGGAGGGGATCAGGCATCTGGCGGGCAAGCTGTCCGGACCGTCGGGCGGCGGCAGGCTGCTGTCCGGCCTCAACCTGGTGTCGGCCGTTGATCCGGCCAAATTGGGCAAGCTGTCCGACTTGTTGGCCAAACTGGGGGCCGGCGGTGGCGGCAAACCGTTCAAGCTGAAGGCGGTCATGCCGGGCGAGGCGCTTGCCTTCATCCGCGGCAAATTGCCCAAGGGTAAAAGTGGTGGGTCCGGCGGGGCGGCGGCCAAGGCCAAGAAACTGGCCGGGACGGTGGTCGCCAAGATCATCCAGAAAACGGACCTCACCATTCCGGTTCCGGCGATCAAGTTGCCGGGGGTCGGTGACTATCTGTCGTCACGGGCGGCCCAGATCAAGCTGACGGGCGGCGAGGGTGCGAACGGCGCGGCCCTTACCACGGCAATCACCGGCGCCTTCGACTTCGTTCTGCCGGGCACGCCCACGTCGGGCAGCCTGGACCATGAAATCACGCTCACCCTGGATGCGGGCCGCAATCTGGCAGCGGCGGTCAACGGCACCGGGCGGCTGAACAACGTGGCGGGGCAGTTCACCCTGTCCGGATCGCTGGCCACGGCCGGGGGGCGCAAGGCGGATCTGGCGCTTGCCCTGGACGGCGAAGGCTTGACCCTGGCCAATGTCATGGGTCTGAACGTGCCCGGCCTGTCGGATGTGGCGCTGACCAAGGCCGCCGTTCGCGCTGGGCTGGTCAGTGGTGAGATCATGGTCAAGGGCGGGACGTTCCAGGCTACGGCCTTTGATTTCGCCCGCGACAAAAAGCCGGCCCTGGCTGTGGTCGCGGCGAACCTGGATATAGCCCAGGTCCTGCCCGCCGTGGCCGGTACGGCCCTGGACGCGGCGACGCTTGAACGCACGACCTTCCTGTACCTGCCCCCCGGCCGCAAGGCGACCTTGTCCGAAACCGGGTTCCCGGCGGAACTCGTCGGGCGTTTCGACCTGGCCAGGGTCGGCGACGGCTTCAATGCCGAACTGATGGCGCGGCCGAAGCAAGGCGGCCAGTTGGCGGACCTGCTGGGCGGGTTGGGCATCCGCCTGACGGACCCGCTCGAGATCGAAGGCCGGTTCAACGCCAATCCCTTCACGGCGTCGGGGAAGGACCTGATCGCCGCCATCGACCTGACGGCGACCCTGCCGACCCTGAATTTCAACAAGATCGGCCCCGTGGCCATCGATTTCCCGTCGCGCCCGGTTCTGGCATTGAAGGGAAGCGACACGGGATTGACTACGCGCATCGATACCTCCATCCGCTTTGCCCTGCCGGGACCGGGGCGCGTCTATGAAGGCGACGGATCCTTCACGACCGAGCCGATGGAGGGGGGCAAGCGGCTGCTGACCTTCGCGGGCTCAGCCCTCGACCCGGGCGGACGAAAGGCTCTTATCGAGGCCTCTCTGCCCTTGCCGGGATCACCGCGCGATTTCAGGCTCAAGTTCTCGGGTGAGCAGACCCTGTCCAGTCTGCTCGGTGTGGACATTCCGGTGATTGGCGATCTCAACCTGAAAGAGGTCGAACGAGACACGGATTATCTGGTCGCCAAGATCGCCTTGAAGGGCTTCGAGACCACGGTCGGCGCGTTCCGCACGGAAGGGCGCTGGGCGGTGACGCTATCCGCCGCCGGGTTGAAGCCGTCCGAATTCATTCCCGGCCTGGGGTCGTCGCCCATCGCCGGCCTGACATTGCCGCAGGCCGTGTTCACCTACATCCCCGGCAGATCAGGTGACGGCACCTCCCTGCGATTGCCGTTCGACGTGGCGGCCCTACCGGACAAGGTGAAAACCGCCGTCGGCCCCTTGCTCAATCCCTTCGGCGGCGGTGGGTCCTCGTTCCGCCCCGGCCTCAACCTGAAAAGCTTCCTCAAGCCCAGCGATCTGCCGGCCCTGAAAAAAATGTTCGCCTTCACCGGCAGCGGGGGTGGGCAGCCGCTGAAACTATCGGGCGTGTTGCCGGTAGAGGCGCTGAAATCCCTGGTGTCGGGCGGCGGCGGTGGCGGTAACAGCGCCATCAAGACCCGCGCCAAAGAGGCTGTCGCAGGCCTGGTTCAGAAAGTTGACCTGGAAACCAAGCTGCCGGCTGTGAACCTGCCGGGTGTCCGTGATGTGGTCGCCTTTGACGATCCCATTCTGCGTATTCAGGGGGTGTCGGAGAATGGAAAGGTCGCCCTGGTGACCCGAATCACCGGCGACATGCAGGTCACGCTGCCGGGGGTGTCACCGCTGGCCCTCGCGGGCAGCCTGCGGCTTGCGGCACGGGTGGATGGTGTCGGCCTGGATGTGGAGGGCGGCAGCGACCGTTTGCGTCTGACAGGCAGTGTCAATTTGAACAAGGCCGACCCTCGCCTGCAATTGGCGGTGGCGTCGGACATCACCGTGCAGGACCTGATCGGCACGTCGGTGCCCGGGATCGGTGATCTGGCCCTGACCGACGCCCGCATCGGCTCGGAAGTCATTTCCGGCACGGTCCAGTTGCGCGGCTCTCAGACGACCCTGGCCGTGTTCGATTTCAAGAAGGACAAGAAACCCTTCGTCGCCCTGGTGCCGGAAAGTGTGGATGCCGCTGATTTTATTCCGGGTGTGCGTGGCACGCCTTTAGACAATGCCAAGCTGACCCGGGGGGCGTTGGTCTACGTGCCCGGCGAGAAAGACGCGTATCCTGAGAACGACGCCTATCCGGACAGTGTCACGGCGGCGCTGAAACTGGTGTCGCGCGGCGGCGCGCTGCCGCCGTCCCAGGGGCTGCGCGCTGGCTTCATTGTCGAACCCAAGGCCGAGAGCCCCCTGGCCAAGGCCCTGGCCTTCGTCGGGGTCAAGGAAGATACCCTGGAGGTCGCCGGGGTGCTGCCGTCTATCGCGCTGGCATCCCGGCCGGGCGGCGCCGGCCGGGGGTTGAGCGGCGATGCCTTGAAACAGGCTGTCGCCGCGGTCGATCTGGAAGCCCGCCTGCCGGCCATCAACCTGCCCGGCATCGACAAGGTGCTGACACTCGGCGCACCGACTTTCCTGATCAAGGGCACGCCGGTCACCGATATCAAGGGCCAGTCCACGGGCGAGGTCAGGTTGCGCGTCGGCATGGCCGGCGACCTGATCTTGAACCTGCCGGGGCATGCGCTGGCCTTCGACGGCGGCATCGACATCGAAAAGACCACGGGCGGAAAGGCGTTCCGGCTGGCCGTGCGGTCGACCTCCACGGTGAACTGGGACAAGGCCTTCGGTCTGCCGTTCCTGGGGCTGAACAATCTGGCCCTGAGCGGCGCCATCGAGCGCACGGCGGAGGGCCGGGCGCTGTTGGATGCATCGCTTTCAACCATGGCGCGGCTCGACAAGCAGGAGTTCGAGGCCGTCAGTTCCCTGACCCTCAAGTCCAATGCCGCCCCGGAATTGCGGTTCACGATCCCCGGCAAGATCGACGTCGCCAAACTGCCGCTGGTCGGCGGGCTCAAGGGCATCAACGAGCTGAGTTTCGCCAATCTGTGGATCGGCACCGGTGGCCTGGGCGGCAAGGTGCGTATCGACAAGTTGGGCATCGGCGGTGAGGGGGCGATCTTCCTGCACGGCGGCAAGCCCATTGCCCTGGTCAAGGCGGACCCGTTCAAGATCACCGACTTGGTCGGTAACTCGGGCCCGGCCAGCAAGTTCAAGCAGGTGTTGGAAGGGGCGGCCCAGATTTCCCTGCCTGAATCGGTCTTCGCCATTTCCACGGCGGATCTGTCGAATGTCCCCGTCGGGGACCTGCCGTCAGGCTTGCTGTCCATGGTCGAGGGGCTGATGCCGAAATCGGGTGGGGACAAACGCACCCTACCGTTCGGCGCGGGGGTGTCCCTGATCGCGGCCCTGTCGGAAGAAAACCTGCCGTCGGCGATCCGCCAGGTCGCGACCCGCGACGTCAACATCTTCAAGGCGGTGGATGGGCCGCTGTTGCTGGCCGGTAGCCTGAAGGGGGTGTTCGACGGCAACCTGGAAGCGCGCCTGGACGCGCGCCTGCCCAATTTCAAACTGCCCGAGGGCCAGCCTTGGCGCCAACTGGTGTCCATCGACAACGTCGGCGCCGAGGGCTTCCTGTTCGTCGACGTGCCGAAGCTGCAGATGGGCCTTGGCGTCAACGGCAACATCACCCTGGACGTGCCGCGCCTGAGCACGCCGACCAAGTCCGACAAGCTGAAGTTCGGCGGTGATCTGTATACGTCGTTCGACGCCGTGTCCTGGGCCGGCAGTTTCAAGCTGGCGGCTAATATGCGGGGCGACTGGCATCAGCCGTTTGGAATTTCAAAGAACCACACCTTCCGAAACCCAGCGATCCTGATCGGATTTGATTCCGAAGGCAGCGTTGAATTCGGTGTTGGGGCTTCGGCGATCGTGACCGGTTTGGGCCGCAAACAGGACCGCACGGTAACGGCGGATGCGGATTTCCTAGTCAACATCAACTTCTCTACCTCCATCCCGCTGCCGAAAAAACTGGCAGTCGCCTACAAGGTCAAAGGCGAGTTGAGCCAATGGACGTCGCTGGAAATGATGGAGGCCAACTTCAAGGGTGTCCTGGGCGGGCCGATGGCCAATGAGGTTCTCAAGGTCCTGCCCGACAAGAAATCCCGCGACGCCGCCAAGTACCTCCAGACGGAAATCCTCAAGCGCAGCATTTTCGACATCATCCGCGTGGATGAACTGCCTCTGCCGACCTTGAGCGTCGTCGATCCGGTCATCTTCTTCGCCACGCCGGGGGCCAAGATTCCCGGGCGTGACGATACGCTGGATACCATGGGCATGCGCGTCGGCGGCGGCGCTTACATGTCCTTGTTCGGCAACAAGAAACGCCTGGGCGGTGCGGACCTGCGTCTGACCCTGTCGGATGGCCTGATTTTGAAAGGCGATCTTGCCGACATCACCTTGCCGCCGATTCTCAAGGTGCAGAATGCCAAAGTCGACATCGTCGCCAACATCAAGCAACTGCCCCATTTCAAGGTATCGGGGAACACCAATTTCCTGGGCGCCAAGGAAAACATCGATATCGAGTTTTCCAAGGATCGCATCCATTTCGAACTGGAACGGGACCTGGGCCGCCTGATCAAGACTAGGTTCCTGGCGCAAACAGACAGCGGGGATGTGCTCGGCGCACGTGAGTTCCTGGTCGAGGCCGATACCAAGACGGAGATCGACAAGCTGATCTCGGACGAAGTCTTCCCCCGCATGGGCATTCCGAAGGTCGTGTTCGACGCCATCAAATCGTCGACTCCGATCTTCATCCATGGCGCCAAGTTCCGCGGCAAGCTGGTGGACTTCCTCAAGGGCGGCGAGGTGACGCTGGAGATCGATCACAGCTTCTTCGGCACGCGCATGAAGGAACCGGCCGTGGCCAAGGTCAAGCCGGCCTGGGCGTCGAGCAATCCGGTTGAGGTTCTGCCCGCCGCCGCCATCGGCGACGCCATGGGGAAAAGCTTCTTTGCCTATCTGATCGATCACCCCTTCGCGTTGGGCAAGATCAACCTGGGGCTGGTGTCGTTGGAAAGCGCCAGCCTGAGTGCGGAACGGGATACGTCGAGCCGTTTCAAGATCACCGGCAAGCTCAATGCCCTGGGGCTGCCGTTCTCGCAAACGACGGCCTATCTTGACAATAAATCGGGGCTGACGCTCGATTCAAAAACCGAGATCAATGTCGGTCTACCGCTCGGCGTGCTGGGAAATCTGGCGCGCAGCGAAACCACGTTGCACTACGAACTGAACCCGGCCGGGGTCAGCCATAAGATCAAGCTCGACATGTCGACGGCTGCGCTGGGTTTCAAGGACTCGATCCATTTCAATCTGGATGGCGACTTGACGGAAACCAACGTCTCGTTCCGCTCGACCCATCCTTGTGCGCGCTTTTCCTCTCAGACCACCATGGGGGCAGGGGACATCCGCAACCTCGCGCTCAAGGTCAATCAGGGAACGGCCCTGCCCATCGATTTCATCCAGGCGGTCAAGTTTCAGCCGAAAATCTCCCTACCGTCGCCCAAGGACGCTTTGCAGTGCGGTAGCCGTGTTGCCGGTATGGCGGCGGCGGCGGTCGATGTGGCGGCCCAGGGCCTGCGCGACGTGGCGAACGCGGCCAATGTGGTGGTCGGCGCCGTCGGAAACTTGGCGGGAGAAATCATCAAGGGGCTGAAGTCGTTGGACTGCAAGTTGCTGCGCCTGGGCGATTGCCCGCGGCCGTCTGACTGCCGGGGCAGCGAGCGCTGGAGCGACAGCCTCAAGCGCTGCTGGATTCCTGATAATTTCCTGCTGCGTCATTATTCCATTGCGAACCGCGATAAAGGCTGGTGCGCCGACATCCGAGGTGCAAAAGACCAGGCAGGCGTGGATCTGATTCCGTGGGGCTGCCACGGCAAATGGAATCAAAGCTGGCGGTTCTACGGCGATGGATACCTGCGAAACGTGAAAGGCGGCTGCATGGGCGCCCGCAGGTACCATGAAGGCGGCGTGGTATCGCTGGAATCTTGCAGTTCGTCGTCGGTGTTGAAGATGGAGTTTCTGACAACGGGGCAGATCATCGCGCACCGCAAGGATGGAAGCGGCGGGGCCTGCCTGGCCATCGATCGGGGAAAGATCGTCCTTTGGGGATGCGGGCGCGTCGGCGACAAGCATACGGATCTTTGGCTTCCCTTCGACCCGTTCAAGGGACGTGTGGTCAATCCGGCGCTCGACCGGGAAGCCAAGGCCTTGGAGGCCGCTTACAAGGCGCCGGTCAGCAATGATCCGCCGGTGCCGTTCATGCGTTATTGGAAGCGCAGCACCAACGAATACTACCATACCGCCGATCCGGAACAGTTCGGTAACGGGCGCGACGGCTGGGCCTATGACGGCAAGGTCGGCATGATCTTCAACAAGCGGGCGCCCGGAACCGTGCCCCTGTTCCGTTTCTGGCGAACGGCGCGGAAGGGGCAGAACCACGTCTACACGACCGAGCCCAACGGATTCCGAGGCGGTCAGCGCGGCTTCAGCTTCGATGGTGTGGCGGGATACGTCTACAACAGGGACATCCCCAACACGGTGCCGTTCTTCCGCTATCACGAAAGCAACAACACCAACTACTTTTACACCGGCGACATCGACCAGCTGGGGCGCAATCCAAGGGGGCCCTGGCGTTTCGAGGGAACCGCCGGGTACCTGCCCAAGGAAGAGCCGCCGCTGACGCCGCCGGTGGAACCGTCGAACCCGGTGCCCCTGGCGTTCGACAAGAACATCCAGGTCTTCCCCAAGCCGGCCGAAGGCACGATGCCGCTATACTTGTACGGCCGCATCGAGAATCGTCGCCGTCAGGCGCCTGACATCCTGTCGGGCGACTTCAAGGAATATGGCTATGGTTCGCCGGAAATCTATTTTGCGGGCATTGCCGGATATGTGTTCCCCGACAAGCGACCGGGCACGCTGCCGATCATCCAGCGCCGGTACGGCAAGAATATCGGGCTGGGCCATTACCCGGGGCCTGACTACGGCCCGGGCAAGGATGCTAAGCTCGTGCGCGTCGATCCCGTGCCCTTGCTGCGTTATTTCAATCCCAAGGCAAACGACCATCTGTACACCGCCGACCCGGCGCAGCTGGGTGACGGCCGTGACGGCTACGTCCGCGATGGCGTCGCCGGCGCCATCTTCCCGGGGCGGGTTCAGGGTACGGTGCCGCTTTACCGTTACTGGAACGGGGCCAAGCAGGACCACATCTTCACCACCGATTTCCAGGAATTGTGGTACGGCAAGGACGGCTACGAGTTCGTCGCCGTGGAAGGCTATGTCTATCCCAAGGAACAGAAGGGCAGCCGGGCGCTCCACCGCTACCGCAACGGTGCGAGCAACGACAATCTGCTGACCACGGACATCGACGAGTTCGGTGGAAAGAAGGGCGCCAAGGGCTTCAGTTACGTCAAGGTCGAGGGCTGGGTTCCCGCCGTCACGCCGCCGGGAGCCAAGGATCGGGCGGTCAAGTCCGAGCCCGAGATGATGTTGCGCTATCACCATCCGGGCACCGGCGATCACGTGATCGCCCTTGGGTTCGGGGAAATGGGCGAGGGGGCGGACGGCTATGTCCTGGACAAACCCCTGGGCATGATCTTCAGCAAAAAGGCCAAGGATACGGTGCCGCTGTACCGCTATTTCCACGCGGCCAATAACGACACCTATTACACGACGAAGTTCGACGGTCTGGCCTGGGGCAAGGACGGATGGACCTATCAAGGGATCGCCGGCTGGATCTATGACAAGCAGCGGCCGGGCACGGTGGCGCTGCGCCTTTATCATTCGTCGGCCAATCGCGAACATATGCTGGCGCGGGACGGAGACACCAAGCCCGGGTATACAGCACAGTCCGTCGTCGGCTGGGTGCCGGAATTCCAAGCACCCGGTGCCGACACACCGGTGGTGCAATCCACGCCGGTGATCCTGGCCCGCTACGTCAACGCCAAGACCCGCGACAGTCGCCTGACCGCCGGGGACAAGGAATTCGGCCGGGGGGCGGGCGGCTATGTGCCCGACCGCTATCTGGGACACATCTGGCCGAAGCGCGCCAAGGGCACGGTGCCGCTCTACCGTTATTTCAGCGCATCCAGGAACGACACCTACGTGGCGACCGATTTTTCGGAACGTTGGTACGGGACCGACGGCTACGTTTATGAGGGCATCCTTGGCTACGTCCAGGCCAAGGAAGGACCGGAAACGGTCGCCCTTCATCGCTATGTCAACGAGGCCACGGGCGACACGCGGGTCACCACCGACTTCGCCGAACTCGACGGCAAGCGGGGTCGCGACGGCTATCGTTATCAGGGGGTCATCGGCTGGGTGAAACCGTTCACCCCGCCGGGGTTGGAGCAGCCGGAAAAAGCATCGAAGCCGGTGCCCTTCGTGCGCTACCGCGACAAGAAACCCGGCGCCTACGTGCAGGTCGCGGGGGCCGAAACCTATGGTACCGGCAAGGGTGACTTGGTGATCGAGCAGGCCCAGGGCCGCATCTTCAAGACCCGCGCACCCGGTACGGTGCCGCTCTACGAGTACGGCCGGGGCAAAAGCCACGTGCGCCGCTATACGACCGATTTTCGCGATCTGTTGTTCGGTCGCGACGGGTTCGATTATCTGGGCCTGGCCGGCTTCGTCTATCCCGACGCGCGGTCCGGGACGGTGCCGCTGCATCGGTTCGACACCCGCGACAACGGCGGTCATGTCTTGACCGTCGACAAGGGAGCGTTCGCGGGCAAGAGCGGCTATGCGGGCGGCGGGATAATCGCCCATGTTCCGGCCTATGACGAGACGCCGTCGCCGGCCTTCCGCAACCTTTATGTCGCGACCAACCGGAACTTCAGCTGCCTCTACGCGCAGGCTCAGGACGGCGGCGAACTCGACTCGCGCCTATGCGCCGACGACGGCAACATGCGGTTCACCTTCTGGTCCGACGGCACCCTGCGCCATGATCCCAAGGATTTGTGCCTGGGCACAAACAGCCAAAGCGGCAATGCGGCCAACGTTGGGATTTATACCTGCGATTACTCGCCGGGCCAGCAATGGGATGTCCGCTGGAGCGGCAAGAAACCGTCGCGTCCGGACCCGGCGGCCCGCTTCCAACTCGTTCATCGGCAGAGCGGCAAA
The DNA here is from genome assembly GCA_024397995.1 of bacterium SCSIO 12827. Lineage (NCBI taxonomy): Bacteria > bacterium SCSIO 12827. Next base: position 2,032,628 of record CP073746.1, on the reverse strand, counting down.
TGCCTAGGGTTGGCCGACGACAGCGCCCGCGACGAGGTCGAGACCGTTCTCGTGAAATGCGCGGCAGAGGGCAAGGCCGGGGTTCAGTTCTGGAGCGCAGGTCAAGAGGTTCCCGCCTATGACCTGCCGGGCACGGACGTGCCGGTGCGGCCGTCGGACCCGGAACTGCTGGTGCGCTACGTCAATCCCAAGGCCAAGGGGGGAGATCATCGCTTGGTGCTGGGGCTGGACGAATTGGGCCGGGGCAAGGACGGTTTCCTGCCCGACGTCGTCATGGGCCGGGTGTTTGCGACCCGCGCGGCGGCGGACCTGGTGCCGCTCTACCGCTATGTCGCGGCCAAGGACGGCGATCATATGTACACCGCCGATTTCCACGAATTGCGGTTCGCCTCGGACGGCTATCGGTTTGACGGGGTGCTGGGTTATGTCCAGGCTGCCAAGGGACCGGGATTGCTGCCCTTGCACCGCTACTTCAACAAATCCCGCCACGATCACCTGGTGACGACGGATGGGGACGAACTGGACGGCGCCAATGGCAAGAACGGGTATCGTTACGAAGGCGTTGCCGCCTATACCCCGGGCACTGGCGCGGAAGTTCGCAAAGGTTGGGCCAAAGTTCACTTGGCCAACCGGGACGGCATGGTGTGCCTGACCCGGGACGGAGGCGGCAGTCTGTCGTCCCGCCGCTGCGAGGACGAGGGGGATCAGCCCCTGGCGTTCTGGACCGATGGCACGCTGCGTGACCTGAGCGGCGGCAAGTGCATGACGACCGATCGGGCGGGCACCGCACCGCCGGAAATTGCGGCCTGCGACAACAGTCTGGCCCAGCGCTGGACGCCTGTGTGGCAGGGCGGTAAGGCGCCGGGACAGCCCAGTGGGCGTACGGCCATGCAGCTGTCCCATTGGCTGTCCGGGGCGTGCCTGACCTTGGCCGACGGATCGGGCCGCGACGGCGTGCCCGCCGTGATGGCGCCCTGCGGCAAGTTCGCCAAGGACGACCGCCGGGGCACTTGGTGGGCCCATGGCGGCGTGCCCACGTTTACCGCGCCGGGGGCGGACGCGCCGATGGTCAACGCTGATTCCCAGCCGCTGATCCGATATGTCAGCGCCAAATCGAAAAGCGGCGACCATCGCTTGACCGTGGGACCGGATGCCCTGGGTCTGGGACGGGACGGCTATGTCATGGAAACGGCGCAGGGCTATGTCTGGGCCGGACGGGCGGCGGGTACGGCGCCCCTCTACCAGTATCACCACAAGGCCACGGGCGATCATTTCTGGACACCTGACTTCCGCGAACTGGGATACGGCGCATCGGGTTACGCCTACCAGGGGATCGCCGGGTATCTGCACGCGGACAAGCAGCCGGGAACGGTGGCGCTCCACCGCTACGTCAACAAGGTTCGGGGCGATCATCTGCTGACGTCCGATTTCGATGAATTCGGCGGCAAGGTCGGGCGCGCCGGATATGCGTATGAAGGTATCGCTGCCTGGGCCCCGGCTTATCCGGAAGCTCCGACGGACGGCTACACGGGCCTTTACCTGGCGACGGCCAAGAATTTGAGCTGCCTGGACGGCGCGGCCAAAGTGGGCGCGGCGGTGCGCGCGTCCTTCTGCCACGATCATGACAGGCCCAAGTTCTCGTTCTGGCGGGACGGCACCCTGCGTTTCGACGGCGGGACCAAGGACGGCACCAAGCTCTGCCTGAATGCGGACAAGGCCGGCGTGACGTTGGCGCGCTGTGCCTATACGCGGGCGCAGCAGTTCAAGGCGGCTTGGCAGGGCACAGCGCCCAAGGCCGCCGACCCGACCCGGTCCATGCAGATCGTTCATGTCGATTCCGGAAAATGCCTGGGCCTGGCCGACGCCTCGGGTCAGGACGGCGTCGCCGCCGTTCTGACATCTTGCAAGGCGCCCGGCGACAATGTCCAGACCTGGTCGGCCGGTACCAATCAGCCCCGCTTTACGCCGCCGGGGATGGAGGTCGCCGAGGCGGCGTCGGATCCGGTGCCGTTCATTCGCTATGCGGCCAAGGCCGGGAAGGGCGATCACCTGATGCAGGCGGGGCCGGAACTTTTTGGATTGGGCAAGAACGGGTATGAGATGCAGGCCGCCCAGGGCTTCATCTTCACCACCCGTGCGCCGGGCACACGGCCGCTTTACCGCTACAAGGATACGAAGACCGGCGACACCATCTATACGGGCGACTTCCACGAGTTCCGCTTCGCCAAGGGCACTGTCTCCTATGACGGCTGGGTCGGCTTCGCCTATGGCGCCGAGCGCAAGGACGCGGTGGCCCTGCATCGTTACGTCAATAAGGCGAGGGGCGATCATCTTCTGACAGCCGATGCCGACGAACTCGGCGGCAAGGCGGGCAAGGACGGATATGCCTATGACGGCGTCGTCGCCTGGGTGCCGCCTTATGACGAAACGCCGGACAAGGGCCATCAGGCTCTGTTCGCCGCGACCCATGGCAATCTGACTTGTCTGGATGCGGACGGGACGGACGGCGGGCCGCTGTTGTCCAGCTATTGCGGCAAGGAGGACGGCAAGCATGCGCTGACCTTGTGGCAGGACGGCACCCTGCGCCAGGACGCCAGCGGCCTGTGCCTCAGCCTGCGGGCGCCGGGCAAGGGCGGGGCCAAGGGGGCGGCGGTGACCGTCGACCGCTGCGACTATACGCGGTCGCAACAATGGACCCTGGGTAAACCAGGGCGAGATAAGACCCGCAGGATCAGCCATGCGGACTCCGGAAAATGCCTGGGCATTGCCGATGCTTCGGGCCAGGACGGGGTTGAAACCCGGGCCTATGCCTGCGCCACCAGCGATCCCGACCTGCAGGCCTTCACCCTGACCACGAAACGACCCGAATTCACGCCGCCGGGGATGGAGGGTTCCGTCGCCGCGTCGGATCCGGTGCCGTTCATTCGCTATGCGGCCAAGGCCGGGAAGGGCGATCACCTGATGCAGGCGGGGCCGGAACTTTTTGGATTGGGCAAGAACGGGTATGAGATGCAGGCCGCCCAGGGCTTCATCTTCACCACCCGTGCGCCGGGCACACGGCCGCTTTACCGCTACAAGGATACGAAGACCGGCGACACCATCTATACGGGCGACTTCCACGAGTTCCGCTTCGCCAAGGGCACTGTCTCCTATGACGGCTGGGTCGGCTTCGCCTATGGCGCCGAGCGCAAGGACGCGGTGGCCCTGCATCGTTACGTCAATAAGGCGAGGGGCGATCATCTTCTGACAGCCGATGCCGACGAACTCGGCGGCAAGGCGGGCAAGGACGGATATGCCTATGACGGCGTCGTCGCCTGGGTGCCGCCTTATGACGAAACGCCGGACAAGGGCCATCAGGCTCTGTTCGCCGCGACCCATCGCAATCTGACTTGTCTGGATGCGGACGGGACGGACGGCGGGCCGCTGTTGTCCAGCTATTGCGGCAAGGAGGACGGCAAGCATGCGCTGACCTTGTGGCAGGACGGCACCCTGCGCCAGGACGCGAGCGGCCTGTGCCTCAGCTTGCGGGCGCCGGGCAAGGGCGGGGCCAAGGGGGCGGCGGTGACCGTCGACCGCTGCGACTACACGCGGTCGCAACAATGGACCCTGGGTAAACCGGCGCGGGATAAGACCCACAGGATCAGCCATGCGGACTCCGGAAAATGCCTGGGCATCGCCGATGCTTCGGGCCAGGACGGGGTTGAAACCCGGGCCTATGCCTGCGCCACCAGCGATCCCGACCTGCAGGCCTTCACCCTGACCACGAAACGACCCGAATTCACGCCGCCGGGGATGGAGGGTTCCGTCGCCGCGTCGGATCCGGTGCCCCTGGTGCGCTATGCGCGCACGGGCAACCGCGCGGCGCATGTATTCAAGCTGGGCCCCGCGGATTGGGAAACGGGCAAACAAGGCTACAAGATCGAGATTCCCCAGGGCACGATCCTGCCCAAGCGGGCGGCGAAGACGCGACCTCTGTACCGCTATCGTCATGCCGGCCGCGATCAGCACCTTTATGTTACGGATTTCCTGGATTACCGGTTCGCCAAGGACGGCTATGCCTTCGACGGTGTCCTTGGATACGTGCTGGCGGACGAAACCAAGGGGGCCGTGGCCCTGCGCCGTTACCGGCACAATCAGACCGGCGACGATCTTCTGACCGTGGATGACCGGGAATACGGCGGCGACAAGGGCCGGGGCGGCTATACCTTCATGGGCCTGCAGGGTTGGGTCGCGCCTTACCGCGCGGCCCCGGTCGGACCGCTATCCGGGATTGTCGCCGTCGCGCAGGCTTGGCATTGCCTAGCCGGACCGACGAACAAGGCCGGCGGCCCGGCGACGATCCAGCCCTGTGCGCTGGACGGTGCCGACCGGTTCACCTATTTCGATGACGACAGTTTCCGCGACGATGCCAGCGGCCTGTGTCTCGCGTTCGAGAACGACCGCATGCCGGCGGTTTGGGAAACCTGTTCCTACCGCGATCCGCGTCAACGCCTGCGCCTGCATTGGACTGGTAAGGGCAAGGCGGCGCCCAAGGCCGCCGACGGCGGGCGGGCCCTGCGATTGGAGCATGTGGCGGAAAAACGCTGCATCGCCCTGCAACAAGGTCAGGCGACGGCAGGCAACGGCCTGACCCTGGCGGCCTGCGCGGACAAGTCCAGCCAGCCGGATCAGGATTGGCGGCCCATGGCCGAACTGCCCCGGGCCAAAGCGATGGCAGGGTGGCGTGGTCTGACCTTGAATGGCGGCAACGACATGTGCATCAGCGGTCCGGTTGCCAAGCGGGATGGTCGGGTGACGCTGAGGGCTTACGGGAGCGGGCGGCGGCAGACGCTCTTTGCCCGCTATGACGACGGCACCCTGCGCGCCGAGGAAACGGGTGCCTGCCTGACCTTGCCCGTGGCCGGCGGCGGCAAGCCGGCGGTTCTTGCGCCGTGCCTGGTGAATAGTCCGTCGCAGAAGTTCGAGATTCTATGGAATGGGCCGGGCAAGACCCCGAAGGGGCCTGCCACTGATCGGGCATTCCGTCTGCGTCATCAGGACAGCAAATTGTGCCTGGGCGCCCGTGGCGGCAATTGGCAGGACGGAACACGAGTGACCTTGAGCACTTGCGCCAAAACTACGGGCACCCTGGCGCAAAATTGGCGGTTCGGAGGCGAGAACGCTCAGAAGTCAAAGTAAACGACTCTGGGTTTTTTTTGTTGAGTTTAGAACGGGTCTGACTTGGGCCTCGGGTTATGAGCCGAAGGAGAAGAACTTGAAGACTGAGAGCGTCAAGAAATCATGCAATGAAAGGTGTGTTTGAGCACGAGCCGGGAAGGCCCGAGCGTAGACTGCGCAGGTCCAAATTTTGCCCCTGCAACCAACAAATTCAAGCTCCCTAGGCCATCAGGTTAGGGGGCTTTTTGCTACTCAAGGCTAACGTCTCAGTGGGAAACCGCTAAGGCGGTTTTGTGCGTGGGCTACTGTGGGGCTATCCAGAAGGCTTGAATTTAAGCTAACCGGTAGAGATTTCGGTGATCGTCAGCAGCAGGCCTTCAGGTGTCCGGATGTTGTACGGCACAGGCAGGTGTCGCGGGACCGACCAGCTCTATCCGCCTATATGGTGCGGTGGTACCGGCTCGGCGCAATGTATCGTCCACCAGACTATAGACCTCGTCGCGGCAATCAATGTCGCGATCGAAGCGAGAAAGCCAAAAGCGTAAGGCGTAGGTGATACCGCTTTCCTCATAGGCCTGAACGCGAACGTCCGGCAATGGGTCCTGTTGGATCAGCGTCGCCCCCTTCAGTGCGTCCAACATGAGTTCGCGGGCTCGCTTGATCGGCATATTATGATCAAGAGTGATGGCGATCTGTGTGCGGTAATGTGGCTTTGGCGCGGAATAGTTTGTAATCCGCTGGCGCGCAATCTGGCTGTTCGGCAGAATCATGTATGTGGCGTCACGGGTTAATATCCGCGTTGTGCGCCATCCGATCTCGATAACCTTTCCGCGCGCCATCCCGTCGATGTCGATCCAATCTCCGATGCGAAAAGGACCTTCGATACCAAGTGCAATTCCGGACAGCGTATCAGCCACCACGTTGCGGATGGCGAAGCCGAACATGGCGAGAACAAGCCCTGAACCGGCAAGCGCGCCAACTGCACCCTGTCCTGTGAAAAGCGCTGCGGTCGCCGCGAGTGCGACCAGAAACAAAAGCGCCGTTATGATTTCTCTTAAGAGTCGCGGGTAGGGTTGCCGATGCGCTGTTGTCTTATCGAGCGCGATCGACAGAACGCGGCTGATGAACCACGCAACCGCGAAATATGCCAGGGCGTTGATGCAGAGCCAGAGCGTCTCGTCATTTCCAAGATGATCGCTAAGATCAGACCGAAAGAAAATCAGACCGAAGTTGACGGTTGCCAGGATAGTTGGCCACACAAGGCGTTGCATATGCCGTTTCGCGCTCATTGTACGCATCCTTCTCCGGAGATGGCTTCGGTTCTATGTAAGTTAGTGGTGGTGCAAAACAGGCACCGACCGGCGTGCGCGCGCGGAAGTTCCCTGTCGCAATGTCGGCAGATGATGAGGATCGATCCAAAGTTCAAGAAAAGTGCTTTGTGGCAAAACGGACATCTGTTGGCCGCAGCAAATGGCAAAGCGTTGTTGCAGCGAGTGCATGTCTCGCGCAAAGCATACGTAGTCATGTGTTCGCTCCGAAAAACGAGAGGATCAACGATACGATGAGTTTCGTTTGATTGGAGAAAGCGACCTGACGGAGGTCACAACATTCTAGGGCCGTCTTCGGAAAACTCGTAGATGATCGGACCCGTTCTGCCTTGGGCCATGTCGCGCACAAATGGGGGGTGTGTTGCCGCAGCGACGCCCTCGAAATTGTTGGCAGATGCCATCTGGCAGTGCCCGCCAAAATGGGGACGGCGGTTTCGAGTCAAATTAATTTTCGGGTTTGGGTCGTAAGGAAATTGGATGTTGGCCATGATCTCTCCTCGCGTGACCGATGATCGCGCGCTCATTTCAAGGTAATGAGGAAGCCCCGGGAGGTGCGACAGGCGTAGACGCGCCTAAACCGCCCGGGGAAACAGGCGGGTCAGAAGAAGAAACCGAAAATGATCTTCATGGACCAACATCCCTGAGATATGGGCGGGGGCCATGGACAAGTCAATGGTCATGCCCTGAGATGACGTCTCAGCCTAAGTATCCGTGAAGTGGTTTGATCTCACTCCCTAAAAGTGATCCAGGACGTTTGAAAGGGTTTGGCGCATTCTGACCTTGAGAAGGATGAACGAATGAGCCGTAAACGCTGTACCCCAAGACAGCCCATCCGCATGCTGCGCGAGGATGAAGTCGGCCTGGTACAATTAAATCGGTGGTGATTTCTATCTAAGCCGTTGAAATAATGGCGGATGGGGTGGGATTCGAACCCACGAAGGGCGTTAACCCTTGCTGGTTTTCAAGACTTGCGTTTAACCGCTACATGCTGTGCTGATTTGGAAAAAATATCGCAATTACAATGCGATGGAATATGGTCATTTGCGATCGTTTATGAACGTTTACGACTCCAATTGTCCCTGATTTGTCCCAAGGTGCGGTTCGGAGGTCGTTCAGCGCGACGCGGAGTAGCAGTGCCATCGCGTTCATCTCCCCGCTGCCGTTGCGTGCTCCATTTCAATCTCGGCTTGCAGGCTCGGTATATCACGGAAAATCGACGCGACGGCGCGCACCCGGCCTTTGTTCCTGTATATCACTAAACAATCTTTCGATGCGATATCTCCCTCGATCGAAATCTCGTCCCATTCCTCGGCATGGCCGACATAATTGATGGGCACGTCGTAATGCTGGCTCCAGAAGAACGGGACCGCGTCGAACTTCTGGCGATGGCCGAGCATGTTGAGGGCCGCTGTCTGTCCTTGTCGTTGCGCCACGGCCCAGTGCTCAACGCGGATCGCCTCGCCTGAATACGGGTCGGGCCAACGGGTGATATCTCCGGCGGCATATACCCCGGGGGCGCTGGTTTCCAGATAGGTGTCGACCAGGACACCGCGGTCGATCGTAAGCCCGGCGTTCTCCGCCAACGTCAACCTCGGCCGGACGCCTATCCCAACGACGACGAAATCCGAATGCAGCACGGTGCCGGTCCTGAGCGTCACGCGTCGGTCGGAGATATCGACCACGGTTTCTTCCAGGTGAAAGATGACGCCGTGATCTTCGTGCAAGGTTTGAATAAAGTCTGCCAACTCGGACCCGAACACCCGCGCCATCGGCTGCGGCTCTGGTGCCACCACATGCACCTCGATGTTTCGGGCGCGCAGCGCCGCTGCTGCTTCCAGACCAATGAAGCTTGCGCCGATCACGACAGCCCGACGGGCATCCTCGGCGGCAGCGATGAGGGCCCGGCAGTCGGCAAGAGAACGAAGGGTATGCACGTTCGGCAGATCGGCGCCTGGAATGGACAGGCGTACAGGTTCCGCACCGGTTGCCAGCAACAGGCGGTCATAGGACAAGCTGTCGCTGGCGGCGGTCATGATCCGTCGTGCGTCGATATCGATGTTGGTAACGTCGGTGTTCAGGCGCAGGTCGATGCCGGCCTCGCCGTAGAACGAGTTCGGGCATAAGGGAATCCAGTCCTCCGGGGCGCTGCCGGCCAGGAAGTCCTTGGACAGATTGGGGCGGTCCACCGGTGCGGCGCTATCATCGCTTAACATGGTGATTTTGCCTTGATACTGGCGACGCCGTAGCATTTCAGCGGCCGCGAAGCCGGCGGCACCGCCACCGATGATAACGATGCTCTCCGGTGCATTGACAGGCGGGCTCGCGACCGGTTTGACGGGGCTGCTTTTTTCGTGAACGAAGATGCGGCCATCGCGCGTTTCAACCGTCCAGCACGGCAACGGTGTTATGGCCGGGGCGCAAGTGGCTTCGCCAGACTGCAAGTCAAAACACGCATGATGCCACGGACAGCGAATGCAATCCCCTGTCACCAGGCCGTCGCCAAGGGAGGCATGATAGTGGGAGCAATGTGCATCGACGGCGAAGATCCCGCTTTCCCCGTCCACCAGAAGAACTTCATCGCCGTCGACATGGCCGACAAGCTTGCCGTCGACAAAGCTGGTGACATCGACTCCCTGGCTTAAATCCGGTCCAAGTTGCGGTGGTATATCCTGCGTCATGTTCGACTCTCCATTCGGTTATTAAGCTGCTTCAATGGCGAGACTACTCATTGCGCAGGTTCATCTTGGCCGTGTCTCAGCCGACCATGCTGAGAAATTCCTGACGGGTCGGGGGATTATCCCGAAAGCAGCCGAGCATGCGGCTGGTCACCATATCCGACTCCGGTTTGTGGACGCCGCGCGTCGTCATGCAGTGATGCGACGCCTTGATGATGACGCCGACCCCTTTGGGTTTTAGGACCTCGTTCACCGTATTGGCGATCTGCGCCGTCATTCGTTCCTGAATCTGCAAGCGCTTGGCATAAACATTGACGACCCTGGCCAGCTTGCTGATGCCCACCACGCGGTTGTCAGGAACATAGGCGACCCAGGCCTGGCCGATGATGGGCGCCATGTGATGCTCGCAATGGCTTTCAAACCGAATGCCCCGCAGCAGCACCATTTCGTCGTAGCCGTCGATTTCTTCGAAGGTTTTCTGCAGGATATCGGCGGGATCTTGGGAATAGCCGACGAAGAATTCTTCGAACGCCCGTGCCACACGCGCTGGTGTTTCGAGCAGTCCGTCACGACTGGGATCGTCTCCTGCCCAGCGGATAATGGTTCGAAACGCGGCTTCGACATCGACCCGGCTTGGCTGAATGTCGGACTGGCTCGAGGATTTGGTCCGTTCCAACGTTTGTAGAGATGTGTTCATGAAGATTTGTTCCTAATGCCGAAAGGTGCGATTTCAAGCGGCTCGCTGTTGCATTCACGCCCATTAGATGGATTTTGTTCGAAAAATGTTCCCGAGAAATATTGAAAACTTACGCCAACCGGGAAGCCTGGGCGCCGGGATAGAGGTTTGTGTTTGGTAAAGTGGTCAACCAATTATATAAGATGCCATCTAATTATGAATTCCGGGGGATCAAGGTGAAAGATAGCCAAACGGTTCGCGTGTATCTGGAAGAGGGGATCGAGACCGGCCGTTTTTCAGTCGGTGAACGTCTTCCCACCGAACGCGCGCTTTCAGACAATCTGCAGGTGTCGCGCAGTGCCGTGCGCGACGCGCTGGCGGTCCTTCAGGAGGAAGGCATCGTCGTGCGTCGGCCCGGAAGCGGGACATACGTCGGCCGCGTGCCGGCGTATGGTGACGAGCAGCGGAAAGTGCATTTCGGGTTCGGCCCGAAAGAAGTCATGGAAGCGCGCTTTTTGATTGAGCCGAGGCTTGCGCGTTTTGCCGTCATGGGGGCTAAGGGCGAAGATTTGGAGGCGCTTGAAGCGGCGGCCGTAAAATGCGAAATGGCGAAGAAGTTCGATGAATATGAGCTGGCAGACGCGGAATTCCACCGATGCTTGGCTCACGCGACCGGGAATTTGCTGATGGTGGCGCTGTATGAAGTGGTGGAAAGAGAGCGCCGGGCCGTTATCTGGGGGTCGATGCGTAAACGGTTCCTGACCCCGGAAAGGCGGGAAGAATCACGGCGCGAACACCGGCATATCCTGAACGCGATTCTAAATCGTGACGCCGACGAAGCGGAAGCGCTGGTGCAAACGCATCTCAACAAAATCATGGTTGCCATGCTGAGCGTATGAGGGCCGTGGTGTGATCAGCTGTCCTTGATCGTTTGCCGGGAACCGGTCCGGCAGAATTGAGCCATCTCCAATGAGGTCTCTGTTTGTCGGCTGCCTTGGCGCGGTCGATGTTCGGCTGTTCGCGGCGCAGCTGCCTATTGGCCTGCGTCGGGATAATTATTGACAACCAAAAATCTCACTCATAGGCTTAATTGGTAAATTAATTAACCAATTAACGAAATGAGGCCAACCAAATGAGAGTGGCAGTTATGGGCGCCGGCGGCGTCGGAGGGTTCTTTGGCGCCAAATTAGCGGAAGCCGGCCATCACGTGGCGTTCATCGCCAGAGGGGCGCATCTCGAAGAAATTCAGAACAATGGATTGATCATCGAAAACCTGACGGATGGCGGTACCAATCAGTATGACGTCGAGGCGACGAATGATCCCCGGACCATCGGAAAGGCCGACCTTTTGCTGTTCGCCGTGAAGATGTGGGACACGGAAACAGCGGCCGATTTTGTAAAGCCGGTAGTCAGTGACGGCACGGCAGTTCTGTCTTTGCAGAACGGCGTCATCAAAGACATCATTCTCAAAAAGCGGTTTGGCGAAAAGGCGGTTCTCGGCGGTGTTGGTTACGTCGCGACTTCCATTGCCCGACCGGGCGTGATCGGCCAGACCGGCAAGCTCCAGGAAATTGTCATCGGCGAATATGACCGCACCATCTCCGAACGGGTGCAGACGCTGGTCGATGGCTTGGCCGCGACCGGCCTGAAATCCACCGCATCGCAGGACATCGAAAGCGTGCTTTGGGAAAAGTTCGTGTTCCTGGTCGGCTTGTCGGCAATGACCGCAGCCACCCGTATGCCCATCGGGGCCATCCGTTCAACGGCGGAATCGCGGAACCTTTTGAATGCGATCATCTCCGAAGCCGTGGCTGTGGGCCGAGCCCGCGGCGTTTCCCTGCCTGAAGATTATGCCCAAGACCGCATGCGTTTTGTCGACACGCTGCCCGATACGATGAAGGCATCCATGCTTCACGATCTGGAAGCGGGCAAGCCTCTTGAACTGCGTTGGCTGAGTGGCGGGGTCGTCGACCTGGGGCGGGAGGTGAATGTTCCAACGCCGGCGAACGAATTCATTGTCGCAACCTTGGCCCCTCATGCCGATGGACCGGCGGCCGCAGCCTGAACAGGGATTGTTGCGAGTCGATGGGTACCTGGGAGGTCGCCCGCCTTCGAACGACTTGCAGAAAAATACTGGCATTCGCCAGAGAAAATGAAAGAGGAGACAGTCATGAAGAAGCTTATCGGATTTGTTGCCATTTTAGCGGTGGCGAGTTTCGCGATGACGGGCATTGCTTCAGCCCAGAAGGCGAACTGGCCGAAGTCCTTCACCGTTGCGACTGCCAGCCAAGGCGGCACGTTCTTTCAGTATGGATCCGGCTGGGCCAATATCATCAGTAAACAGACCTCGGTCGTCGGAAGTGCCGAGGTAACAGGCGGCCCCGTCCAAAACCTGGCGTTAGTGCAGGTCGGCAAAGCCGAATTCGGGCTTACGACTCTTGGGCCCGCTGCAGACGCGTTGGCAGGAAAGAGCCCCGCGGCGCCGGGCGTTAAGATGGACAAAGTGCGGGCGATTTTCCCGATGTATGTCACGCCGTTCACCTTCATTACCTTGAAGCGGTCCGGTGTCGATAGCTTCGCAAAGCTGCCGAAGGGCGTGCGGGTTGGCGTCGGGCCTGCCGGTGGCACGGGTGATGCTTACTGGCCTGGCATGCTGAAGCAGATTGGTGTCGATGCGAAAACCCGAAACGCCGGTTGGTCGGACCTTGCCGGTCAATTGAAGGATGGGTTGGTTGACGCGATTGCCTTTGGTGCCGGCGTGCCGGTTCCGGCCGCGACGGAGCTCGAAGCCACCGACGAAATCAACTTCCTAAGCTTCACGCCGGAACAAGTTTCCCAGATCGAGGCCAATTTCCCGGTATCGGCCTACAAGGTGCCGTCGACCACCTACAAAACCTTGAAGGCGAATAACCAAGTCATCAATACGGTTTCCATGTGGAATTTCGCCATCGCCAACGCCGACCTGCCGGATGATTTTATCTATGAGGTGGTCAAGACGACGATGGAGAACAACCCCAAAATGTTGAATGTCCACAAAGCGGCAAAGACCACCGTGTCGGCCAACGCAAAATTCAACAAGACCTTGCCCTGGCATCCTGGCGCCCTGCGTTACTTCAAGGAGATCGGGGCCGAAATCTCGGACAACCTGAATAAATAGGATGCCGGCGGATCGGGGTGAGCGCCTCGGTCCGTCGTCATTCTCTTACGTTCCGGACCTTTCCGGCGGACCGATGCAGATGGCGCAGGGCCGGGCCGGACAGAAATCAAACCTGGATCCTGCCCAGTCTTTCCCCCTTCCCGAACACGACCTCAGATAATTCGGGGAGGGGGGAGCGGGATTTTAGTCAGGTGACGGGTCGCACGGGCTTTGCCTGCATCGACGGAGAGTAAATTGCCCAACGAGGGATCAATTGAGGGGGCACCGCGAAATCGCGATCTCCCGGCGGACGCGGCGGTTGTCGAGGTCGGTGTCATCGAAGAGCCGATTGTCGCGAACCAGAGGATCATGACCGGCTGGTCGGCGGCCTCTGTGGCTTTTCTGACGTTCGGCTATACCGCATTTCATATCGTCAGCTTGAACATGTACCCGATCGAAACGTGGACCTTTCGGATGATCCATGTCTTGGGCGCCATGGTGATCGGTTTCCTTCTGTTCTCAGCCCATGTCTTTGACAAAAATGCGCCGCCCCAGGGCGACGGTCGGCGGCAGCGCCAATGGGCATTGTTTTGGGGAATGATCGCCGGTCTGCCGGTCGTGTACGCGGCCTGGCCGGTGACGGCGTATATACTTATCCCCGGGTCGGAACTTGGTGGTGACTGGGAGCGGTGGGGATTCGGCATCCCTCTTTCTGTTGGAACCGCATTGGCAACCGTCGGCGCTTGGATGTTGCCTGGGCGCGCGCGCGGCAAGGTGCATCCCTGTGACATCGTTCTTGTTCTGGCGGCCTTGGTCTCCTCCGGCTATCTGATCTGCGCGCTTGATGGGGCGGCGCTGAGAATGCGGGCCGGCACCCCCTTCGCCGCTGAGGCGAACACCTATGCCGCAATCGTGGGTGTGGTGCTGATCTGCGAGTTCACGCGCCGTCTTGCCGGGCTCTCGCTTGTTGTTATCTCGGTCTGTTTCATCGCCTACAGCTTTGTTGGGCCGTGGTTGCCAAGCTTCCTTCGGCACAATGGATTCTCCGTCGATCGCTTCTTTACCTACATCTATACGGATAACGGAATCCTTGGCCCAACGACGGCGGTATCCTCGACCTACATAATTCTGTTCATAATTTTCGCTGCCTTCCTTCAGGCGTCGCGCGTCGGTGAGTTTTTCATTAATCTGGCCTTTGCCGCAGCCGGACGAACGCGAGGTGGGCCGGCGAAAGTCGCGATTTTTGCGTCGGGTCTTACCGGCATGATCAACGGCACGTCCGCGGGGAATGTGGTGGCAACCGGTTCGTTGACCATTCCTCTTATGAAACGTGTCGGCTATGCGCCGCGTATGGCCGGCGCGATCGAGGCCGCGGCGTCGACGGGCGGCCAGATCATGCCCCCGATCATGGGCGCCGGTGCCTTCATCATGGCCGAGGTCACGGGCATTCCGTATTCCGACATCGCGCTTGCCGCGGTTATTCCGTCGGTGCTGTATTTCCTTTCTATTCTATTCATGGTCGATTTCGCGGCGGCGCGGATGAAAATGACAGGGTTGCCGGCCGATCAGTTGCCGCGTCTGTCGGCGATGTTGCGGCAGGCATATCTGATTTTTCCCATCATCCTTCTGATCGCGACGATTTTTATGGGCTACTCGGTCATCCGCGCGGGGACCCTGGCAGTTATCGCCGCGGTCATGGTCAGCTGGCTTTCTTCGTTTCGCATGGGACCAAAGGCGATCTACGGCGCCCTGTCGGCGGCCGGAGTGATGTCGATACAAATCATCGCCGTCTGTGCCTGCGCCGGGATCGTCGTCGGCGTGATCGCGTTGACCGGAGTGGGCGCGCGTTTCTCGTCTATTCTGCTGGGGATCGCATCGTCGACCACGATCATCGACGGCAAACTCCTGGCCATGTTCTTTGCCATGGTCATCGCCATCATCCTGGGCATGGGGATGCCGACCACGGCGGCCTACGCCATCGCAGGGTCGGTGGTGGCACCCGGGCTGATCAACATGGGGATTGACCCGCTGGCGGCGCACTTCTTTGTGTTCTATTTCGCCGTCGTGTCAGCGATCACGCCGCCGGTCGCATTAGCGTCCTATGCCGCTGCGGCAATCTCTGGGGCCGGGGCGATGGAAACGTCGGTAACGTCGTTTCGGATTGGCCTCGCCGCCTTCATTGTTCCCTTCATGTTTTTCTACACGCCGGCATTGCTGTTGAACGGCGACGTTTGGGACATTGCCTATGCGAGCATGACGGCCTCGGTCGGAATCTATTTTCTCGCCGCCGGGATCCAGGGTTGGTTCTTTGGTCGGATTCATCATGTCATCCGGATCGGACTTGTCGTCGCGGCGGTCCTGATGATGAAAGGCGGCTTAGTGACGGATATCGTCGGCGCGTCGATCGCAGTCGTCGCCTTTCTCATGCGCGGGGTTGCGATTGGCCGGTCGGTCGCCCTGGCGGATGAAGAAAGCAATCTTCAGCCATGAAGTCATCGGTGGGCGGAGAAGTCCTGTGTTTTCCGGTGCAAACCCTGAGGCACTCGTGATGAGTAGGGGAACGATGGATCTACTTACGATAACAGGCGTGACCACACGCCTAGTGAACGTGCCGTTACGGTTCGCCCTGGGAACCAGCGCGGCAAGGGTAACGGCAGCTCCGCTTTTGCTTGTCGATCTTCATACAAGGGAAGGGGTGACCGGCCGGACCTATCTGTTTACCTACCGGCGCAGCGGCGGCGTTGCCATTGCGGCTCTTTTGCAAGATGCGGTTGAGGTCGTGAAGGGAATGACGGCTGACCCCGTTGCTATCGGCGATCTGCTCGCTCGCCGGTTTGCCCTTTTAGGGGTGGTTGGCGCCGCGCGCATGGCCCTTGCCGCCCTGGACATGGGGATTTGGGATGCGAATGCCCGGGCGGCCGGTCTGCCGCTGGCGGCGATGCTGGGGGCGAGCCCCCGGCCGGTCCCGGCCTACAATTCAAGCGGCCTGGGCTTAATGCCGCCGGAGGCCGCCGCGGATGAAGCGGAGGCGCTATTGGAAGGCGGCTTCAAGGGCGTGAAACTGCGGCTTGGTCATCCGACGCTCAGAGAAGACTTGGCCGTCCTGCGCGCGGTTCGTAATCGGCTTCCCGACGAAATCGCCATTATGGTTGACTACAACCAGGCACTCACCGTCGCTGATGCGATGGCGCGGGGGCGGGCAATAGAAACGGAAGGCATCTACTGGATTGAAGAGCCGATCCGCCATGATGACTGGGCAGGTAACCGCGCCCTTGCGGACGCCTTGGAGGTGCCGCTGCAGATCGGCGAGAATTTCGACGGCCCACGGCAAATGGCGGACGCGATATCGGCCGGTGCTGCCGATTGGGTCATGCCGGATGCGGTGCGTATCGGCGGCGTTACGGGATGGATCCATGCCGCCGGTATCGCTGCGGCGCGCGGCCTGGAATTGTCGAGCCATCTATTGCCCGAGATCAGCGCGCATCTGCTGTGCGCGACACCAACGGCCCATTGGCTTGAATATGTAGATTGGGCGGATGCCATTCTTGTCGAGCCGCCCAAGGTCGTTGATGGCGCCTTTGACGTGCCGAATAAACCCGGTATCGGACTGGAGTGGGACGAGGCAAAAATCAGCAGATTGATCGTCTGAAGGGAGAGGTTCAACTCCTGCCCTGTAACCAATAAAAGCCCCCTATATCCCTCTATTAAGCGGACATGTTTTACTGTTGGTGCCGGTTGAGATGCATCTGGGTAAGCGTGGCTCGCGCACTGAGAATTAGGCGCTAGCCATATTCAGAAAACATGCCTGCGTCTTTTCCCCGCGTGGCACAGGTAGGTATCGCGGGACCAACCAACTCTATCCGCCTGTATGGTGCAATGGTTCCGGCCTGGCGCAGTGCGTCGTCGACAAGACTAAAGACCTCATCGCGGCAGTCGATGTCGCGGTCGAAGCGAGAAAGCCAATAGCGTAAAGCATAAGTGATGCCGCCTTCCTCATAGGCCTGAACGCGGACGTCCGGCAACGGGTCCTGCTGAATGAGCTTTGCCTCCTTCAACGCGTTCAACATGAGCTCACGGGCTCGCGTGATCGGCATATTGTGGTCAAGGGTGATGGCGATCTGTGCGCGGTAATGTGGTTTTGGTGCAGAATAGTTGGTAATCCGCTGACGCGCGATCTGACTATTCGGGAGAATCATGTACGTGGCGTCACGGGTTAAGATCCGCGTTGTGCGCCAACCGATCTCGATGACCTTCCCTCGCGCCATCCCGTCGATGTCGATCCAATCTCCGATGCGGAAAGGAGCTTCGATACCAAGTGCAATTCCGGACAGCGTATCGGCCACGACGTTGCGGATGGCGAAGCCGAACATGGCGAGAACAAGCCCTGACCCGGCAAGCGCGCCAACTGCACCCTGTCCTGTGAAAAGCGCGGCGGTCGCCGCGAGTGCGACCAGAAACAAAAGCGCCGTTATGATTTCTCTTAAGAGTCGCGGGTAGGGTTGCCGATGCGCTGTTGTCTTATCGAGCGCGATCGACAGAACGCGGCTGATGAACCACGCAACCGCGAAATATGCCAGGGCGTTGATGCAGAGCCAGAGCGTCTCGTCATTTCCAAGATGATCGCTAAGATCAGACCGAAAGAAAATCAGACCGAAGTTGACGGTTGCCAGGATAGTTGGCCACACAAGGCGTTGCATATGCCGTTTCGCGCTCATTGTACGCATCCTTCTCCGGAGATGGCTTCGGTTCTATGTAAGTTAGTGGTGGTGCAAAACAGGCACCGACCGGCGTGCGCGCGTGGAAGTTCCCTGTCGCAATGTCGGCAGATGATGAGGATCGATCCAAAGTTCAAGAAAAGTGCTTTGTGGCAAAACGAACATCTGTTGGCCGCAGCAAAGGATAAAGTGGTGTTGCAGCGAGCGCATGTCTCGCGCAATGCATACATAACCATGTGTTCGCTCCGAAACACGAGAGGACCGATGACAGGGTGAGTTTCGTTTGGTTGGAGAAAGTGACCTCTGCGGCGGTCACAAAAGTCTCGGGCTGTCGCCGGAGAAGCCGCAGATGACCAGACCCGTTTTGCCTTGAGCCATATCGCGCGCAGTTGAGGGGGGCGTTGCCGTGGCGAGGCGCTCGAAAATGTTGGCAGATGCCAACAGACAGCGACCGCTAAATTGGGCAGAGCAATTTTGAGTCAGATTGATATTCGGGTCAGGATCGTAAGGGATGTGGAAGTTGGTCATGATCGCTCCTCGCATGATCGATGATCACGCGCTCAATTCAAGGTGATGAGGAAGCCCCAGGAGGTGCGACAGGCGTAAACGCGCCTAAACCGCCCGGGGAAACAGGCGGGTCAGAAGAAGAAACCGAAAATGATCTTCGTGTACCAACATTCCTGAGATATGGGCGGGGGCTGTACATAAGTCAATGGCCATAAACTTGTGATGGCATCTCAGCTTAAGTATGCGTGATGTGGTCGATGGGATAAGACGGATGAAAAACCGTCTTAATCCTGAAGTAAGTGACCATGGGAGAAAGTAAATGTGGTTGCGTGCCCCCGCAACCAACAAAAAAGCCCCTAAACCAAAAGGTTAGGGGCTTTTTGTTTGCGCAAAGCGCAGCCCCAAAAACCCAGGGGTCAACCTATGGGAATCAGGTGAAATCAAGTTCCTGCAAGTTTGAGCAAGGTGGAAGGCGTCGCGGGGATGAATCAAAACTCTACGCAGGACCGATCATGACTAGGATGATGAGGCATTCGTGAATTGTGTCAAGCAGGCCTATCGGGTCGGTGGCTATCCCGGAAAGGACGAGGACGGCAAGGGTATGCAAAGCCGGCTAGACAAGCAGTAACTTTTCACCGATCTGTTGAATGGGGCACGCTTCATAAACTCCCACGCGCTTTCGACCGGCAGGCTTGGCGCGACAGGGTTCCATTTCTGGGGCGGAGTGGTCAACGCCCTTGCGGTCGAAATGGGTGACGCGCGCACTGTCGCTGTTCCTTATTACGGTCGCGCTGCGATGACAGCCGATGTCCCGAAACTCACGGCGGCGCTCATGATCCAGAACGCTGAAGATGACCCTCGGATCAACGAGGCCGTGCCCGCCTATGCCGAGGCGTTTAAAGCATATGGAAAGACATTCGAGATGCACACCTAAAGAACACGGCAACGAAGCCAATTTTCCCGCAACCATCCACAGGATTAAGAACTCAGCATTCTTCGGTCGAAACTCGCCAGTCCGCGTAGCGAAGCTGACGCAGACATGCACGCACAAGGGCCCGGTGCGGGCGGTCCATATCCGTCATGTTGATCATCCGGCCTTGGCCGACGGCCTCGATCACTCGGCGCTTTAGGTGCAGGTAATCGGCATGAGCAAACCGCAGGACGATGTCCTGGAACGCATCGTGCGCGTCCGGATCGAACGGCCGGGTGTTGCCCAGGCCGTCGCTGAGCGGATTGGCCGGATACATCGACAGGCAGGGCAGCCAGCCCTCGGGCAAGGGCACGTTGGCGGCATGAGTGCGTTGGTGCGCCGCCAGACGCGGCAGCAGGTGTGTGTGCGGGCCATGGGGGGTGGGCAGGCCGTTGGCCTGCGACGGAATGTATTGATAGACCTCGACCCGGCCCAGGCGAGACAAAAATACCCGGTGCGGGCTTTTCGCGATGACTGCCGCCATCGCCGGGCCTTCGAAGGCCAGCATGTCGGCGCCGCCATGGGCGCGCAGCGTTTTAATAAGGTCGGGATCGCGGGTCCGCACGCAGGCATCCACATGGGGCAGTCTCAAACCTAGGTCGAACAGCACCGCACCTCGGTCTTCTTTGCGAACGGCATCGTTGTCGGGTCCGATCTCCGTCAGCCCCACGCGCCCAGCCATGTGCCCCGCCTCGTCGTCGGGCAGGCAGATGTTGACGCCCTGGTTCCAGCGGTTTCGGTTGCGTGATGGCGTTTCATAGGGAAAGACCGTCGCGTCTTCTTTCAGGTCGATGCGGATCGCGCCTTTGCCCGTGACCACCGTGCCGCCACCGTCGGACACAAGAACCTCCGCTGCATCTTCCGCGTCACGATGGAATTCTGCGATCACACCGAAGGAGCCGATGCTCCAACCGGTGGCCGCGGTTTTCAAATGCCGTTGCACCAGCGCCACGGCGTCGATGAAATACTCGTCGCTGATCAATTTCAGGTCTCCTTGGGTGATTCCGAAAGAACGATAGGCTGGCCGCCAATGAAATGCAGGCCGCCCTCGATGCGGTAGACCGCCGCAAGGTTTTCCGGCCTCAGCACGGCAGCGGGGCTTCCCTGGGCGACGATGCGCCCATCCGTCATCAGGATCAGCCGATCGCAATAACGCGCCGCTAGGGTCAGATCATGCAGGACCGCGACGGTGCCCGCCGTCTCGGACACCCGATCGCGGAGGATTTCCATGACGTCGAGTTGGTGACGCGGGTCCAGTCCGGTGACGGGTTCGTCGGCCAACAACATCGGCGCGCCGCCGGCCAGGCAGCGGGCGATCATGACCAATGTTCTCTCTCCGCCGGACAAAGTCGTCACGGCGCGGCGCCGCAGGGGGGCGGTTCCCGTCGCGGCCAGGGCCGCCGCCACGGCTTCGTCCCCGGCCGCGATGTTCGCCCTGCGGTCCTGGCCGTTCGCCAACAGGCCCAGGGCGATAATCCGTTCGACCGACATGGGCCAATGGCAGGGCGCACCCTGCGCCAGGTAGCCGACGCGGCGGGCGATCTCGGCGGGATGGAATCCTGTGAGAGCCTTTCCGTCCAGACGCAGGTCGCCACCATCGATTGGGACGAGCCCCAGAAGCGCCTTGAGGAAGGTGGTCTTGCCTGCCCCGTTGGGGCCGATCAGTCCGGTCAGGCTGCCCGGCGCGAAATCGGCGGAAACGCCGTCGAGCAGGCGGCACCCGTTTCGCATCACCACTAGATCGCGGGCTGACAATATGGTCATTGTCCCTCCCTCCGCGTTCTCAGAACCAGGGTCAGGAAGAACGGTGCGCCGATCAACGCGGTCAGCACGCCCAGTTGCAGTTCCGTACCGTCGGTCGCGAAGCGCACGGCGATATCGGCGGCCAGCGTTAGGGCCGCGCCGCCCAATGCCGCCGCTGGCAACAGGCGCCCGGGGGCATGGCCAACGGTGGGACGCAGAAGGTGTGGCACAACCAGACCGATGAACCCGATGACGCCGGAAACCGCGACGGCCGCGCCCACCGCCAGGGCGGTGCCGACGATCACACGCGCCTGCAAGCCGCCGATGGCGATACCCAGGCTGCGGGCGACGTCCTCGCCCAAGGTCAGGGCGTTTAGACCGCGTCCCGTGGTCGCCAGCAGGCCCATGCCCAAGGCGATGAACGGCAGGGCCAGGGCGACATGGTCCATGCTGCGGTCGGTGAGCGCCCCCAGCAGCCAGAAGAAGACCTCGAAGGCCGCATAAGGATTGGGCGACAGGTTGAGCGCCAGGGTCGTCAATGCGCCCGACATGGCATTGATTGCGACCCCGGCTAGGATCAGGGTGAGGATCGGCGAGTCCCGTCCGGCCAGAAGATAAAGAAAGACCACCGCCAGCCCGGCCCCGGCCATACCACCCAGGGGCAGGGCCAGCGGAAAGACGGCGGAAAGCCCCGAATAAAAAGTGGCGACCGCGCCCAGCGCCGCCGTGCCTGACACTCCGATCAACCCCGGTTCGGCGAGCGGATTGCGCAGCAGTCCCTGCAACGCCGCGCCAGCCATACCCAACGCCGCGCCGATGGCGGTGGCCAGAATGGCGCGGGGCAGGCGTAGTTCGCGCAGGATCACGGCTTCAGGCGTGGCCGGCATGGTGGTCAGCAACCCCATGTCAGGCAACAGAATGCCCGCCCGCCCGAACACGACCGAGGCCATGAACAAACACACCGTCAGCACCGCCAGCCCGGCCAGCAGCAAAGGGAAGGTCATCGCACGGGGCGCTGGCGACAGGTGAGGAGAGATCATGGCAACGGATTTCCTTCACGCCATGCGTCGGCTGCGCAGGCAAGACGCAGGATCGCGTCGATGGCTTGAGGCCCGCCGCAGGTCCAAAGACTGGCCGGCAGGTCGATGCGGCCTGCACCACTTAAGGCCGCATGGGCCGGGTGATGCAGCGCCTGATGGGTGAGCGACGGCCTTCCCGCCGGGCGCGCGGCAACGACCACAATATCCGGCCGGGCCGCGATCACCCGTTCCAGCGGCAGAAAGCCGATGCCCGTCACGCCCAAGTCGGTGGGCAGGTTAAGCAGGCCCGCAGCATGTAGGATACCGTCGATCAAGGAGCCCGGGCCCGTGGTCATGCCGCGCGGTTGTAAGACGATGGCGTGGGGTTGATCGCGATCGTCGCCGGCCCGTTGGGCAAGGATGGCGGCGAGGCGTCGGTTGAAATCGGCGATGATGCGTTCCGCTTTTGCATGCTCGCCCAGGGCTCCGGCCACGCGGCGGATATTGGCGCGAATGGCGTCGAAGCCACTTGCCGGGTTCAGTGTCAGAACGGGATGTCCGAAGCGGCGCAGAATCGTCGTCGTGGCACGTGTGGTGTAGGTGCCGGCTAAAACCAAGTCGGGCCGCAGGGGCAGGATTTCCTCGGCCTGGCCGTGGTTTGCATGCAGTCCCTGTGCCAGGAGCGCATGGTGGGAGATCTCCGGATCGAATGCCATATAGGAGATCGAGGTGATCCGGTCCCGTTCGGCCAGCAGCAGGACAAGCTGGTCCGTGCAAAGGTTCATGGACACGATCCTCCGCGGTTTGACACTCACGGTCTCGGCCGGGAAGGAGGCGGGAGCACCAACCGGTGCTCCCGCCAGTGGGGCGCCCAGAGGCGCCATGGAAAGAACGGCCGCCGCGACCATCAGCCCCCACGCCGGGGAGAGTACGGGGAGAATCCGTGAGTGGTGATGCATGGGTCGTTCTTTCCTGGGATCTAGAGGCCGAACCGGGTGCGAATGCCGAAATAGCCAGCGATCCCCGGCTCGTCGTAGAACAGGACTTCCTGGTATTTCTGGTCGAGCAGGTTCTCCACCCGGGCGAACAGTTCCACCCCGTCCTTGATCTCGTAGGAGCCGGCGATGTTGACCAAAAAGTACTCGTCCAACCTGATCGATCGGCTCGTGCCGTAAGAGTTCGAGAACTCCATATCGCGTTGGACGCCGTTGAAATCGACCCCCAGATCGACCTTTGCCTTGCCGTTCAGAAACGCATAGGCAAGGTTCATGCTTGCGATATGCTTCGCCCGCCGAACCAATTCCTTGCGGTTGGCGTCCTGCCCGTCCGTATAGGTGTATTGGCCTTTCAGGCTCAGGCCATGGCCCAGGTCCGCTGCGACGGACAACTCGACCCCCTGAATTTTTGTGATCCCGTCCAGGTTGACCGAGGTATTGCCGCTGCCCGAGATCAGGTCCGTGATGCGGTTGTTGAAATAGGTCAGGTCGGCAATCAGCCGGTCGCCGAGGAAACCTTGTTCGACACCGGCATCCCAGCCACGGCTGGTTTCCGGCCGCAGGTTCGGATTGCCCGTGTAGGTGGCGGTGGAGCCGAACAGTTCCGACAGGGTCGGGTTTTTGGCCCCGGTGCCGTAACTGCCATGCAGGCGGGTGCCGGTTTCGTGGTGGACGTAAGCCGCCGTCATCCGGTAGGTGCGTTTGTCGTTGAAGATGTCGTTGTCGTCGTAACGGATGCCGCCGGTCAGGTGCAGACTGTCCCACAGGGAAACGCGGTATTCCCCGACATAGCCGTAGTTGGTGATGTCCCGGTCCGACGTGCTGAAGTTGCTTTTGGTGAACTGGGTTTCATCCTCCCGTTCCGCCAGGAAGGTCAGGCCGTGCCGTGCTTCGGCGATATCCGGCGTGTCGAAGGACAGATCGCTTTTGTAGTGGAACCGCCACTTGTCGCCGTCGGCGTGGTAGGTCTCGATCCCGTTGGTGCGAGAATCGGCGCGGTCCGTGTGAACGGCGCCGCCGAATGACTGCACCCAGGCGCCGTCGAACAATCCGTACGTCGCGAGCATCCCGCCGCTGCGCTGGATGGTATCCGTCTGTTTATCGGCATCCACGGTCTTGATGATTCCGCCAACGGAGGGCTGATTGTCCGTTTCCGTGGAATCCTTCACGTAGCGCCCGAATAGGTCGAAGGACAGGTTATCTAGGGGGGTGACACCGACCTTGAAATTTATGGTGGCGTTTTCATTGCCATCCAGTTCGGTATTGCCGTCTTCTTCCGGGGCGATAGAAATGCCGGCTGTGCGATAACCGCTCGCGCCGATGGAATAGTGGTATTTTTCGGTGCCGCCACGCAGGCTGACGGAACCCATGCTTGTCGCAAAGGAACCGCCTTCGGCGTTGGCCTCGACGGTCGCCGGGCCCTTGCCTTTCTTGGTCACGATGTTGATGACGCCGCCGATCGCGTCACTGCCGTAAAGCGCTGATTGGGCGCCCCGAAGAACTTCGATCCGTTCGATGTCGGCGGCGCGCAACTGGCCGAAATCGAACTCCGATCCGCCGCTGGGGTCGTTGACCTCGATGCCGTCGATGATGACCAGTGTGTGGTTGCCTTCGGCGCCGCGGATGCGGACCTGGGTGAGGGTCCCCACGGGGCCTGACCGGTTGACGGCCAGACCGGGAACCTCGCGCAGTACGTCCGATAGAACGCGGACCTGTTTGCGTTCGATCTCCTCCGCCGTGATCACCGTGATGGCGCTGCCCACGGCGTCGGCGGGCGTTGGCACCATGGTCGCGGAAACCACGACTTCCGGCAGATGATGGGCCGATTCAACGGCACGGCGTTCATCTGCCGTCGCCACCGTCGGCAGGGAGAAAAGAGTGGAAAACAATATGATGCCCACTGCGCGGGGCGCAGTGAACCTGACTTTCTGAACACGAGCATTCATTAGAACCTCCTCCGGTTGTTCGCTCGAACAACCGGACGGGCCGCATGACGCGCGCGCAGGATGCCACCTTGAATCCCTGGAACGGGCCGATCACCGGCGCCGAACCCAATACGGGATTCAGACACCTCGTTCGCGCGTTCAGGGGACCGTCCGGCACACACCAAGTGCACGAACGGACCGTCGGCATCGATTTGGGGAGATGGACGCTTCCCGAACCCGAGAAGCGGATCAGGACACCCCGTGGCGACGACGGCGGTCTGCCGCACCAACAAGGCGTCACCACAAACGGTCTCTACCGCGCCTCCGACAAATCCCGATCGGCGGCTGGGCGACGCGTTCCTTGGCAGGTCTCCTGGCTCGCGGGTCGTCGATGGCGATCTGCCTTCCCCGGGACGGGCCCGAGTGGCGCTATGCGACCGCCGTCTCGCCGCTCACAGTTGCGGGGACAGCCGCAGATTAAGCCCCCCTGATGGGTAAGGCCCTACTGCGTTCCCTTTTGATCCCCCCGACACAATCCGTTGACGGGGAACCAAGGACGCTATCGTGTTACGGGAAGTTGTCGATAATGGCAAGCGCATGTTTTTCGTTGCAGAGCTTGATGGCGATGACCAAATGCGGTTACTAGCCGCGGATCGATAAGGAGCCACCTCGCATGAATACCATCTCCCTGCGCCTTCTTTTCCTGGTTGGCATGATCGTGTTTGTTTGTCCGGGCGCCGTTCAAGCCGACGATGCAGGGGATGCGGGCGCCATCCGGCACCTGCTGCATTCGACGTTCGATCAACCGGAAGCGCCGTTGACAGTCGATCCCGTCACGATCATTGGGGATGCTGCTGTCGTCGGCTGGGCACAGGGCGATAGAGGGGGCCGCGCACTGATGCGAAACAAGCACGGTGTTTGGGAAATCGTTCTGTGCAGCGGCGACGCGCTGAAAGACGCGGCTGCTTTAGTGGATTTCGGTCTGCCTGCCGCCCAAGCGCAGAAACTCGCCGCCGCGACAGAAATGGCGGAGTCGAAACTTGCCCCCGTCCTCAGGGCGAAGTTTTCCATATTCGATGGGGTCATGATGATGGACGAGCAGGGCCACCACCCCACGACAGATGGGCACGGCGTCAACACTAAGAATTGACGTCTATTGAATGGCGCGTCCGCGGATAAGAGCCTCCACCGCAGCAATAACCGCGCTTTGCCATGGTCCCTTCATTCCTGAATGACAAACCGATGAGCAAAACCTTTAGAGCGATCCGGGGTTGCGGTCTCATCCGCAGCCGCCGGGGGCCCCAGAGCTTTTCGGACTTACACTTGTAGAAAGTGCCTTCAGAGATGCCGTGCCGACGGCAAACGTCCGCCGTCTTCTGGTCTGCTTCCTGCTCCCACAGCATCCAGATGATCTACTTTTCCGTGAATCGTGAACTCTTCATATCCATCTCCTCTTCGAATGATGGACTCTATCCAAAATTCGCGGAGAAAATGGGGCTCAGGTCACTGAACAGCAATAGGGGACAAGATTGAATCAGTGATAGTGCCTGCCTAAGGCATTGAAAAAATGGCGGATGGGGTGGGATTCGAACCCACGAAGGACTTGCATCCTTGCTGGTTTTCAAGACTTGCGTTTAACCATTACATGCTGTGCTGATTCGGAAAAAATAGCGCAATTACAATGCGATGGAATATGGTCGTTTGCGATCGTTTATGAACGTTGACGACTCTAATTGTCCCTGATTTGTCCTAAGGTGCGGTTCGGAGGTTTGATTTCATAACTTTATGGTCGCAGGTTCAAATCCTGCCCCCCCAACCAATAATATTAACGGCTTTGCCCGAAACGGCTAAGGCGTTTTGTTGTGCGTGGAAGCAATGTGGAAGCAGGTGGCGGCCCTAACAGCGACCTTGCTACGCTGAC
Source organism: bacterium SCSIO 12827 (assembly GCA_024397995.1). Classification (NCBI taxonomy): domain Bacteria; species bacterium SCSIO 12827. The sequence goes on along the minus strand of CP073746.1, from coordinate 2,005,861 downwards.
ATTCTCCGGCGATCTGATCGAACCCGAGAACAGCAAATACAGAAACACAGTAAGTCAGCACTAACCCTCAGCACCCGAAACGGTATGGGGGAGGGAAATAGGGGTTCAGGTCATTTCCCAAACGTACTATCTGGAGCCATAGCAACAGAGGGAGATTGGAAGGCGAAATCTTTAGAAATTGGTTCCAATTGACCGTCATCACTGACGTATATGCCCACTTTGATCTACAGCAGATTTTTCGTTAAGCGTTCAGATTGTGGTCTTGATAGTCGCGCAAAATATGAAGGCCGCCAAAAAATCGAGCAGAATTGGATAATTCACTTTGCCTAACAGAAAACGCAAGCCTTTGAACATACCGTCGTTTTGCGATGCGATTGACCAGACAACCGATGCTGTCTTGGTCGTTGATTTCGATTCGCGCACAATTCTCACGTGTAACAGCGCTGCAGAACGGTTGTTCGGCTACGATGCCTCTGAATTGATTGGAGAGACATCTCAAAACCTTCATTTGGATTCTGTGTCTTATAATCTGTTCGGGGAGGAAGCCTCGTTAGCACTGGAGAATGATCCGAGCTTTTTACGGCGAATTCCGCTTCGCGATAAAATGGGCAAGCTGTTGTTAGCGGACGCCCACGTTATTCCCCTGGAGACTTACTCATCCTCCAGAATTGTAATCAGCATCATCCGGCCTACACCTGAATCGGGAGCCGCAAAAAGGGATGCTGGATCGCAGGTCGAATTGGAGATTCAGGGGATATTGAAACGCATATGCAGGACGCACGGTTGGGTTTACGGAGAAGTCTGGCTACCGCACCCGGAGGGGTATCTAGAATTGTGCACAACATGGTCGATGGATTCAAAACTCACACGTCCGCTGCAGGAAATTACATATTCAATTCGCTTTAAGCTGCGTGAAGGTGCCCCGGGACGTGTTTGGGAATCTGGCCGGCCGGAACTTCTCACTAACCTATGGGGGGCGCCGCGGCATGTATTCCGGCGGGCCTTCGTTGCCAAGGCGCTCGGGTTACGTTCCTGCTTGAGTATCCCGATTATGGCTGGGAGCGATATCGTGGCAATCGCAACGTTCTTTGGTTGCGATGTTCGGCACCAGGCGGTTGACGAATTGGTTGCAACCCATTCTGAACTCAATTGCCTTCAGGAGAAGGTCATCAGTCACCTAAGTGCCGGTGGCTTTGTCGAGCAGGTCGATGCGCTGTCTCCATCTGATCATTTGAAACAGGATGCTCCTAGATGGGTCTGTGAACCGAACACGTTGGTCGTACTGGACGCCAACCAAGTCGTCCAGACCGATTGCCAGCAAAATCACATTCGCTGTCTTCGGTCCAATTTACTGGAGTGTTTAGAGCGGCAGGGAAGGCATCTTGTGGGCGACCAAGAGATCGTGCCCCGAAGCATGCATACAAAAAGCTACTCCCCATATCGGTTCACGCCGGATGATGGGAGTGAAAGATGGGGTATATTGGAGTGTTATTTCATCCCGTGGCACAACGGATACGCTTTATCTGCTCAAGCAATAGACACGCCAGCGGGATCGCCCTCCTTAGTCACCCCCAACACAGAAAAATTTAGGTCACTCACGTTACGTGAACGCGAAATCGTTGCGTTAGTGATCAACGGTTTATCCAGCAAAAAAATTGCGCGGAGGCTTGGCATTAGCCATAGAACCGTAGAGACGCACAGAAGTGCAATAATGCGGAAGCTGGGTCTAAGTTCGATTGCTCAGATTATTAAATTGTACGGACCGCTGATTAACAGCAAGGAATAAGGCGTTTCGGCACCATTTCTTTATCTGGCTCATTGGCAAGGCGCTTGTTTCAGCGACGGCAGAAAGCACGTACGTGATAATGCCTACGTGCTCGTGCCCACTTAGCATTATTTAATTTTTTATCTATCACTTCTTACGGCCCCCTTTTGGGGCACGTGTAATCACGTGGTGTTTGTTAGGTCGTTTAGGCGTACGTCAGGGCCCGTGTTCATAGTTCATATCAACTGGCGAGCCCTTGTCTTTCTTTTTTACGATGACCTATCAAAACGCAGATATCTTGGAGCACTCTGTCGCTGATTCTGCGCGGCGGGAAACGCTGTTTTGGACTGGCTTGCTTGACGCAGATGGGGATCAAAAACCGGAAGGTATTCTGATCACCGACAACGGTTGCTGCATAATCACGAAGGGCATCCCGGATGCGTTGCTGCCGTTCAAGGAACCCAGCACCAACGTGGAGCCGGTCGGGACACCTAGTGTCCGGTTTACGGATGTCAGGGCGATGTCGTTTCACGGCGCTTGGGTATAGCGTCGCAGTCAATTGATGCGATCATTTCAACATTCATGAAAACCGCAGAGTTCGATGAGCTGGCCGGGGCTGGACAAAACTGTGGCTTCCTTATGTGTCAGCGGCAATGGGGCGAAGTGCCAGCCTCATACTTTTAACAGTCTCATTAAATATTTGCCGATAACTGCATCGCAATTTCAGTTTTCGGTCGCACTTAAACTTGCCGGCTAATGCACCGGCATCATGGGGTAGGACTACGGACATGGCCTTCTTAAAGAACATCAAGGTGCTTGCGAAAATATCTCTTGGGTTTGGGATTATTTTAGCGTTGCTGGTTGCGGTCGGAGTAACGGGCGCCATTAGTCTCAATAACGGTGATGATAATTTTACGCGCTATCGGAAAATCGCCCTTCAATCGAATCAAGCATCCCGTGTCCAGAACGAATTGGCAGACGTGCAAATCGCGGTTCAGGAGTATCTAGTGACGCGGTCGACGGAAGCAATTGAGAAGGCAAAAAAGGAAGTAACAGAAACCCTAGCCAGCAATGAAAAGCTAGCTGAGATGGTCAACATGATGGAAAGGCAGGCATTCATCGACGCGGCTTCACAGAAGATTCAAGGCTACGCTAAAGCTTTCGAAGAGATCATCAAGTTGGACGTTCGGGAAAAGGATATCGTCGAGAATACATTGAACAAGTTCGGCCCGGAAATGAGGCGAGAACTCACCGGCATCATGGAGCGCGCCGCTAACGATCTGCAATTCACGACTGCGTATTCGGCAGGAAAAGTTCAGCAAGAACTTCTCCGAATGCGCCTTCATGTCACCAAATACATCGATACAAGCGAGTACGCTGCCTATGAACGGGCGATCAAGGAAGCTGGAGATCTAGAAAAAGGTCTTTTGGCCTTGGCTGGGGAAATGACCGACCCCGGCATGCGCGAGCGAGTTGGCAATATTGCTGCATTGGGCAAGACGTACGCAGGCGGCATCCATCAGGTGCATGCGGTTCTGACCGAACGAAATGAACTTCTCCACAATACCCTGATTCCTATCGGGTACTCCGTTACCAAGGACATGGGCAAACTGAAGACCGAAATCAGGATGGAGCAGGATACCGTGGGTCCGGCAACCAGCGCCGCCATGGGACGGGCCGTATACGTGATGAGCACCGTTGTGATCGTAGGACTGATCATTGGGATTGTCGCCGCCTGGTTAATCGGGGGGGGGATTTCCCGGCCCATCGGCGCCATAACGAGGACGATGCGTGTTCTCGCCGACGGAGACAAGACCGTCGATATCCCAGCCCAGGATCATCGTGATGAAATCGGCGAGATGGCCAGGACCGTGCTTATCTTCAAGGAAAGCATGATCAAAGCTGAGGAGATGACGGCAAGGGAGATGGAGGCCGCTAAAGATCGGGAAGAACGCGCGCGCACGATAGAGGAGATGACAGTTAATTTCGATAATGATGTGTCAGAGCTGTTACGCGCACTCGCCAGTTCAGCAACCGAAATGGAGGCCACGGCGGCATCCATGTCGAAAATTGCCGAGACGACAAATGTGCGTTCAAGTTCGGTCGCCAGTGCGGCAGAGCAAGCATCTGCCAACGTGCAGACCGTCGCTACTGCCACCGAGGAACTGACCAGTTCCATTCAAGAAATCGGCCGCCAGGTCAATCAGTCCTCAGAGATAGCGACCCGAGCATCGGACCAGGCGTCGAGGACGGATCAGCAGGTCCAAGGCTTGGCACAAGCTGCTCAGCAGATTGGAGAAGTGGTCGATTTGATTTCGGACATCGCCGAACAGACCAATCTTCTGGCCCTTAATGCGACTATTGAGGCTGCGCGGGCAGGCGAGGCGGGCAAAGGCTTCGCCGTCGTTGCCAGCGAGGTTAAAAGCTTGGCCAACCAAACAGCAAAAGCAACCAGCGAAATCGCCCAACAAATCGGCAGCGTCCAATCTGAGACGAAGGAGGCGGTGACCGCGATCCAATCGATCGCGCAGACGATTAAGTCCATGGATGAGATTACGTCTGCCATAGCCTCGGCCGTAGAGGAACAGAGTGCGGCGACCCAGGAAATCGCGCGCAACGTGGAGCAGGCGGCATCCGGGACACAGGAAGTGACGACGAATATCGCCGATGTGTCCTCGGCCGCAGGCGAAACCGGAACCTCGGCGAGCCAGGTACAAAGCGTGGCTGGTGATCTGAACGAGAAGTCGAACCGCCTGAAGGCACAGGTGGAAAAGTTCCTGGCCGATGTGCGAGCGGCATAATATCGAAACCCGACTTGAATTCATTTGAAATGGGAAAAATTCTAGTCATCGATGATGAAACGGATGTTCGCGATGTCATCGCGGATGGGTTTCAGGGATTAGGTCATACGGTGCACGAGGCCTCGAATGGGTTCAACGGCATTACGGCATTTGATCTGGTGTCGCCCAATCTAGTGATCGTCGATGTCTTTATGCCGGGAATGGATGGCATAGAGGTACTCTTCGAAATACGGAGGCGTGATAGAAATGTGCCAGTCATTATGATCTCAGGTGGAGGTCGGGGCGTGTATCTCCAGTTCCTTAAAATGACCTTGGAGTTCGGTGCCAATCACATCATCGAGAAGCCTTTTTTACTAGTGGACTTGGTAGCAACAGCGATGGAACTTATGCGGGTGCCGTTGCCGGACTTAGCCGTAGAGAAACTATCTTTGCCAGTGCCGGCTCGCCTTCATAATCGGTAGTCAGTATCGCGAATCTTCAGTACGTCAACGCGACGAACAGAAACCATTCGGCATTACAGAGTTGGGCATTGGCAGAACGTACCTCTGGCCTGACCTGATTCTGCCCCATCACCATTTTGGGTAACGGCAATGGACTCGAGTAGAAGCAGCGGTTTGAGGAATGCATCAATTAAGGCCGCGCTGAGCGCGACGGATGAGCCTGTTTTGATCGTCGAGTACGGTACCCGCATCGTCCTTGCGTGTAATCTGGCAGCTGAACAACTGTTTGGGCATCCCGAGGAAGATTTGATCGGGGATGTGACCGAGCACTTGCACGCAGACCCAAGTGGATTCCGTTTATTTGGCGAAGAAAGTCATAGGAGCCTGGACGAACAAGGAATTTTCATCCGACGCATTCCGATGCGTAGACGAGACAGATCGATTTTCATGGCGGATGTCCGTGTCCTTGTTTTGAAGGCAAATCACGGCCCCGGAATTGCGGTCGGTGTCATCAATCCGGTTGCAGAAATTGATTTTTCTGAGGAGACGGATTCTGAAACCTCGGAAGGAATGTCCCATCGGCCAATTTTGGAGCGAATTTGCCATCAATGCGATTGGGTTTTGGGTGAAATTTGGCGGCTTGACCCTGCTGGGCACCTCAAAGTCGAAGCAAGCTGGTCGATACTTCCTTCACGCACAAGAACATTCCAGAGAATGAGCGCCATGCTTGGATTGGAGTTAGGAGAAGGTGCGCCTGGCAGATCATGGCTTTCTGGTACACCTGAATGGGTCGAGGATATTCAGAAAAACCCCCGGCGGGTTTTTCGGCGCAGCTTTGCCGCCAAGGCGGCTAATCTCCATTCAGTCTTGGCGGTTCCTGTAATTCATGATGGCGAGGTGCAGGCCGTCGCGGCATTTTTTTCCGACAAACCCCGGATAAAAGATGCTGAGGTTATTAGCAAAATTGACGAAGCCTTGAGCACTCTCGCTCTGTTTCCACAGTCGGTGCCATCAAATGCTCTTAGCGGGGATGCACGGAAGCTCCGCGCATCCGATCTCAAGAATGCGACCATCCAATTGATTTGCGACCCACAAACGATGCGAATTTGGGATGTTGTCCAAGCGGATCATGCGCGGTGGGCATATGGGAAAATTACCAACTTCGACGGGATGCTGCTGGATCAGGAAATTATGCAAGGCCGGCAGTTATGCGATACGTCAAAAATCCTTCCGGATACCATGTACCACCCGACCTACACCCCTTACCGCTATATTGATGAATCTGGTGATCCCCATTGGGGCGTATTACGCACGGAAATTAAATTCTGGCACTGTGGGCGGGCGCTAGAGGCGGCGTTCTTTGATCGCCCATCGGAAGGAACGATAAGAAACAGGGATAACAAGGCTCTTCTCGCGATCTTGACGCCGCGGGAGCGTCAGGTTTTGCGCCAATCGTTGCTTGGATTGACAAGCAAACAGGTCGCCAGAAAGCTGAAAATCAGCCATCGCACGGTTGAATCTCATCGAGCATCTATCATGCAAAAATTGGATGTTAGGTCATTTTCCCAGGTGAGCGCGATATTCGGGTCGACGTTTGGCCGTTGACCGGTGCATGGCATCTGTATTTACCTCGTGAAGAATACGTTCGTATGTTTAATTGAGATACCATGCATGTATTGCTGAATATATATGTATGTATTTTTTTGTGTTTTTCTTATACGTACGTATAAGTAACTACGTATTATCTATTTGCTGACTCTTCCGAAGTTTTCGCTACCCTTGGCCCTGCCTTGATGGAGCCTGCGTCGCCGCAGGCTAACTTAGGCTGTGGGAGGTCTGAAGTGGAGAGCGCCGCACCAATCCGGTTTGGCATATAGGGAGTTGGCAATGTCTCATGCTACCCCCTCCTCCGAAGATGTTCCCAGGCCAGGTACACTCAAACGGATTCTGATCGTCGATGATGAACAGCAAGTTCTGGCGGCGATCGAGGATATCCTAGAGGACGAATTCGACGTCATCACCACGACGTCGCCGGCGAAAGCGCTGACCATTGCCGAGAATGACCCGTTAATCGCCGTCATTCTGAGTGATCAGCGGATGCCGGGGATTACGGGTGATGAGTTTTTGGCGCGCGCCAGAGAATTCTCCTTCGCGACCCGTATATTGATCACAGGTTATGCGGATTTTGACGCAGTCGTCCGTGCCATTAACGATGGCAAGGTATTTGCCTATGTCTCCAAGCCGTGGGACCCGGAAGGTTTAAAGGTGACGGTTCACCATGCTGCCGAACTGTCACAGGTGAACAGGGAGCTTGCAGCCGAACGGTCGTACATGAAGGCCCTGATGAGCAGCAGTGCGGATGGGATTTCAATCAAAGATGCGGATGGCCGGTATCTCCGCGTAAATGACGTGGTGGCGGATATCCTCCAACTGGATAGCCCGTTCCAGGCAATCGGCCGGCGCGCGACGGAGATGCTTGGAGAAGATTGGGTTGTCGAGAGGGAAAGATTAGACAAACAGGTTTTCGAAACAGGCCGGGCGGCCCTCAACGCAGAGAAACGGGAAATCGGTGAGGGCGGGTTTCCACGTTGGAATTCAACCAATAAAACCGCCATTTACGACGAACGAGGAAAGATCAGCGGTCTTGTCACCATCACACGGGACATCACCGCCCTCAAATGCCAACAACAGCAGCTTGAGCTTCTTTTTAGGGTTACGGAGCAGGTGGCATTTGCCGAACGGGTGGGGGATGCCATTGCGGGCGCACTTCGGTCCATTGCGGAGATTACCGGCTGGGATGTTGCGGAAGGTTGGTATTTCGATCCGGATGCCGAAGTCCTGCGCACTTATCTTGGGTACTACCTCGCGTCAGATGAATTCATGCCGTTCGCCGACGCAAGCAAGGGGCTTTCTTTCCGGCTAGGGGAAAGCATGCCGGGGCGGGCATGGCAGCATGAAGCGATCGATTGGATCGAAGACCTCCAGGCGCCGGGCGGTAAGTTCATACGGAGAGAGCAGGCTGTTCAGTGTGGGCTGAGGTCTGGGGTTGCCGTTCCCGTCATGGACGGCAAGGGGAATGTCTTGTCTGTGATATGCCTGTTCAGCAAGACAAGGCGATGTAAGAACGAACAATTCTCGACCCTGATCTCATCGATCGCCATGCAAATCGGGGAATCCATTTCCCGGCGGTTCACAGAGGAACGCCTGACCCGAACCGAAGAACGTTTCGCGATGATCATGGAGAAGTCCCATCAAGGGGTCTTCGTCATGCGGAAGTTTGAATTGATCTTCATCAATGAATCGTTCGCCCGCATTTTTGGGTACGACAGTATCGATGATGCGATGGCGCAAAAATCCCTTCTTAAATTTTTCCATGCGGATGAACACCAACGCCTTAAGGACTTCAATGCGGCGCGAGTAGCGGGTGAATACGTGCCGAATGAATACGAGATCCGCGGCGTCAAAAAGGACGGCACCGAGATCATTCTTGAAAACCGGGTGACCCTGGTGCCCTGGGATGACGGCATCGCAACCTGCGGCAATTTGGTTGATGTTACCGAGCACCGGGCATTGCAGAACCAATTGCAACAAGCACAAAAAATGGAAGCCCTGGGGCAACTCACCGGGGGGGTTGCGCATGATTTCAACAACCTGCTTACGGTCATCAATGGAAATTTGGAGCTATTGGCTAAAAAAACAGAAGCCATGGCGGACCCGAAGATTTCACGTTGGATCAACACGGCGCGCCGTGCGGGCGCGCGCGGGGGCGATCTGACGGCGCGGCTTCTCGCATTCTCCCGGCGTCAGGTCCTCGAGCCGACTGTGCTTGCCTTGAATGAAACGGTCCGCGGCATGGAGGAAATGCTCGCCCGCTCCATCAGTGAGCATATCGAAATCACCGTCAAACCAATGGCAACTCTGGACACTGTTCGCGTCGACCCGGGCCAATTGGAAAGTGCGATTTTGAACATGTCCATCAATGCCCGTGATGCCATGCCGGATGGCGGCCTGCTCACCATTGAAACGGCAAATGTTCAACTGGATGAATGTTATGCGCGGAAACACCAAGACGTCGTGCCTGGCGATTACGTGATGATTGCCGTCACTGATACAGGAACGGGCATGCCGCCGGCTGTATTGGACAAGGTTTTTGAGCCCTTCTTTACTACGAAGGAATCGGGAAAAGGCACTGGTCTTGGTTTGGCGATGATCTTCGGATTCATCAAACAGTCAGGTGGGCACATAAATATTTACAGCGAAGTCGGGCAGGGGACCACGCTCCGCCTGTATCTGCCATTATATACCAATGGGCAGTGTGATTTAGACATTGATGCGGATGCTACGGAAGACACCCTCACCGGCCGAATATTGATTGTCGAAGACGATGAGGAGGTGCGCGAGACCGCAGAAAACCTCCTTGATTCCATGGGATATGACTTCGTCAGTGCACCTGACGGCGCGGCCGCGATATTACGTTTGGAAACGGATCAAGGGTTCGACCTCGTAATGACGGACATTGTCATGCCTGGTGGTATGTCAGGCATTGATGTCGCCCGAGAGGTGCGGGCCCGCTGGCCCGAAATCAAAATTCTATACACATCTGGATATGCGGAGGAGGCGCTTAAAAATGCCAATCACGATGCGCCGGACGGTATCTGGTTGGCCAAGCCGTACACAGAACGTCATCTGAGAGAAAAAATAAACGAAGCCTTGAGATACAGGGCGACAGATGGTGGTCAAGCATGATGAAGACAGAAAAATCAAACCAGGGGTGGGATGAGATGAAGCGGGTTTTGATCGTGGACGACGATCAGGGCATTTGCGATTTCATTGCAGAGGTTGTCGAAAGTGCAGGCTATCAGGCCGCGCACGCGAACAATTCGCATGAAATGATTCGAGTGCTGGAAGGCGGCTTGCCGGACCTGATGATTATTGACCTGATCATGCCTGACCGGGATGGCGTGGAATGTCTGGAAATGATGGCACGGATGGAGGGCTTTGCAAGTCTGCCCATTCTGATGATGAGTGGCTTCGACAAAACCATGCTCGCGATTGCGCAAAAATTCGGATCTGAACGCGGCCTGAACATGGTCGGCGTTTTGAATAAGCCTTTTTCCGTTTCTGGTCTTCGTGACCGCATCGATCAAGCCTTTGCTTGCGATGCCGCATCAAGCCGATTGGGGACAACAGCAGATGCGCCTGCTTTTAGGAGTGTGTCATGACACCAGTTGCGAATGCCAATGCACTGTTGATCATTGATGATGAACCGGACATCGGGGCGTTTATTCAAGATGTTGCGGAAGATGCGGGGTTCTCTGCGGTTGTCGTATCGACGTTCGAAGGTTTTAAGAAGGTTTATGACCCAAAGACCTTTTCGGGATTACTCCTTGATCTGCAAATGCCGGATAAGGACGGCCTTGAGTATCTTCGCCTGTTGAGTGAAACAGGGTGCCGAGCAGATATCGTCGTGATGAGCGGTTACGATGCCCGCGTCCTTGGCGCCGCCAATCGGTTTGGAAAGGAAACGGGCTTACGTATGGCTGGCGTGCTGCAGAAACCGATCCGAATGGATGACTTATCGGTTCTGCTGACCCGCATTCAGTCGGATGCAAAAACCATCACGATTTCCGATATCGAGACCGCTATCTCGGATTGGCAGTTTGTATTCGATTTTCAGCCGAAAGCCCGCCTTGCTGCACCAGATACCGGCAAGAAGGCTGAGCACACACTTTCCCTCCGCGCCGGTTCCTACCCACTTGATTCGTTTGAGGCGCTGATACGTTGGCAACACCCGGTATACGGCACGTTGTCGCCGGACTTGTTCATCCCGATGATCGAGGCCTCAAACCTCGTCCATTTGTTCTCTTATAAAGTTGTTGAAAATGTTCTTCATCAGTCCGCCGTGTGGCGGGAAAACGGATTTGATCCGGTAATCGCCGTTAATCTTCCGGCACATCTGGCCGTCGATTCCGCCGTCCCGGACCGCATCTCAGAACTGGCCGAAGCGAAGGGGATTACGCACGACAGTATCGTATTGGAAGTAACGGAGACGGCCGCGATGGAGAATGCGGCCCAGGCAATGAGCGTTTTGAGCCGGCTAAGGCTACGCAATTTTCGCTTGGCGATGGACGATTTTGGAACCGGATATTCCTCTCTGGTTCAACTTCACAAGATGCCGTTCAATGAATTGAAGATCGACAAGTCGATCGTGTTCGAACTCGGGGTCAATAAGGACGCAGATACCATCGTCCGCTCGATTATTGATTTGGCCCACAACCTGGGCTTGGAAGTCTGCGCTGAAGGCGTGGAAACGGCCGAGGCACTGACCCTGTTAAAATCATTCGGCTGTGACACCGCGCAGGGATTTTATTTAAGCCGTCCCGTTAATCCGGATGCTGCTCAGGCACTTTGCGGGTTCCAACTAGCGGACGAACCAGATACCCGGAAAACGAGACTTTTAAATAGTTAACTCTGAAGCGGGAGATAATGCCATGGGCGCGCCAGATGTTCTAATCATCGATGACGATGAGTTGGTCCGGCTAACGATCCGAGACATTCTGGAGGAAGAGGGGCATGTCGTTGCGGAAGCCGCGGACGGCATCGCAGGCGTCAATGCGATCCAGAAGCAAAACCCCAGGCTCATCATTTGTGACGTCAAGATGCCAGGACTGAATGGGTTCGAGGTCCTCCGGAAAATCCGGGAAGCAGGTACGGAACCTGCAACCACTCCCTTCATTTTTTTATCAGGATTGGATGACAAGAAATATTTGACGGCTGGTTACAAGATTGGCGCTGACGATTATGTGACGAAGCCGGTCGATTACGATGTTCTCAGCATGAAAGTCAAAGCCATCCTTCGGAAGCAGGCGGCAGCAGAAAAAACCAGGGCGCCTGTTTCGGGCACAGTCTCGCCTTCTACCTCGGATGAGGGTTCCCTATCGGTTCCAGAGCCTTTCAAGGCGAGGCTCGATAAATTGATGAAAACGGAGGGAGAAAAGGCAACCGGCCGTCTCAAGATCGTGTCGCTGGAAGAGTTCCGCGATCTGTTCAAGGGGCGTTGGGAAAAGGTGCGTCATAAGGCCATGGCTATCTCTGACGGAATTGTCCGAGGTGCGATGGGAAAAGATGACTTATACGTGCAACACGGCGAAGACGCATTTTTAATTCTGTTCGCCGGTGCAGATTTGGCAACCTCGCAGAAGCGCGCAGAAAAATTAGCGGTCGAGATACGTCAACGACTTTTGGGCAAGGACAAAGATTATCGAGGTATTGGGGTTACGGCCGATACGATTGATGTAAGCAAACTTGCGGCAGAGAACAAAAAGGTCACGCCGGATCTGTTGGCGAGAGAATTCGACCACCAAGCAGCCACCCAAATCGCCCAAGAAAAAGAGGGTCAGGCCAGCAATGATGTGTCCTGGTTCACGACGCAACTGTCCGTTCAGTTCCGCCCGCTTTGGAACCCGTTTCGCCAATTGGTTGTCGCATTCGAATGTCATCCATTTCGGCGTTCAGCCTATGGGGTGTTTTCCGGAAGTGCCGTTTTGCATGGCGGCGATCAGGACCCGATGGCCGTCCACGTTGATGCGGTTATGGCGGCACAGGTGATCAAAACGATCACGGGAAAGCAGACCGCAAACGAGCCGGCGATCATGCTGCCATTGCATTTTGAAACATTAAAATTGGATGATTTCGGCGGCCTGATGGAGATATTCAAGGCCGTCCCGCAAAGCCGTCTTTTGGGGCGCGTCGCCGTTGAAATCATTGGAGTTCCAGAGGCCAGGGGAGAGACATCAATCCGCCGGGTGCTGGAGTTTGTCAAGCGGATAAGCTCCCGCACATCCGTGCGTTTAGCGCCTGAGGATAGGCATGCACATCTATTCAAGGCAAACGGTGCCGATATGCTTGTCTTAGATGTCGAGGCCGATTGGCAGACACAGACTGAGAAGCAAATTCTTCTCCGTATTCTGGATTTCGGTAAACGGGCCAAAGCACAGGGATTTCACACCACGGCATATGGTTTGAATTCCCTGGCCACAGTGCGATCAGCGATGCAAGCCGGCTTCAGCCTGATTAGCGGCCGGGTCATCGGTGATATTCGTGACGCACCCGTGCAGCCGTATGAGTTGACCAGAAAGTACATCCTCAGTTGAGCTCGAAAAGAGGGAATTGTGGGATGTGGGCAGGGGAACCTTTCTCAGATTGTCCGATGCGGACTAAGGCCTCCTCTGTGTTTGAAATCAATCTGCTATAGCCTTGCGAGGAATAGCAATCCGATGAACGCCTCGGCCAAGTTTCTGATATTTCAAGCCGGCCCGGTGCTTGCGTTGTCTCTTGCCGCTGTGCGGGAAATTCTTCCATTCGTTTTGCTGAGCAAGCCGCCGACGACGGCGTCAATGGTGACCGGAGTGGTCAATATCGGGGGGCAAGCTGTCACGGTTCTGGACTTGGGGGAACTGTTGGGTGTTGAGACGGCCGAACCAAGTATTTGGTCTCATATTATCTGGCTGAAGGGTACGCCGGTTCCTTTGGCCGTATTGGTGGAACGCACTATTTCCGTCGTCGACGGGAACTCTATTTCAATTTCCGAACTGCCTGACGGCATGACATTCAACGGCATGGTGAAAGCGGAATTGCTGAATGACGGAACCCCGATCGCTCAGCTTCTTGATGTTGAGGCTTTGCTCACGGAAGAGGAGGCACGGCGCCTCAGGAGCTTTGCAGACAGAGCCCAGACGAGACTTAACGGGCTGGAGGTTGCGTGATGATTGTGAATGCGCCCGACCCTGAAACGATTTCACTAGCACCGGCATTCCAGGACTTTAAATCGTATCTGATCGAATTGACGGGGCTTGGATATTACCAAGACAAGGACACCGTCCTGGCACAACACGTTCGGAAACGAATATCTGAAACCACATTCCAAAACATCGACCAGTACGTTGATTTCGTCCGCAGTCTGGCTGGGCGCGAAGAGCTTGATCAACTATTGGATTTGATCGCGATCGGGGAGACCTATTTTTTTCGAAATCCCGCGCAATTCGACGCCTTACGGACCCACATTCTGCCGAACCGTATCGCCGCACGCGTAGGAGACAAAGCGCTTCGAATCTGGAGTGCCGGCTGCGCATCCGGGGCGGAGCCTTACTCCATATCGATCTTGCTTGAGCGTGAGTGGCCTGCGGCATCGGGAGGATGGAACGTACAGATTACAGGGTCCGACATTTGCGAGCGACGGTTGATGCGCGCCCGTCAGGCACGTTTCTCCGAATGGGAGATGCGGGGATTATCTGACGAGATCAGGGATGCGTGCTTTGATAAACGCGGGAAAAATTGGCAATTGCACTCGAGGTTTGCGCGGCGCGTTGAATTTCGTCAGCAAAACTTGAAAACGCTTTGCGAAGGGCCGATTGACGATTCTCCTGGAGAGTTTGACATTATTCTTTGCCGAAATGTCCTGATCTATTTCGACGTTGATCTCATGCGCCGCGTTCTTGCGAAATTGCGTTCTCTCCTGGTGGATGGCGGGTGGTTGATCGTCGGTCATTCCGAGCCGTTTCTAGAAATCGCGCACTTCCTGACACCTGTCTCGGTATCGGGAACAACGGTATATCAAAAAACCGACAATGTGCGGTCAAACTCGACCCCGGGCATTTCCGCCGGCATCAGGAATGTTGTTAAGGCAGGTGCTGGAACCCCAAAAAAATCACACCTTCCTTTCACGCCCCCGCCGCCTTTTCTCTTCTCTGCGGTTGATGACGACGCCCAGTGGCTCAGAGAACAAGCTCCATTGAGGGTCCAGCCGGTCGATGACCATTCAGGCGAACCCGCTTCGAAAACGGTTTCGAATACGGCTTCGGCCATTAATCGGGCGAGTCGCCTGGATGAGGCTCGTCGGCATGCGGATGCGGGAAATTGGTCATACGCAGTTACGTTCTGTGAAGAGCACATTGCTGAACATCCGCTTGATCCGGATGGGCATTTCATCCTCGCCCTTGTCCATGAACATCGTGGTGATGCCACTGCCGCGTTAGAGGAGCTTAAACGGACCATCTACCTGGATCGACACCATGCACTTGCACACTTTCATCTTGGCCGCCTCTACGCCTTGAAAGGAGATTTTCAATCGTCTCATCGGTTTACTGAAAATTCTGTCGATATTTCTGCCGGGATTGCCCGCGGCACGGCGGTGCGTGGAGGCGATGGGCTTCTCAGCGAAGAACTTGAGAACTTGGCAAGACAGCAACTCTCAAGGGGCCGGCAATGACGAACGAGACTATGACGAAGGTGGATTGGCAGGCCGCCAAGAAACGGGTGGCGCGGGCACAAGAGTTAATCGATGGCTCGTTGGAGAAAAGCATTCAACAGTCGGCGTTGATTCTAAAATCCCGTGCCCGGGCACTGGCCGAGCGCGGCGTGTCAAAACAGGCTGTGCACTCCGCCACGCGGATGCTCATCTTCTTTTTATCAGGCACACGATATGCCATCGAGTTGGAAGCCCTGGTGAAGGTTGATGCCTGGCAGAAACCCTCCCGCATTCCAGATTCGAATCCCGCTCTCCTTGGAGTTCTGTCTCAACGTGGGATCATTTGGGGCTTGTATGACCTTGCCCAAATCATTGCGGCTGAACTGCCCGTTGCCGATCCCGGCGGCAGCATCTTGTTCATGCGGGACATGCCGCGACATGCTGCATTCCGTGTCGACGATATTCAAGGAATTGGAACGTTCGATATGAGCGCCATGAAACCTGGGCCGGGTGACGCGTTCGGATCCAGTGAGGTAATCGCCGGCGTTCTTGCCAGTGAGGTGTTCGCGCTCGATGTGGATCGCCTTCGTGCTCATCAAGTTTTTTCAGAGAGGTTTCGAACATGACTCTTACAATTGCCCATCGATTGATTCTTGGGTTCGGCTCGGTGTTGGTCATGGCGTTGGGGTTGGGGGTTTATCAATTCGACAGCATGGCCACGATGCGGGACTTTGCGACTAATACGATCAGCAAGGATTTTCATGCGCTACGACTCGTCCGGCATATCGGCATGAACCAAAGAGAAATGCGCATCCAGTTTGAACGGGCCTGGGCTGCGTACCTGTTAGGAAAAACGGAGGCTGGCGATCTCGATACATCGGTCGCGCAGCGGCAATGGCACTTGGCCCGCGAACGAACGTTACATCGCCTCAAGGAGCTTGAAACACTTGCAATCGAACAAGGAGAAACGCCGATCAGTCCGGAGCGTAAAGAGCTTTGGAGTAACATCGCCGTAAACGCTAAGGACAATCGGGAAGCCTTAGGTGAGATTGCGTCGGTCACCATCGCGCAGTTTGGCCAGATGGATAAAGACGAAATAAAAAGCGTTCGGGGTGAGTTTGAAGTTTTGGAGGAGCTACGGAATGAATTCCGTGCAACCGTGCGCAAGACGGAGGATTTAGCGGGAGCTCTCGCAACCAGCGCGGAAACAGACATCGTTCAATTGTACGAAGAGGTGAAGCGGGCGAGCATCGTTTCCATTGCCGTTGTCTTGATCATTGGTCTGATCGTCGCGACGCTGATTTACCGCTCGATAACGCGGCCCCTTCGTGGGTTCATGGAGTTCGTGGCGGCTGTCGGGCAGGGGGATTTGACGCAACGCGCGCGCAACACCGGCTCTGATGAAGTTGGCAGTTTGGGGGCGACATTGAATGAAATGGTCGAGAACCTTGCCGAAGTATCTGGACAAACCAAAACGGCCACGGAAAACCTCAACGCGGCGACGGCTGAACTGCAGGCCTCGGCCCAGCAGCAAGCGGCCAGTACCAGCGAGCAAAGTGCTGCTGTTCAACAGATCACAAGCACTCTCGAAGAAATCACCCAGTCGGGAAGACAAATCACCGAAAGGGCCAAGGGAATCACCCAAAGCGCGGAGGCCGCTTCGACGGCGAGTAAAGCTGGTTTGCAGGCAGTTTCGGATTCTAGCCGCGCCATTCAATCCGTACGTGATCAAGCCGAGCGCGTTGCCGGGACGGTCGTAACCCTTACAGAAAAAACCCAGTCGATTGGGGAGATCATCGCAAGCGTGAACGAAATCGCGGAGCGTTCAAACTTGTTGGCTTTGAACGCGGCAATTGAAGCTGCGTCTGCCGGTGAAGCGGGAGCGAGTTTCTCCATTGTCGCGGATGAGATCAAAAACCTTGCCGATCAGGCGAAAGAGGCCACAGGTCAAGTCCACGGACTGTTGAGCGAAATACAACAGGGTATCAATTCCGCCGTTATGCAAACAGAAGAGGCTGTGAAGCGCGCAGAGTACGGGGCCGATTTGTCTACTCGTACAGAAGGCACCATTACCGAGTTGGCTCAGAGTGTCGAACAAAGCATCGCGACTCTTGAGCAGATCATGGCGGCGACCAATCAGCAACAAATAGGGGTCGAGCAGGTCTCTTCCTCTGTCCAGAATATTCGCGAAGCCAGTGAACAAATCGCTGCTGGGATCAGTGGGCTGGAGCAATCCGCGGCGAGTCTGAACGCCATGAGCACGCAACTGCAAAAGTCTGTGGAGAGGTATCGCCTGTGAGCGACATCCGTCAAAAGTTGCTGGATGCATTCGCGATTGAGCATCGCGAACACCTCGCGGCTATACGGGATATGCTGTCAAATATTGAAGATGAAGATGCCAATCCGGATGGGGTTGATCTGTCCGAACTACACCGTCGATTGCACAGTTTAAAAGGTGCGGCGAGAGCAACAGACCTTAAGCCGATTGAAACGCTTTCCCATCAGTTGGAAACGCTTGTTTCGGAAATTCAAAAGGGAATCGTGCGACTCGATTTTCCAAACAGGCGTCTTATCCAAAACGGCTTGGATGGCATAGAGGATTGGTTTTCCGCTTTTGTGGAAGGGGGGGCGTTGCCTGATCTCGACGCCCAGATTGTTGAATCTGAAACGGCAAGAAGCAAGGTGTCAGGTGACACGCGACCGTCGCAAGGGGCGCAAATCAAAACTTCTTCGCTCAACCGGAATAAGGCGCCAAGTTCGCCACCTGGTCTGGGGGTGACACAAGAAGGGCCGTCGCCAAAAAACCCAGGAACGTCGTTGCGTGAGGGAGTCCGCATTGACGTGGAAAGCTTGGATCGTCTCTTGAAATGTGCCGGAGAAATTTTGATGACGTCCGGCGAACACCATCGGGTGGGGAATGATCTGCGCCGAATGGTGTCGCAGCTTGAACGGTTCAAGAATGATTTTGACGGTTACCAAGTTGAGGCGATGGCGGGGCGAGAGCAGAATTTTTCACAATCTGGTGATTTAAATCGTGCCATTCATCAAATGGTGGGGGATTTGCGGAGACTCATTTCGGAGATCGGCGCTGTGGGCTACCGACAGCGTGAGGCTTCCTGGCGGTCGCTGAAATTGGGGAAATCACTCCGGGACGAAGTACAGAAAGTTCGAATGGTATCTGCGGAGAGTGTTTTCGGCGTCTTGCGTAAGATGGTTCGAGATATCGCTGCGGACGAAGGGAAATTGATCGAGTTCTACTTAACGGGTGGTGGGATTCATGCCGATAGAATGGTTCTTCAGGATTTAAAGGACCCACTTATTCATATTTTGCGAAATTCCCTGGGCCACGGGATCGAATCTCCAGATGAACGACGGGCTAGGGGCAAGCCGGACATAGGGAAAATACGCGTCGATATCTCAACGAGCGGAAGTCGCCTGGAACTAAGAATAGAGGATGACGGCAGAGGATTGGATTTGGAGGCGATCAACGGATCCGCCCGAAAGTCCGGACTGATAGGGGAAAATGAACCGAACATTGACAGCTATGAGCGGGCATATCCCGTGCTGTTTCATGATGGCTTTTCCACGACGGCTGTAGTCGACGAACTATCCGGCCGGGGCGTTGGAATGTCAGTGGTCCGACGGGCGGTTTCGCGCCTACAGGGCACGGTTTCACTTATGCCGGCAGATGCAGGCGGATTGGTTATCTTGATTTCAGTCCCGCTTTCTGTCGCATCGACAAGGGTTCTAATATTTTCTGCCGGGCAAGAAACTTTTGCCCTTCCCTCCAATTGCATTGAACGCCTTCACCATGGTGAGGAGGGCTCATTCCAATTTGTTGAAGGCAGCACCTATTTTTTGCCTGAAAATGATGACGAGCCCATCTATTCAACCGATATCGGCAGTTTAATCGATGCTGCGCCGACGCCACTCAAGCCAGGCAGTAAAGTCACCGTTGCCGTGCTGTCTGCGGATGGCATTCGATTGGCGGTCTCAATCAACGACGCATTGTCCGTTCGGGATGTTTTCGTTGAAGATCTGACCCATGTTCTTCCTGAGAATGCGCTTGTCGCCGGTAGCGTGATGCTTGAAGGCGGGGATGTCGTTCCGTTTCTCAATCCCTCCGGCTTAATAGCCAAGTTTCGAAACACGGATCAAAACCAACAACGGTTTGTTGAAGCGAAACATCAGGCCCGAAGTGTTCCAACAATTCTTGTGGTGGATGACTCAATAACAACGAGAACGTTGGAGCGGAGTATATTAGAAGCGAATGGATACAAGGTCAGACTGAGTGTCGATGGCCTGGACGCCCTTGAACAATTGCGATCTGAACCTGCGGATCTCGTCGTTTCAGATATTGAGATGCCCAGATTGGACGGGTTTGGATTGTTGCATGAAATCAAACGCGACCATGCCCTCAAAGGAATACCTGTCGTTCTCGTGACTTCCCGCGATGATGAGGAAGACAAAAAGAAAGGTCTGTCCCTAGGTGCCGACGCCTATGTCGTGAAACAGCGTTTCGATCAGTCGGATTTATTACAAACAATTTTGCAATTGTTATGAATGAACCCAACGCTCCTATCCGCGTGATGATTGTGGAAGATGAAAGGGTGGTTCAAGTTCTTCTTGAACACATCATTCGGAGCGATCCTCGGCTGGAATTGGTCGGTTTATATCGCACGGGTGAAGAGGCCCTGAGCGATATAGCCTCCGTTAAGCCGGACGTGATCTCAGTGGATATTCGACTTCCGGGTATGAACGGTTTCGAGCTGACGCGGACAATAATGAGGCGTCACCCAACGCCGATTGTCGTCGTCTCCGCCAATGTAGAAGATGAGGATCTTGGAATTTCCATGAACGCGTTACGTGCGGGCGCGCTTGCCGTGGTGGAAAAACCGGTTGGCGTTACGAATAAGGATTACGACAAAATCGCGGAACGCATGTGCCGCAGTCTCATTTTAATGAGCGATGTAAAGCTGGTACGCCAACGCTCACCCATCATTTCACGTTCGGCGTCTGCGCCTATCCGGCCTCCGCAAACGCGGCATTTGTCTGGCCAGGGGGGGTACCGAGTTTTAGGGCTTGTCGCGTCAACCGGGGGGCCTAATGCGCTTGTTGAAATACTGAAACACCTTACGCCCAGTTTCCCTTTGCCGATCGCGATGGTGCAGCACATAACAGCAAGCTTTTTAGGAGGCTTTTCATCGTGGCTATCCGCTACGACAGGGTTTGAAGCCCGCGTTGTAAGTGACAGCGAACCCCTTTCACCAGGTGTGATTTATCTAGCTGCCGCGGATCATCATCTCGAGATCAATGGATTAAGAGCCAAGGTGAACCAAATGCCCCCGGTATCAGGTCAAAGGCCCGCAGGGACCGTTCTCTTAAAGTCGATGGCGGCGTCGCATGGGCGCAATGGCATTGGGGTTCTTTTGACTGGCATGGGAGACGATGGGGCCGAAGGGTTGGCCGCGATCCGACACGCTGGAGGCTTCACGATCGCAGAGCATGAATCGACGGCCGTGGTTTACGGCATGCCTAAAGTGGCCGCCAGTTTAGGTGCAGTTTGCGAGCAACTGCCACTGCCAAAAATTGGACCGCGGTTAAAAGAACTGACCGCGACGATGGGGATGATCCGATAATGGATAAAACACACAATATCCTTCTTATCGAGGACTCGGATACGCAAGCCCTGCGTGTTACGGCAATCCTGGAACAGGAGGGGTTTTCCGTCGAACGTGAGGCGAGCGCCGAAAATGGACTTGATCGCCTCGCCTCGTATCAGCCCGACTTGATCATGGTGGATTATCATTTGCCGGGAATGGAGGGCGATGAATTTTGTCGCCATATCCGTATGAATCCTGGGACTGAATCCACCCCTTTGTTGATGATGACCGAAGATACGAAAGGTGAAATCGAACTCCAGGGGCTGGAAAGCGGGGCCGATGATCACATTTCGAAATCGATGGATGCGGATGCGATGCTGGCCCGTATTCACGCGTTGTTGCGCAACCGTGGAAAATGGACGGCGCAGGGATGGCGCACAGGCGAGCGGTTCCGGAAGGCGCGTATATTGCTGGTCGATGATAGCCGGACTTACCTGGCATTCCTTCAGGATGCGTTAGAACAAGAGGGTTATAGCGTTGCAACCGCCTTGTCTGGTGAAGACGCCATTTCCGAAGTTAACAAGGAATTCTTTGATTGCATCATCGTCGATCTGGTCATGCCGGGAATCGACGGGATTGAATTATGCAAAAGACTTGATGGATTCCGTCAAAATGCGGGGCTGTCTTTCCCTCTTTTGATGGTGACGGGTCAGGACTCTAACGATGAAATGATGCGTGCCCTGGAGGCAGGGGCGGATGATTTCGTTAGCAAAGCAAATGATGTCAACATCATCAAGGCAAGAATACGAGCCCTTCTCCGGCGAAAATTCCTGCAGGATGAGCATGAACGCATCATGACGGAATTCCGGAATAAGGAATTAGAGATACTGCGCGAACGCGCGGCCCGCGAAGCTGCCCAGGAAAAAGCGGAACTTGCAGAGCATCTCGAACTGGCGAATAAAGCGTTGGAAGCGACCAATCGTGAGCTCAAAGAGACGCAAGGGCAACTCGTTCAGACCGCAAAAATGGCGTCTCTTGGTGAGTTGGTTGCGGGGATCGCGCATGAAATCAATAACCCCTTATCCTTCGTGATGAACCACGCAAAAACGGTGGAGGACCGGCTCAGGAAGATTATGCCCGAGGTGGAACCCGCCATGAGCGATGACGGGCGAAAGAAGTGGGATAAGGCGCTTCTTCGCTTGACCGAAATCCATGGTGGCCTTGAGAGGGTGCATGACATCGTTATAAAGCTAAGAACATTTTCTCGATTAGATGAGGGTGAATTCAAAACGGTTGATATGAAGGAAAACATTGAGTCGACAATTTATTTAATCCGACATCGATGTAAGGACAGAATCAATATCACGACGGATTATGCCAAGGATAATGTCTTGTCGTGCTATCCAGGGACGCTGAATCAGGTCGTCATGAACGTATTGGCAAACGCGATTGATGCGATTGAAGGGGAAGGGGAAATCAAGGTCTCGACACGCCGCGTTAAGGGCCAATTTGAGATTACCGTTAGTGACACTGGTCCGGGTATTCCCGAGGAAATCAGGGACAGGATCTTTGAGCCATTTTTTACGACCAAACCGGTGGGGGCGGGAACAGGGCTGGGAATGGCGATTTGTTATAAAATCATACAAAATCACGAGGGGAGTATTTTTGTTAGAGATGGGAAAAATGGCGGGTGTGAAATAGTAATAAAAATTCCCGATAATTTATCTGAGTAATAATTTTATTTATGATCTCAGTTGCTGCCATATCCACCATTGGCATGCCTTCATGTCCATCTCCTCTCAAGGTTGATGGACTCTACACATTTTTGGAGGAGAAAATGGGGCTCAGGTCAAATGGAACGCGCCATCCGAAGGAACAAGCAGCTGGCGTGAAGGTAGTCAGCACAGAAATCAGCAGGTGCAGATGCTCACTGGCCCAGACGGGCATGCCGCCTTTGCGGGTCGGTCTATCTATGCGGTCAGGAGCGTTCGCCTTTAACCACGTCACACAGCCAAATAAAGACATTTTTCTTTGAGTCTTAGGCGGGCTGCCCTGACTTACCCCCGCTAAGTGGTCCAACGCCTACGAGAGAGTTCGGCGCGGGTTTACGCCCTGCTGTTCAGGCTGGAGCGTAGCGTAAGCCTTGGCAGCAGGGCCTGGCAAGATGGCCTCCGGGGCCGGCTGTCACCGCGTTGACCTCGTCCAGGGGCGGGACTATGCTCGCACCCTGCTCGATACAACCGTCGGCTTGAGAGAGAAGCATGGCGACAGCCTCGAAAACTGGTGGTAAGGCCAATTCGGTCATGGCTTCGGCGAGCTTGCCGGACCCGAAAGTAGCTACCTTGCCCGGGTCCCGGATGCTGACAGCTTCCGAGATCGAATTTCTCAGGCGTGCAGCTACGAAGACGCGCCGTTTTGTGGGGTTGAGACGAGCCCGGAAGGCAAGCGCTTCAGCCTAAGGTATGACGCCATTTTATCACCGAAGACGAGCGTCGTCGGCTGATTGACGGTGCGCGAAAGACCTGATCTTGTCCCTTTAACAGGGGCCACACAGGTAGTTGGGAAATCTGTCGGCCAGGGTTCAGGAACAGGGGAATAGACGGATGGCGAGGAAGCAGTTTTTGTCGAACAACTGCCCTTTTCCCTGAGAATATATCCATTGAAAATGACCTATTTCAGCTAACTGGCTTTAGTTTAAGTTTGGTGCTTTTTTGACTGCAGCCATTCGTACACGGCATTCGAGTCAATGCCATTGTCCTCTGCGGTTCTGGCTACTTCGTCCCAACCAATAAACCGACTTGCAAAAGCTTCGTCGAACATTTGCGGGGTAATTGTTCCGGTAAACCAGGCGTCCTTGCGTGGGCCTACTCGGAACTGGCAGTCTTTGGTCGATCTGCCACGCATTCGGAACCCGTCACCCAGTTGGTCTTCATAAACCAAAAATCCTGGTGCCTGCCGAAAGACGGCACGGGTTCGACCGTCGCTAATCAGAAACAGCTCCGGCGGGTCTTCTAAACCGCTGTTGAGGTATCGAAGGAATTTCGAGGCATTGTTCAGTCCTGGCCTTGACCAGGGCGTCCGCACCACTTCGGCCCCATCGGGAAAATACAGCTTCATCGCACCCTGGATGTCATCCCAATAGACTTTGAAGGACCAAACGATAACTTCGTTAGAAACTGGTTCTCCATTTGGCAGGCGCAAGGCGTTTAGCACAGCGTCGGCTTTTGCCTGCGCAAGCGCCGGCTCTCCCTTGAGCCATTTACCCAATGCCGAATAGTGCACTTCGCACTGACCAGCGACCGCTTTGACTCCGGCAAAAAGCCTGCAAGCGCCTCTTAGGCCCCGCAAGGAGAGCCGCTTCCCATTTTGAAGCTGAACGGTGGCAGTGGACATCATTTATCCAGTTATCATTGCTAATATTGACCTTATAGGATAGTTTGATATTAGAATCAATGGTGGGTTTTGGGTTCAAATGAATTCCAATCGGATGAATGAAGGCGGTGCTGCAATTAAGCCGACAGTCCGTTGTCATGCCTGATTATCTAACCCGTAAAGAGGTCGCGGCGCAGTACCCGATCTCTTACAACACCCTGGCCTACCTTGCGTCGCGCGGGGAGGGGCCACGTTACATGCTGATCGGCAAAAACTCAGTCTACATGAGAGCTGATGTCGAGGCCTACTTTGCCTCCCAATTCGTCGACCTCAAACCAAGGGTCAAGCGACGGGGCGGCTCATCCAAGAAAAGCACTTTCAGTTAACGCCGCACTGCGGGCTTGGTCAGGTCGCTTTCAGGGATTCCGGCCAGCGGGTGGCGGGTTCGATCATCCGTGGCTCAACCTTGAACCGAGGATGATCCTCAGCCAGGATCTCGCCGGCAGCAATCCAGATCCTAAAGGCTTTTTTGTCCGCGCCGCCCGGCCTTGTAATGACCTCTCCGATATTGTCGAGGCGTCCGGGAGGGAATTCTGCGGATCTCGGCTCCGCGTCGGAATACATCTCCGTTTCGGCAAGTTGGTATTCTTCTTCCGATAGCTGCCCATTATAGCGGTAGCAGCGCATCACCTCTTTGAGGAAGCTCTCGACCGGTGTGGTGGCGGAAAGGCTAAGCACCGGGCAGAACTGGCCCAGAATTTCCGGTTCATCGAAATCGAAATAGTTCGTGATGGCATCGGCCATAACCGTCAGGGGCTTGTCTAAACTCACGGAGCGACCAGTGACGACGATAGCGCCAGTTAGGATGGGGCCGAGGCCTGTGCGGAAGGCGTCCACCAAACGCCTAGCCGGTGCGGCGAGGACGGCATGCCAGAGGGCCAGGACACCTTCGTAAAAATCCCGGTCATCTGGCCAGGCGTGAATAACGCCTGGTATCAGCGCCCGGTATTTCCAGCCGTTGTGGGTAATTAGCTCTGTCGCTCGGATCGGACGGTCGGGGAGGGCGGGCTGTACCGCGAGGGTTGGTGGCATCGCCCTTCTGGTGGAGTTGATTTCACGAGTAATTCTGGCGACGAGGGCAGCGAATTCCGACATTGGGCTGCTCCAATTATACAGTAGGCGTGTCTACTGAAATAATTTATTGCATGACGGCGCTCAAGAGATTATCGTGCAGTAGAGCATGCTACAGAGAAATATAATGCGCCTTGATGGCATCACGGAAATCCAGCTTGGCTACACCCATCGCGGTGCGCTCGATTTTGCGCCTTCCGGCGGCCTGCGGGGTATCAGGCTACGCGATATCGCATCTGACGGAGAGATCAGCGCCCGAGATCTCGGGCGCTATTCCCTGGGTGAAATTTCGGGCCGATACATGGTTCGGGAAGGTGATGTCCTGTTCCGGTCTCGGGGCGAGCGAACCACGGCAACGGCGTTGGACCGCCGGTTCGCGGAACCGGCCGTGGCGTTGTCGCCCCTGATGATCCTGCGTCCGCACCGGAATGTCATCCTGCCTCAGTATCTTGCCTGGGCGATCAACCAAGCCCCTGCACAGCGCCATTTTGAGCAAGACGCTCAAGGCACAAGCCTTCGCATGGTGCCGAAATCCAGCCTGGGAGCCCTTGAAATCGATGTCCCGGACCTGAAGACCCAGCAAGCCGTCGTTGCCATCGACGCACTTGCTGAACAAGAGAGGGCGCTGTCGGAGCGGTTGGTTGAAACCCGGCGTCTGATGATGCGAAAAATTTTGCTAGACTGCGCGCGGAACGCGAGCGCGGGGGAAAAAGGAACAAACCCGAGATGACCGATCAGATCACGCAAAACCAGGTCAATCAGGCCGCTTGGGCCGCTTGCGACACGTTCCGCGGGGCCGTCGATCCGGCACAGTACAAGGACTACATCCTGGTGATGCTGTTCCTGAAATATATCTCCGATCTCTGGAACGACCACCTGGAAAAGTACCGCAAGCAGTTTGCCGAGGACGATGCCCGCATCCGCCGGCGGCTGGAGCGCGAGCGCTTCGTCCTGCCCGAGGGGGCGAGCTTCTATGACCTTTATGAACAGAGCACCGAAGCCAATATCGGCGAGCTCATCAACATCGCCTTGGAAAAGATAGAAGACACCAACCGCACCAAATTGGAAGGCGTATTCCGCAACATCGATTTCAATTCCGAAGCCAATCTGGGCCGCGCCAAGGACCGCAACCGCCGGCTCAAGAACATGTTGGAGGACTTCGCCAAGCCGGCCCTGGACCTGCGCCCGTCGCGGGTGACGGAAGACATCATCGGCGAATGCTATATCTACCTGATCTCCCGCTTCGCCTCCGACGCCGGCAAAAAGGCCGGTGAGTTCTATACGCCGGCCCCCGTTTCGCGCCTGCTGGCCCGGCTTGCCAATCCGCAACCGGGGAACACCATCTGCGATCCGGCCTGCGGATCGGGCTCGCTCTTGATTCGCGCGGCGGAGGAAGTGGGCTCCGACAACTATGCCCTCTATGGCCAGGAAGTGAACGGTGCCACCTGGGCGCTCGCCCGCATGAATATGTTTCTCCATTCCAAGGATGCAGCACGCATCGAATGGTGCGACACGCTGAACAATCCGACCCTGATCGAGGGCGATCATTTGATGAAGTTCGACGTGGTCGTCGCCAACCCGCCGTTCTCCCTTGATAAATGGGGGGCGGAAAACGCGGCTGATGACCAGTATGAGCGGTTCTGGCGCGGCGTCCCGCCCAAGTCCAAGGGCGACTACGCCTTCATCACCCATATGATCGAAATCGCCAAGCGCCAGAGCGGCCGCGTCGCCGTCATCGTGCCCCATGGTGTGCTGTTCCGGGGCGGGGCGGAGGGCAAAATCCGTCAGGCGCTGATCGAGGAAAATCTGCTCGATGCCGTCATCGGTCTACCGGCTAATCTGTTCACCACGACGGGCATTCCCGTCGCCATCCTGGTCTTCGACCGTTCGCGCGAACAGGGCGGCGCCAACGAAGACCGCAAGGACGTTCTGTTCATCGACGCCAGCAAGGAATTCACGCCCGGTAAGACCCAGAACGTGATGGACGACGCCCATACGGACAAGGTGGTGGAAACCCACCGAACCCGCGCGGTGATCGACAAGTATTCCCACCAAGCAACGCCGGAAGAAATCGCTGAGAACGGCTTCAACCTGAACATTCCCCGTTATGTCGACACCTTCGAGCCGGAGGAGGAAATCGACATCGCCGCCGTGCAGAAGGAAATCGACGGCCTGGAACAGGAACTCGCTGACGTGCGGGCGAAGATGGAGGGCTACCTGAAGGAGCTAGGTGTCGATGTCTGAAGGCGAGCTGATCCTCTATACCACCGAGGACGGGGCGGCGAGGATCGAGCTCCGGGCGGTCGACGGCACGGTCTGGCTGACGCAAGCCCAGATGGCGGACCTGTTCCAGACCACACCGCAGGCCATCACCCAGCTTGTCCGCACGATATACGATGAGGATGAGCTGTCCGAGGCGGCAACTTGTAACAATCTCTTACAAGTTCGCATGGAAGGCGCACGCCAAGTCAAGCGGAACCTGAAGCATTATAATCTCGATGTCATTCTGGCGGTGGGCTATCGCGTGCGCTCGCCGCGCGGCACGCAGTTCCGCCGTTGGGCGACGACGGCCCTGAAGGAGTATCTGGTCAAGGGCTTCGTTATGAACGACGAGCGCCTCAAGGACCCGGCCTGGGACTATTTCGACGAGCTTCTTGAGCGCATCCGGGACATCCGGGCATCGGAAGCGCGCTTCTACCAGAAGGTCCGCGACCTTCTGGCGTTGAGCGAGGACTATGACCCCAAGTCCCGCGTGGCGACCGAGTTCTACGCAAAAATTCAGAACAAGATGCTCCACGCGATCACCAGCCACACGGCAGCGGAGCTTATTGCAACACGCGCGAACTCGAACGAGCCCAATATGGGGCTGACCACATGGAAAGGCGCCCGGGTCCGCAAGGGTGACGTTTCCACGGCCAAGAACTATCTCGGCGAAGCCGAGATCAAGGACCTCAACCTCATTGTCACGATGTTCCTCGATACAGCGGAGCTCCGCGCCCGGCGCCGCGAGACGATGAAGCTGAGCGAATGGGAGGGCGTCCTCGACACCTTCCTGCAATCGAACGACCTGCCGCTATTGCGCAACGCCGGCAGCATATCGGCTGCGGATGCCGGACGGATTGCGCATCAGCGTTATGCGGAATTCGACGCCAAGCGGAAGGAGGCGGAGCGGATCGCCGCCGAGCAAGCCGACGATATCGAGGAACTGGAACGCATCGCCGAAACGTCAAAAGATCGGAAAAAGGGGGGCGGCGATGCTTGAGGGATGGAAACGCAAATCCCTTGCTGACCTTCTAGAGTTTCGAAATGGGATGAACTTCACACAGGCATCGCAGGGTGAACAGGTTAAGGTCATTGGAGTCGGCGATTTCAAAGACAAAGAAGTGCTCAACGATTTCTCCGAGACCCAATCAATCACACTCAATGGGAAGGTCAACCCTGATGACCTTCTCGAAAACGATGACCTGCTTTTCGTACGCTCCAACGGCAATAAGGCCCTGATCGGTCGCTGCGTATTGATCAGCGGGATAGCCGAGCCGATTTCGTTTTCGGGGTTTACGATCAGGGGGCGCGTCAAGTCAGACGAAATCGACCACAGCTTTGCGTCGAAGCTGGTCCGGTCGCCGTTGTTCAAAGAGCATCTTCATAAGATGGGCGGAGGCTCGAGCATCAACAACCTCAGCCAGAATACGCTGTCTCAGTTCTGTTTTTCTCTCCCACCACTTCCAGAACAATGCAAGATCGCGGAAATCCTCCGCACATGGGACGAGGCCATCGAAAAGCTGGAAGCGCTGCGGGCGGCGAAGGAACGGCAGTTAGCTGGCTATACGCAACAGTTGATGGGGCGCGGCGGAGTTTTTCTGGAGCGCTGGGAGATGCGGCCACTTTCCTCAATATCTACTCGCATCCGCCGCCAGAATGGGGGTGATGACCACCCTGTCATGACTATCTCGGCGAAGTCCGGATTTCTTATGCAGTCGGACAAGTTCAGTCGCGATATGGCGGGCCGCAGCGTAGATCGTTACATCGTGCTGCATCAGGGTGAGTTCGCCTACAACAAGGGCAACTCTCTTACAGCTCCCTACGGCTGTATCTTCAAACTCGATCGTCCAAGCGCACTCGTGCCGTTTGTCTATTTCTGCTTTGCGCTGAAGCCGGAACTCGACCACGGGTTCTATGAACATCTCCTCGCGGCAGGGGCGCTCAACCACCAGCTTTCACGTCTAATTAATTCAGGCGTCCGCAACGATGGGCTTTTGAATTTGAACGCAGAAGATTTCTTTGGCTGCCGAGTTCCCGTGCCGCCGCTCAATGAGCAGCGGCAAATCGGTCGGGCGCTTACAGCGATGAAGGATGAGCTGAATCTTCTCGATAAACAGATCGAAACCCTCACACGCCAAAAGCGTGGCCTGATGCAGAAGCTCCTGACCGGAGAATGGCGTGTAACGAGTGAGGCCCAGAAGGAGGCAGTCGGATGAAAGTCCTGGGAATTCGGGTTGATCCGAAGAAAACCCGATATGCACTGATCGACTACGACGGTACAGACTTCACGCTGCTCAATGCCGATGCTGAGTCACGCTTGTCCTACCCCGCCAATGTGACGGAGCCGGATGAAAAGGTTGACTGGCTCTATAGAGAGTTGGAGCGAGTTCTGCATGAAAATCAGGACATCTCGAAGGTTTGCATAAAGACAAATGAGTACACACAGAGCGATAGCAAAGCCAAGCGGGAGTCCGCTTATCTCGAAGGTGCCGTATTGCTGTTCTGTCGACAGAAAACTCTACCGGTCACAGTCAAAATCTATGCATCGCTCGCAACACGAAGCGCAGACGTGAAATGCCATGCGGAGCAGCGTGTGGGCCGGACGGTGAAATACTGGGATACCAAGATGGCCGATGCCGTGATCGCGGCATGGAACGGAGCGCGCACTTAATGCCACATCCGTCTCCCATAGCGCAGCTATTACCAGGCAACCAGCTTTACAAATACCGCCTTCGTCATCGCATTGGCAGTGGCAGCTTTGGCGAGGTCTGGCTCGCCGATGATCAAGCCGTCGGCCATGAATACGCAATAAAGATACTGAAACCAGGCATACCCGTTCACCATCGGCTCCGTGAGGCGCAAATTGGGCACGGCCTCAACCATAACAACGTCGTCCGTGTGCACCAAGCCGACATTACCCGCCTCGGCCAGCATGACTATGTCATCATCGCAATGGACTATATGCCCAATGGCCCGGTCATAAAGCTTGCCAATCCATCACTCTATCTTCCCCTTCCTGAGATCATCAGGGTTGGCCAGGATATCCTGCGTGGCCTCGAATATCTTCATGGACATGACTTCATTCATAATGATGTGAAGCCAGAAAATGTGCTCTTAGGTCCGCAAGGACAGGGTATGCTCACCGACTACGGAATTGTCGGTGTTACACAAGGCGGAGCGCCGGTCCCCCCCCCGAATTTTTATAAAATTCATGCTGCTCCCGAGGTGCTTAACGCGAACGCAATTACAGCGCAGACGGATGTTTTTCAGACGGGGCTTACGCTTTTTCGTATGGCTGTGGGGCTTGATACCCTTAGGCAGAAGTTTAACGCGCTTGGAGAGCAGGCGTATTACAACGCAGTAGCGCAAGCCAACCTGATTTCAACGACCGACTTCCCAGCATACGTCCCTTCGCGGCTGAGGAGAATCATCCATAAAGCAACGCATCCCGATCATAGGGAGAGGTATCAGTCGGCTCTTGAAATGCGCCGTGAGCTGGAGAAGCTAAATTATCCTGGATATTGGACTGTCGAGGCTAACGGTGATTTTGTTGGCCGCAATGGAGCATACAGTTATCGCTTCGAACAATCGAAGAAGGCAGGCAATCGATACGACGTCCACGCATTCAAGCGGAGCCAAAAAACCGGACGCGAAACACGCTGTGCAAAGTACTGTCATGCAAATGTGACGAACGGAATAGCCAAAAGGGAAATTGCCAAGTTCGTCAAAGCTGTTGTGGAAGGCATATGAGTTCTCAAGGCTTTGACCCAGCAGAGAAGCATCAGTCTCAGATCCCGGCCATCCAGCTCCTGGTGGCGCTCGGCTATCAGCCGCTGTCGCAGGCACAGGCGGAAAAGCTGCGGGGCGGGCGGTTGCGCAATGTGGTGCTGGATGATGTTCTCATCGATCAGGTGCTCAACCTAAACCGTTTCCATCACCGGGGCCGCGCGTATCCATTCGATCTGGAAGACGCGCACGAGGCAGTCCGCCGCCTGAAGCCCACGCCGGACAAGCTGAAAGGCCTGCGCGGCACCAACCAGGACATTTACGACCTTCTGGTCCTGGGCACGACCATCACCAAGAGCATTGATGGCGACAGCAAGAGCTATTCATTCCGCTATGTGGATTGGGAGAACCCGGAGAACAACGTTTATCACGTGACGGCGGAGATGGTGGTCGAACGCACGGCCAGCACGCAGACCCGGCGGCTTGACATCGTCTGTTTCGTCAACGGTATTCCTTTCGTCGTCATTGAGAACAAACGGCCGACGGTGGGCCTGAAAAAGGCGCAGAGCCAGCTGATCCAGTATCAGGGCGAAGACAACATCCCGCATCTGTTCCATTACGCGCAGCTTTTGATGACCATGAATCGGAAGGCGGCGCGTTACGCCACCGTCGGCACGCCGGCGAAGTTCTGGCAGGTCTGGCGGGAGGAGGGGGGCAGCGATGCCCAGCTGACGCCGCTGACGGCGCGAGGCTTGACGGAGAATGAGCGGGACACGTTTGCCGATGCCCTTGAGGACATGGCGCATGACGCCGCGGACGTCCCGTTGTCGGGCCTGGTCAACCAGCCCATGGGGTTGGCGGAGGAACAGGCCGTGTTCGATGGGGAGTTTGCCAGCGCCAAGGCTTATTTCGATGCTCTGACGGCAGAAGGCGACCGCGCCATCACCGATCAGGATCGCACCATTTATGCGCTTTGCCGGCCGGAACGGCTGTTGGATCTGGTACGTCGTTTCACGGTGTTTGATGGTGGTGAGCGCAAAATCGCCCGCCATCAGCAGTATTTAGGCGTCCGCAAGGCCATCGAGCGGGTGAAGCAACTCGGCGCCGGTGGTGTCCGGCAGGGGGGCGTGATCTGGCATACGCAGGGCTCCGGCAAGTCCCTGACGATGGTCATGCTCGGCCGCGCACTCGCCATGGACCGGGACATCAAAAATCCACGCATCATCATCGTCACCGACCGTGACGACCTGGACAGACAGATCAAGGGAACCTTCAAGGCCTGCGAGATGGAGCCGGTGCGCGCGACAAGCGGCAGCAATCTTTTGGACCTGATCCGTGACAAGACGCCCCTGGTGACGACCATCATCAATAAATTCGACACGGCCTTGCGGGCCGGCAAATTCTCTGACGAAGACCCGAACCTTTTTGTCCTGATCGATGAAAGCCATCGCAGCCAGACAGGCCGTTACGGCGGATACGGAACCTTCCACAACAAGATGCGCCGTTTGTTGCCCCGCGCCTGTTACCTGGGCTTTACGGGCACGCCATTGCTGAAGAAAGAGCGCAACACGCTTTCCACCTTCGGCAAGCTGATCGACACCTATACCATCGACGACGCTGTTGCCGATGAGGCGGTTGTGCCGTTGCTTTACGAAGGACGTCTGGTCGAACAGCAGATCACCGGCGACGTGATCGACAAGTGGTTCGAGAAAATCAGCGCGGGATTGACGGACGAGCAGAAGGCGGACCTGAAGCGCAAGTTCTCCCGTATGGATGCGCTCGCCAAGACGCAGCAAGCGATCCGCGCCAAGGCCTTCGACATCTCCGAACATTTTCGCCAGCACTGGCAGGGCACGGGCTTCAAGGCGCAGCTCGTGGCGCCGTCCAAGGCCGCGGCGATCCGTTTCAAGGAGGTTTTGGACGAGATCGGCCACGTGACCAGCGAGATCGTCATTTCGGCGCCCGACGACCATGAAGGCAACGAGGAAGTGGATAAGGAGTCAAAGGACGTCGTCCGTAAATTCTGGGACGGGATGATGAAGCGGTTCGCGTCGGAAGAGGAATACAACCGACAGATTGTCGATTCCTTCAAGGGATCGGGCGATCCGGAAATCCTGATTGTCGTTTCCAAGTTGCTGACCGGGTTCGATGCGCCGCGCAACACAGTGCTGTACGTCTGCAAGCAGCTGAAGGAGCACACCCTGCTTCAGGCCATCGCCCGCGTGAACCGCCTGTTCGAGGACGGGAACAAGGAGAAACAGTTCGGTTTTATCCTCGACTACGAGGGGTTGCTTGGGGAACTGGATCGGGCGCTCACGACCTATAGCGCTTTCGAAAGTTTTGATGCCGCCGATCTGGTGGGCACGGTCCATGACATCCGCGAAGAAATACGTAAGCTGCCGCAGCTGCACGACCAGTTGTGGGACCTGTTCAAACAGGTGGCCAACAAGAAGGATATGGAAGCCTTCGAGCAATTCCTCGGCGACGAAGCCAAGCGCCGGGAATTTTATGACCGCCTTCGTGCATTCAGCCGCTGCCTGCACATCGCCCTGTCGTCAGACAAGCTGTTCGACGTGCACAGCGACAAGGAAGTGGCGGGGTTCAAGCAGGACTGGAAGCAGCTCTCGGAACTGCGGCGGTCCGTCCAGGTCCGCTATCAGGAGGTCGTCGACATCAAGGAGTTTGAACCCAAGATCCAGAAGCTTCTCGATGACCATGTCATCGCGATGCCGGCAGAGACGATCATCGATCTGGTCAACATCAACGACACGCAGGCCCTTGAGGCCGTTGTCGAGGCCAAAGGGTTATCGGAAAGCTCGAAGGCGGACCGAATTGCCAGCGCCACGAAACGAGCCATCACGGAGCGCATGGAAGCGGACCCTGTCTTCTATCAAGAATTCTCCGAGATGCTGGAAGCGACCATTCGGGAATATCGCTTGAAGCGGATTTCCGAAAAAGAATACCTGTCCAAAGTGGTCGATCTGGCCGGCAGTGTCGCGCGCAAGGAGCGGGGACAGGACATCCCTGTTTCCATCCGTGGCAACGACCACGCGGAAGCGTTTTTTGGCGTTCTTCAATCCAGCCTTAACGGAAGTGGCGGGCAGAGTGTGCCACCCGATGATTTGGCGGAAATCGCCTTGGTCATTATCCGCATCATCATCGAGCATCATATCGTCGACGTCTGGTCCAACGAGGTGATCCAGAACAAGATGAAGAACGCGATCGATGACTATTTCTTCGATGAACTCCGGGACGCGAAGGGGCTCGATATTTCGGTTGAGACGATGGACGACCTGGAGCAGAAAATCATGGGCCTGGCGCGGGCGAGATTCCCCGGATGAGCGGATTCTCCAGCCATATTCTCTTCGGCGATCAGCGCATTGATTTCATCATTCGACGACGGGACCGCAAGACCCTGGAGATTGCTGTTGAGCCTGACATGAAAGTCGTCGTGACAGCGTCGGTAGATGCAACTTCGGACGCCATTTGCGAGAAGGTTCGAAAGCGCGCGGGTTGGATACTGAAACAGCGCCGATACTTCTCTCAATTCATGCCGCGGACGCCCGAAAGGCGGTTCGTCTCTGGCGAGACGCATCTCTACCTCGGCCGGCAGTATCGCCTGAGAGTTCGTGCCGGGAGCGAGCATAGCGTGAAGATAAAACGTGGGTTCATTGAGGTGTTCAGTGCACGCCCAAAGGACTCGGATCTCACCCGCGACCTGGTTACGGCCTGGTACCACAATCGAGCTCAGGCGAAGTTCGGAGAGCGTATTGAGGTGTGCCTCCAAAGGTTCCCCAATCCGGATGCTTACCGACCCGGGGGATTGGTCATCAGGGATCTACGTAGTCGGTGGGCATCCATGTCTCCGGCATCCCGGCTGATGGTGAACCGGCGTCTGGTCCAAGCGCCGGTCGATGCAATTGATTATGTCCTCACCCATGAACTTTGCCACATCCAGGAGCCGCACCACGGGGCTGCATTCTTCGATCTCTTGGAACGCGTCATGCCTGACTGGCAAAAGCGGAAACTTCGCCTGGAACGGGCGATGTCCTGACGGCCCTAGGGCCTATAATGCGTAATCAAAACCTATGATCGTGCGTCACCAGGGTTAAGTTCAACGGAACTTGCTGTGCTGCACAATTTTCTTGAATCGATTAGCCGTAACTTGGACACCCGTGAAATTTGGCGGAACTTTTGCGGGCACTCTAGTTTTTTCAGCCCCTAAAACGGCGCATTACCGCATTCGTAGCACAAATGCTCTACCTTTTAAAAAATCTTGCACGTTTTCCTGGCCGATCAGGTCGGCGCGCCCGGTTATTTTGCGCTGCACAATTGATCAGTAACACCCAGCCTAATCGCGGAAAATTCGCCGTGGACAAGTGGGTGAACATCAGGGAATTATTTATTTAGGTGGATGAGAACTGCGCTGCTGAGTCGCACGTGTCGGCAAACAGAACAGTGCCGTGCTCGTATCGCAATTCGTCCAAAAAGGTACCGTATGGCCCGCAATCCGTTCCTGTTCGACGCTGTATTTGAGGACGATCTTGAGCGTATCAAGATGGGACGCTTCAACGAGGCC
This sequence comes from bacterium SCSIO 12827, assembly GCA_024397995.1. Lineage (NCBI taxonomy): Bacteria > bacterium SCSIO 12827. Next base: position 1,969,936 of record CP073746.1, on the reverse strand, counting down.
GAAGAACACATGATGGAGCAGATTATCCGAGGTCGCGGCGCCAAGCTTTGGAGGGTATTTGGGCGCGGTCGGCACTATGCGGATATGCGCCGGCCCGGTCTGTTTTCGAGCCGCCCCCGGACGGCTGAGGGCGGGCATACCTTCATTTTTTCACACAAGACGGTCTCGAAGCGCTATCGCCCTGACCTGCGCCTTGGCGAGCGCCTGTATCTGCGCGTCGACGAAAAGGGACGGGGGCCTGAGTTGCGGGCCGCCGGCGCCAAGTACGACAAGAGAGTTTCCGTCGCCGGGCACCGCGGTGCCTGGTGGGTTCCGGTCGGTACCCCGGCGCCGCGCGATACGACCTTTGCGCGGGTGTCGCACCTTGTCACTGAGGCCAGCGGAGAGCGGCCAGGGACGGCGGCTCGGCGTCAGAAGTATATCGAGCGTGACGAGGCCGTGGAGATTGCGGAGCATGATGGAACGCGCTCGTCGGTCGGTAACATCGCGAAGATCTTTGATGAGCGTGAGGTGTTCTGGGATATGGTCGAGCGCCGGGAGCGCGCTGACGGCCGTGTCCAGGGCGTGATCATCGCCGAACTGCCCTATGAGCCTGAAATCGGCGCTGATGGCCGCCGGCGTATCGTCGAGGCTTTCGGCGGCGTTCTCGCTGATCTCGGGCTCCGCTGGCATGGGACGGTCCACCGTCCGGATGACCATTCGGACCCACGGAACTTTCACATGCATCTGGTCTACTGCGAGCGCCCGGCCGAGCCGACGGTATTTGGTTGGCGGTTTGCCGACCGCAAGGCGCCGGAGACCAGGAAAATGGGGTTCCTGCCCATGTTGCGTCAGCGCTTCGCCGACGCAGTGAACGCCGAATTGGAGGCGGCGGGCATGCGCCGACGCTACGATCCCAGGTCCTACGAGAAGATGGGCATCGATAAGCAACCCGGTGTGCATCTCGGTGTCTCGGCGGCGGCTCTGGAACGCAAGGGCGTGGTGACAGTTAAGGGGCGGCGCAACGTGACGGCGGAGATGATGTTCCGTCTTGCCGGCGAGGTTGTTGCGGCCCGCGACGGCATCGCTGAGGACCTGCGACGCCTGGTCGGTCCAGTCGAGCTTGCCGCGCGCGCCTCGGCCTCGTTGTCGCCTCGGGTTGGGCAGGCGGCCCGTGAGATGGCGAGGGCCGCCGAACAATATGTGGATGCGGCAATTGAACATCGCCGATGTGAGGCGAATGCGGTGATCACGTCTCATCGCGCGAACGACGTTTTGCGACGTCCCGAGAGCACAGCCGAGTATAACGATGATGACGGCCTGCGGGCCGAGGCTAAGGCGATCGCAGCCGACCTCAGGGCCTGGGGCCAGAGCGAACGGACGCGGGCGTCTCGGGAGTTCCGCGAGGCAAAGCGGCGGCGTGCGAAATCGGAAAAAGCAGTAATACTGGCGGAACAGAAACTCAGAGGCGAACTGCTGCTCGCGGAGCGCGGACGCGTGTTGACGGGCCTTGACGTGACGTTGCGCAAATTGACTGACGGACGCCTGAGTGAGCGGGAGTGGCGCCGACAGGGTGCCGAATACATAGTTCGCCGGGACACAGCGGAGCGCCTTCGAGAGGACGCACGGATCGACATTCTTTCGGCCTTGGAGCCATTAGGTGCGAAGGTAGCTGCGTCCCGCCTGTGCGATATGGAGCACGGTCTGCGACGTGCGGATGCTGTAAAGCGGTTGCGCGGTGACGAGGGGTTGAGTGTCGATCAGGTCCGGCGCGCCGAGACGGCGGCGGTAGACCTTGAGCGATCGGCGGCGGAGCTTGCCGCGGTTGAGGGCGAGGAACGCCGGCGCCGCCGAGTCGAGGCGGATGAGGAACTTCGGCGGCGTCGGATCCGCAGTGATGCTGAGGATCGGGAACTGAGGGCGACGCTGCGCGTTTTGCGTCGGGAATTATCCGATATCGATCGGCGAATTATTTCTGACCCAGCCGCGCTCGCCATGGCGGGGGCCGAGGGCATGGCTGATCGAATCGGTCGGGAGTCTCAAGCGATTAAAAATATGTTGAGGGCGGCTGATACCAGTGACGGTATCCGTAAACACCAAATTCACTCCCCCGATTTCATTGGTGGGGAGAATCACCAGTCCGCTCGAAACGCCCAAAACGCTATGCACACAGCGAAGGATGAATCTTCATCAACAAGTTCAGATACAAGCCCTTCCCTTGACCAAAGTGATCCATCGATGGCTGAGGAGGAGCGGGGGCGAAAACGGCGGCCCTGGAAACCCAGGAAGCCGGATCGCTCTCGATAGAGGTGCTCTCTGCGATTGCCGGTAAATAGGGGGCCCTCTGGCGAGGCCCCGGTTTAAGCCACGGTCGGTCACCGACTTGTTGGGACGGCGGCCGCATCGCGCCTTTCTGTAGACGGCCCAGACCGATAAGGCCGAGGTCACATTGTAGATGCTGTGCCGGCGTCTGGTCGCCGAGTATGGGGTGAAGGCAGATACGTAGGTGCTGAGCTGGTTTTTTCTCTGCTCATGGAAGGATCAGCTTCAATAAACGCTGCATACTCCCTCCACCCCCGGCAAGCAAGACCGGCCGATTGATGCCCGCAAACATGGATTTGTTTGAGGAACGAGACAAAATAGAGCAGATGGTATCGGTGGAAAAAATGAAAACCAGCAGGCTTTTGGTTGCGGCTGCGCTGCCACGACTCATGAGGGTGAGGGGCCATACGAAAGCGCGGTTATGTGCTTGCAGTGCTGTTTGTGGCGAGTTTCGCTGCGATATCTCTGGCTCTGAGATGCGTATATCGCTGTAACATGGCCAAAGTCTTATGCCCGGTTATCGCCGCGACACTCATGATGTCGAGGCCTTGCTCAAAAAACCGACTAGTGGCCTCGTGCCGGAGGTCGTGAAATCGCAAATCGGCCAATTTTGCTACTTTTACAGCTCGGCCGAACGATTTTTTGATCGATTCCGGTGAAATAGGAAAAACCTTACCGTTGATATCGATCGGCACCCCTTTAAGGGCTTGGACTGCTGCAGGAGAAAGGGGAACATCGCGTCTGGTGCCGTTTTTGGTGTCGTCAAGCCGCGCGACGCCACGGTAAACCCCTCCTTCTTCCCAAACATCAATGTTTGAATGACGGAGTGACAGAATTTCACCGAGGCGCATACCTGTCTCGATGGCCACTTGGACGACGGCCAGCAGCCAGTGTGACCTTGAGTTCTTGCAAGCAGCTAAAAGAGCAATTTCTTCTTCCGTCGTGAGCCTTCGGTCACGTCCTTCGGGCATCTTTGGCTTTCTAATCCGTGTTATCGGATTCGATAGGCCTTCAAATCCCCACTCAACGCGGGCGATATTGAATAAATGCGAGATAAGGTTGAGGTCATTTCTGATTTTACTGGCTGAGAAACCATCAGCGACCATGGAATCTCGCCACTTGGCGAAGTCCGCGCTACGCAAAGAGCCCAGGGACCGGGAGGCAAGGGGATCTCGACGCCAGAGTGCCAATCGGTATTTTTCGACACGACTGCCTTTTTTCTGAGGTGTCACCTCATTCTCGTACCGGTCAAGAGCTTCTAGCAGAGTTGTCCGATCAGCCTCTGCCTTCCCTTGATAAGAACCGCGGTCAATCTCTCCTTCAACGTCCCGGGCCCAGGCCTGTGCTTCGGCTTTTGACTTAAAATTTTTGCTAGCGGTTGGGAATCCTCGCCGGCGTACTCGCGCTCGCCAAAGGCCCGGGCCTCTTTTTTCGAATGTCGCCATGTTTCAATCTCGCCATACATCGTCAATGTATGAAATGGATTGTCCCAAATTTGTCCCTGAACAGCAATAGAGAGAATAAATATACCAGGGCGGTTCCTATCTAAGTTATTGAAATAATGGCGGATGGGGTGGGATTCGAACCCACGAAGGGCGTTAACCCTTGCTGGTTTTCAAGACCAGTGCCTTCAACCGCTCGGCCACCCATCCTGTCCGGACTTATTAAGCCCGAGTGGAGGGAGGATGTCTCTCGTGTTCGTGGGCGCCTGTCAAGCCTAAGCGAAGGTCGGTCGTGCCCGCCTAGAAAAGTCGAAGAAGACTTAACTGAATGATGTGGATGACGCCAATGGCGGCGAGTGTGCCCCCGGTTACCACGCCCAGCGTGCTGCCGATGAGTCTGGTGGAGCGGTTCGACATTGTGAAGCCTCCTGTCCCGGCATGTCCGTCTGTTTGACGTTCTGCTGCATGCATTCTTGCTAATGCATATCGGTAGGGCAGTGACCAGAGTCACAAACCCCCAAAAAAAAGACCAAAAACATCTGTCAGGTTATTGTCAGAAATCGATTTAGCGGTGATTTTTTCGCGTTTTGGTGGGCAAAAATGGCGGAAATCAGCCCCGATCCATAAAATGAAAAAATTGTCAATAGAGGGTTGTGATACCTGCCCGGTCTTGGTAATATACGAATGTAATCCGTGTGAGATGATTTGATCACGCGACGTGTAGGTTCAGAAGGGACCGCCTGACAATGATCGGTTCGGCACAGAAAGCGCCGGGAGCAAGTGCAGCCCTCACCGCCCTTAATTTGGCGGTGGTGCGGCAGGTTGTTTTTGAGCGCGCAGCAGAACAGATTTCCGATCGGCGCGAGGATGCGACCGAGGCCGTCGTTCAGACGGCTGAGGAAAACCGCAACCGCAACGCTGCCGTTGATGCCGTCCTCGAAAATAAGAATTCCCACCATTCCGCCGAAGATGACCGTCCGTCCGGCGGTGGTGCCGACAGCGAATTCAAATCTCCCGATTTCTCCGCGAATAACGGCAAGACGGTCGATATTCAGGTCTAAGAATCGAGCGCCTTTCGCGTCGTAATGTTGATTGGCCCTTTGGGGCTTTTTTTAATGCCCGGCCCTCGCGAAGGGCGTCCGAAGATGATGACGCGGCATCAACCGTGTTGCGCGGATTTTCGTGCGCTTGGCCCGGCCTTGAGGTACAAGCCCGGCCATGTATTTCATCCTGTCCAAAGTCATGTGGTTTCTGTTGAAGCCGTCGATGGTCATGTTTCTCGGCATGACGGTCGGCTTTATTCTCGTTCTGACCCGGTTCCGCCGCGCCGGCCTGATGCTGTTCGGGGTGAGCATCCTGACTCTTTGGGCCGTCACCGTGATCCCAATCGGAGAGATGATGATCCGGGATCTGGAGGAGCGCTTTCCAAAGCAGACGGAATTGCCGGAAAAGATCGGCGGAATCATCGTGCTTGGGGGCTCCATCAATCCCGTGATCTCTCGCGAGCGGGGCCAGATCGCCGTCGACAGCAGCATGGAACGGCTGTTGTTCTTCGCCATGTTGGGCGACACCCGGCCGGGCGTGCCGTTGGTATTCACGGGTGGGGCGGGCAGCCTGTTCGCCCAGGATGCCAAGGAAGGGCACTATTTCAAGGACCTGGCCGATTTGCTGAACCTTGATATGTCGCGGGTGATTGTCGAAGCGGAATCGCGCAACACCATGGAAAACGTGGTGTTCAGCAGGAAACTGGTGACGGTCGAAGCGGATCGTCCCTGGGTGATGATTACCTCCGCCCGCCATATGCCGCGCGCCGTCGGCCTGTTCCGCAAGCAAGGCTGGCCGGTTATTCCCTATCCCGTCGATTACATTACGTTGCCCACAAGGGGCTGGACGCTGAGCCTGGAAAACCTGGGTGGGCAATCCATGCTGGATGCCGCCGTGCATGAATTCCTGGGCATGGCCGTGGCCTATGTTCTGGGGCGCAGCGACAGCCTGTACCCGGCTCCCTGAGCGGAAACCGCCTCCCGGGTCGGAGCCGGCCGCGCGCCGGGCCTTGCGGCGGTCAAATCCCTATGGCACAAGGCCTTCATGGCCCAGGCGAGGCAACCGCCATCGGTCGGGCAGGGTGTTGAGGATCATGCAGAGACGTTCAATATGGCTCGCGGCGTTGGTGTTGTGCGCTCTTTGGCTTGGAAGCCTTGGCATTCGGCCGGCTTCTGCTTCTGTTGAACCGGTAACCCCGCCGAGCGCCGCCGAATTCCAGGCTTGGCTCGATTCCTTCAAAACAACGGCCGCCGCGCGGGGGATTTCCGCCGCGACCCTGGACCGGGCTCTGGCGGGTGCGACTTACATCACCCGGGTCATCGAGCTGGATCGCCGCCAGCCCGAATTCACCATGACCTTCTGGCAGTATTACGAAAAGACGATTTCCGACAAGCGGATCGCCCGAGGCCGTGAGCTGCTGAAGACTCATGCCGCGCTCCTGAACAAAGTCGAGTCGCTATACGGCGTTCCGCCCCGCTTTCTGGTCGCTTTCTGGGGCTTGGAAAGCAACTTCGGCGACTACACGGGCACCTTTCCGCTGATCGGGTCCCTGGCGACCCTGGCGTTCGACCCTCGGCGTTCCAAGTTCTTTTCAGAGCAGCTTATGGCGGCGCTGGAGATCATCGACCGCGGCGACATCCCGGCGGATGTGAAGGCATCCTGGGCCGGGGCCATGGGCAACACACAGTTCATTCCTTCGACCTACCGTGCCTATGCGGTCGACTTCGATGGCGACGGGCGCCGCGATTTGTGGCGCTCCCTGCCGGACGTGTTCGCCTCGTCGGCGCATTTCCTGTCCAAGTCCGGTTGGCGCAAGGACGAGACCTGGGGGCGCGAAGTGCGCCTGCCAAAAGATTTCGATTTTGCTTTAAGCGGTCTTGATAAGAATTTGAAATTAAAGGAATGGCAGGCGAAGGGGGTGCGTCGCGCCGATGGCCGCGATCTGCCGGCGGTGGACATTGACGCGGCCCTGGTGTTGCCCGCGGGGGCGGACGGCCCAGCCTTTCTGGTCTATGGCAATTATAAAACCATTCTCGTCTGGAACCGTTCGATCCTCTATGCGCTGGCGGTCGGGCATCTCGCCGACCGGCTGGTCGGAAAGGGGCCTCTCGTTGCCAAAAAACCAAGCAATGACAAGGCCTTGTCAAGGTCCGACATGCGTGAAATTCAACGCCTTTTGACGGGAAAGGGGTTCGACGCCGGGGGGCAGGACGGCATTGCCGGCGCCATGACACGGCGTGCCATCAAGGGGTATCAGGTGCGGGAAGGTCTGGCGCCGGACGGCTATCCGGATTCCCGACTGCTTGATCATCTGCGCGGCAATGGCGGGTAACGCCCGTGGTTGCCGGGTGGGCCGGACTCGACTACACTAAATAAAGGCTGGTTTCCGTAATTTTTCTACTACATTTTCGTATTCAGGGGGCGGCGCCATGGCTGGGCGTATTAAGGTTAACTGGCTGATCTTGTTGGGATTGGCCATACTGGTCAGCGGTTGCGCCGAAACCCAGTTCCTGATTTCCGGCACCAAGCGCCTTCAGGGGGCAGCGGGAACCACGGGCCATTACAAGATCGGCACCCCCTATCAGATTTCCGGCACCTGGTATTATCCGGCCGAGGAATGGGACTACGACGAGACCGGGATTGCCTCCTGGTACGGCAGTGATTTCCACGGAAAGGACACGGCCAACGGCGAGACCTACGACATGAATGACTTGACGGCGGCGCACCGCACGCTGCCGCTGCCGTCCTTCGTGCGGGTCATCAACCTGGAAAACGGGCGCTCCATCGTATTGCGGGTCAACGACCGGGGGCCCTTTGCCAAGGGGCGCATTATTGATGTCTCTCGCCGCGGCGCGCAATTGCTGGGGTTCAAGGATCAGGGCACGGCGCGGGTCCGGGTGCAGATTCTGGCCGAACGCTCGCAGGCCCTGAAGGCGCAGATTCTCGGCCAAGACTCAATTGCTGAACACGGTAGTCCCATACAGGTGGACAAGATGCCGAAAGCCTCGGTCAGTGCCGAATCCCTGCCGCCGCCGCCGGGTGCTCAGGCCGCCCCCCAGCCGTCCAGCCAGCCTCCCGTATCGGCGTCGAGCAGCCAAGCCGCCGCCGCTGACGAAGTGCAACCCGCCCCGCCGGTGGAACCGGAAGTCACCACCGTCGCCGTCGGGCCGACCAACATCTTTGTTCAGGCTGGGGCCTTCACCAATTACCAGAACGCCATGCGGACCCAGATCATGGTCAACCGGGTGTCGCCGGCGACGATTTCCCATGTCCTGATCGACAACAAGGATTTCTATCGTGTCCGGGTCGGTCCTCTGGCCACGGTCGAGGATGCCGACCGCGCCCTTGAGCAACTCCAGGCCATCGGTTATCCAGGGGCACGGATCATCGTCGACGGCAAGGGGGCGGGGTCCTGACCCCATTTCCGCCCCATTTCCATGGCGTGGTCGGTCCTAAGATTGTCCCAGACGCCCGGTCCCGGGCGTTACAAGGAACCAGAAGGACGCGCCTTTAAGCAGCGGGCGCGAAGTATGATGACGACATTGAATTTCGTATCCCATTCCGTTCCGCATCTGCGCCGTCTCGCAGCGGGTGCCGTGATGATCGCCACCATGATGTTTGGCGCGCCGTTGGCTGCGGCCATGGACACCGTCGCCCGCGAGGCCATCCTGATCGATAATCAGACCGGCGCCGTGCTGTTCGAAAAGGACGCGGACGCCCTGATGCCGCCGGCGTCCATGAGCAAGCTGATGACGGTCTATATGGTGTTCGAACGCCTGAAGGAGGGCAGCCTATCCCTCGACGAGGAGTTCGTGGTCAGTGAGAACGCTTGGCGCAAGGGCAATTGGGCCTCGGGTGGATCGACCATGTTCCTGGAACCGCGTCAGCGGGTCCGTGTCGAAGACCTGCTACAGGGCATTATCGTTCAGTCGGGTAACGATGCCTGTGTCGTCGTCGCCGAGGCCTTGGCCGGCAGCGAGGATGCCTTTGCCGAGATGATGACCGAAAAGGCCCGCGAAATCGGGCTCACGAACAGCACCTTTCGCAACGCGTCGGGCTGGCCCCACCCGGAACACCGCATGACGGCGCGCGATCTGGCGACCTTGGCCATGCGGACGATCAAGGATTTCCCCGAGTTCTACCACTATTACTCGGAACGCAAATTTGCCTACAACAACCACACTCAGCACAATCGCAACGAATTGCTGGGCAAGGGGATCGGTGTCGATGGCCTGAAGACGGGGCATACGGAAAACGCCGGATACGGGCTGACCGCCTCGGCGGAACGCCTCGGCCGGCGGCTGATCCTGGTCGTCAACGGCCTGCCCAACAAGCGCGCCCGGCGCGAGGAGCCGCAACGGCTTCTCGAATGGGGCTTCCGCGAGTTCAAGAATTACGCCCTGTTCAAGGCCGGCGAGGAAGTCGCCAAGGTCGATATCTGGCTCGGCAACAAGGCGCAGGTGCCGCTGATCGTCACCGACGAAATGCTGCTGACCTTGCCGCGCAAGGAACGCGCGGGCATGAAGGTGACCGTCGAATACCAAACGCCCGTGCCGGCCCCGGTAAAGGCGGGTGACAAGCCTGGCACGCTGACCCTGACCTTCCCCGAGCGCGAAGCGATCAAAGTCCCGCTTCTGGCCGGTGACGGCGCCGAACGCCTGGGCCTTTTCGGTAGGGTGATGAGCGCTCTCCGGTCTATCATCTTGGGTGTTTCCGGTTAGCGCCGCCCGGCCAGGGATGCGGCAACTGACCGCAAACATGCACGGAATGCGCGATAACCAGGATAGTCGGGGTGCCGGCCGGTGACGACGGGCAAGTTCATTACATTCGAAGGCGGCGAGGGCGGCGGCAAGTCGACCCAACTTGGCCTGTTGGCCAAGGTCTTGGAGGACGCAGGTATCGAAGTCCTGACCACGCGGGAGCCCGGCGGCACGCCGGGCGCGGAGAATATCCGTAATCTGCTGGTTCGTGGCACGATTGATCGCTGGCCGCCCGTGGCTGAGGTGCTGCTGCATTTTGCGGCCCGGGTTGACCATGTCGAGAAATCGATCCTGCCGGCGCTGGAAAGCGGCGCCTGGGTGCTATGCGATCGCTTCACCGATTCCACGCTGGCCTATCAGGGCGGCGGGCACGGCCTGGGGCTACAACGCATTCAGGCCCTCAAGGAAGACATCCTGGGCGACTTTCAGCCGGATTTGACCCTGATCCTGGATATACCGGTGGAGGAAGGCCTGGCCCGCGCCTTCGGTCGTGCCGGGGCCGAGGACCGATACGAGCGCATGGACCTGGGCTTCCACACCCGCATCCGCGATACCTTCCTGGCCATCGCCGAGGCGGAACCTGGACGCTGCGCCGTGGTCGATGCCACCGGCACCGTCGACGATGTGCAGCGGGAAATTTGCGCCGCCGTGTCGCATCGCCTGGGCGCTGACCTGAAAGCCGCGAGCCGATGAGTGCCGACGATGCCCCGGACCTGGACCCGCGCGCCAATCCGGACCTGATTGGGCATTTGGAGGCCGAGGAGAGCCTGCGCACGGCGCTTGAGGCCGGCCGCCTGGCCCATGCCTGGCTGATCACCGGGCCCAAGGGCATCGGCAAGGCGACCCTGGCGCACCGTTTCGCCCGTTATGTCCTGAGCCACGGTGCGGTCCTGGCCAAGGCGGCGCCCACGAAGGATGGCCCGGGTCTGTTCGGCGACGCGCCGCCGGAATCGGCCCTTGCGCCCGCCGGGGCCGGGGGAGACGGGCAGGGGCTTTACCTGGACCCAACCCATCCCGTGTTCCATCGCACATTGGCCGGAAGCCACGCCGACTTGATGGTGGTCGAATGTGCCGTCGACGAGAAAACCGGTCGCCGCAAGGGCCAGATCCCGGTCGACGCCATCCGTGCGGTCAAGACCTTCCTTAGCCTGACGGCGGGCGAGGGGGCGTGGCGCGTGGTCGTCATCGATAGCGCCGACGACATGAATCGCAACGCCGCCAATGCGCTTCTGAAAGTACTTGAAGAACCACCGCCCCAGGCCTTGGTTATCCTGGTGTCGCATAACCCCGGCAGTTTGCTGCCGACCATCCGTTCGCGCTGCCGGCGCCTGACCCTGCGGCCGCCGCCGGCGGATGCCGTGGCGGCCCTGATCGCTCAGCGCTGTCCCGATCTGGGGGCGGCCGAGGCGGCACGTCTGGCCGAAGTCGCCGAAGGCAGCATCGGTTATGCCCTCGATCTGGCGGAGCAGGGGGGATTGGCCATGCTGGATGAGGTCTCGGGCCTGCTCGCGCGCTTGCCGGATGGCATTCCGGCCAAGGATTTACATGATTTCGCAGGGCGTCTGGGTGGTGCCGGGAAGGAAGCCGAATTCGCGGCTTTCGCCAAGACGCTGCGTTGGTGGTTGGAACGCCTGATCATCGCCGCCGGCGGCGGGCCGTTGCCGAGCATCATCGACGCCCAGGCCGTGGCCAGACTCAATGCCATGGCCAGCCTTGATCGCTGGCTGGAGGTATGGGAAAAGGTGTCGCGCCTGCTTGCCGCGACGACCGCCGCCAACCTGGACCGCAAGCAGGTGGTTCTCAATGCGTTCATCACGGCCGAAGCGGCGGTCCGGCGATAACGCGGACGCGACACACCATAATTTGACCCAGTGCCATTGGAACCCGAAATGCCGGCCACGCCCTACTACCTGACCACGCCGATCTATTACGTGAACGACGCGCCGCACATCGGCCATGCGTACACCACGCTGGCCTGTGACGTGCTGGCGCGGTTCAAGCGCCTGGACGGTTATGATGTGAAGTTCCTGACGGGTACGGACGAACACGGCCAGAAGGTGGAAAAATCGGCCCAGGCCAAGGGCATCGACCCGCAGACCTTCGCCGATCAGGTGTCGCAGAACTTCCGCACTCTGGCCGATTTCATGAATTTCAGCCACGACGACTTCATCCGCACGACGGAACCCCGCCACATCAAGGCCTGCCAAGCGATCTGGCAGCGCATGATCGACGCCGGGGAAATCTACCTGGGCAGCTATTCCGGCTGGTACGCCGTTCGCGACGAGGCGTTCTACGGTGAAGGCGAACTGACCAAGCGGCCCGACGGCACGCGCGTCGCCCCTTCGGGCGCCGAAGTCGAATGGGTGGAGGAGCCAAGTTATTTCTTCCGCCTGTCCGCCTGGGGTGACCGCCTGCTGGCGTTCTATGACGCCAATCCGGACTTCATCGCCCCGCCGAGCCGGCGCAACGAGGTCACCAGCTTCGTCAAGGGCGGCCTGCAGGACCTGTCCGTGTCGCGCACCACCTTCAACTGGGGGGTGCCGGTGCCGGGTGACGATCAGCATATCTTCTATGTCTGGCTCGATGCCCTGACCAACTACATCTCGGCCCTGGGATTCCCGGACGAGAAGGGGGAATTCGCCACCTATTGGCCCTGTGACCTGCACATGGTCGGCAAGGATATCCTGCGCTTTCACGCGGTTTACTGGCCGGCCTTCCTGATGGCGGCGGGGCTGGAGCCGCCGAAGCGCGTGTTCGCCCACGGCTGGTGGACCAACGAAGGTCAGAAGATTTCAAAATCCGTCGGAAACGTCATTGATCCCGTTGATCTGGTTGAAAAATACGGCCTCGACCAGGTGCGCTATTTCCTGCTGCGTGAGGTTCCGTTCGGCAACGACGGCGATTTTTCCCATTCCGCCATGGTCAACCGCATGAACGGCGAGTTGGCCAACGATTACGGCAATCTGGCGCAGCGCGTGTTGTCCATGGTTACCAAGAATTGCGGCGGCACGGTGCCGACGCCGGGTGACTTTACCGACGAGGACAAGGCCTTGCTCGATCCCGCGGCGGCGCTGCTGGACGTGGTGCGGGGGGCCTTGGACCGACAGGCGTTCCACGAGGCGCTGGAGGCCATTTGGACCGTGATCCGGGCCGCCAACGCCTATGTCGATCATCAGGCCCCCTGGAAGCTGCGCAAGGAAGACCCGGCGCGCATGGCGACGGTGCTCTACGTGCTGGCCGAAACCATCCGCCGTTTGGCGATTCTGACCCAGCCGTTCATGCCTGATACCTCGGCCAAGCTGCTGGATCAGCTTGCCGTGGCGGCGGACGCCCGCACGCTGGACCAACTGGCGCCCGGCGTGGCGCTCGCGCCCGGCGCGGCCCTGCCCAAGCCGGAAGGGGTGTTTCCCCGTTTTCAGGACGACGAGACCCAGGGGGCGGCGTAATCATGGACGGCGCCCGGCAACCCTATCTGGTCGACAGCCACTGCCATCTGGATTTTCCGGATTTCGGCGACGAACTGGACGCCGTGGTGGCGCGGGCAGGGGAAGCCGGGGTCGCCTATATGGTGACGATCTCGACCCATTTGTCCAAGTTCGGCCAGGTCAAGGCCGTGGCCGAACGGTTTCCCAACATCTTCTGCACCGTCGGCATCCACCCGCATCAGGCGGCGACCGAGAAAGTGACCAGCGCCGAGGAGCTGACGGAACTGGCGGCCCATCCCAAGGTCGTCGGGATCGGCGAGACGGGCCTGGATTTCTATTACGAACGCAGCCCCCGGGACATCCAGGAAACCCAATTCCGCGCCCATATCCGGGCCGCGCGCATGACTGGCCTGCCGCTGATCGTTCATACCCGCGATGCCGACGACGACACCCTGCGTGTGATGGACGAGGAATACCGCGACGGCGGGCCGTTTCCCGGCCTGATCCACTGCTTTTCGGCGGGGCCCGAAGTGGCGGAAAAGGCCGTTGAGATGGGGCTCTACATCTCCATTTCCGGGATCGTCACCTTCAAGACCGCCGATGCTTTGCGCGACACGGTGAAGGACGTGCCGCTCGACCGGCTCTTGGTTGAAACGGACTCACCCTTCCTGGCCCCGGTGCCCCAGCGCGGCAAGCGCAACGAGCCGGCGTTCACCGCCCTGACCGCCGCCAAGGTGGCGGAACTCAAGGGGGTTTCCCCGGAGGATCTTGCCCTGCGCACGACCGACAACTTCTTCACCCTGTTTACAAAGGCCGCCGCCGCGGTGCGGGGCGAGGGGTAGGGACCGGAAATGAAGGTCACGATCCTGGGCTCGGGTGCTTCCAGCGGGGTTCCCTCGATCGAGGCCGGATGGGGCGATTGCGATCCGAAAAACCCCAAGAACCGCCGCACACGACCGTCGATCCTGATCGAAAAAGCCGGTAAACGGCTGTTGATCGACACGGCACCTGATTTCCGGGAACAGATGTTGCGCGCGGGTGTGCGGCATCTGGATGGTCTGGTGCTGACCCATGGTCATGCGGACCATCTGCACGGCATTGACGATATCCGCAGCATCAACCGTGCCATGGGGGCCGCCATTCCGCTATGGACCGACGCGGAAACCTTGGCGTCGGTACAGGAACGCTTCGCCTATGTCCTGGCGCCGCTGCATGCCGGTACGGAGCATTATTACAAGCCGACACTGACGGCTAACGTCTATGAAGCCGGCACGCCGTTCACCGCCGGCGGCATCGACGGCCTGGCGTTCGAACAGGATCACGGCTTTTCGACCACCCATGGGCTGCGCTTCGGGCCGCTGGCCTATACCACTGACCTCGTGCGCATGACCGACCAAGGCGTGGCAGCGGTACAGGGGGTGCATACCTGGATCGTCGGCGTGTTTGCCTGGCATCCGCATCCGACGCATCTCCATGTCGACGCCGCGCTCGAACTCCGGGAGCGCATCCAGCCCCAGCGCATGGTCATCACCCATATGAGCCCGCGCATCGACTACGACGCGCTCACGGCCTACGTACCGGACGGGGTGGAGGTGGCCTATGACGGCATGGAATTGGACGTGCCGGACGTATGATCGGTTTCAATTGTGAATCTAAGTATCTGGATAAAAACATATATCCAATATTATCCATAATATACATTATACGATAAATGATGATAGGCGAAGGGGGACGCTTGGCCCGCCACCGTGCCCCGTTATCCCTCGTTCTTTCGAACAACGCCGTCGTCTCGATCTTGTTGGCATCGCGATAACCGATGAGGACGACGAAGTGCAGCCCCATCAATGCATCGCTCGCGATGCCGGACGCGCAGCCGTCACAGCGCTGCGATTTCAATTTCCGCTGCGTGGAACGCTGCTAGTGGGACTGTCGTGCCGAATTGGTCGCGGCGCCCCGCGTTATGTGGGAGACAGCGAAAACGTCAGCTTGGTGCTTTCGGTGAAAATCCCTCCCCGGTCGCCTGGAGTCAGGTCGCCGTAGCGCGGCTCGAACACCGGGGGCAACGGTCGGCCGATGTCGGGCGCCAGCCAGAGGCGCAGCAGGTGCCGCCGTTTCTCAAGTTCGGGCCAATCTTCGTAATCCGTGCGTGAATGCAGGATCTGATGATTGTGCAGCAGCTGGATGTCGCCCGGCAGGAAATCCATGGACAGATAGAATTCCGGGTCGTTACAGAGCGTATCCAGGTAGTCCATGGCCTCGACCTCAAGGTCCGTCAGGCGGCGCGCCTCCGGAAACAGCTCCTGGGCCGAGCGGATGTACTGCCCCACGTACATCGTCGTCAGATGGCCCGCGTGCCAGTTGAACACGGGCACGTCGAACCAGGGCTTCATCCCCGGCGGGATTTCCCCGCGGCGGTCGGTGGGAAAGGCATTGAACAGGGCCCGCCACAGGTCGGGCCGCCGTTCGCGGATCACATCGTGCAGGGTCACGGAGCTGACGATACGGCTGGCGCCGCCGGATTTCGCCGTTTTCAGGCAGAGCAACCCGACGATATCGACGCTGTCCGTATGGAATTCGAGGCCGCGGTTGGTCTGGTAATACCGCGTGGTCGGGTCTTTGATGTTCCGTCCGATGTCGCGCACATGGCCCAGCAGATGCCCCTTGGCGTTGCTGGGCCGGAAGCCGCCGATGTAGGAGCCCAGCCCCAGGTAGCCGACGGCCGATTCCGTGACGCTGTAACGATCAACCGGAAACCCGCGAAGCAGCACGAAACCGCGTCCGTTGACGACCTCGTCGCGCAGTTTCTTCAGGCGCGGACCCAGGGTCGGAAGATGGAAGGTCTCGGGCCCGATATCCGCCATGCTGAGGTCGTTGGCCTGATGGGCGCGAATGGCTGCGTCGATTTCGGCGATCTCGCCCTCGGTCAGATGTTCGATCCAGACGCCGGATGCCGCCATGTCCGGACCCCGCCAGGCGCCGGGGCCGCCGACCGGCCCGGGAGTCAGATCAGGCGATGTCATGTCAGGCGCCGTGTCGACGGTGTCTTTGAGGGCTAGGTTCGTCATGGTCCACTCCCGCAAGTTGTTGGCGGAAACACCATCGGGTTTGATCAGTTATTTGTCTATTTTGTTTTTTTAATTGATTGATATATTTATCATATGAATAGCAACATCACCCTCCGCCAACTGCGCGCCTTCCTCGCCGTCATGGAACAGGCCAGCTTCACAAAGGCGGCGGCCGTCCTCAACATGACGCAATCGGCGCTGACCAATTCCGTAAAGAACCTGGAACTGGAACTGGGGCTGCGGCTGTTCGATCGCACGACCCGGCATGTCGAACCGACGGCCCACGGTCGGCAGTTCGCCATTGTCGCCCGCCGCTTCACCGAGGACCTGGAGCGCGGCATGGAGGACCTTCGGGCCCATGTGGACCGTCAACAGGGTCTGGTCGTCGTTGGTGCGACGGCGACGATGATCACCTCGGTCCTGGTCCCGGCGATCAAGGAAATGGCCGATCGATACCCGGGAATCCGCGTGCGGATCATCGAGATCCTGACGGCGGAGGCGATCGAGCGCGTCCGTGCCGGCGACATGGACATGGCCTTCACGACCATCGCCCTCCCCGATGCCGATTTCGACGCCACGCCGGTGATGCGCGATGCCTTCCACCTTGTTTGTCCGCCGGCGCATCCGTTGGCGGCGGAGAAAGGCCCCCTCACCTGGGACGTGTTCAACGACCATCCGGCCGTGGGCATGTCCGGTGAAAGCGGCATCCGGGGTATTCTCAAGGAACACGCGGCGGGCCAGCTTGCCGTTAGCGGGCTGGCCTACGAGGTGTCGTCCGTTTGGGGGCTGATCCGCATGGTGCGCGACGGGCTGGGGATTGCCGCGGTGCCGGGGCTGGTGGCCCAGGCCATGGCGTCGGAAGGCATTCCGGCGATCCGTTTGGCACCGCCCATCCACCGCACGGTGTCCTTGATCACCCGTGCCGGGCGGTCGCCCACGCCTGCCGCCGGTACGCTGGTGTCGGCGGCGTTAACACAACTTAGAGACGTTCAAAGTGACGGAATCGAAATCCCGGTGACCGAAGCGCAATTGGCCGCCCGAGGGTTTTCCGCGGGATAGCGGCCTTACGTGGTCTCGGCCGGAAGGAAGCTTGCCGCCTCGATCTTGTTGCCGTCGAGATCGTGGATGAAGGCCGCGAAGTACGACCCCATGGAGGCGTCGCGCATACCAGGCGCGCCAGCATCCGCGCCGCCGCCCGCCAGGGCCGCCGCGTGGAACGCCGCGACCGCCGCCGTGGTCCGTGCGCGCAAGCACACGTGCATGCCCGTGTCAGCGCCCGCCGCCACCAAACCCGGCCGCGCATTGAGCCAGAATTCCGGATAGCGCTTGCCGAAACCGACCGTATGCGGTCGGTCGACCAGTCGCGTCAGGCCGAGCGGTTCGAGCACGGCTTCGTAGAAAGCGGCGCTGCGGGCCAGGTCCGAGACGGCGATGGAGATATGGTCGATCACGGCAAGCCCCTCTCCTACCCGCCATCAACATAGATGCCGAGGCTCTGCCGCCGTTCATGGAAGCGTTCGATGCTCTCGACCGCGGACGCCGGCGCCTGCGCGATGACGAAGGCCATCAGAGTCTCAAAAAATGCGTGGATGGCCAGGGTCGAGGAAAAGAACTGCGGGGTTTCCGTCGGCAGCACGAAACGGTGTTTGGCAGTCTGGAATATGGGAGCCGCGGGCGTGTCGGAGATCGCCATGACTGTCATGCCCATCCGGTCGGCGAGGTCGACGGCTTCGATCACTTCGCGGCGGAATGGTTTGATGGTCATGGCGATCAGAAGATCGCCCTCCTCCGCCTGAACCAGGCCGTCGACCGGCAAGGCGGCGTCACTGGGAATTGCCCGGACCGTGTCCAGCGCCATGCTGGCGAGGTAGGCGAAATTTCGCGCCAGCGCGCTGCCCACTCCCACACCCAGAACATAGGTCATTCGGGCCTGCACGATGTCCTGCGCCGCCGATTGCATGTTCGCCGCATCGCAGGAAGAAAACATCTGCTCGATATTGGCCAGGGAACTGGCGGCCATGTCCGCGTAAAGGCCTGAGAGCTCTCCCTTTTGCGGCAAGGATTGCAGCCAGCGCGCCCGGTCGGGAAAGTCGGCCTGTCGGTGGCGCAGTTCCTCGCGAAAAACCGTGCGAAAGTCGTCATACCCACCGAACCCGGCGGACCGGGCCATACGGACGAAGGTGTTTGGTTTTACCCCCGCGGCCACCGCCATTTCGCGGATTGAACAAATTCCGATCTCGTTGGGGTTTTCCAACACATAGGCAGCGGCCTTGCGGACTTCGCCCGGCAGGGTCGGCAGGATGTCGGCGACGGCATCGAGGACTGCGCGCGGCGAGGACGTATCCAGATATTGTACATTCGTTTTATTCATTGTTGACATTGATACAGTTGTACCATTAGCTGTCAAGCCAAAGCATCCACCACCCCACCCAGGAAACATCATCATGTCCCAGCAAGAAATCGTATCTCGGGCAAGCAGCGTTCTACCCGCGGCTTCCTTCGGCAACTTCGACGCCAATGTGATCATTCGCGAGGGCAAAGGATCGCGCATTTGGGACGAGGACGGCACCGAATATGTCGATTATCTCATCGGATCCGGCCCCATGATCTTGGGTCATTGCCATCCGGAGGTCTTGGAGGCGGTTCAGGAACAGGTGGCCAAGGGCTTCACGTTCTTCACCAATAACGCCCGCGGCATCGAACTGGCGGAAGAGATCAGCAAGGCGGTGGCCTGTGCCGACCAAGTCCGGTTCGCCAGCACGGGCACCGAGGCCGATATGTACGCCATGCGGTTGGCGCGTGCTTATACGGGCCGGGACAAGATCCTCAAGTTCGAAGGCGGCTATCACGGCATGTCGTCGGAAGGTCAGATGAGCCTGTCGCCGATCAAGATGATGAATTTCCCGATTGCCGTTCCCGACTCCGCCGGCATTCCGGATTCCGTGCGCGACGAGATGCTGATCGCCCCCTACAACGACATCGCGTTCTTCCGCTCCCTGATGGCGGAGCGCGGCGATGAGATCGCCGCAGTCATTGTCGAGCCCATGCAGCGGATCATCCCGCCCGTTCCCGGTTTCCTGGAAGTGTTGCGCGAGGAATGCACGAAGCATGGCGCGGTCCTGATCTTCGACGAAGTCGTTACCGGCTTTCGGTTCGCCTATGGCGGCGCGCAGGAGGTTTATGGCGTAACACCCGATGTCTGCACGCTGGGCAAGATCATCGGTGGCGGCTTTCCATTGTCCGTCATCGCGGGAAAGGCCGACATCATGGCCCATTTCGACGCGGCCAAGGTCGGCAAAGATAAGTCCCTCATGCAGATCGGTACGTTGAGCGGCAATCCAGTGGCCTCCGTCGCCGGTCTAAAGACCATGGAAATCCTGCGCCGACCGGGGCAGTATGAACGGCTGCGCCAGGCTGGCCAGACCATTATCGACGCCATTAACGAACACCTCGGGCGGGCGGGCCATGCCCATCACGTGGCGGGTGTGCCGGTGTTGTTCGATATCGTGTTCGCCGACGGCCCGGTGAGAAATTACCGCGATGTGATGAAAGGCGATGCGGGCAAGCTTGCGCGCTTCAACGCATTGCTGCGCGAACAAGGAATCTTCAAATCCCCGAGTAAGTTCTACCCGTCCCTTGCGTTGACGGACGAGGATATTGCCAAGACCGTTGAGGCCATCGCGTTTGCGGCCAAAAAGCTGTAAGCACTGCCATGATTCCATTGATTGGCTATGCGGACAAACTGTCCGGCCGGCCCGGCGAAAAAGTGGCGATCAAGGTTTCCTCGGAATTGGGGGGAAGCTATCGCGCGGAACTGGTCCGGGTGATTTCCGGCGACCCCAACCCGGCCGGGCCGGGGGTTCGCACGGTGCCCGTCGAGGCCGCCTTCGAAGGCGAGTATCCGGCGCGTCCGCAGCGCGCCCACCTGGGATCGCACATGACTGCCGCGTTGCGCGGCCCCCTTCCCTCGCGGTTCATCCTAAGAGCGACGATCTGGCCGACCACGCCGGACAAGGGCCGACAAGGGGTCATGTCCCTCATTGATGGCAGCGGCAACGTCATGGCGGGGCTGTCCATCGGGCCGGACGGCGCGGTGCTGACGGTGGGCGGGGTTGACGTCGCGGTCGGCAAGGCGCTTCTTCCCCGCACGTGGTATCAGGTGCAGGCGGTCATCAATCTGGACGCGGGGGCGTTGCGCGTCACGCAGGCGCCGGTTCACGGAGCGGGCGTCGTCGATGATACGGGGGACGCGGAAACCACCCTTCCCGCCGATGCGGCAGCCGCTGCCGCAGTAGCGCACGCGCGCTCGGTGATCATTGCGGCGGTGACGGGAACGGACAGCGCGTCGCATTTCAACGGCAAGATCGAAGCCCCGGCAATCCTGTCGGACGGCGCCGAGACCCCATTGGCTGCCTGGGATTTCAGCCGCGATATGGCGTCCTTGACCGTCTCCGGCGTCGGCCCCCTGGCCGGCGACGGCGCTTTGGTCGGCGCGCCGGTGCGGGCGATGACCGGGTCAAATTGGGATGCCTCGCAGATGTGCTGGCATCATGCGCCGGATCAGTACGGCGCCATTCATTTTCACGACGACGATATCGCCGACGCGGGATGGCAGACCGATTTCGAATTCAAGATCCCGACAGACCTGCGCAGCGGCGTCTATGCGGTAAAGCTGACCCAGGGCGCTCATTGGGACATGATCCCGCTGTTCGTATGCCCGGCGAAAGGGACACGGACCGCCGATCTATGCGTCGTCGTCCCGACATTTACCTATGTCATTTACGCCAACCAGGCGCGGGCTGAATTCGGGCCGGAATGGAAGGCACGGGCGGCGGAATGGGGATCCTATCCCTATAACGCGGCGGAACATCCGCAATTCGGGCTGTCGACCTACAACGACCATACCGACGGTTCCGGGATTGGCCATACCACCTGGCATCGACCAATCTTCAACCTTCGGCCGGGCTATCACGCGTTCGGCAACAAGGCCTCGGGCTCGGGTCTGCGGCACTTTCCGGCCGACACGCACCTTTTCGCTTGGCTGGATGCCAAGGATATCCCGTTCGATATCGTGACCGATTGGGAACTGCATCACGAAGGGGTTGAGTTGGTCGCCGGTTATCCGGCCGTATCGACTTGTAGCCACCCCGAATACCACACGACCCAGACCTTGAATGCGTTCAGGGACTACCGCGATCGCGGGGGAAAGCTGGCGTATCTGGGCGGCAACGGGTTTTACTGGCGGGTCGCCCTGCATCCGGAAATGGACGGATTGATCGAAGTTCGCCGGGCCGAAGGCGGGTTGCGCGCCTGGGCGTCCGAGCCGGGTGAGTATTACCACGCCTTCAACCGTGAATACGGCGGTACCTGGCGGCGCAATGCCCGACCGCCGCAGCAACTGGTCGGTGTCGGCTATACCACGCAGGGGGATTTCGAGGGTACCCATTACCGTCGGCAAGAAGGTGCCGATCACCCGGACGTGGCCTGGATCTTTGATGGCGTCGAGGATCAGGTGATCGGCGACTTCGGGCTTTGCGGCGGCGGGGCTGCGGGCTATGAGCTGGACCGCGTCGACAGCCGGCTCGGGACCCCGCCGAACGTGCATGTCTTGGCGACATCCGAAGACCACCCGGCCAGTTTCCAGCTTCCTCCCGAAGAATGGCTGACCCATGTAAAGACCTGGGCCCATGCCCCGGCGGACGAGTTGATCAGGGCCGATATGGTGTATTTCGAGGTTCTCGGCGGCGGTGCCGTGTTTTCCTCGGGCTCGATAACCTTCTGCGGTGCGTTGCCGGTCAATGATTTCGACAACAATTTATCGAGGATTCTGGAGAACGTGTTCCGAAGGTTCCTTGAAACGGGGGCCGGCGCGTCCTGAACTCTTGGCGGCGGGTGGCTCGGTCGGCTACCTTCGGCCGTTCATGAACGCCCCGGATCGGAGGGTTCCCCCCCCTTTGCCAAAGGACGACGTTTCTCAAATCCCGACCGAGCGCCTGCGTGCCGTGATGGCCAAGCTGCGCGATCCCGACGGCGGCTGCCCCTGGGACGTGGAACAGACCTTCGCGACCATCGCCCCCTATACCATCGAGGAAGCCTACGAGGTTGCCGACGCCATCCAGCGGGGCGACATGGCGGGATTGCGGGACGAGCTGGGCGACCTGCTGCTTCAGGTCTTCTTTCACGCCCGCATGGCCGAGGAAGCGGGGCATTTCGATTATGACGACGTGGCCCGCGCCATCGCCGACAAGATGATCCGCCGCCATCCCCATGTGTTCGGCGATACGGAAATCAATTCGGCCGAGGCTCAGACCGTTCATTGGGAAGACCTGAAAGCCCGGGAGCGGGCGGAAAAGGGCGAGACACCGGCGGAAGACGCCAGTGCGCTGGACGGCGTGGCGATCCCCCTTCCCGCTCTCACCCGGGCGGAAAAGCTTCAGAAACGCGCAGCCCGCATCGGCTTCGACTGGCCCGAGGCCGAGCCGGTGATCGCCAAGATCGAGGAAGAACTGGCCGAACTGCGGGCCGAGATGGCCGCCGGAGGCTCACCGGCGCGGGTCGAGGAGGAAATGGGCGACCTGCTGTTCGCCGTCGCCAATTTGGCCCGCCATCTGAAGATCGATCCGGAAACGGCCTTGCGCCAGGGCAATCACAAGTTCGAAGACCGCTTCCGTCGCATGGAAAAGCGCCTGCGCGCCGACGGCCGCAACCCGGCGGATGCCAGCCTTGATGAGATGGAAGCCGCCTGGCAGGCCGAAAAGGCGCACGACACATCCGCCCGATAATCAAAACCGCTGACCGGACGGCCGCAATAGGCTAGAAGGTTGAAGGACTTAAACCGCTTGAGAACCCGAGTTTCCGCATGCGCCGCTGTCTTCGTCCCCTGCTGATCCTCCTTGTCGCCGCGGTCGCGCTTTCCGGCTGCTATCTGCCGGCGCGCTTCGACGCCGAGATCGAGTTGGATCGGCGCGGCTATTACAAGCTCACGTTCTCCGGCTACATGGTCGATACGCGGCTATACGGTGCGCTCAAGGACGGCAAGGTCCAGGGGGCGCAGGAAGTCGATGAGGTCAAGAAGCTGAAGGCGGATATCGAGCGCGACCCGGACGCATCCGATTTCAGCTACATCAAGCAGGGTTATTTCAAGATCCACTGGCATCGCGAGGGCGACCTGCTGCAGGCCAAGTCGGTTACCTTCCTGCGCCGAAACGAGCATATCTTCGGCATCGCCTACAACAAGGAAACCCGCATCGTAAACATGCTGGGCCGGTCCTTGGGAAAAAGCCAGAAAGACCAGATCGTCCAATCGGGCCTGAATACGTCGGGTGAACTGCGTGTCATCACCGATACCAAGGTGATCAGCCATAACGCCGACGAGGTAAAGGACTTCCCCGCCCGTGGCCCGCGCACCAAGGTCTATATCTACCGCATCCCCAACATCTACCGCGCCACGCCGCAGATGCAGATCAGCCTGCGTTAGGGCGTGTTATTTGCCGTCATGCCCGTGCTCGACACGGGCATCCACGCCTACCCCGATCAATGGACCCCCGGGTCAAGCCCGGGGGTGACGTCTGGGGGGGCGGAGCCACCCTGTTTATGCCCAACACCCGCGCGAACGCTCAGCTGTCCTGGTTCAGCCCCAAGTCCCGTTGCAGCGTCTTGGTCAATCCTAAGGAGACGAGGCGGTGCGATTCCGCAAGATGGTCCTTGAGGTCGCCGTCACTCAATCCCGGTTCGGCATAATGCTGGATCCATTTCATGCCACGTGACGCCAGATACGGGGCCGGGCGAAGGCCCGGCATATCGCGCAGAACGTCATAGGCGAATTCCGAGACCTTGAAGGTGATACCAGCGAGATCGCCCGCGTTCCAACCGCCGATGGCGAATACCTTGCCGCCGACCTTCCACACGTCCGATCCGCCCCATTGCACGACATGGGTCGCGGCCGGCAGTGTTCTGCAGAAGGCGTTGAACTCGTCATACGTCATGGCCGCCCCCTTTCCCGAAGGCTGTGCCCTATTTGCGGCGCAACCTGCGGATCAGCGACGAGGTGTCCCAGCGTGCCCCGCCCATGTCCTGGACGTCCTTGTAATAGCCGTCGACGACGCGGGTGACCGCCAGTTCGGCGCCGTTGCTCTCTGCCTCGGCGAAGCAAATCCCAAGGTCCTTGCGCATCCAGTCGACGGCGAAGCCGAATTCGAATTCGTCGTCGACCATGGTCTTGCCGCGGTTTTCCATCTGCCAGCTTTGCGCCGCACCTTTGGAAATCACGTCGAGCACCTGCTTGACGTCGAGCCCGGCGCGCATGCCGAAGTCGAGCCCTTCAGACAAGCCCTGAAGCAGACCGGCGATGCAGATCTGGTTGACCATTTTGCAGAGCTGGCCCGAGCCCACGGGCCCCAGCAGGGTGACCGCGCGGGCATAGGCCTGGATCACAGGCTCGGCGCGGGCGAAATCCCCGTCCTCGCCGCCGCACATGACGGTCAGCACGCCGTTCTCGGCCCCCGCCTGGCCGCCGGATACGGGGCCGTCGATGAAGCCGATCCCCATTTCCGCTGCCTTGGCCGCGATCTCGCGGGCCACGGCAGCCGATGCGGTGGTGTGGTCGACCAGAATCGTGCCGTCCGCCATGCCCGCCAGCATGCCGTCGTCGCCAAACGTGACGGCGCGCAGGTCGTCGTCATTGCCGACGCAGGAAAACACGAATTCCGCCCCTTTGGCGGCTTCCGCGGGTGTCTTGCCGAACGCGCCGCCGTGGTCGGCCGCCCATTTCTCGGCCTTGGCCGTGGTGCGGTTATAGACGGTGACCTGATGGCCGTTTTTCGCCAGATGCCCGGCCATGGGATAGCCCATGACGCCCAGGCCGATGAATGCGCAGCGTGCCATGCCGCCTCCTTTGAAATCGTTCCAGATGTAAATGCCGTCCCGTTTGGTAGCGCCCCCAACGCGTCGGGGCAAGGCGGGATATGTCTTAGGACATTAGGCGGTCGAGCGCTGTCCAAGCCGGCGTGTCGGGGGCCAGCAGCAACGCGTCGCCGGGCCGCGCCATGCCGGGGGCATAGGACCGCCCGTCGCCGGTCATGGCCGCCTTGCCGCCGGCTTCGCCATGCAGCAGCACCCCCGCCGCATGGTCCCAGGGCATCAGTTTTCCGGCATAGCGCGCGAAATCAAGCTTCCCCCGCGCCAGATCCATGTATTCCAGGCCGACGCAGCGATAGCGCAAAAACGCCTTGGGGATTGCCGAGGCCCCGGGTGTTCCGGCGCGGGCACGCAGACGGTCCGCGAACTTGTTGCCGAGAGATCCGGTCATGGCGGCGACCGGGCCGGCATCTCCCAGGCGCAGGGGGGTGCCGTCGATGGCGGCACCGGCCCCCGCCTCCGCAAAGGCCAGATGGTCGTCCATGGGGTCTAGGATCCAGCCCATGGCGGTCTCGCCGCGCCGGGCGAGGGCCAGGATCATCGCGAAGCGCGGCGTGCCGTGGGCGAAATTATGGGTGCCGTCCAGGGGGTCGATGATCCAGGCCCAGGGGGCGTCATTGATCTCGCCCAGGGCCTCCGGGCTGACTTCATGGGCTTCCTCGCCGACGATCAA
The DNA here is from genome assembly GCA_024397995.1 of bacterium SCSIO 12827. Taxonomy (NCBI): domain Bacteria; species bacterium SCSIO 12827. The sequence goes on along the minus strand of CP073746.1, from coordinate 1,944,310 downwards.
GGCCCCCGGGATCAAATCCGCGAGACGGCGGGTCAGCATGGCTTCCGAGGCCTGGTCGGCGACGGTCACCAGATCGCCCGGGTTCTTTTCCGAAATCTCGTGGCTTGCCAGAGTGCGGAAGCGCGGCAGAATTTCCGTCTCCGCCGTTTCGCGCAGAATGGCGGCGACGCGGTCGGGATCGATGTCGAAGGCATTGGGCACGGGTTTGGTAATCCGGACGCTGCCTTGTAAGGGCAGATCAGTTGGAATGAATGTCGCGATCGCGGTGGAAGGCTTCTGCAAGGTCTTCCAGCATTTGCGCGACATCGTCGCTGTAATCGGCACGCTGCATCAGGGCGCGGGTGATGAAGGTGGCGAAGGATACCGCTTCGCCCTTACCGCGCAGGCGGAAATCGTCGGCCAGACGCTGTAGATGGTCGTGCACATGGCTTTTCGCCATGACGTTCAGTTGGCGCTTGACCAACTTGTTCTTGGAACGCCATTTATTTTGGCTGCGGTTTGTCGCCATGGGTGCCCTTCCGTCCGTACCGGATGTCTGCTGTCGCCGGAATGCGATGTCCCCGGTTTAATGGGAAATGGTTACCAACCGGTGTAGGGAATCCGCCCCTGGAACCCTTGCAGGCTAGTGTAGACGGCTCTGGCGGGCGCTGTCGATACGGGTCAGCAGCTGCGATTGGCTGCGCGGGTCCATGCGGACGCGCAGATGGATGCCGGCTTCACCGTCGGCCCGGTCCAGAACCTCGCCGTGTTCGTAGATCCAGGCCAGGGTCGCCCCCTCGTCGAAGCCCAGGTCCAGTTCCAATTCTCCAAGCTTGTCGCCAAGAGCGTCCTGGATGCGCTGGATCAGGGTATCCAACCCCTGCCCTGTCACGGCGGAAATGGCGATCGGCGGGTTGTTGTCCTGGCGGGCGATGCGTTCCTCCAGGGCGGCGAGCGCTTCCGGCGCAAGAAGGTCGATCTTGTTGAAGGCCTCGGTGATCGGCGTTTCCGTGTCGTCGCCAAGGCCGAGGCCGCCCAGTACCTCCAGCACGTCGCGGCGTTGGATTTCCGTGTCCGGGTCGGCGATGTCGCGCACATGCAGAACCATGTCGGCCTCCACGACCTCTTCCAAGGTCGCGTGGAAGGCATTGACCAGTTGGTGCGGAAGGTCGGAAATGAAGCCCACCGTATCGGACAAGATGACCGGCCCGCCTTCCGGCAGGTCAAGTTTGCGCATGGTCGGGTCCAGGGTCGCGAACAATTGGTCGCGGGCGACCACGTCGGCCCCGGTCAGGCGGTTGAACAGGGTCGATTTACCGGCGTTGGTATAGCCCACGAGGGCGACCACCGGATAAGGCACCCGCTGGCGTGCGCGGCGCTGCAGGGACCGGGTGCGTTTCACTTCCGCCAATTCGCGCTTCAGCCGCGCGATGCGCTGGCGGATCATGCGTCGGTCCAGTTCGATCTGCCGCTCACCGGGACCGCCCATGAACCCCGCCCCGCCGCGTTGGCGTTCCAGGTGGGTCCAACTGCGGACCAGACGCCCCAATTGATAGCTAAGCGCGGCCAGGTCGACCTGCAGGCGGCCTTCCTTGGTCCGTGCTCGGGCACCGAAGATTTCCAGGATCAGACCCGTACGGTCGATGACCTTGGCTTCCCAGGCGGTTTCCAGATTGCGTTGCTGAACCGGCGTCAGGTTGGCGTTGACGACAACCAACTCGCAGTCCGGCAGGGCATGCAGGGTCTCGCCGATGCGCTCCACCGTGCCCTTGCCCAGAAGGGTCGAAGGCCGGGGCCGGGGCAACTCGAACGTTTCGGCGTGGACGACGTCCAGGTCGATGGCCCCGGCAAGCGCGATGGCCTCGTCCAGGTTGGCGCGTGCACTGCGGCTGTCGGCTCCGCCGGCTGCGGACATGTTCGGATGGATGACGGCGCAAGCGCCCGCGCCCGCCGCCTTGGCGGCGGACGTGACATCACCTGGCGTTTGTTCGCTCAACCCTCGGCGGACTCGGCCGCATCCGGTTCGAACAATTGAACGGGAACGGACGGCATGACCGTCGAGATGGCGTGTTTATACACCAACTGCGTATGCCCATCCCGGCGCAGAAGAACGGAAAAATTGTCAAACCAGGTGACGATTCCCTGCAGTTTGACTCCGTTGACCAGAAACACCGTGACCGCAGTTTTGTTCTTCCTGATGTGATTAAGAAAAACGTCCTGCACGTTTTGTGATTTTTCTGACGACATCACTCCCCACCCCAAAGTCTTTTTGCGGCCGCACCTCGCTCCTGCGCGCTGGCCGTAACGCCGCGTCCGACTTTGTTCCGGGCTCCCTGTTGTTGTTTTCTCTTTTGTTTCTACACGGCTAACCAGCCTTGTACAAAAGCTTACAGTGTCTGAGTGAACTTGCAAAGACTATCGCAGTCGCTGAAATGCAGGGCTGGAGGAAAGTCGACAAATTCATCTAGTCCGGGCGGTTGGGGGCGGATCAGCACTGGATAACAGCCCGCTCCATGGGCGCATTCCATGTCGACATCGGCGTCGCCGACGAACCAAATGCCCTCCCCGGCCGTCATGCCGCCGGGATGCAGCGCCATGTCGATGGGGTCACGGGCCGGTTTGTCGCGCGGTGCGTCCATGGCCCCGACCAGGGCGCCGAAATGACCGGTCCAGCCCAATGCCTGGGCCTCCTTACGCAAAAACGATCCTTTCTTGTTGGACACCACGCAAAGGTACACACCGGCATCAGTCAGCCCTTGAAGGAGTGCCGCCGCCCCCGCCGCCGGCTGCAACTTTTCTGCGTGGATCGCCCCATAGCGTGCGTAGAACACATCGCCGGCCTTTTCCCAGTCGTCGCCGAACAGTCCGGGAAAGCTGTCGCGGAGCGACTTGCGGACCTTGGCGTGGGTTTCCTCAAGCGTCCATTCACGCAGGCCCCAGGCACGGAAGGTATGGTTCAATGCGTCGTGAATGATCGGCCAGGTATCGACAAGGGTGTTGTCCCAGTCGAACACGACGGCCCTGGGCAGGGTCAACGGCGGCGGAAGATGCGAATCGGTCACTGCTTAGAAATATTCAAGTTGCACGGCGAACATGTTTTCGACCTTGCGGATGGATTCCGGTGCCGAGAACAGGATCACGCGGTCGCCGGCCTCGACCGTGGTCGTGCCGCGCGGGAATAGCATCTTGCCGTCACGCACGATGGCGCCGACGACGACTCCTGTCGGTAGTTGGATTTCCTTCAGCGTCTTGCCGGCAAGGTCCGAAGTTTCCAGAGCCTCGGCCTCGATCAGTTCGCCCAGGCCCTCGCGAACCGCGTGGACCGAGTGAATGCGCCCGCGCCGTACATGCTGCAGGATGGTCGAGACCGTGATGTTGCGTGGGCTGACCACCACGTCGATGCCGAGGGATCCGATCAGCTGCTCGTAGATCGAGGTGTTGACCAGGGTCACCGTGCGTTCGCAGCCGAACTTCTTGGCCAGAAGCGAGGCCAGGATATTGCTTTCGTCGTCGTTGGTGACGGCGACCACCGTGTCGGTGCCGCGGATGTTGGCTTCTTCCAGGATTTCGATGTCGCGCGCGTCGCCGTTCAGTACGACCGTGCTTTCCAACTGGCCGGAAATGTATTCGGCGCGCTCCTTGTTGTGCTCAATGATCTTGGCTTTGACCCAGGGATATTCGCGCTCGATCTCCTGCGCCAGGACCAGACCGATGTTACCGCCGCCGATGATCAGCAGGCGCCGCGCCTCGCCGGCGTCATAGCCGAAGGCGGTCATGGCACGGCTGATCTGCGCGGTGTCGACCACGAAATAGACCTCGTCGCCGGGGGCCATCTGGTCATCGGCCTTGGGTACGATGGCGTTGCCGTCGCGGACCAGGCCGACAACGACGATGTTAAGGTCAGGGAACAGCTGGGTCAGCTGTTTCAACGGCGTGTTCAGCAGCGGGCATTCCTCGGTGCAGCGCACGCCGAGCAGTGTCACCGCCCCGTCGGCCAGGGGAATCATGTCCATGGCACCGGGAATGCGCAGGCGCCGTGCCACGGCGCGCGCGACTTCCATCTCCGGCGAAATGATGACGTCAATGGGAAGGTTATCGCGCGAGAACAGGTTGGCCCACATGGGGTCGAGATAACTTTTCTGGCGGATGCGGGCGATCTTGGTCGGCACGTCGAACAGGGAATGGGCGACCTGACAGGCGACCATGTTGATCTCGTCGGTCAGCGTCACGGCGATCAGCATGTCGGCGTCGGCGATGCCGGCGCGCTCCAACACGTCCGGATGGGAGGCATGGCCCACCACTGCCTGAGCGTCCAGGGTGTCGGATACCCGGCGCACCAGGTCCGGTGCTTGGTCGACGATGGTTACGTCGTGGTTTTCCAACGCCAATTGGCGGGCGATGTTGACGCCGACCTGGCCGGCGCCGCAAACGATGATCTTCATGCCGGGCGCCCTTCTTTGGATGCGGCGGTTGTGTGGGAAGTGGTCATGACGACCCGCGGTCGCGGTCCTCGTCCGTCAGGCCGAGGGATTTGAGCTTGCGGTGCAGGGCCGAGCGCTCCATGCCCACGAATTGTGCGGTGCGCGAAATATTGCCGTTGAACCGCGACATCTGGGCATTCAGGTATTCACGTTCGAAATCTTCCCGCGCGTCGCGCAGCGGCTTGGCCAGATAGCCTTCGTCACTGCCGATGGTGCTGCGTTTTATTCCGTCGAGAAACTCCGTTGGCAGCATGCTGGCCCCCAGAACCGTGTCGTTGTCGCCGGGGGCCAGGATCAGCACCCGTTCGATCACGTTGCGAAGTTCGCGGACGTTACCCGGCCATGCGTAACTCTGCAATGCCGCCAAGGCATCCTCGCCCAGGCGGCGGGGCTGCTGACCGGTGGCGTCGGCGGCCTGGCGCATGAAATGGTCGGTCAGGTCGCGGATGTCCTCGCGCCGGTTGGCCAGCGCCGGCATCGTCAGGGGCACCACGTTGAGACGGTAAAACAGATCCTCACGGAACCGCCCGGCGGCGACTTCCGCCTGCAGATCGCGGGTGGTCGACGAGATCACGCGCACGTTGACCTGCACCCGGGTGGAGCCGCCGACCCGCACGAAATTCTGTTCCTGCAGAACGCGCACGATCTTGCCTTGGGTTTCCAGCGGCATGTCCGAGACCTCGTCGAGCACCAGGGTGCCGCCGTGGGCGCGTTCGAACGTGCCGATGCGCCGCGAACCGCCGTCACCTTCGGTGCCGAACAGCTCCATTTCAACCCGGTCCGGCGCCATGGTGGCGCAGTTGACGATGACGAAGGGGCCGTCGGCACGGTTGGAACGCGCATGGATGTTGCGCGCCACGATTTCCTTGCCGCTGCCGCTTGGCCCGAAGATCAGGATTCGGCTGTTGGACGGCGCCGCGCGGTCGATGACCTGCTGGATTTCGCGCATTGCCGATGACGTGCCGATCAGGTCGAGGGACGAGCCGGCGCGCAGTCTCAGTTCCTCGTTCTCCGAGCGCAGACGCGCCGCCTCAACCGCGCGCCGCACGTTGAGCAGCAGGCGGTCGGCCTTGAACGGCTTTTCGATGAAGTCGTAGGCGCCATCCTTGATGGCCGTGACGGCGGTTTCCACGGTGCCGTGACCGCTCATCATTAAAACCGGGATTTCCGGGTGGTTCTGCTTGATCTGCTTGAGAATCTGCAGGCCGTCCAGTTCACTGCCCTGAAGCCAAATGTCGAGCAGCACCAGGCTCGGCTGCCGCGCCGACAGGGCTTCAAGGGCTCCCTGGCTGTCCGCCGCTTCGCGGGTTTCGTAGCCCTCGTCTTCGAGAATCCCCGCCGTGAGGGTTCGAATGTCGGCTTCGTCGTCGACGATAAGAATATCTTGTGCCATGACAGCCCTACCCCAATCCCAGGCCGGTCGCGACCTTCATGGGATCTTTGTCGCCGTCGTTGGCGGTTTCATCCAAGTCCCGAAACACCAGACTGATCCGCGCCCCGCCGCCGGGGCGATCCTCGAGGCGCAGGTCACCTTGATGATCTTCCATGATCTTGCGGACAATGGCCAGTCCCAGGCCCGTGCCCTTGCTGCGCGTCGTCACGTAAGGTTCGGTCAACCGTTCGCGCCCGGCTTCGGGCAGGCCGATGCCGTTGTCCTCAACGGTCACGGCAACGCTTTCGTCGCCGCCGTCTTGGCCGCGGCTGTCGGTTACCGTGATGGAAATTCGGCCGGGTTCGCTCTCGCCACCATCGGTCTCGTCCTGAAGAATACGGCTTTCAACGCTTTCCGCTGCGTTCTTCAGGATGTTGGTGAGGGCGCGCGACACCTGGCGCCGATCACAACGCAGCATCATGTCGCCGTCCGGCAAGGTGAGGTCGAGCGTGATGTCTTCCGTGCGTGAGCGCTCCAGAATGACGACTTCGCGAATCAGGTTTGACAGGTTCTCGCGCCCGATGGAGGGTTGCGGCATACGCGCGAAGGACGAGAATTCGTCGACCATGCGGCCGATGTCCTCGACCTGCCGGATGATTGTATCCGTGCAGGTGGTGAAGGTTTCCGGGTCCGAGGTGACTTCGCCCTGGTATTTGCGCTTCAAGCGTTCGGCAGACAATTGGATGGGCGTCAGCGGGTTCTTGATCTCGTGGGCGATGCGTCGCGCCACGTCGGCCCAGGCGGCGGCGCGCTGCGCCGACAAGAGTTCAGTCACATCATCGAAGGTGACGACGAAGCCCAGCAACTGGCCAGCCAGGCGTTCGGCGGCGATACGGACCAACAGGGTACGTTCGCTACCATCGCGGGCAAGTTTGACCTCGGAGCGCTGCTGCCGGTCGGGCCGGCGCTTGGCTTCTGACCACAGGGGGGAGAATTCCGGCACCAGATCGACCAGCAACCGCCCCTTGGCCCGCATCAAGTCTTCACCGACGAGGACTGAGGCCGACCGGTTGGGCAGATTGATGCGCCCATCCTTGTCCAGGCCGACCACGCCCGCCGACACACCGGCCAGCACCGTTTCCGTGAATCGGCGCCGTTCGTCCAATTCCCGGTTGGCCGAAATCAGGCCTTCCTGTTGACCGCGGATCTGTGCCGTCATGCGGTTGAAGGCGCGCGACAGGGACGCCAGTTCATCGTCGGCGTCGGGAATATCGACAGTCGTCGTCAGATCACCGTCGCGGATGCGTTCGGCGGCATAGATCAGGCTCGAAACCGGCTCTGCCAATTGTGTTGCGACCGTCAGGCCGGTCCACACGGCAGCCAACAGCAACAGCACGGAAACCACGGTGAAAATCAGAATGAAGCTGACCTGCAAGCCGCCCCGTTCGCGCTGCAGGCGCTGGTATTCACGCACCGCGTTCTGAATGGTGTCGATATGGTTGAGCACATCCGGGTTCACGAACCGTTCAAGCACCAGATAGGCGTCGACGAAGCGGTTTAGCTTGTAGATGGCGCGGATGCGGTCCTGTTCGTCGAGCGGGATCAGGGTGATCTTGCCGGCCTGCGCTTGTTGGAAAAGCTCTGGGGTGAGCTGCTCGGTCTCACGCGGACGGGAAAATTCGGATTGCGCGATGACCTTCCCCGTGCCGTCGACCATGACCGCCTCGGTGAACCCGCGCGACCGTGTGTGGAAGGTCAGGAGCGGTTCAAGCCGCCAGGGTTCGCGCGTGAGAATGCCGGAATTGATGTTCAGGTCGTTGGCCACGGCCAGGATGTCCGTGCCGAAATTTTCCCGGTGTTCCTTCAGGTAGGCGCTGGCCACCCCCATGGACTGTTCAAGCGCCGTCGAGACCCGTTCGTTGAACCAGGCCTGTACGCCGTAATGCAGGAAGGTCGCCGACATCACGGCGACCAGAATGGCCGGTGCCGTGGCGACCAGGGCGAACAGGGTCACCATGCGCACATGCAGGCCCGAGCCGGCCTGCCCGCGCCGCCGGTCAAGCCAGATCGAGAACAGACGCTGGCCGACGACCATGCCGAGCAATAGCAGGATCGCGCCATCCAGATAAATCATGGCGACGATGGTTTCGATGTTCTGGGTCTGGGCCGGGCGGAACACCAACATGAAAGCCGTGGCCACGCAGGACACGACCGCCGCCGCCGCAAGCCCGTAGGCAAGAAGCCGCTTAGCGCTCGCCCCGCGTAGGCCGATCAGCGCCCAAAGGCTGCCGATGGGGCCTTGTCCGGGCGTGGCCGGCGGGTTCATTTCTGGCCCCGCACCACCGAAATGTCGAGATCGCGGATCTTCTTGCGCAGGGTATTGCGGTTGAGACCCAGAACCTCGGCCGCCTTGACCTGATTGCCGCGGGTGGCCCGCAGAGTCAGCAGGATCAGCGGCCGTTCGATTTCACGCAGCACGCGGTCGTACAGACCCGCCGCCGGCAGTGCCCCCGCATGGGCGCCGAAATAGGCTTCCAGACGTTCTTCGACGACTTGTGACAGGCCCCGGTTGGCACCCGGGTCGCCGCTGCGGCCGCGATCGGCGAGCTCCGCTGAAATTGCCTGCTCGGAAATGGTTTCTTCGGAATAGAGGGCGGCCAGGCGATGAATCAGGTTTTCCAGTTCGCGCACGTTGCCCGGCCAGTTGTAGGCCATCAGGCGTTCCGTGGCTTTGCCCTCGATGATCTTCCATGGCAGTCCCTCGCCCGCTGCCTTGGCAAGGAAGGTTTTGACCAGTTCAGGGATGTCCTCAAGCCGTTCGCGCAGCGGCGGCAGGCGCAGCGGCACGACATTGAGGCGGTAGAACAAATCCTCGCGGAAGCGGCCCTGGCGGGTCAGTTGGTTCAGGTCCTGATGAGTGGCGGCGACGATGCGGACGTCGGTCTTGCGCGTCACCCGGCCGCCGACGGAGGTGTATTCCCCTTCCTGCAGCACGCGCAGCAGGCGCGTCTGTGCCTCCAGCGGCATATCGCCGATTTCGTCGAGGAATAGGGTGCCGCCCTCGGCCTGCTCGAAGCGGCCGGACGAGCGCATGGTGGCCCCCGTGAAGGCCCCCTTCTCATGGCCGAACAGTTCGCTTTCGATCAATTCGCGCGGAATTGCCGCCATGTTTACGGCAACGAACGGCCCCCGCTTGCGCTTGCCGTAATCGTGCAGCACCCGCGCGGCCAGTTCCTTACCGGTGCCCGATTCACCGGTGATCAACACGGTCAGGTCGGTCGAGATCAGGCGCGCCAGGGTACGGTAGATTTCCTGCATGGCCGGCGAGCGGCCGACCAGCGGCAGCTTTTCCACGCCGGCGTGCTCGGGGCTCAGGCCCGGCTGCTCGGGCGGTGCTTCCAGCCCGCGGCGCACGATGGAGACCAATTCGTTGATGTCGAACGGCTTCGGCAGGTATTCGAAGGCCCCGCTTTCGGCGGCTTTGACCGCCGTCAAGATGGTGTTCTGTGCGCTCATCACGACGATGCGCAGTTCGGGGCGGATTCCCTTGATGCGGGGGATCAGGTCCAGGCCGTTTTCATCAGGCATGATGACGTCGGTAATGACGATATCGCCCTCACCCGCCGATACCCAATCCCACAATGTCGAGGCCTGACCCGTCGTCTTGACGTCCAGTCCGGCGCGGCCGAGCGCCTGCGCGACCACGGTGCGGATCGCCGCGTCGTCGTCGGCGACAAGAACGGTGCGGCCGCTCATTTCAATTCTCCCGGATCAGTGTCTTCGTAGAACGGCAGCATGACCCGGAATTCGGTCCGACCCGGGCGGCTTTCGCATTCGACCACGCCGCCGTGATCGCCGACCAGCTTGGCAACCAGGGCGAGCCCCAGGCCGGTGCCGTTCGGTTTCGACGTCACGAAGGGATCGAACAGGTTGGACGTCAGGTCGTCGGGAATGCCGGGGCCGTTATCGATGATGGAAACCTTCAAGGGCAACGCGACCTTGTCTTTGCGGCCCGACAGCGCAAACCGCACACCATGCTGATAGGAGGTGCGCAGGTTGATTTCGCCGCCGACTTCGGGACAGGCGTCGCAGGCGTTCTTGACCAGATTGAGGAAAATCTGCACCAGCTGATCGTGGTCGCCCGGCACCGGCGGCAGTGACGGGTCGAAATCGGCGCGAAACCGGATGTTGGCGCCGAACCCGGTTTCCGCCAGGCGTTGCACCCGGTCCAGGACCTTGTGGATGTTCACGGGCTTGCGCTCGAACGGGCCGTAATCGGTGAAGATTTCCATGCGCCCGATCAGGGTCGAGATGCGGTCGGCTTCCTGGCGGATCAATTCGGCGAGCGGCCGATCCTCGTCGGAGGCGTTCTGTTCGAGAAGCTGCGCAGCACCCCGGATGCCGGACAGTGGATTGCGCACCTCATGGGCCAGCACGGCGGCCATGGAGGTGATGGAGCGCGCCGCCCCCCGGTGGGTCATCTGACGGTCGATCATTTCCGTGATGCCACGGTCGAACATCATCAGCACGATGAAGCCGGGTGAATCCGGCAGCGGCGTCGCCTGCACGCTGAGGAAATGGCGACCGACGCGCGGGCTTTCGATGGCAAGTTCGTGTTCCGAGACCTGGGCATTGGCCCGCCGCACCTGGGTGATCAGCCCGTGTAAGGGTGAATCGGGCGGCACGAAATTGGACAGCGGGCGGTCGATCAAATGGGAAGCACTGGCACTGAAGAAATTCTCCGCCGCCGCATTGACCATGGTGATGCGGTCTTCGGCATCGAGCGTCACCACGGGGGCCGGTAGAAGGTCCAGGATGGTCGCGGAATCCGCAGGCGAATGGGCGCGCCCGCCGGCACGGACCCGAGTGATGGTGGTTTCCATCACGCCGCGGCCCTTTCCATCTGCGGGCCGTAGAACGCGGCCAGCTTGTGGCGCACGACATCCGGATCTTCCTGGCCCATGATATCGGCGCGAAATTCCGCCGATCCGGGCAGGCCCTTGGAATACCAGCCGATGTGCTTGCGCGCGATCTTGACGCCCGCGTGGACGCCGTAGTGGCTGAGGATGTCCTCGTAATGCCGGCGCAGCATCTCGTATTGAGCGCCGATCGTGGGATCGGGCAGCCGTTCGCCGGTCTTCAGGAAATGAATGACCTGGGCCGGGAACCAGGGCCGGCCATAAGTACCGCGCCCGATCAACAGGCCATCGGCTCCGGATTCTTCCATGCAGCGCTTGGCGTCGTCGAGGGTCAGGATGTCTCCGTTTGCAAAAACAGGGATATCGACCGCGTCCTTGACGTTTTGAATGAATTTCCAGTCGGCGCTGCCTTTGTAGAATTGACAGCGCGTGCGGCCGTGCACGGCGACAGCCTTGATACCCACGTCCTGGGCCGCGCGGGCGAGGATCGGTGCGTTCAGGCTATCGTGGTCCCAGCCCATGCGCATCTTCAGGGTCACGGGGATGGCGACGGCCTTGACCACGGCATCGAGGATCTTGGTCGCGTGTTCGACGTCGCGCATCAGGGCGGAGCCGGCATCGCCGTTCACGACCTTTTTCACGGGGCAGCCCATGTTGATGTCGATCAGCGCGGCACCACGGGCCTCGTTCAGGCGCGCGGCCTCGGCCACGACCTCGGGCTCGCAGCCGGCCAACTGCACCGACATGGGGTGCTCCTCGGCGCAATGGGTCGCCATCTTCATGGTCTTCTTGGCGGCATGGATCATCGCCCGGCTGGCGATCATTTCCGACACGACAAGGCCGACGCCGCAGCTCTTGACCAAGCGGCGGAACGGCATGTCGGTGACGCCGGACATGGGCGCTAAAACAACCGGGTCGGAAATCTCGACCCCACCAATCTTCATAGACATGTTGGGTATCCCATTTTGCGTGCCCATTTATTGGGCAGAAACGGCAAGAATTCAACTAAATGCGAGGGAAAGCCGCATAAATTTTATGCCAAGAGCACGCTGGTCACGAATTTGACCCCCGGATAGGCCAGGGTCACGAACAAGTAGGCCAGTAAAACCAGGCGAGCGACCTGCCGGCCGCGGGCGCCGGTTTTCTGATGCGCGTACAGCAGCGCGCAGATCACCGCGAAGGCGGCCAGGGCGAACACGGTCTTGTGGTCGAGATGCAGAATGGACACGTCATGAGTCAGGTTGATGGCCGTTCCGGTGGCCATGCCGAGTGCGAGGACCGCCGCCGATAGCCACAGGAAGCGCAGCACCACCCCTTCGCAATCCAGCACCGAGGGCAGGCCTTGGGGGCGTTTCAGGGGCGTCTTGCGCTTCAAGGCGCGTTCCTGCAGCAAGGCCGCGAGAGAGGCCGCGGCGGCCACGGTCAGCAGCGCATAGGTCGCGATGGACACACCGATATGGAACCACAACCAACCGCCGTCCCCGGGCGCCATGGTCATGGGAGATACATTGGTCGTGCCGTGGCTGAGCATGGCAAGAACGGCCAGCAGCGTCATCAGCGCGAGAAATAAGGGCGACAGGCGTGCAACGTCGCGGTCGAACACGGCCGCGGCGGCGAACAGGGCCATACTGGCGCTGACCGATACCCAAAGCGAGAATGAAAGGTCCGTGCGCCAATCGGCGACCGCCGAGGCGGCGGCCACGGTCCAAGCCACGGGCCCGACCACGGCCACGGCAAGCAGCATCCAAAATCGCGCCTGGGGCTGTTCCGCCGCGCCCTTCCAGGCGGCGAGCAGCGCCGGCAGCAGGGCGACCAGGGCGGCAATGTTGAGAACGGAGTCGGCGGCCATTTGTTCAGTCTTTCATTACAACGGGCGGCTAGAACATCGCGCTACAGGCCCGGTTTGACAAGGGGCGCTTGCGCATTACCTCTGGGCGACATGGCCTATTGGCAAAATCCCCGTTTGTTCAGTATGTTCCGCGCCTGATATCCCTTCCCTTTCTGCGTTGATCAAGGCGACACCGGAACCTATGGCGAATTGCACGGCCATCATCGTCGGCGCGGGGCGCGGCCATCGTTTCGGCGGCCCCCTGCCCAAGCAGTACCGAACCCTTGCCGGGGAGCCTGTGCTGCGCCATGCCTTGCGCGCCTTTGCGGCCCATCCCGCCGTGACCCGGGTGATCGGCGTCATCCATCCCGATGATCGTGAGATGTTCGAGGCCGCCGCCCAGGGGCTGGACATCGCCGGTCATACGGCGGGCGGCGCCGAGCGGCAGGATTCCGTGCGCAATGGCCTGGAATTCGCGGCCGGTCTGACCTCTGGTGGGGTTCCTGACCTGGTATTGATCCATGATGCGGCCCGGCCCTTCGTATCTGCCCGCGTGATTTCAGATGTCGTCGCCGCGCTGGAGAGCACGCCCGGCGCGGTCCCTGCCCTGGCCGTGGCCGATGCCCTGAAACGCGGCACGGACGACCGGGTTGCGGAGACCGTGGACCGCACCGGGCTGTACCGGGTGCAGACGCCCCAGGGGTTCCGTTTTGCCGATATCCTGGCGGCCCACGGCACTGCCAAGGGGCAAAGCCTGACCGACGATGCCGCCGTGGCCGAGGCCGCGGGCCTGGCAGTCGCCCTGGTTGCGGGTGATGCGGATAATTTCAAGATCACGACGGAGGGCGACCTGATGCGCGCCGAAGAGATGATGAACGGCGGTGAAACGCGAACCGGATTCGGCTTCGACGTCCATCAGTTCGAGGCCGGCGACGCCGTGCGGTTATGCGGCATCGACGTTCCCTACAAGCAAAAGCTCAAAGGTCATTCCGATGCCGATGTCGGGCTGCATGCCCTGACCGACGCCATTCTGGGCGCCATCGGCGAAGGCGACATCGGTCAGCACTTCCCGCCGACGGACCCGCAATGGCGGGGGGCGGAATCGGATATTTTCCTGGCGCATGCCGCCGCCCTGGTCCGCGACCGGGGGGCGATGATCGTCAACGTTGATGTGACGATCATCTGCGAAGCGCCCAAGGTCGGCCCGCACCGTGCCGCGATGGCCGCGCGGGTTGCGGAGATCCTCGGCATCGCCGGAGACCGGGTCAATATCAAGGCGACCACGACGGAACGTCTCGGCTTCACCGGCCGAGGTGAAGGGATCGCTGCCCAGGCCGTGGCGGCGGTGCGTTACCGCGGCACGGGTCCGGCGTGACTTGCACGCCCTCGTGTGAACGTCGGTTCACAGAGGCCCGGCGTACGTTCTATATTCCGGCCAGTTGGCGTGGGGACGCGATGAATCAAAAGACCGGGGAAACGCCTGAACAATGGCGACACTGAATTTTGGCAATATCGGCGTGTTTCTGGTCGATGGCGACGCCAGCGCCCGCCAGGGCGTCCGCCATATTCTGTTCAACGAAGGCTGCCGGGATATTCGCCTGGGTGACGACTGCAAGGAAGTGGTCACCGTCCTTGGCCAGAACGATCCCGACCTGATTATCGGAGAACTACGCCTGCCTGACGGCAATTTCGCCGCCGTGACGCAAAAGATCCGTCAGGGAAAAATCGGCCACAACCCCTTCGTGCCCATCATTCTGGTCGTCGTCGAGGACGAGGACCCCAAGGCGGTCAAGGCGGCCCTCGACATGGGGGTCGACGATGTCGTGTCGAAACCCGTTTCCGCCGTCGGCCTGATGTCGCGCATCACTCGTTTGGTGGAAAAGCGCCGCCCCTTCGTGGTGACCGAGGACTACATGGGGCCCAAGCGGGTGCAGGACGAGGGGGCGAAGGCCATCGACGCGCCGAACCACCTGAGCCGAAAGCTGAAGGGCGAGAAGATCGGTTTCCTCGACAAGGAAATGGATGTCGCCGCCGCCGAAGAGGATGTGAAGGGCTGCCGTCTGCAGTTCATCGGCGACGAGATCAAATCACTGATCAACGGCATCGCACCGCGCCTGGAAAAGGGTGAGTTCGACCGGGATCTGCGCAACACACTGGCCCGCGTGGTGGCAGAAGCCATGCGCGCCCAGGATCAGCTTGAGAACACGCGCTACGAACATGTCGCCCGCCTGTGCAGCAGCCTGAGCGGCGTCGCCGGCCAATTGCGGGATACGGGCGAGGACAGTGTCGACCTGCGCCGCGCCATGCTGCTGCGTCCCTTGTCTCAGGCCATTCAGGTTGGTTTTGCAGGCGGCATTGCCTCGGAAGAGGCGGCCAAGGCCATTGTCGAGAAAATCGGCGCGGGCATTCTCAAATCCTGAGCCGCGAAGGGTTTCCCTACCCGCCCGTTTCCGCCGATATCCAATTCAGAAACAGCGCATGGCCGCCGGCCAGATCGAGAACCACCAGACAAGGGCAGTCGTAGCTGTGCAACTCGGCCGCGCGGGCGATCGCCGTTTCGGCCAGGTCCCCCCATGTCTTCAGGATCACCGCGACTTCGCTGCCGCGCGTGACCTTGCCGTCCCAGCGATAGACCGATTCCATGGCGCCCAGGATGTTGGCGCAGGCGATTAGGCGCTCATCGACCAGGGTTTCGGCGATGCGCCGCGCCTCGTCCATGTCGGTGGCGGTCATGTAGATGAATTTCGCGGTCATGTTCAGTGCCTGCGGCCCTAATCGGTTGGCGGGGCTCGGGAACTCAATTACCATCACCAAAGACGCCGCCCGGAGGACGGGACATGATGGCAGGTGAGCAGGAGGCATGATGTCGCAAGGCCAGACAGAGATCAATGAACGCAGGCGGCAGGATTCTGGTGCGGGGCCGCAGCCGACGGCGCAGCAGCGCAAATGGCTGCGCCGCGGCTTGAATCAGGCTGGCGGGAAGCTGCCGTTGTTTGATGAGGTCGGCCAGAAAGTCAGCGACCGCACGGTCAACGCCTGTATCGAACACGGCTGGGCCGAACCTTGGTTCAACAATCCCCTCAAGCCCGACTGGCAGGTCTGTAAATTGACCGATGCGGGCCGGCGCTTGCTGACAGGCGATGACGCCTGAACCATGATGTGGTCGTCGCATTTCGCCAAGGTTTCTCAAAACGCCACGCGTTGTGCGAAGAACAACTTTTCCCAATGCACGTTTCAGCTGCGGTCGGGTTTTGGCCCTGCACCGGTGAATGCAGCCAACGCGTTGAGTTTTCAATGATTTTTTGGAGGGTCGGCAACCCAGTGAACCAGTGCTTGGGGGGAGGAGGAGAAAAGTTCCGGCCCACCGGGTTACCACTGAGGCAAATTGCACTTTCCATGCCAGTCCCGATTTCCCCTCCTCATGCCATGTTTGTCACGCCCCGTCATGCCGCAGGATAACCTTCCCTTCACACCGCCCGTACCGCCGCCCGCCGCCGGCTGGACCATCATGATCTGTATCAATCGCCGTCTGCGCTCTGATCTGGCGTCCTGCGCCGCGCGGAACAGCGAGGATCTGGCCAAAGCCATCGAAGCGGAAGTGCGGGCCCGTGGTCTCGATATTCGGGTCGAACGGACGGTGTGCATGGGGCGCTGCGATTTCGGGCCGACAGTGCGGGTAGCCCCCGGCGGCGCGTTTCACCTTGGACTCGCGCCAAATGACGTCGGTGGGTTCCTGGATGACCTGGAATTGGAACTAAACCTGAAAAAAGAAACAAACAAAATCAATGAGTTGCCGCCACCCGGCACATAATAAGGCAATTTTTCCCAGGGTTGTGATGGCAATCACAGCCGCGCTATGGCGGGCCTGTCATAGTCGGGGTGTTGGATGGATTTGTAATGAATCCTCCCTTCCCTCAAGAGCACAGACTGCGGGCCGGAACTTCGTGTTCCGGCCCTTTTTCTTTGTGCCTGCAAGTGATCGGTAGACATGGAAAGAGCCGTCCGGCCATGATCGGCGGGACGGCTCTCTTCAAATCTCCCATACGGCGTTTTACGCCTTAGAACTGGTGAACGACACCGATCCAGAAATTGTGGGTTCCATATTCCGCATCAACCTTGTCCACGCTGTCGTTGAACGAGGCATCGGCGGTCGCAAAATATCGATATGATGCAGTGACTGACGTTTCCGGCGTCACTTGATAGCCGACCCCCATGCCGACTTGATAGGCCACCACGGTATCGGTTTCGTCATAATTCACAGAGGCGCCCCCGATACTTTTGACATCAAGATTCAGGCGCGTGATGCCGAGGCCACCCATCAAGAACGGCGTCCACTGGCTGTCGTTCTTGAAATCATAATAAGCGTTGGCAAGAAGACCGAGTGACGACATGTCGGCGTCGATCGCAAGCGGGCCGGCGGCGGTGAACAGGTTACCAGCCAGCGATCCGGTGATGTCCGTTGCCTGATCCGATGAATTGTTCCGGTATGACACTTCGCCCTCTACCCGGAAAGCGCCGAAGGACCGGCCGATCGCGCCGGAAAGCCCGATACCTGAATCATATTCGATGTCGGTGGACACGTTGCCGCCCGCGAAGGTGTCAGTCGTCGCCGAGTCGGAAAGGGATGTTAAGCCGACGTTGCCGGCGACATACCAGCTATCGGCATATGCCGGTCCACTTGCTAGGCCAAGAACAACGGCACCAGCGAGCAAAGGGAGATAAGTTTTGGTCATTACGGGATGCCCCTCAAGCAATTGATTAACTACTTAAGGTTGCTAATCTTAATTCAAAAAATAGTAAAACGTTGAAGTAACCTATTTGGTCGATAGGGCTGCCGCCGTACATCCATCAGGCATGGGATTGGCGCGGATATAGGACGATAGAAGGTCGAGCTTTTCGAAGCATTTCGTCGTGGGTACCAAAAGTGCCCGACGGCCCGATCGGCTTCTTTCGCACAGTCCGGCGGCCTCCCAACTTTCGACGAGGCGCTGGCAATTGGTGCGGGGAATGCTTAACCAACTTGAGAGCGAGGTAATGTCGAACGGTGCGCCGCGAAGGTGTCCATGAGCGATCGCGACAAGGCTCGCGAAGCCAACTTCGTCGATGCCGTCATCAAACAGCCGTTTCCGTCGGTCAATAGCCGAGAATATCCAGCTGATCTGATCGCCGTTGATCGGATTGGCGTTGTCCAAGGATGGGGCGCTCCTGGTCCGCAGTATGGGGCATCGCCTGGATGCTTCCTATGCGAAATATTATCGTCAGGATATGTCTCATTCGTTGAAAATTCACCAATGCTAAATTGACCTATTTGGTTGAATTGTGCCCGGACCGATGCGATGCAGACAGCCCAACCCCGCCCGCGGTCTGCGAGAGCCGCGGCGGAAGACGTGATCTGAATAAAGAGAAATGGTCGGAGCGGCGGGATTCGAACCCACGACCCCCACACCCCCAGTGTGGTGCGCTACCAGGCTGCGCTACGCTCCGACTACATTATTGGCGCCGCGATCATTTGCCTTGGGAGGGCTCGCGGCCACCGGCAGGTGCATCGGGGCAAAACCCCGGTGACGTGCGGGCCGGACTATACTTGCTGCGCCCAGTGGGAGCAACAACCCTGGCCGGGTCCGGACGATTTTTCTGAGCGGGCTGTGAGCTTAGTTGAGAAGGGCCCGGATATCCTTCAATTCGGCCAATACGGCGGCCAGTTGCGCGGCCTGTCCGTCGTCCGCGGGGACGGATTTCGGGGCCGGAGCCGCGGGCATGTCCTGGCCCTCGCCGCCGTCGTCGGTGACGCCGTCCTTCAACAGCTTCTGCACGCCCTTGATGGTGTAGCCGTCTTCGTATAGCCAGCGCCGGATACGGTCGAGAAGCACGATGTCCTCGGGCCGGTAATAACGCCGGCCACCACCGCGCTTCATGGGCTTGATCTGGGGGGATTTGGTTTCCCAGAACCGCAGCACGTGTTGCGGCAGGCCGAGCTCGTCGGCGACTTCGCTGATCGTGCGGAACGCGCCCGCCGACTTCTTCACAGTCCTGGCGTCATCCGCAGGCATCTCTACGCCGCGCCTAGCTGTTGCTTATGGAACGATTGATCCGGCTTTTCAGGACCTGCGAAGGCCGGAACACCAGAACCTTCCTGGGAAGGATCGGCACTTCCTGCCCGGTCTTCGGGTTGCGTCCGATGCGCTGCCCCTTCTGGCGGACGGAGAAACTGCCGAACGACGAAATCTTCACGGTTTCGCCACGTGCCAGGGCATCCGTCATATAGCCTAGGACATTCTCCAAGAGGGCCGCGGATTCATTCCGCGACAGCCCGACTTCCTGATACACCGCCTCACCCAGCTGTGCGCGGGTGATTGTTTTACCAGCCATAATTTTCGGTCCCCCTTAGGTCCGCGAGCGAGGCAAAGGGTATCCTCGCCGGAGAAAGCCGTCAACGTCAAAGGGTTGCGTGTAACAACCTAAAATCAGGCGGGAAATTACCAACGTACGAGGGCGGAGCCCCAAGTCAGCCCGCCGCCCATGGCTTCGAGCAGAAGCAGGTCGCCGCGCTTGATCCGGCCGTCCTTGACAGCGGCATCCAACGCCAGCGGAATGGACGCGGCCGAGGTGTTTGCATGCCGGTCCACTGTCGTAACGACCCGTTCCGGCGACACACCCAGTTTGCGTGCGGTCGAGTCGAGAATACGCTTGTTGGCCTGATGCGGGACGATCCAGGAAATGTCGTCGCGTTCCAGGCCGTTGGCGTCCAGCGCTTCGTCGACCACGGCGGCCAGATTGGTCACTGCATGGCGGAAAACCTCGCGTCCGACCATGCGGACATGGCCCACGGTCTGGGTCGAGGACGGCCCGCCGTCGACATAAAGAAGGTCGTTGAGCTTGCCGTCCGAATGCAGATGCGTGGACAGGATGCCGCGTTCCCGGTTGTGGCCGCTGCCGGCGCCGTCATTGTCCGCGCTGGCGCCGTTGGCGGATGCCTGCAGGACAACGGCCCCTGCCCCATCGCCGAACAGCACGCAGGTCGAACGGTCTTCCCAATCGAGAATTCGGGAAAACGTTTCGGCACCGATCAACAGCACGGTCTTGGCCTGCCCCGATCGGATGAAGGCGTCTGCGGTGGAAATTCCGTACAAGAATCCGGAGCACACGGCCTGAATATCGAAGGCGGCGCCGTTCGACATCCCGAGCCGTGCCTGCACTTTTGTCGCCGTCGAGGGGAAGGTCTGGTCCGGCGTCGTTGTCGCCAGGATCACCAGATCAATGTCGTCGACGGCGATTCCGGCATGGTCGATGGCTCGTTCCGCAGCAGCGAAAGCGAG
The DNA here is from genome assembly GCA_024397995.1 of bacterium SCSIO 12827. Taxonomy (NCBI): domain Bacteria; species bacterium SCSIO 12827. The sequence goes on along the minus strand of CP073746.1, from coordinate 1,924,415 downwards.
GTCGGAGGTGAACTGTCCGTCCTCGGCGATGTGGCGCTGGCGGATGCCCGTGCGTTCGACGATCCACTCATCGGTGGTGTCGACGCGTTGGGCCAATTCGTCGTTCGTGACGACACGCTCCGGCAGATAGGAGCCGCAGCCCAGAATGATCGAGCGAGGCATGGTCATCCGTTGGCCACCACTCCGGACCCGCCGTTTCCGTCGGGGACATCCGAGCCGTTGGCGGGAATGTCGTCGTCGGTTTCCGTCAGGATGCTGGGATCGAAGGAGGCACGGAATTGTTCGTAATCCTCCTTGATGTTTTCGTTGAAATTGTTGGAAATCAGCTCGTAGGCAACATGGATTGCGTTGGCGAAGCCGACCGCGTCGGTGCCGCCGTGGCTTTTTACACAGATTCCGTTCAGACCGACGAACATGGCCCCGTTATAGCGCCGGGGGTCGACCCGCATCTTGAAGGTCATGAGCGCCGATTTCGCCAGCATGGCGCCCAGCTTGGCCGGTAGGGAGCTGGTCAAGGCTTCCTTCAGGAATTGGCCGAACAGCTTGGCCGTGCCTTCGGCCGTCTTGAGCGCGATATTACCGGTGAACCCGTCCGTGACGATCACGTCCACGGTGCCGGCGCCGATGTCGTCGCCTTCGACGAAGCCGTGGAAGTGCAGCGGAAGCTTGGAATTCATCAAGCCCTTGGACGCGAGTTTGACCGCCTGGTTGCCCTTCAGGTCTTCCTGGCCGACGTTGAGAATGCCGACGGTGGGCTTTTCCAGGCCCAGCACGTTGCGCGCGAAGACCTCGCCCATCACCGCGAACTGGATCAAGTTCTCGGCATCGCATTCCACATTGGCGCCCAGGTCGAGCATGACGCTTTCCCCGCGCCGCGTCGGGAAATAGGTCGCGATGGCGGGTCGGTCGATGCCCGGCAAGGTCTTGAGCACGAATTTGGCCATGGCCATGAGCGCACCGGTGTTGCCGGCCGACACGATACCCGCGGCCGTGCCGTCGCCGACGGCGTTGATGGCCAGGCGCATGCTGGAATTCCGGCCCTGGCGAAGTGCCTGGGCCGGCTTGGCGTCGTTGGTCACGATATCGGCCGTATGACGCACCTGACACGCCGCGCGGGCCCGGGGAAACCGGTCCAGCAGCGGGTTCAGGCGGGCTTCGTCACCGAACAGGAGAAAACTGACACCCGTCAGCCGCTCAAGAGCCGTGTCCACGCCTTCCACCACCATGTCCGGGGCATTGTCCCCGCCCATGGCGTCGATGGAGAGCGTCAGGTTATCCGACAAGGAAATGTCCTTTCCCGACTGCCTCGTTGTGTTAGCGCCTGGAAAGCAGGCTACGCGGCGTCGTCGGCTTCGATCACTTCGCGGTCGTCATAATGACCACACGCCTGACACACATGGTGGGGGCGCTTCAGTTCACCGCACTTGGGGCATTCGTTATACGAAGACGGCGACAAGCGGTGATGGGCTCGCCTCATGTCCCTTTTCGACTTCGAGATCTTCTTCTTTGGAACAGCCATGTTGACTACACCTTCATTCAAAAAACGCCCGGGCGGCGAACCGCCTGCGGCGCAAAGCCGGTTACTTAAACAATCTCGCTTTTACCTGCAAGCGCTAACCCACCATTATTTTTCAACATCGCGCAGTTTCGCAAGGACCGCGAAGGGGTTGTTTTTGGGCGGATCGGCCTCCCCGCCTCCGTTCTGGGCCGTATTTTCGACCGTCGGCGCGTCTTTGGCGCGGGGATAAGGCTCCATTTCCAGGGCCGTATACTCGCAAACCGCTGCACCGGCATCAATCACGCCGCCCTCGATCAGATCGGGAGAATCGTCGTCGAAGGGGTCAAGGTCGGCATCTTCATTTTCAGGGGGCGTATCGATGTAAACGTGGCGAATCGGCCCTTCGACACGGGTCTCGACCGGCTCCAGAGTGACCACGCAGGACTGCACCAGGTCGGCGACAACGGTTCCGTCCAGGACGAACCGGCGCCCCGGCTCGGCCCGCAGTTTGACGCGCGCAACCAGGGATTTGACTTCGGGAATGTCCAGGAAATCGGCCAATGCCCGGCGTTCGTCATCGTCGGCGTCGATGGTCAGGGACACGACATCGCCGCGCAGCAGGTCGCTCACCTGAACCGGTTGGCTCAAAGGAAAAACACCGGCGGTCATTGCCCGTCCCCCTCCGGTGCCCATTCAGGGCCCGTGAACGCAACGCGCCCGGCAAGCAGGTCCGCATCCCCTAGGGCCGTCAGACTTGCCGTCTGGGCCCGTACGTAGCCTGCCAGGCGCACCACGGCGGCATCAGGGGGCGTGGCGTTGCGGTAAAGGTTACGGCGCAGGGCGCCCTCCAGAGCCCCCTCGCCGCCCGTCAGACCCTCGCGGTAGGCGGTCATACGGCCATAGAAGCCCTCGACCATCCTCTGGATACGCCGGCGCACGCCCTCGTCGCCGAATCCCATTTCGCGCAGATTGAGGTCCAGATCCTCGAACAGCACGTCGAACAGGTCCTGTTTCAGCTTGACCGGGTCCGGGGATACGCGGTTCAGGCGTTCCAGAACCAGGAACATGTGCAGCAGGATCAGATCGTAGCGGCCGTCTTCCGTGTCGGCGACGCCGCCGGCCCCATAGAACGCGGGTTGGCGTGCCTGACGCACGACGTCGCCATACAGGCTGCGTGCGGTCTTGGCGCCGGAAGAACGCTTGAAAAGGGATAGGATCATCGCCGTTTGAACCGGATTTGGGGAAAAACCGCCATATGGGCCCTGGACATGCGCACTCGCGTGACTAATTATCAAGTCCGATTTACCGGGTCCGTTTAGCAAGTCGTGCCGGGCCTTGCACGCAAGAAGATCGCCACCGGCCGAACATGACACGAAATCCCAAGACCTACCGCAATCTCATCACCGCCCGCCCCTGGCTTGGCCTGACGGCCGCCGTGCTGGTGTCCGTGGCCGTTGCGGGGTGCGCCACGCGGGTCGCGGTGCGCGGTAATCTGCCGGATTCCGAACGCTTGGCCGAAGTCGTGCCCGGCGATATGAGTCGCGAAGAGGTGGCGGAAATTCTGGGTTCTCCGTCCAGCGTCACGCCTTTCGATTCGCACCTTTGGCTCTATATCAGCGAAAAGACGGAAACCTTTGCCTTCATGGCGCCCAAAGTTCTGGAGCGCAATGTGATCATGGTCCGTTTCAGCGACAAGGGACTGGTCAAGGAGGTCAAGAAACTCGACCTGTCCTCGGCCCAGGATATCAAACATGTCGAGCGGATCACGCCGACATCCGGCAACGAGATCACCTTCTGGGATCAGTTGTTCAACAACATGGGGCGCTTCAACAAAAACAACACCGACACCGTCACGCCGGGCGGCCCGACTGGCGGCCTGCCGTAACGTAGCGAGCGGGCTTGGCTGTCCGTCCTTCTTTTTCTCGCTCGATCAGACACGAAAAAGCCCCGGAGCAAACCGCCCCGGGGCTTCGTCGTATTAGGTTCGCGAAGGCCCTGGTTTAGGCGAGAATCGCCAGCAGCAGGATCGCCACGATGTTGATGATCTTGATCATCGGGTTGACGGCCGGGCCGGCGGTGTCCTTGTAGGGGTCACCGACGGTGTCGCCCGTCACGGCCGCGTGGTGGGCGTCGGAGCCCTTGCCGCCGTGGTTGCCGTCTTCGATGTACTTCTTGGCGTTGTCCCAGGCACCGCCGCCGGAGGTCATCGACAGCGCGACGAACAGGCCGGTGACGATGGTGCCCATGAGCATGGCGCCGAGCGCGGAGAACGCCGCGGACTGACCGCCGATCGCGTTGACCACGAAGTACATGACTGCGGGTGCGAGCACCGGCAGCATGGACGGGACGATCATTTCCTTGATCGCGGCCTTGGTCAGGATGTCAACGCACTTGCCGTATTCCGGCTTGGCGGTGCCTTCCATGATGCCCTTGATCTCGCGGAACTGGCGGCGCACTTCGACGACCACCTGACCGCCCGCGCGGCCCACGGCCATCATGCCCATGGCGCCGAACAGATACGGCAGCAGGCCGCCGATGAACAGGCCGATCACCACGTAGGGGTCCTGCAGGGAGAAGGTCACCTTGACGTCCGGGAAGTAGTGCTTGAGGTCCTCCGTATAAGCGGCGAACAGCACCAGGGCGGCCAAACCGGCGGAACCGATGGCGTAGCCCTTGGTCACGGCCTTCGTCGTGTTGCCCACGGCGTCCAGCGCGTCGGTGGTGGTGCGCACGTTGTCCGGCAGTTCCGCCATCTCGGCGATGCCGCCGGCGTTGTCCGTCACCGGGCCGAAGGCGTCGAGCGCCACCACCATACCGGCCAGGGCCAGCATGGTCGTCGCGGCGATGGAGATGCCGAACAGTCCGGCATTGAGGTAGGAGATGATGATGCCGGCGCAGATCACGATCACCGGCATGGCGGTCGCTTCCATGGACACGGCGAGACCCTGGATCACGTTGGTTGCATGGCCGGTTTCGGAAGCCGCGGCGACGCTCTTCACCGGGCGGTAGTCGGTGCCGGTGTAGTATTCGGTGATCCACACGATCAGGCCGGTGACGCCCAGGCCGGTCAGAGCCGCGATGAACAGCTGCGTGCCGGTCACCGTCTTGGCGCCCATCTGAATGACCGTTTCCCAGCCGATGAACATGGACACGATGCCGCCGATCAACGCTGCGGAGATCACGGCCGAAGCGATGAAGCCCTTGTACAGGGCACCCATGATCGACTGGCTGGAGCCCAGCTTCACGAACCACGTGGCGACCACGGAGGCGACGATGCAGACGGCGCCGATGATCAGCGGGAACAGCATCATCTGTTCCTGGGCGGCGCCCGTGAAGAAGATGGCGGCCAGCAGCATGGTGGCGACCATGGTCACGGCGTAGGTTTCGAACAGGTCGGCGGCCATGCCGGCGCAGTCACCCACGTTGTCGCCCACGTTGTCGGCGATGACGCCGGCGTTGCGGGGATCGTCTTCCGGGATGCCGGCTTCGATCTTGCCGACCAGGTCGGAACCGACGTCCGCACCCTTGGTGAAGATGCCGCCGCCCAGACGCGCGAAGATGGAGATCAGCGAGGCGCCGAAGCCAAGTGCGACCAGGGCTTCGAGCACATGGCGCATGCCTTCGGCGGTCGTGGTGTCGACCATTTCACGCAGCGCCACGTAGTAGCCGGCGACGCCAAGCAGCGCCAAGCCGACCACCAGCATGCCGGTGACGGCGCCGGATTTGAACGCGACGTCCAGACCGCCGGCCAGGCCCTTGGACTGGGCCGCCTCGGCGGTGCGCACGTTGGCGCGGACCGACACGTTCATGCCGATGTAGCCGGCCACGCCGGACAGGATGGCGCCGATGAAGTAGCCGATGGCCACGGTCATGCCCAGTTTCAGGCCAAGCAGAATGCCGACCACGGCGCCGACGACGGCGACGGTGGTGTACTGGCGGTTCAAGTAGGCGGCCGCACCTTCCTGAATGGCGGCGGCGATTTCCTGCATACGTGCGTTGCCGGCAGGCGCCGACAGGACGGAGCGGATGGCATAGGCGCCGTACAGTAGCGCCAGGACACCGCAAGCGATGACCAAGGTGTAAAGCGACATTCTCGTTTATCCTTCATGCATGTGAATAGTGCCGCCGGGATAAACACTCCCCTACCCCAACATTCGGCGGCCCTTGTGATTATTATTCAGCCGGCGTCACAACATGCGATTCCGACCGGAAAGCCGCCGGGAACATACGCAAAGACTTTTCATAAAGCAACCGCCATGGGCAGGAACGCGGCCCCCACAGGCCCCTGTCAGGGACCGTAAAAACCGACCGATGGCGGGTTATTTCTGGGGGGTGTCGACGACCGATTGGATCAGCACGCTCTGCACCACACCCTTGCCCAGGACGATGTCGGCGCGCAGCTGCAAGCGCTGCTGCAGGATGGCCAAATTCAACTGGTCCTGTTCCTTCAACATGCGCGGGATGAAGGTGTGAAGATCTTTGAAGAAGGCGTCCTTCAAGACCGGTGTCATCTTGCGCACTTCGGCAAAATGATCGTCGTTCCAGACTTCCAGCTTCAATTCGAATTGGAAGTTTCCAAGCACCTTTCCGTTGCCGAAAACGTTGACCAGCAAGGGAGTCATCTCGACGAACTTGGCTTCGCCCTTGCTCGGCCGCTTGGGTTTTTCAACCTCAGCATGGGGGTTGGCGAAGGGGCCGAGCTCCATCCATTTCATGACGCCGACGGCGCCGCCCAGGATGCAGATCAGAACGATGAACCCGATAAAGATCTTTTTCATTGGCGTTGGCCGTCAGCCGTTCCGTCTGTGGTCAGGGAGATCGCGTGGCGTCATTATGCAGGTGGCGGCCGGGCGTGCAATGCGGACGATCACCCCGCCCCGACCGTTAGAAATGCCGGTACCCCCCCGGGCCCAGGTCCAGCACCGCCCCACCGGGGCCGAGCAGGCGGACATCCGGTTCCGTCGTCATGGTCCCGATACGGGCCACGGGAACGCCCGATTCGCGGGCGGCCGTGGCGACCGCGGCCGCCGATGACGGAGGCGCCGTAAACGCAAGCTCGTAATCGTCGCCGCCGGTCACCAATGTTTCCAGCAGGCCGGGATCGGCCGCGAGCGCCGTCCGCGCCGCATCGGACAACGGCAGATCCTGGACACCGATCTCGGCGCCCAGGCCCGACGTCTTCGCGATATGGCCGACGTCGGCGGCAAGGCCATCGGAAACGTCGATGCAACTCGTGGCGATGCTCACCAGGCGTGGGCCAAGGGCCGTCCGCGGCCGTGGCCGGTCATAGCGGTCACGCAGGAACGCATCACCGTCGACACCGGCGAGCGTCCGCCCGTCGCGGGCAACCAGAAGGCCGAGGGCTGCATCGCCGATCGACCCGGACAGGTAAAGATCATCACCGGCCTGCGCCCCGGACCGGCGGAGAGCCTGCCCTGCGGCGACCCAGCCGAGTGCCGTAATCGAGAGCGTGAGCGGCCCGTTCGTGGTCAGGGTATCTCCCCCCAGCAGGAAGATGCCGTGTGCAGCCTGCATGTCCCCAAGACCGGAGGCAAACGTCTGCAGCCAGCCGGGAACGATCGGCTTGGGGGCCGCCAGGGCCAGGGTATAAGCGGCCGGTGTGGCGCCCATGGCGGCCAGGTCCGACAGATTGACGCCCAACGCCTTGATCGCCAGGCATTCCGGGCCGGCATCGGCCAGGAAATGCTGCCCCGCGACCAGGGCATCGGTGGTCACGACCAACTGGCAGCCTGCCGGCGGTGTCAGCAATCCGGCGTCGTCCTTGAGGTCGAGCGCTTCCGGCCGGCCCTCGGTCAGGGGTCGGAAATAGGCGGCGATCAGGTCGAATTCGCCCAATCTGTCCGGTTCGTCGTTGTCGCTCATGCGGTTAGGTGCATCCGTCGTGTCCCCCATCCATTGGGAGGGAAATTGTGGCGACCTTTAAGTGAACTCCGCCGGACGGAGTTCGCGGCCCAGATGGTCGAGAAAGCCGTTGACCAGGGCCGGTTCGCGCCCGTCGAAAAAGGCGTCGGCGACGTCCACGTATTCCTTGATGACGACCACGGCGGGAACCTGCGGCCGTTTGGCCATTTCAAAGGCCGCCGCACGCAGTACCGCGCGCAGGAGGGCTTCCAGGGACTCCACCGTATGCGGGTGGTTGAGCGCCATCTTCAGGTAGCGGTCGACGCCCTCAAGATCGTTGCTGACCCCCGCGACCAATTCCTTCAACAGGTCCAGATCCGGTGGCGTGAAGCCGTTTTCGTCGTCGTTGCCGCCATTACCGTCATCGGCGTCGAGAGCGGACGACGACCAGCGTTCGGCCATGATGGCTTCCAGTACCGGATCCGCGCCGGCGCCAGCCAGATCCATTTCATACAGCGCCTGCACGGCTGCCAGACGGGCCGAACTCAACGGGGCGGATCGGGTTGCACTCATGATGGTCTTCAACCTCCGCCGAAACGCTGTTTGATGCCGATCATGGCAAGGCAGGCGCGGGCCGCTTCGGCGCCCTTGTTCTTGCCCTTGGGGTCGGCGCGCACATGGGCTTGGTCCCCGTTCTCGCAGGTCAGCACCCCGAAGCCGAGCGCCAAGCCGTCCCGCGTCGTCAGGTCCATGATGGCGCGGCTGGCTTCGGTGCAGATATGGTCGTAGTGACTGGTCTCGCCGCGAATCACGCAGCCGAAAGCAAGGAACCCAGCGTATTTCCCGCCGAAGGCCGCATGGCGGATGGCGGCGGGAATTTCGAATACGCCCGGGACTTCCAGCCGTTCGTGATGCAGGCCGGCCTCGGTCAGCAGCGGCAGGGCGCCGGCGATCAGGCCGTCAACAATGTCCGGGTAGTAGCGGGATTCGACGATCAGGACTGTGCCCTTCGGGGCCTCGGCGGCGCTCACTCGGCACCTCGATCGATGGGGTGGCGGCCGACGATGGTCAGCCCATGGCCGTCCAGGCCGACCACGGTCTTGGTCGAGTTGGTCAAAAGGGTCATCTCCGTAATGCCGAGGTCGGTCAGGATCTGTGCGCCCACGCCGTAATCACGGAGCTGGCCGGATGGCTTCTCACCCTCGCCCAGCTTGGCCTTGACCCGGTCGGACAGGCTGGTCGGCATGGGTTCGCGGATCAGCACGATGACCCCCCTGCCCATCTCGCCGATGATTTCCATGGAGCGCTGCAACAGACCGTCGCCCCCCCGCGAATTGTCGCCTAGGACGTCTTCCAATACATTGAGCGCGTGCATGCGCACGGGCACCGGGCCGCCTTGGCTGATGTCGCCCTTGATCAGGGCGATGTGTTCCGCATAGGCCACGGTGTTCTGATAGATCGCCATGGTGAAGCCGCCACCGTGGCGGCTTTCGAACTGCGTTTCCAGAATGCGTTTGACCAACCGGTCGTTTTGCCGCCGATAGGCAATCAGGTCGGCAATGGTCGCGATCTTCAGACCGTGGTGCTGGGCGAAGCCGACCAGATCGGGCATGCGGGCCATGGTGCCGTCGTCGTTCATGATCTCGCAGATCACGCCTGCCGGGTTCAATCCGGCCAAGCGGGCGATATCGACAGCACCTTCCGTATGACCGGCACGTACCAAGGTGCCACCGTCGCGGGCTTCCAGCGGGAAGATATGGCCGGGCGTGGCAATGTCGGCGGCCCCCCGGGCAGGATCGATGGCGACGGAGATGGTGCGCGCCCGGTCCGAGGCTGAGATGCCCGTGGTGACACCCTCACGGGCCTCGATCGATACGGTAAAGGCCGTCTGATGGCGTGATGAGTTGGTGCGGCTCATATGCGGCAGGTTCAAGGTTTCGACCCGCTCGTGGGTCAGCGCCAGGCAGATCAGCCCGCGTCCGAAGCGCGCCATGAAATTGATGGCGTCCGGCGTCGCCATCTGGGCCGGAATGACCAGATCGCCCTCGTTCTCGCGTTCTTCATCGTCGACAAGAATGAACATGCGCCCGTTGCGGGCATCTTCGATGATGTCCTCAATCGGCGAAAGGATGCTGTCGTAGCTATTAACGTCTTTTGATTTCAAGGGGCTGTACCGTTCATCTGCATTAGCCGCGCAACATAACGCGCAAGCATGTCGATTTCCAGGTTCACCGCCGCGCCGACCGTCAGGCCGGCCAGCGTCGTCTGTTCCTGGGTGTGGGAAATGATGTTCACCGTGAAGTCCTTGTCGGCAACGGTATTGACCGTCAACGACACGCCGTCGAGGGTCACGGACCCCTTGGCCGCGATATAGGGGGCCAATGTCTCGGGGGCGCGGAATGTCAGCTTCAGAGAGTCGCCCTCGTGCACGCGCTCGGCCAGTTCGGCCAGACCGTCGACATGGCCGGATACGATATGGCCGCCCAATTCATCCCCGACCTTCAAGGCACGTTCCAGGTTGACCCGCGTGCCATCGGTCCAGTTGCCGACGGTCGTCAGACGGCGTGTTTCGCCTGAGGCCTCGAAGGCCATCCATCCCGTGCCTTTTTCGATCACCGTCAGGCAGCAGCCCGAACAGGCGACGGAAGCCCCGATGTCGATCATGGCAGTATCGAAGGCCGTTTCGATTTCCAGCCTGCCGTCGTCAGCCTTGTCGATGGCGCGGATGCGCCCGATGTCTGTAATAATGCCGGTAAACATGCCTGATACTTACGCCGGTCGCGGGAGAACCGCCAGCACTTCCAGAATGTCATCGCCGACCATCTCCATGGACATCCGGTGGAACCGCACGGCTTCGTTCATGGTTACAACAGATAAGGGGGCAATCGCAGGCACGCCGTCGCTGCCGACAATGACCGGGGCATGGAACCAAGCCATGCGGTCGACCAATTGGGCTTTGAGAAACGCCGCTGCAACCGTGCCTCCGCCTTCGATCAGCAGACGCGTAATGCCGTTATCCGCAAGCGCGGCAAGGATTGCCGCCGGATCGGGGCGGCCGTCCGGCCCTGCGGCGACGCGAACTACCTGTGCGCCCTTTTTCTCCAATTTTTCAGCGGCTTCCAAAGGTGAATCCGGGGTCGTAACGACCCAAACCGGCACATCGTTTGCCGTCGATATCAGGGCACTGTCAGGCGATATGCGCAGATGTGTGTCCAGCACCACGCGGGCCGGCGAGCTTTCCATCATCCCCGGAAGGCGGCAGGTCAATTCCGGGTCGTCGGCAAGAACCGTCCCGACCCCGACCAGGATGACATCGGATTGGGCGCGCATCAAATGTCCGCGAGCCCGCGCCGCACTGCCTGTGACCCATTTGCTGTCCCCGCCCTGGGCCGCGATGCGGCCGTCCAGGCTTGAAGCGGCTTTCAGAGTAACTAGGGGGCGGTTATCGGCGTTGCGTTTGAAGTAGCCGGCATTGACCTCGTTGGCTTGTTCTTCCTCAAGGCCGGTCAGGACGTCGATGCCCGCCTGTTCCAGGGCGGCGATGCCCTGCCCCGCCACGCGCGGGTCCGGATCCGTCACGGCAACAATGACGCGGGCAATACCGGCGTCGATCAGAGCTTCGGTGCAAGGGCCGGTCTTGCCCGTGTGGCAGCAAGGTTCAAGCGTGACATAGGCGGTCGCCCCGCATGCCAGGTCGCCTGCACGGGCCAGGGCTTCCGTTTCCGCATGGGGACGTCCGCCCGGCTGGGTCCAGCCGCGTCCGACCACGCGGCCGCCACCGTCGGGGCAGCCTTCAAGGTCCGGGCGGACCAGGACGCAGCCGACAGCCGGATTGGGCCAGGTATTGCCCAGCCCGCGCTGTGCCAAGCCCAGCGCCATGACCATGAACCGCCGGTCGTGTTTGGTGAATGGCTTAGTCGTCTTCGCCACTTAAATTCTCGACGAAGGCCTCGAAATCCTTGGCCTCGCGGAAGTTTCGGTAGACGGAGGCAAAGCGGACGTAGGCGACCTGATCCAGGTTGGCCAGATTCTCCATGACCATTTCGCCGACCACCTTGGAGGGAATCTCATTCTCCCCCAGGGTTTCCAGCCGACGCTGTATGGAATTGACGATCCGCTCGATACGGTCCTCGTCGACCGGACGCTTGCGGAGCGCGATGTGCAGGGAACGCGACAGCTTGTCGCGGTCGAAGGGGGTCTTTTCCCCGCCTTTCTTGACAACCACAAGTTCACGCAGTTGGACCCGTTCAAACGTCGTCCAGCGGGCGCCACAGGCCGGGCAGAAGCGCCGGCGGCGCACCGCCGAGCCGTCTTCGGTCGGCCGGGAATCCTTCACCTGAGAATCGTCATGTCCGCAGAATGGGCACCGCATCGGTCACTACTCCCCAATATTTTGTGTTTTGTACCCGCTCAGGTCTAAACAAGCCGTTACCGGCCTAGATGTTCGAATAGATCGGAAAATCCCGACACAGCCGGCCCACGGCTTCGGCCGCCTTGGCTTCCACCGCAGAATTGCCGTCCGGATTGGCGGCGACGCCGTCCAGCACGTCGGCGATCAGGTTGCCGATTTCGCGGAATTCAGCCTCGCCGAAGCCGCGCGTGGTGCCCGCTGGCGTGCCGAGCCGGATACCCGAGGTCACCGTCGGCTTTTCCGGGTCGAACGGCACACCGTTCTTGTTGCAGGTCATGCGGGCGTTTTCCAGGGCAGCCTCGGCCGCGACCCCGGTCAGCCCCTTGGCGCGCATGTCGACCAGCATCAGGTGCGTGTCCGTGCCGCCGGCGACGATGTCGAAGCCGCGGGAAACCAGCGTTTCCGCGAGAACCCGGGCATTGGCGACGACGCGCGCCGAGTAGTCCTTGAATTCCGGGCGCAAGGCTTCGCCGAAAGCGACCGCCTTGGCGGCGATGACATGCATCAGCGGCCCGCCCTGCAGGCCCGGGAACACGGCCGAATTGATCTTTTTGGCGATCGCTTCGTCGTTGGTCAAAATCATGCCGCCGCGGGGACCGCGCAGGGTCTTATGGGTCGTCGTGGTGGCGATGTCCGCATAGGGGAACGGGCTCGGATGTACCCCGGCGGCGACCAGGCCCGCGAAATGCGCCATATCGACCATCAGCAACGCGCCGACCTTGTCGCAGATCTCGCGGAACTTGGGGAAATCAAGGGTGCGGGGATAGGCAGAGCCGCCGGCGATGATGATCTTGGGCTTGTGTTCCATGGCCAGGCGCTCGACCTCGTCGAAATCGACCAGCGCGTCCTGGCGGCGCACGCCGTACTGCACGGCATCAAACCACTTGCCCGACATGGCGGGCGGCGCCCCGTGGGTCAGATGGCCGCCGGCGGCCAGGGACATGCCCATGATGGTCTCACCCGGCTTGACCAGGGCCAGCATCACGGCACCGTTGGCCTGCGCGCCGGAATGGGGTTGGACGTTGGCGAAACCGCAGTTGAACAGCTTCTTGGCCCGGTCGATCGCCAGGGTTTCCGCGACATCGACGAATTCGCAGCCGCCGTAATAGCGCCGTCCGGGATAGCCCTCGGCGTACTTGTTGGTCATGACCCCGCCCTGGGCCTCCATGACCGCACGGGACACGATGTTTTCCGATGCGATCAGCTCGATCTTGTCCTGCTGGCGTTTCAGCTCGGCGCGCTCGGCGGCGTAAAGCTCCGGGTCCGTCTCGGACAACGGTGCTTCGAAGAAGCGGTTGAGGGACGGGTCGGCGTATTTCGGGGTATCGGCGTCGGGCATGGCGGGTTCTCGGTCCTTGAAGTTCGGTTGCAGCGCCCGGACGCCGTCGGCAGCGGGCGCGGATGTTCAGGCTATGTGGCGGGCCGGCCCTAGGCCGGGGTGGACAGCTTGTCCACGCGGCGGCCGTGACGGCCGCCTTCGAAGTCGGTTTCCAGGAATATTTTAAGGCAATCCTTGGCCGTTTCGGCGCCGATCATGCGGCCGCCGAAGCAGATCACATTGGCGTCGTTGTGCTGGCGGCACATGCGCGCGCCCAGGGCATCGTGGATCAAGGCGGCGCGGACTTCCGGATAGCGGTTGGCGGCAATGGAAATGCCGATGCCGGAGCCACAGACCAGCACCCCCAGGTCGGCTTTGCCGTCGCGGATGGCCTGGGCCATGGCGAAGCCGAAATCGGGGTAATCGACCGAGTCCTCGGAATTGGTGCCAAGGTCCAGGACCTCATGGCCCATGTCGGCAAGCTGCTTCAGCAGATCGGTTTTCAAGGCGAAGCCGGCGTGATCGCAGGCGATGGCGATGGGTTTGGTGCTCACAGGTGTCCACCTAGGGCTTTTGGAAGGCTGCGTTCGTCCGGCGGCAGTGATACCACATCTCGATTCTTGCCGCTACACGAACACAAGGGCTCTGTGCCGCTCCAGATGTAGAAATCGTTGGGTCGGCGCGCAACATGTGGAAAAACCGACGGGGAAAATCAAGCGCCGAATTGTCCCCCGGCAATGTTCAGGCCAGCAGGTCCGTGCGCCCGGTGCGGCCCGGCCCCATGATCTGGGCGCGGCGCTTGCGCAGCACGTATTTCAACTTGCGGACGGCCAGGCGCTGAACCATCGATTGGGAATACTTGGAATCGCAGATGGAGATCACTTCGACGCCCGTGCGCGGGTCGATGGCGGTGACGCGCACATAGCGTCCCTTGGGCTGGAACTCGAACAGCACTTCCGGCAGGTAAACGTCGTCTTGCGTGGCCAAGCCAGAGCCCTTTATTTCAGCGGCCGTTCAGGCCGGTCCGACTACATGTTCCGGCGGTACTGTCCGCCCGCGTCGAACAACGCGTCCGTAATCTGTCCCAGGGAACACGATTTCACGGCCTCCATCAAGGCGGCAAACAGGTTGCCGTCCGCCGCGGCGGCGGCCTTGAGGTTGGCCAGCGCCGCCTGGGCGTCCTCGCGCCGTGCATCGTGAAACGCTCGCAGCCGTTTGATCTGATTCTGTTTTTCCTCTTCCGAAGACCGCTGCAACGGGGGTTCGGCCAGGCCCGCGTCCGGATTGGGATTGAGGAAGGTATTGACGCCGACGATGGGCAGACTGCCGTCGTGCTTGAGAGTCTCGTAATGCAGGGATTCCTCTTGAATCTTGCCCCGCTGGTAGCCCGTTTCCATGGCGCCGAGCACGCCGCCGCGCTCGGAAATGCGCTCGAACTCCTGCAGCACGGCCTCTTCCACCAAGTCTGTCAACTCGTCGATGACGAAGGCCCCCTGGTTAGGGTTCTCGTTCTTGGCCAGGCCCCATTCCTTGTTGATGACCATCTGAATGGCGATGGCCCGGCGCAGGCTGTCCTCGGTCGGCGTGGTGAAGGCCTCGTCAAAGGCATTCGTGTGCAGGGAATTGCAGTTGTCATAGACGGCGATCAGCGCCTGCAGGGTGGTGCGGATGTCGTTGAAGTCCATTTCCTGGGCGTGCAGGGAACGGCCCGAGGTCTGGATATGGTATTTGAGTTTCTGCGAGCGCTCGTTGGCGCCGTAGCGCTCCTTCATCGCAACGGCCCAGATGCGCCGCGCGACCCGGCCCATGACCGTGTATTCCGGGTCCATGCCGTTGGAGAAGAAGAACGACAGATTGGGTGCAAAATCGTCGATCTTCATGCCGCGGGCCAAATAGGCCTCGACGAAGGTGAAGCCGTTGGCGAGGGTAAAGGCCAACTGCGAGATCGGGTTCGCCCCGGCTTCGGCGATGTGATAGCCGGAGATCGAGACGGAATAGAAATTCCGCACCTTGTTCTCGACGAAATAGGCCTGGATATCGGCCATCATGCGCAGGGCGAATTCCGTCGAGAAGATGCAGGTGTTCTGACCCTGGTCTTCCTTGAGGATGTCCGCCTGCACGGTGCCGCGCACGTTGGCCAGGGTCCAGGCGCAGATGTCGGCCGCTTCCGCGTCGTCGGGCGCCCTGCCCTTGTCCGCTTCAAACTTGGCGATCTGCTGATTGATGGCCGTGTTCAGGAACATCGCCAGGATGGTCGGTGCCGGGCCGTTGATGGTCATGGAGACCGAGGTATTGGGGGCGCAAAGGTCGAAGCCGTCGTAAAGCTCAGCCATGTCCTGCAGGGTCGCGATCGAGACGCCGGAATTACCGACCTTGCCGTAGATATCCGGGCGTTCGTCCGGATCGAAGCCGTAGAGCGTCACGGAATCGAAGGCCGTCGACAGGCGCTTGGCCTCGGACTCCTTGGACAGGTATTTGAACCGGGCATTGGTGCGCTTGGGATCGCCCTCGCCGGCGAACATGCGGGTGGGGTCTTCCTCGGTCCGCTTGAAGGGGAACACTCCGGCCGTATAGGGGAAATATCCAGGCAGGTTTTCCCGCATCAGCCATTTAAGCAGTTCGCCGTGATCTTCATATTTCGGCAGGCTGACGCGGCGAATCGTGTTACCGGACAGGGTCGTGCGGGTCAGCGCATTGCGGATTTCCCGATCCCGCACGGTGATCACCATCTCGTCGCCTGAATAGGCGTCTTTCAGCGCCGGCCAAGCATCCAAAAGGGCATGGGCTTCGGCACTCAGTTCTTTCGACTTAGAGTCAGCAAGACTCGCTATATCGTTGGAAGTCTTGCCCATTTCTTCCAGCATGCGACCTGTTTCCAGGGCTTGCTGGCGGGCCCGGGCGATCCGCGCCTGGGCCTCGGCGCGGGCCAGGTAGCCGCGCACTTCGTCCGCGATTTCGGCCAGGTAGCGTTGACGGTCCGGCGGTACGATGGCCTGACCCGGCTCCGACGTCCGCACCGCCACTGACGGCAGCAGATGGGGCAACGCCGGAAAACCCTTGGCCGTGAACTGGCTCAGCAGTTCCTGGTAGACCGCCGTCACCCCGGCGTCGTTGAACCGGGAGGCAATCGCGCCGAACACGGGCATATCGTCGGGTTTGGCGCCAAAGGCTTCGCGGTTGCGCTGGACCTGCTTGCGCACGTCGCGCAGGGCGTCCATGGCGCCTTTGCGGTCCATTTTGTTGATCACGATGACATCGGCGAAATCCAGCATGTCGATCTTCTCAAGCTGGCTGGCGGCACCGAATTCCGGCGTCATGACGTAAAGCGAGACATCACAGAACGGCACGATACCGGCATCCCCCTGCCCGATCCCCGGCGTTTCGATGATCACGATGTCGGCGCCCGAAGCCTTAACGGCAGCGATGATGTCGGCCAGGGCCGGAGGCACTTCGGTCTTGGCGTCACGCGTCGCGAGAGATCGGAAGAATACATTGGGCGCGTTGTTAGCGTTCATGCGGATGCGGTCACCCAGCAGCGCCCCGCCGGTCTTGCGCCGGGTCGGGTCGATGGCGACGACGGCGATGCGCGGTTCACCCGAGCCAAAGCGGAAACGCCGCACGATCTCATCGGTCAGCGACGATTTGCCCGCCCCGCCCGTGCCCGTGATGCCAAGCACCGGCACCGTGTCGCGGCTATGGGCGATAGCGTTCAATTCTTTCAATAGGGGTTTGGGCAGACGGCCGTCCTCGATCGCCGTGATGATGCGGGCCAGTTCGGCCGCGTCGCCGGTCTTGAGTCCCCCCAGATCCTTGGGCAGATCGGCGGAGAGATCGCGCCGTGCTGTCTGGGTCATGTCGGCGATCATGCCCTGCAGGCCCAGACGACGGCCGTCCTCGGGCGAATAGACACGGGTCACGCCATAGGCTTCAAGGTCCCGGACCTCGTCGGCGACGATGACCCCGCCGCCGCCGCCGAACACGCAGATGTCCGGTCGGCCGCGCTCGCGCAGCAGGTCGATCATGTATTTGAAGTATTCGACATGCCCGCCCTGGTAGCTTGAGACGGCAATGCCGTGGGCGTCTTCCTGGATGGCGGCGGTCACGACCTCGTCGACGGAGCGGTTGTGGCCCAGATGGATGACCTCGGCGCCCTGCGCCTGCAGGATGCGGCGCATGATGTTGATGGCGGCGTCATGGCCATCAAACAGGGCGGCGGCGGTGACGAAACGGACCGGATGCAGCGGCCCCTTGCTGGTGGCGCCAGGGGCCTGTTTCGACCCGGCAGCGGGAAGTGTGTCGTCCGGCACGATGGTGTTTCCGTTCCCAATTATCGTTATGGTTTCCGTTTACGTAAACGTAAGGCAAATTCCATATCGGGTAAAGGGACCAATCCCCTTAACGCGAGGCCAAGGGGCGCCGAGAAACGTTGACTTTACCCCGGGCCCAAGGGATTTTGTCGGCTCCGTCCAAGCCATTTGGCTGACTTGACCCTCATTGGAAGCAACCGCCCGTGTCCACATTTCCCCGCAAGCGCATGCGCCGCAACCGGCGTGAACCCTGGATCCGGCGGCTGGTCGCCGAACACAAACTGTCCTCGGACGACCTGATCTGGCCGGTGTTCGTGGTCGAGGGCACGAACAAGCGCGAACCCATTCCGTCGATGCCGGGTGTCGAACGCCTGTCCGTCGATCTGCTGGCAGGTGCGGTGACCGAAGCCCGCGAACTTGGCATTCCCGCCATTGCCCTGTTTCCCTATACGAACGACGATCTGAAGACCCCGGACGCCAAGGAAGCCTACAACCCGGACAACTTGGTGTGCCGCGCCGTGCGCGCGGCCAAGGCTGCCGTGCCGGACGTCGGGGTGATCTGCGACGTGGCGCTCGACCCCTTCAATTCCGACGGCCATGATGGTCTGGTGAAGGATGGGATCATCCTCAACGATGAAACCGTTGAGATTTTGGTCAAACAATCCCTGGTCCAGGCCGAGGCCGGCTGCGACATCATCGCCCCGTCGGACATGATGGACGGGCGCGTCGCCGCCATCCGCGACGCCCTGGATGACGCGGGCCGTCAGGACGTGTCCGTGCTGGCCTATGCGGCCAAGTACGCCTCGGGCTTTTATGGGCCATTCCGCGACGCCGTCGGCTCCAAGGGGGCCTTGAAGGGCGATAAGGCGACCTATCAGATGAACCCGGCCAACGTGGACGAAGCCATGTGGGAGGTCACTCTGGACGTCGAGGAAGGTGCGGACATGGTCATGGTCAAGCCGGGCCTGCCCTATCTGGACGTGGTGCGCATGGTGAAGCAGGAATTCCGTCTGCCGACCTTCGTTTACAACGTGTCGGGCGAATACGCGATGCTGCGCGGTGCCGGCGATGCCGGCTGGCTGGATTACGACAAGGTGGTGGTGGAAACCATGATGGCGTTCAAGCGCGCGGGGGCCGATGCGATCCTGACCTATGCGGCCCTGGATGTCGCGCGTCTGTTGCGCGGGTGATGGGCGATCGCTTCTAGAGCCGGACGCTGATGTTCAGCAGGCGGTGCACATCAAGCACCACCATCAACTCACCCTTCAAGCGATAGATTCCGTTGGCGAATTCGCGCCACAGTGAATCCAGGGTTGCTGGATTCCGCTCGTAAAGATCGTTGGACAGGCTGATCACGTCACCGATACTGTCGACCAGCAGGGTGTAAAGCTCGTGTTCGTGCTCCACCGTCACCGCCATGGCGTTTTCCGAGGCTTCCGTGCTGGCCGGCAAGCCCAGGCGTACCCGCACGTCAATGACGGTGACGATGCGGCCGCGCAGGTTGATGGAACCGCGTACTTCCGGCGGCGCCAGCGGGATCGAGGCGATGCGGTCCGGTGACAGGATATCCTGGACCATCAGCACGGGAATGCCGAACAGCTGCTTTTTGACCCGGAAGGTCACGAAATCTTCCAGGTCCTCACCCGGGTGCGTCGCCAGTTCGCGGGTTTCCGCTTCGCGCAGCGCGCGGGACGAATTTACAGCCTGAACTTCCGCCATTGTCGGCACTCCCCAGGTTTCCGGCGGCCTTGCGCGAAAATGCGTCTGACCGATCCTTAACGTGGCTGCATAGTATTCGTCGGCCCGGCGACTTTCAATACAGACAAAGGTATGTGTCCGCTGAATAAATTCGAGTCGGTTCAGTCCGTAAGCCAGTCCGCGATCAGATCCAGCTGAACCTCGTCCATCAAAGCCGGCGCATGGCCGACACCGGGAATTTCATGGGCCTTCGCTTTGGGGCCGCGGGATTGCATCTCCGCCAGGGTGTCGGCGCGCAAAAGGTCCGATTGCGCGCCCCGGATCACGGTGACCGGACAGCGGATCGCATCCCACACGGGCCACAGCACCAAATCGTTGTCGACTGCGCTCTGGAACGGTTTGGCCAGGCCGGGATCGTACTTCAGCACCAGCCGCCCACCGGTCCCCTCACGCACGCTGTGACGGGCGAGATGCGCCCATTGAGCGTCGGTCAGGGGGCCGAACGGCGCGTGGACTTGGCGGATATAGGCTTCCGCCTCGGCCATATCAGTGAAGTCCGGCGCCGTGCCCAGGTAGGCGGCGATGCGTTGCAGGGAATCCTTGGTCACCACCGGCCCGGCATCGTTCATCAGCAGGCGTGCGACAGGTGTCCCCGGCCCCGCCGCCATGATCATGCCGAGCAGCGCCCCCATGGAGGTGCCGAGCCAGGCGACCCGATCCACGTCGAGCCGCGCGATCAAGGCCGTCAGGTCGGCAAGGTATTGCGGATAGCCGTATTGCAGGGGATCGGTCAATCGGCCGCTGTCGCCGCGCCCGACGATGTCGGGGCAGACGACGCGCCAACGGTCGGAGAACCGTTCGGCCACCGCATCAAAGTCGCGGCCGTTACGGGTCAGGCCATGAACGCAGAGCAGGACCGGACCGTCGGCCGGGCCCCATTGCCAATAAACGACCTCGTGAAACGTGCCGAGGGCGGAGCGGCCGAGGAACGATTTGCGCTGCATGTTCACGCTCCCCTGCCCCGTCCGCCACGGCGTCAAATCACGCCGCGGTCACGCAGGCCCGCGACCTCGTCGGGGCTGAGACCCAGGACTTCGCCCAGAACCTCTTCCGAATGCTGGCCCAGAACCGGCGGCGCCATGCGGTAATCGACCTGCGATTTCGAGAACTTCAGGGGGCTTGCGACCATGCTGACCGGCTTGCTGCCGGTCTTCGGATGCGGCATGTCGAGGCGCATGCCGCGGGCCAGGAACTGCGGATCGGAAAACACCTGGTCCAGGCGATTGATGGGCCCGCAACTGACGTTGTTCTTTTCCAACTCGGTCAGCCAGAATTCCGACGGCTTGGCCGCGATGATCGGCTTCAGCAGGGCGACGATTTCGTCCCGGTTCGATACGCGGTTGGCGTTGGTCGCGAATTTCGGGTCTTCGGCCAGATTCTCACAGCCGGCGACCTTGCAGAAACGCTGGAACTGGCCGTCATTGCCGACCGCCAGAATGATGTCGCCGTCGGCGGTCGCGAACGACTGGTAAGGCACGATGTTCGGATGCGCATTGCCCAGACGCGGCGGGTTCTGGCCGGTGGCCAGGAAGTTTGCCCCCTGGATCGACAGAATGGCGGCGGTGGTGTCCAACATGCCGATGTCGATGTGCTGCCCTTCGCCCGTGACTTCGCGGTGGCGCAGGGCCGCGTTGATGCCGACCGCGGCGTACATGCCGGCGATCAGGTCGGAAATGGGGATGCCGGCTTTCTGCGGGTCGCTGTCCGGCTCGCCGGTGACGCTCATGAAGCCGCCCATGCCCTGGATCAGCACGTCGTATCCGGGGCGGTTGGCGTAGGGACCCGTATGGCCGAAGCCGGTGACCGAGCAATAGACGAGGCCCGGATTGTCGTCCTTCAGCTGCTCATAGCCCAGGCCGTACTTGGCGAGGCCGCCGGTCTTGAAGTTCTCGACCAGCACGTCGGACTTGGCGATCATCTTCTTCGCCAATTCGATACCTTCGGGCTTGGTCAGGTCCAGGGTGATCGAGCGCTTGTTGCGGTTGGCGCAGGTGAAATAGGCGCTCTGGTCCGTGTCTTTGCCCTCGCCGTCCTTCAGGTAGGGCGGCGCGAAGCCGCGCGTGTCGTCGCCCTTGCCGGGAATTTCCACCTTGATCACGTCGGCGCCCAAGTCGCCAAGAATCTGCGTGCAGGAGGGGCCCGCCAGAATGCGGGTCAGATCGAAAACCCGAAGGCCGCTCAAGGGTCCGGACATGTCTGTTTCCTTTTGTTGGTCGCGCCTTATTGTGGGCGTCAGGCGATGGTAGGGAACGCTTGGCACGCCCGGAAACCGGGGGCCGGCGCAAGATTGGTGTCGCGCGATGTATAACGCCAAGATTTACCCCCCGCAATGCAGGCGGGCGAAAATTTCCGGCCCGAAAGGTTCGCGATGCGGCTGGGTGGGCTGAAGGTCTGGGGCTTTGCGCTGGCCGTTGCGCTTGTCGGCGGCGGTGCGGCCCTGCTCGTCCCGACCTTTGCCAAGACGTCGGGAAGCCTGAAACTCACGGGTCTTTCGGCGCCGGTGACGGTCACCCGCGACGGCCATGGCGTGCCGCGCATCCGCGCCGATAACGAGGGCAGCGCCTTTTTCGCCCTTGGTTTCGTCCATGCCCAGGACCGGTTCTTCCAGATGGAATTGATGCGCCGCGCGGGGGCGGGACGGCTGGCGGAAATGTTGGGCGCGCCGGCCCTCGACATGGACCGTTACATGCGCAGGCTGGGAATCTACCGGCTGGCCGAGGCGCAGGCGAAGGCAGCGTCGCCCGAATTGAAGAACCGTCTGAAGGCCTATGCCGATGGGGTCAACGCCTGGATCGACGATACCGACTGGCCGCGCACCGTCGAATTCCTCGCCCTTCGTCACACGCCCGAACCCTGGCGCCCCGCCGACAGCCTGGTCTGGGGCAAGCTGATGGCCCTGCGCCTGGCGGGGAACTGGCGGACGGAACGCCTTCGTCTCGACATGCTGGCTAGACTATCACCGGAACAGGTGGATTTCCTATGGCCGCCCTACCCCGGTGACGCGCCGACGGCCTTTCCCGGCGTCCCCGGCGGCGGCAGTGGTTTGGCGGCCTTTCCCGCCATGGATTGGGATCCGCGCAGCGCGGGCGCACCGGGCACGGCGTCCAACGCCTGGGCGCTGTCGGGGGCGCGCACGTCGACCGGCAAGCCGTTCCTGGCCAACGACCCGCATCTGGAATTCCGGGCGCCGATCTTGTGGTATCTGGCGCGCCTGGAAACCCCGGGTGGTGTGCTTGCCGGGGCGACCGTGCCCGGCGTGCCGTTCTTGGTGATCGGCCATAACGGCCATGTCGCCTGGGGATTCACGACCACGGGGGCGGATACGGAAGACCTGATTATCGAAACCCCGGCCGGGCAACCGGGCACCTACCGCACCGATACCGGTGACGGGATGGCCGAATTCGGCACACGCACTGAGGTCATCAAGGTACGGGACGGCGCGCCGGAAACCCTGAAGGTGCTGGAAACCCCCGACGGCCCCGTCATTACCGAGGCCGGCGGCCGCCCGGTGACCCTCTCTGCCCCTTATCTGAAAGCGGGCGACCGCACGCCGGAAGCGCTCCTGGCCCTCAATGCCGCCAAGACCAAGTCCGATGTCGCGGCGGCCCTGCGCCAGTTCCATGCCCCGGTGCAGAACATCCTGTATGCCACCCGGGCAGGCGATATCGGCATGGTCACGGCGGGCCGTCTGCCCAAGCGCAAACGCGGCGGCGCGGTGCCGTTGGTCCGCACCCAGGGGCCGGTGGGGCACGACGGCTATCTAGACCCTTCGGTGATGCCGCGCTATGCCGATCCGCCGGGCGGCGTGCTGCTGAACGCCAACAACAAGGTCACGCCTCCGGGCTTTCCCTTCGCGATCGCCGCCGACTGGCCGCCGCCCTTCCGCGCCCGACGGCTGGCCGATCTGCTGGCCGGAGACCGGCCCGATCCGATCACCCCCCAGATGGACATTCATTCCGCCGGGGCCGAGGAACTGTTGGCCTTCGCTTTGGCACAACTGGACGACGTTTCCGGCAGCAGGCCCCTGGTTCGCATGTTGGAGCGTTGGGACGGCGCCATGGACCGCCGCCAGCGCGCACCCCTCGCCTTCATGTTCTTCGCCTTGAATCTAAAACGCGCCATCTTCGCCGACGACCTGGGCGACCTGATTGACCGCTGGCACGGCCTGCGCATCCAGGCCGTGGTCCGCGCCCTGACCGCCGGGCAGCAATGGTGCGACGACGTGACGACTGCGGACAAGATCGAAACCTGTGCCGAGGCGGTTATCCGCGCCCTGGATCAGACGGCCCGCGACCTGATGGGTCTGGACCGGGAACTGGGTCGCACGGCGCTTTGGGGCGATGTCCATGTCGCCCGGTTCGAGCATCCGGTGTTCAGGCACCTTCCCCTGCTGCGCGATTGGACGGCGGTCGAGGTCGCGACGGACGGCGGCAACGACACCCTCAACCGGGGCGCCATGTGGCTGGGGCGCAAGGAGGCTCCCTTTGCCCACCGCCATGGGGCGGGGCTGCGCGCCCTTATGGATTTAAGCGATCTGGACGGCTCCCGCTTCGTCATCGCGACGGGGCAGTCGGGCAATCCGCTCAGCCCGCGGTATCGCGATCTGGCCGATGCCTGGCGGGATGGCCAAACCCTGACCCTTGAAACCATCCCGCCCGAGGCGGGTGACGTTCTGAAAATTCTGCCAAAAGACTAAGCAAGCGTGTAGAACGGCGGCTTCAGTTGCCGCAACGGAACTTGTGCCATGACCGTGACGATAGATGCCATCCGCGACGCCGCCCGCCAATTGCAGGGCGAGATCATTCGCACCCCGGCCCTACCGGTGCGCCGGCTGTCGCGGGCAACCGGCGCCGATGTTTATCTGAAGCTGGAGAACCTGCAGGTCACGGGCTCGTTCAAGGTCCGTGGCGCCGGGATCAAGCTGGGCAGCCTATCGGGTGACGAGCGCGCGCGCGGCGTCGTCGCCGCCTCGGCCGGCAACCACGCCCAGGGCGTGGCCTATCACGCCGGGCGGCTGGGCATCGTGGCGACCATCTACATGCCTGAAGGCACCCCCTTCACCAAGGTCGGGCGAACCGAGGA
The DNA here is from genome assembly GCA_024397995.1 of bacterium SCSIO 12827. Lineage (NCBI taxonomy): Bacteria > bacterium SCSIO 12827. Next base: position 1,900,179 of record CP073746.1, on the reverse strand, counting down.
CCTGGGCGCCACGGTGGTCCTGGAAGGCGTCGATTTCAACGCCGCGAGGGATGCCGCCCTGGCCCATGCCGAGGAAACCGGCAAACTGTTCATAGCACCCTTCGATGACCCCCACGTGATCGCCGGTCAGGGCACGGTGGCCCTGGAACTGCTTGAGGATGTACCGGATCTGGACATCCTGATCGTGCCCATCGGCGGCGGCGGCCTGATGGCCGGCTGCGCCATCGCGGCCCATGCGATCAACCCGGGGATCGAGATGATCGGCGCGCAGACGGCGCTTTACCCCTCAATGGCCCAGGCCCTGAACGGCGAAGCATCGACCGGTGCCGGCACCACCATCGCCGAAGGCATCGCCGTGAAGACGCCGGGCGAAATCACTCAACCGATCATCGCCGACCACGTAACGGATATCTCCGTACTGGGCGAAGATCAGATCGAAGCCGCCGTCCTGGCCCTGGCCGAGGGCCAGCGCATCGTTGCCGAGGGCGCTGGGGCGGCCGGCGTGGCGGCTCTTCTGGCCGGCGATGGCCGGTATGCCGGAAAAAAGGTCGGTATCGTAATTTCCGGTGGCAACATCGATTCCCGCCTGCTGTCCAACGTCCTGCTGCGCGGCCTGGTGCGCGGCGGGCGCATGGTGTCCTTGCGCATTGGGATGAGCGACCGTCCGGGCATGTTGGCCGAGGTCTCCGGGCTGATCGGCGGTCTGGGCGGCAATATCCTGGAAGTCTACCACCAGCGCCTGTTCACCGACGGCCCGATCCGCGACACGGAACTGGACGTGGTGATCGAAACCATCGACGCGGAACATGCCCGCGCGATCGTCGAAGCCCTATGCAACGCTGGGTTCCAGACCCGGGTCCTGTCGAACCGCAAGGACTAGGCCTACATCCTGAAGACCAGCAGCCGGGTGCGCCGGCTGTCGTCGACCTCGACGATCTCGTCCGGGGCGACATCCGGCACGGCAAAGCTGTTGGAAATGAACAGGCTGCCCGGCTTCATTTCCTCACGGGCCTTGGCGTAAAGACGCGCCATGGGCACGGGTGACAGGAAACAATAAACGACATCGAAATTCCTTAAATCCGCCCGCCAAAGGGACAGAAAGCGGATTCGCAGGTTCGCCCGCGGTTGCGTGAATTTTCTAAGGCGGGTCGCGAGGTAAACCAACGGGGCGGTTTCGAAGCCGTCGAAATCGGCATCCGGGCGCGCATCGGCGAGGAGCCAGAGCGTCCCCCCGAGCCCACTGCCCAGGTCCGCCATGCGGATGCCGTGCCGTTTCGGCAACAGCTTTTCAACGGCGCGCCATGTCTTGGCGTTGGACAGGTAGAGGGGAACGCCCTCACCCACGGCGTTCCAATAGACGGCAAGCAGGATCGCGAATACGGCGAAGATGACCCATCCAGGCGGCTGCAGGCCGAGCACGACCCAGAGCAGGACCGGCCCGGCCGCCTGGACCGGCAACCACCACCGCGCGAGCCCCAAGGGCAACGTCGCCACAGCCGCCACAGCCCCCCAAATAACGCAGAGCACCGGTGCCGGCGCCGGCCAGCCGAGATTGCGCAGGATGATCATGGCAGCCACGGTCGCGATCCCGCCGACAAGCTGCGCCGCCACCGCGCGAACGATGGGTAAATTGAATGATATTGAAGGGTTAGGCGAGCCCACTTAACCCACGATATGAGCTTTGGAAATAGACCAGCGGTGCCTTGTCGCGGGCCACTTGCACATCCGCCACGCGGCCGACCACGATGCGGTGATCGCCGCCGTCGTGGATCGCGTGGGTTTGGCAGGACAGTGCCGCCGCCACGCCATCGAGGATCGGCGCGCCGGTCGCACCGGCCTTAAATCCATGTCCGTGCAGGTCGAAGGTCTGCGGCCCGGCGAAAGCGTCGGACAGAGCATGTTGATCGGCGGCCAGGACATTAACCGTGAACCCGGCGCCTGATTCCAGGAATTGGGCAATGCATCCCGTGCGGTTATCCAGGCAAACCAAGATCAACGGCGGGTCGAGGGACAGCGAGCAGAAAGCGCTGACGGTTACGCCGACGGGCCCCTGCCCGTCGCCGGGCGCGGTGACAACCGTGACGCCCGAGGCAAAACAAGCCAAGGCGTTTCTGAATGCAATTTGATCAACCATATCGGCGGCCGAATCACTTCCCTTAAGGATGTTGGCAGGTGTACACGGATGACGTCTTGAATACGTCGCCTGGGGAACGGCTGGCAAGCCTTTACCAATTACCAATCAATTTGACGTTCAATGAGGGCGTGGCTCTTTGAATTAAACATATTGGCTTATGGCACTTCGGTACGAGAAATGCTTGTATTTTGGGATGATAGGACGATAGCTTTCCATCCGTGCGCCAAAGATCGAAAACCGACACCGGCGCGGGCCCGTGCTCTTGGAGACTGCTGAATGCTGTTTATTGTAGGCTCATTGGTTGTACTGGTTTCCGTGTTCGGTGCCTATGGCGTCCACGGCAGCTTCGGTGTGCTTTGGCAGCCGCTTGAATTCATCATCATCTTCGGCGGCGCCATCGGGGCGTTCGTCACGGGCAACCCCAAGTCGGTGATCAAGGGGGTCATGGGATCGTTCAAGACCCTGATCAAAGGCCCCACATATACCCGCGAACACTATGAAGAGCTTCTCGGTTGCCTCTATTCAGTGTTCCGCCTGGCCAAGACCAAAGGCGACCTGGCGCTGGAAGCGCATGTGGAAAAACCGGATGAAAGCACCCTGTTCGCCAATTTCCCGTTGTTTCACGGCGACCATCACGCCATCGAATTCCTGTGCGACTATCTGCGCCTGTTGACCCTGGGGGCTTCCAACCCGCACGAAATCGAATCGGTCATGGATGCCGAACTGGAAAAGCACCACGAGGAGTTGCATTCCATCTCCGGCGCCTGGCAGAGCATGGCCGACGCGACCCCGGCGCTAGGCATCGTCGCCGCCGTCTTGGGCGTCATCGTGACCATGGGCTCGATCACCGAACCGCCGGAAGTTCTCGGCAACCTGATCGCGGCCGCCCTGGTCGGGACGTTCAGCGGAATTTTCTTCGCCTATGGCTTCATGGCCCCCATTGCGGCCTCTCTGACCAATACCTACGCTTCCGACGCCGCTTACCTGAACTGCATCAAGATCGCGCTGGTCGGTCACATGCAGGGCTATGCCCCGCAGGTGTCCGTTGAATTCGCGCGCAAGACCTTGGCGCACGGGTTGCGGCCAACCTTTGCCGAGGTCGAGGAAATGGTCACCAACCTGCCCGCGGCGTCGTGATAAGCACCCCGCCTGTCGCCGGTCGCACACCTCCCCATGACCACGGCAGGACGAACGGCCGAAACGGGACGGACCCCATAGGAAGGGCCTGATGGCGGAAGAAGCCGCAAAACAACCGATCATCATCAAGAAGATCAAGAAGGGCGGACACGGCCATCACGGCGGCGCGTGGAAAATCGCCTACGCCGACTTCGTGACCGCCATGATGGCCTTCTTCCTGCTGCTGTGGCTGTTGAACTCGGTCACCCAGGAATCCCTCGAAGGCATTTCCAACTATTTCGCGCCCGTGTCCACGTCGCAGACGACCAGCGGGTCCGGCGACATCCTTCAGGGCAAGACGATTACCGAGGAAGGCATTTCCTCGAACGCCACGGCGCGCGACAGCGTGACCGTCGATCTGCCGCCGCCCAAGGCCGGCACCGGCGGTGACCTGTCCGAGGGCGAGGCCGAATCCAAGGCCCAACCGACCGAAGAGGACCTTGAGGCACAGGCTGCCAAGAAGGAACAGGAAGCCTTTGAGGACGCCCAGGAAGAACTGCAAAAAACGCTGGAAAGCGTGCCGCAGATGCGTCAGCTGAAAAACAGCCTGCTGGTCGACAACACACCCGAAGGTCTGCGCATTCAGCTGATCGACCGCGATGGCTTGGCCATGTTCCCGTCGGGATCCTCCAAGATGTTCCTGCACACGGAACGCCTGCTGGAACTGGTGTCCAAGGTCATTTTGTCGATGCCCCAGGACATCTCGATTTCCGGGCATACGGACGCCACCCCGTTTTCCGGTCAGGACTACGGCAACTGGGAACTGTCGTCGGACCGCGCCAATTCGGCGCGCCGCGCGCTCGAAAGCTTCGGCGTGCCCGACGCCAGAATCCAGCGTGTCGTCGGAAAATCAGCGACGGATCCCCTGATTGCCGAAGACCCCAAGCATCCGTCCAACCGGCGGCTTTCGATTATTCTTCTGCGTGGCACCGGCCGTGAGGCGGAAAAGGAAAAGGCCCAAAAGGCCGCCGAGGAAAAGGCTAGGAAGGAACGTGAGAACGAAGCCCTGCCCGGCCTGAACGAGATCAAGCGTCAGCAGCGGCAGGAAGATGGCGCCGCCGCACCCGCGCCCGAGTTGAAGCCCGAAGGCATACAACTGCCTGCACCCAGCGGCGCTGCCCCGGCTCAGCCAGCCGCACCGGCGTTACCCGGGATCAACCTTGAAATCCGCGGTGATATTAAGCCACAGTAGGTTCCGAACGGTTGACGCATTGGCGGCGTGACCGGAGGCACAGGGACACGACATGCGCCACAAACCCATATCGGACACGCGATTCTTTTTCGCGACGGCCCCGTTGCCTTGTCCGTACCTGCCGGATCGGGTCGAACGGCGCGTGGTCACCGAACTGTTCGGGCGCGACGCCACCCGCCTGCATGATCAATTGTCCTATGCCGGCTTCCGCCGCTCCCACGGGATCGTCTATGCCCCGGCCTGTCCCGGTTGCGATGCCTGTAAGGCCGTGCGCATCGCCGTCAACGGCTTTGACCTGCGCCCGTCAATGAAGCGGATACTGAAGGCCAATACGGACCTGTCGGCGCGCATGGCGCAGCCGACCGCTACCCAGGAACAATACCGCCTGTTCCAGCGCTATCAGGCGTCGCGCCATTCGGGCGGTGACATGTCCAAGATGGATTACCTGGACTACCAGGCGCTGATCGAGGACACCCCCATCGACACGGGCCTGATCACCTTCCGCGATGATGAGGGCACGCTGATGGGGGCCATGCTGGCCGACCGCCTGGGCGACGGGTTGTCAGCGGTCTACAGCTATTTCGACCCGGAACAGCCGCGCCGGGGCATGGGCACCTACATGATCCTGTGGCTGATCGACGAGGCCAAGCGTCTCGGCCTGCCCTATGTCTATCTGGGATTCTGGATCGAGGGCTGCAACAAGATGTCCTACAAGGCGCGGTTCCGCCCGCTCGAGGTCCATACGGCGACCGGTTGGCAGAACTTCGACGACTTCACGGCAACGTCCGGAACCTAGTCCCGCACGCACAGCCTAGTCCCTGCCAAACGTCCCCGAGCGCGGAAAGCCTTTGGGTACGACAAGGCCCGCCTGGGCCCGCTTGCCAAGCCATTGCTGATATTCCGGCTCCGTACGCTGGCCGCCAGAACGCCAGGTCAGGCCCTCGGCGAAACGCATGGTGGTGATGTCGGCCAGCCCGCCCTTGTTGTAGCGTTGCAGGATCACGCCCTTGCCGCGGCCCATTTCCGGCAATTCGTCGATGGGGAAGATCAAAAGCTTGCGGTTCTCGCCGACCACGGCGACGGCATCCGCCCCCTCCATCACTTCCGCGATGGCGGCGGCCTCTTCGCCCGTGCCCAGGTTCAGGACCTGTTTGCCGTTCTTGGTCTGGGCCATCAGGTCATCGGACGGCACGATGAAGCCGCGCCCTTTGTCCGACGCCACGACATACTTCTTGCCGGTCTGATAGACCTGAAGCCAGATGGGGTCGTGGCCGTTCGGGATATCGACCATCAGGCGCACGGGCTCTCCGTGCCCGCGACCGCCCGGCAGCTTATCGCCGGCCAAGGTGTAGAACCGCCCGTTGGTGGCGAACACCAGGAACTTGTCCGTGGTCTGTCCGTGGACCATGAACTTCAGATTGTCGCCGTCCTTGAACTTGACCTCCGTGCCTGGCTCGACATGGCCCTTGAGGGCCCGGATCCAGCCTTTTTCCGACAGCACGACGGTGATCGGCTCTTTCTCGATCATGGCTTCCAGGGGCACCACGACGGCGGTCGGGGGGCCGGCGATTTCCGTGCGCCGCGCGCCGATTTCGGTCTTCTGGCCGAAAGCTTTCTTTGTCTCGGCGATTTCGGCGGCGATCGCTTTCCAACGCTCGCCCTCGTCCTTCAGCAGCGTCTTGATCGTTTGGCGTTCCTTGCCCAGGTCCTCGTTCTCGCGCCGGATCTCGATCTCTTCCAACTTGCGCAACTGGCGTAGGCGCATGTCCAGGATCGCATTGGCCTGGACCTCGGTCAGGTCGAAACGCTTCATCAACACGGTCTTGGGCTCGTCCTCCTCGCGGATGATCTTGATGATCTCATCCAGGTTGAGGAACGCGACCAACAGCCCGCCCAGGACCTCCATGCGCCGCTCGATCTTCTCCAGCCGGAAGTTCTTGCGCCGGATCAGCACCTTGTGGCGGTGGTCGAGGAATGCCTGCAGGACGTCGCGCAGGGACATCACGCCGGGCGTGTTGTTGGCGTCCAGCACGTTCATGTTCATGTTGAAGCGGATTTCCAGGTCCGTCTCGCGGAACAGGTGCTCCATCAGGGTTTCCGCGTCGACGGTGCGGCTCTTGGGTTCCAGCACGATGCGCACGTCTTCCGTCGATTCATCGCGCACGTCCTGCAGGATCGGCAGTTTCTTGCCGATGATCAGGTCGGCGATGCGCTCGATCAGCTTGGCCTTCTGGATCTGATAGGGAATTTCCGTGATGACGATCTCGTACTGGCCGCGGCCCTGATCCTCGACCTGCCATTTGGCGCGCAGGCGGAAGGCGCCCCTGCCCGTCCGGTACGCCTCGACCACGGCGGCATGGTCTTCGACCAACACGCCGCCGGTCGGGAAATCGGGACCGGGCACGAACTCGCACAGCTTGTCGAAGGTCGCGTTGGGAAACTTGATCAGGTGGATGAGCGCGTCACACAACTCGCCCGCGTTATGCGGCGGGATATTGGTCGCCATGCCGACGGCGATGCCCGTCGATCCATTGGCCAGCAGGTTCGGGAAATTGGCCGGAAGAACGATGGGTTCTTCCTCTTCCCCGTCGTAGGTCGTGCGGAAATCGACCGTGTCCTCGTCGATACCGTCAAGCAACGCCGCCGCGATCTCGGTCAGGCGCGATTCCGTGTAACGCATGGCGGCGGGGTTATCGCCGTCGATGTTGCCGAAGTTGCCTTGGCCGTCGACCAGGGGGTAGCGCACGGCGAAATCCTGAGCCAAACGGACCAGGGCGTCATAGATCGCAAGATCACCGTGGGGGTGATATTTACCCATCACGTCGCCGACGACGCGGGCGCATTTCTTGTAACCCGTGGCCGGGTCCAGCTTGAGCTGGCGCATGGCGTAGAGCAGCCGCCGGTGCACGGGCTTCAAACCGTCGCGCACATCCGGCAGCGAGCGCGACACGATGGTCGACAGCGCATAGGCCAGATAACGCTCACTCAGCGCCTGGGACAGCGGGGTATCGCGGATTTCGCCGCCGAAGTCGCCGGGCGGGGTGATCGCGGTCATCGCAAGGATTCCTTAGATTGCAGGTTTTCCGCGCATTTGGGGCGGAGGGCTGAATTCATGCACCAGATATAGTACATTCAGGGGGTGGGCGGTCAATGCGCCGATGGCGACAAATCGGTTATTTTTTCGCCTGGAAGCGTTCCACCAAGCGGTCACGGGCGGCCAAGCGCCCGGCCCGGCCTTCCAGGGCATGGCTTTCCAGGAAAAACCCGGTCAGCTTGAGGCCGTCGACGACCTCGTCCGGGGTCTCTGCCGTCCCGGGGCCGCGCAGAAACGCCGGCAGGGCCAGCAGACGCCCATGATAGGGCTTGCCGGCAGCGGCCGAGACGGCACGCCCGGTCTTGGGTGAGACATAGGTCAGGTTTTCCGTCTCTCCCGTGGCAGCGCAGGCGGCGAGATCAAGGCCGAAGCCCAATTCGCCGAGCACGCCCATTTCCCATTTCACATAGGCCGACCCGACGTCGGCATCGTCAAGGACCCCGAACAACGCCGCCAGGCCGTGGAAGATCGCGGGGTGGTCTTCGCCTTCGGGCAGCAGGGCCTCGGTCACCGCACAGGCGGCGGAGAGCGCGGCAAGGCCGTCCGGGCAGTTCATCAGCGCCGCCGCCGGGGTTTCCAGCACTTCGGTCGTCAGGCTGCCCAGGTGTTCCGGCAGGCGGCCGCGCCAATCGAGAGTGACCAGGTTGCCGACCTGCAGACCGCCGCGCTTGCGCCGCCCTGCCCCGCCCCGCACCAACCCCGTTTGGCGGCCCCGCGTCTGCGTCAGGGCGCTGACGATCAGCGCACTCTCACCGTGCTTGCGGGTCGCCAGGATGTAGCCCTTATCGTGCCATTCCATGGCGGAACGCCCTACCTGCGCGTTTCAGGTGCAGTCGATTGACCCTGATCAGGCATCGAAGTCCAGGCCCCATTCGGCATAGCGTTCACGGTCGTCCTGCCATTTCCCGCGTACCTTGACGTGGATGAACAGATGCACGGGATGGCCCAGCAAATCCTGAAGTTCGGTGCGCGCGGCGGCGCCGATCTGTTTGACCATGGCCCCCTGGCGGCCCAGCACGATGCCCTTCTGGCTGTCCCGCTCGACATAGATGACCTGGCGCACATGGGCCGAACCATCGGCCTTCTGGGTCCAGTCCTCGGTCTCGACGGTGATCTTGTAAGGCAGTTCCTGATGGAGTTTGAGAAACAGCTTTTCGCGCGTGATCTCGGCCGCCAGCAGGCGCGCCGGCATGTCGGAAATCTCGTCCTCGGGATACAGCCACGGACCTTCTGGCACGGCGGTGGCGAACAGCTTTGCGAGGTCGGAAACACCGTCTCCGGTATTGGCGGACACCATGAAGCAATCGGTGAAGACGCCTGTACCCATTAATTTTTCCGCCAGGGACAGCAACACCGGCTTGGCCACAAGATCAATCTTGTTGAGGATCAGATAGGCCTTGCGGTTGCCCAGGATCAGCTTGTCGATGATCGCCTGCGAGCGTTTGTCCACACCGTCCTTGGCGTCGATCAACAGGGCGATGGCATCGGCATCCTGGGCGCCCGACCAGGCGGCGGCGACCATGGCCCGGTCGAGCCGTCCCTTGGGCTCGAAAATGCCTGGCGTGTCGATCAGGATGACCTGCGCCGATCCTTCGATGAAGATGCCGAGCACGCGGGTTCGCGTCGTTTGCACCTTGGGCGACACGATGGAGACTTTGGCCCCGACCAGACGGTTGACCAGGGTCGACTTGCCGACGTTGGGCGCGCCCAGGATGGCAATGACGCCGGCGCGGGCCTTGGTCTCGTTCATCCTGTCCCCCAATTGTCCAGCATCGCCGTGGCGGCGGCCTGTTCGGCTTCCTGTTTGGCGTTGCCCGTCCCTGTCTGCTCCGCGCGCCCCGCGACCTGCACCGTGACGGTAAAGGTCGGCGCGTGGTCCGGCCCGGTCTGGTCCGTCACCGCATAGACCGGCAGCGGCAAGGCGTCCTTCTGACAGCGTTCCTGAAGCCGTGTCTTGGCGTCCTTCAGGGGCCCCGTGTGCGCATCGGCCAAGGGGGTCCACATGCGTTTGACGAAATCGGCGGCAACGTCGTATCCCGCGTCCAGGAACAGGGCCCCGATCACGGCCTCGCAGGCGTCGGCCAGGATCGATGGGTTGTCCCGCCCGCCCGCCGCTTTTTCGCCGGGCGAAAGCGCCAGGCAGGACGCCAGGTCCAGATCGCGGGCCACTGTGGCCAGGGTATCCTTGCGCACCAGGGCGGTGAAGCGGTAGCCGAGTTCGCCCTCGCTTTCCCCGGGAAAACGCTCATAAAGCAACGCCGAGACGGCCAGCCCCAGCACCCGATCACCGAGGAATTCCAGGCGTTCGTTGGAATTCAGGCGGTCCGTCTGCCCCGATGCATGCTTGAAGGCCTGTGTAAGGAGGTCAGGATCGCCGAAACGATGGCCCAGGCGGTCCTGCAGGGCCGAATGGCGCTTGGATGTGCTGCCGCCGCTCATTCAATGCCCTGGAAGATGCGCTCGAAGCGCACCGTCGACGGCCATTGCCAAGGCCGCCACAGGGAGCCCTGGGTTGAGAAGAACAGGAATTCGGCGCGGCCCACGAGGTTTTCCTTGGGAATGAACCCGACATCGCCGTAGCGGGAATCATTGGACCGGTCACGGTTGTCACCCATGGCGAAGAACTTGTCGGCGGGCACCTTGTAGACCCGCGTGTTGTCCATGGGGTCGTTGTCCGTTTCTTCCAGAATGAAGTGCTTCACGCCGTTCGGCAGGGTCTCGACGAAACGCGGCACGCGCCGGGTGGTGCCGAAATCGTCGGTTGAGACGAAATCCTCGACCCGTTCGCGAACAACCGGCGTGCCGTTGATGTGCAGGATGCCACCCGTCACCTGAATTTCATCACCAGGCAGGCCGACGATGCGTTTGATGAAATCGGTCTTGTTGTCGGACGGCAGCTTGAACACCACGACGTCGCCGCGCTCCGGCGTATCCTCGAAGACGCGCCCCGGGATCAGCGGCATGGAGAACGGCAACGAATGCTTGGAATACCCATAGGAGAACTTGGACACGAACAGGTAATCGCCGATCAACAGCGTCGGCAGCATGGAGCCCGACGGGATGTTGAAGGGCTCATACGCGAAGGTACGTACGACCAGCGCGATCAGGATCGCATAGGCGACCGTTTTCAGGGTGTCCCAGAATCCGCCTGGTTTGTCGCCGCTCATATGTTGTTTTTCCGTGGAATGCCTAGGGTGTTGCCTGGAAGGAATGGCTGGGTCGCCGGATGGTTTCGGCGGGCGGATGAAACGCGGGTCGGGCGCAAAGGTCAAGCGCCTTCCATCGCGGGAACGGCGGAAATGATCACCATGGCGTGGGCCAGGGGGTATTCATCGGTCTGGGAGACATGAACCTGGGCGGTCATGCCGGACGGCGTCAACGCGTCAAGCCGCGCCTTGGCGCCGCCGGTGATCAGCATATAGGGCTGCCCCGTGGGCAGGTTGGCGACCACCATGTCCTTCCAGAACACGCCCAGGCGAAACCCGGTGCCCAGCGCCTTGGCGCAGGCTTCCTTGGCGGCGAAGCTCTGAGCGAAGGAGGCCGCCGGATTCTGCCGCCGATAGGCCTTTTTCTGCTCGCCTTCGGCGAACAGGCGGTCGACGAAGCGGTCCCCGAACCGGTCCAGCGTACGCTCGATCCGGCGGATGTCGCACAGGTCCGTGCCGATTCCGATGATCATGGGCAGGGTGTCATGGTCTGCGGGCGTTCCTGCGGGGTCACGCGGAGCGTTCGCCCAGGGCCTCGGCCCGGGCCTGGTCCATCAGGGCGCGCATGCGCTTGATGGCGCTTTCCAGGCCGCCGAAAATCGCCTCGCCGATCAGGAAATGACCGATGTTCAGCTCAGCGATGGTGGCGATCGCGGCCACCGGCCCGACCGTATCGAAGGTCAAGCCATGCCCGGCATGGCATTCCAGACCGATCGCCTCGGCATGGGCGGCAGCGTCCTTGACGCGCTGCAACTGCGCCGCCTGGGTGGCCGGCCCGGCGTCGCAATAGGCGCCGGTGTGAAGTTCGACCACGGGGGCGCCCAGGGCCTTGGCGGCGTCCAATTGCACGGGGTCAGGTTCGATGAACAGGGAAACGCGGATGCCGGCGGCGTTCAGGGCGTCGACATAGGGCTTCAGGGATCCCATGCCCCCGGCGGCGTCCAGGCCGCCTTCGGTCGTCCGTTCCTCGCGTTTTTCCGGCACGATGCAGGCGGCGTGCGGCTTATGGCGCAGGGCGATGGCCAGCATTTCCTCCGTCGCCGCCATCTCGAAGTTGAGCGGCAGGTCGATCTGCGCCACAAGCCGCGCCATGTCGTCGTCGGAGATATGGCGCCGGTCTTCGCGCAGGTGGGCGGTGATGCCGTCGGCCCCGGCCTGGGCGGCGGCGCGGGCCGCGCGCACGGGGTCGGGATGGCCGCCGCCGCGGGCGTTGCGGATGGTCGCCACGTGGTCGATGTTGACGCCGAGCCTGAGATATCCGGTCATCGTCTTCAAATCCTTGCCTGCCCTAGCCTTTCGCGCGTTCGACCGAATTGACGGCGGGCGACGCGCGCAGCGCCGCGATGATGTCGGTCAGGTGCTTGACGTCGCGCACCTCGACATCGATCAGCATGTCGAAGAAATCGGTCGAACGGTTGATGATCTTGAGGTTGGAGATATTGCCGTCGTTCTTGGCGATCATGGTCGACAGATCGCCGAGCGAGCCCGGTGCGTTGGCGACGGTGACATGGACGCGGCCGACATGCAGATCATGCTGCGCCTCGCCCCGATCCCAGGCCAGATCGAGCCAGCGTTCCGGCTCGTCGCCATAGCCTTCCAGGGTGTCACAGTCGATGGTGTGCACGGTGACACCCCGCCCCGTGGTCACGATGCCGACAATGCGGTCGCCCGGCAGCGGATGGCAGCAGCCGGCGAAATGCATGGCCATGCCGGGGATCAGGCCCTGGATGGGGACGCCGCCGCCCTCCCCCTTGTCCTTGCCGCGCTTGCGGCTGCGGGCCTCGGCCAGCGGCACGACGATGTCGTCGCCGTCTTTGTTCTTGCGCTTGGCCCGGGGATAGACGGCTTCCAAAACCTCACGGCCGCTCTGATTGCCCATGCCGACGGCGACATAGAGATCGTCGACCGTCGCCAGGGTCAGCTTCTTCAGGGCCGCGTTTAACCCTTTTTCCGTAAGCTCGTAGTCTGCTTCCTTGAAGCTGCGCTGCAGGATGGAGCGGCCGAGCTTTTCGTATTCTTCTCGCTCCTGCAGGCGGACGAAGCGGCGAATGCGCGCCCGCGCCTTGCCGGTCACGACGAAGCGTTCCCATGTCGGGTTAGGCGTCTGCGCCTTGGACGTCACGATTTCGACCTGATCGCCGTTTCGAAGCTCCGTGCGCAGCGGCATCATCTTGCCGTTGATCTTCGCACCGACGCAGTGGTCACCGACCTCGGAGTGAACCGCGTAGGCGAAATCGACGGTGGTCGCCCCCCTCGGCAGGTTGATCAGGTCGCCGCGCGGCGTGAAGCAGAACACCTGGTCCTGGAACATCTCCATCTTGGAGTGTTCCAACACTTCCTCGGGGTCCGAGGCATGTTCCAGAATGTCGAGCAGTTCGCGCAGCCAGCGGTACTGGGTGCCGTCCTTGGCCGGCCCGCCCTGCTTGTAATTCCAATGAGCAGCGACACCCAGTTCGGCGACGTCGTGCATCACCCTGGTGCGGATTTGCAACTCGATGCGCTGCTGGTGCGGACCGAACACGCCGGTATGAAGCGACTGGTAACCGTTCGGCTTTGGCATGGAGATGTAATCTTTGAACCGCCCCGGCACGACCCGATAGGCGTTATGCGCCACGCCAAGCGCCTTGTAGCAATCCTCGATGCTGTTCACGGTGATGCGGAAGGCCATGATGTCCGACAGTTGCTCGAACCCCACGTCGTGCTTCTGCATCTTGCGCCAGATTGAATAAGGCGACTTCTCGCGGCCGTTGACCTCGGCCTCGATACCATTCTCCGACAGGGTTTCCGACAGTTCACCGATGATTTTGGGCACCAGTTCCCCGCCCTGCTCGCGCAGGGTGTCCAGGCGTTTGACCACGGCGCGGCGCGCTTCCGGGTTGATTTCAGCGAAGGCCAGATCCTCAAGCTCCGTCTTGATTTCCTGCATCCCGATGCGTTCCGCCAATGGCGCATAGATGTCCATGGTTTCCATGGCGATGCGGCGGCGCTTTTCATCGCTTTTGATGTAATGCAAGGTCCGCATGTTGTGCAGGCGGTCGGCCAGCTTGACCAGCAGAACGCGAATGTCCTCGGACATCGCCAGCACCAGCTTGCGGAAGTTTTCCGCCTGCTTGGCCCGGTCCGACTGGAATTCGATGCGGGTCAGCTTGGTCACGCCGTCAACCAGCTGCGCGACCTCGTTGCCGAAGTGGGAGCGGATATCCTCCAGCGTCGCCACCGTATCCTCGATGGTGTCGTGCAGCAGGGCCGTCTCGATGGTGGCGCTGTCGACCCGGTAGGAAGTGAGAATCCCCGCGACCTCGATGGGGTGCGAGAAATACGGATCGCCCGAGGCACGCTTTTGCGAGCCATGCGCCTTCATGGCAAACACGTAGGCGCCATTGATCCCGACCTCGTCCGCGTTGGGATCGTAGGCCTTTACCCGTTCAACAAGTTCGAACTGGCGGATCACGAAGGGGGCGCCTTATTCAGTCAATAACAGGACGCCGCCCTCAGATTGCCGGAACACGCGGCACCGCCACGGTTCCGGTCGGGAATGTGTCATGGACGAGGACTTTAGTCCTCCAGCCCAATCTCCGCATCCTTGAAAACGACGTCTGCCCCCATCGTAGCAGGGTCCGCGCCGTCGTCCACTTCCAAAGTATCGTCGCCATCATCGTCGTCAGACGCGCCGGCGGTCGCATCCATAGCGGACAACTGCATGGCTTCCGGAACCGCGGGATCAAGATCCTCGATGGATTCCTCCATCTGCACGTATTTCTGCATGCCCTTGATCAGGGATTCTTCGAGTTCCGGCAACGTCACGGCTTCCTCGGCGATTTCACGCAGAGCCACGACCGGGTTTTTGTCGTTGTCGCGATCGACGGCCAGCGGAGCCCCGGCCGAAATGTGGCGAGCACGCTGCGCGGCGAGCATGACCAGCTCAAAGCGATTGGGAATTTTTTGGACGCAATCTTCGACCGTAACGCGGGCCATGCGGAACCTCCGGGGTCGGAATGTCAGGAATATGGGTCGCCAATCATTGGCAAGGCTGTGGGTTATATGCTCAGGCGCTCGGATTTTCAAGCCTTTCGGCGAATTATTCGGAGGCCTGCCATTCCGTTCCCAGATAACCGCCGGCATCGGTCAAGGGGCGGATTTCCTGATCTGCCGGCAGGTCGGCGCAAAGGGCTTCAATCGTGCGGCCCAGTAATGGATGGCGCCAGCCGGGGGCCACGTCGCGGATCGGCAGCAAGGCGAAGGCGCGGGTATGGAGGCGCGGATGCGGCACCTCCAGGTCGCCCGTCAACACCCGGTCGCCGAAGGTCAAAAGGTCGAGGTCCAGAATGCGCGCGGCGTTGCGTTCGCTGCGCTGGCGGCCGAACCGGGTTTCGATGTCCAGCAAGACCGCCATCAGGGCATCCGGAGTCAGGTCCGTGGCCACGGCGACGGCGCCGTTGACGAACCAAGGTTGATCGGAAATCGGCACGGGGGCGGTTTCATACCATCCGGCACGGGCCGTGATTTCGACCCGGGGATGTTGTGAAAGAACCTGCAATGCCGCACCGCAGGTGGCGCGCGGCGGCCCGAATTCCGCGGTCGGCAGGTTGCCGCCGACACCAATAACGACGGGCCCGATCACGCCGAAATCCCCGGGCCGGCGGGCGTTGAATCCTTGTGCTTGGGGGGAATGGGGCTTAAGTGTTTCATTATTGGTATTGTGTAAAAAATTAACGTTGTGATTTCACCAAGGGATTGATGGTAATGAATTTTTATCCTGAAGAGCGCGTGGCCCTATTCATTGACGGCTCTAATCTTTACGCCGCCGCCCGGGCTCTCAACTTCGATATCGACTACAAGCGCCTGTTGGCCGTTTTCTCCGGAAAATGCCGCTTGGTGCGGGCCTTCTACTACACGGCCATGGTCGAGGACCAGGAGTATTCACCGATCCGCCCCCTCGTCGATTGGCTGGACTACAACGGCTACACCATGGTCACCAAGCCGACCAAGGAATTCACGGATTCTGCCGGCCGGCGCAAGATCAAGGGCAACATGGACATCGAACTGGCCATCGATGTGATGGAAATGGCCGACAAGCTTGACCATATCGTGCTGTTTTCCGGCGACGGCGACTTTCGCCGGCTGGTCGATGCCGTGCAGCGCAAGGGATGCCGGGTCAGCGTCGTGTCCACCGTGCGCTCGCAGCCGCCCATGGTCGCTGATGAACTGCGCCGCCAGGCCGATATCTTCATCGAGCTGCAAAGCCTGCAAGCGGCCATTCAGCGCGCAGGCGGTCCGTCCAACAACGTCATGCCCGATGACGACGATGACGATTATGATGACGACGATTACGATGATGACGAGGGCGAGGCCGAGGTCGAAGTCGTCTAAGCCGCATGCCCGCCGCGTTCCAGAACCCGCCCCGCGACTGTGCGAAATGTCCCAGATTGGCCGAATTTCGCGCCGATAACCGCGCCGCCTTTCCTGATTGGCACAATGCCCCCGTCCCCGCTTTCGGGCCGCTTGATGCGGGGCTTCTGATTGTCGGGCTGGCCCCCGGGCTGCGCGGCGCCAACCGCACGGCGCGGCCGTTCACCGGGGATTATGCCGGTGACCTGTTGTATCCCACGCTGGGCGAATTCGGCTGGACCGAAGGGACCTATGGCGCCGTGCCGGACGATGGGCTGCGCCTTAAGGGGTGCCGTATCACCAATGCCGTGCGTTGCGTGCCGCCGGAAAACAAACCGACGGGGGCCGAATGCAAGGCCTGCCGTCCTTTTCTTGCGGATGAAATCGCGGCCATGCCCAACCTGCGGGTGATCCTGGCCCTGGGCGGTGTCGCCCATGCCAACGTGCTGTCGACACTGGACGAACGGAAAAAGGATTTCCCCTTCGGCCACGGCAACAGCCATGCCCTGACATCCGGCCGGCGGCTGATCGACAGCTATCATTGCTCGCGCTACAACACCAACACCGGCCGCCTGACCCCGGACATGTTCCGCGATGTGTTCACCGCCATCGCGGCCCTGATGGCGGCCTGACCCGTCATTCATCCCCCCGGAACAAGGGCTTGGCGGCAAGCGGTTGTTCGGGTTATCGTTTTTTATGGCGCCCGTCTGAGACGCGCCGGTGCGAACGGAGAGACGAGATGGCCGCGGAGATCGTCAACTTACGTCAATACCGCAAGGAAAAGCAGCGCCAGGAGCGCGAACGGACCGCGGAACAAAACCGGGTCCGATTCGGCCGTGACAAGGCACAGCGGCGGGAAGACGAGACGGACCGCCGACGCAGCGAACAAGACCTTGACGGTAAGCAGATCGACCCCGAAAGCGACAAGCCCGCGAGCTGACCACCCCAACCAACCTAGTGGTTGTGGGCTTCTTCCGGTTCCAGCAGCCGATGCAGGTGCACGATAACGTACTTCATGTTGGCGTCGTCCACATGGGACTGTGACGCGCCGCGCCAGGCCGTCAAAGCCTTGGCATAGCTGGGATAGATGCCGACGACCTCCAGATTATCCGGATCGACGAAATCCTGGCCCTGGGGGTCGGTTACCTTGCCCCCGAAAACGAGATGCAGAAGCGCATTCGACATATTCAGTCCCTTTTCCGTTCTTTTGACTGCCTCTGGACGTTTCCTCACGGATTGTTCATCCGCGGACCAACTGTTGTTCCGGCGCATTCACTGGCGGCCGGCGGAATTTCCCCTAAACTAGGGCCAATCCCGCGGACGGGCAATACACCCAAGGTCCAGTCCCGCCGGCCCGTGTTCATGGGCCGGTTTCCGCGGCCACCGAAACCTTTGAAAGGTCTGCAACGACAATGATCGATCTCTATTCCTGGCCCACGCCCAATGGGCACAAGGTCCATATCATGCTCGAGGAAACCGGGCTGGCGTACAACGTGCACCCCATCAACATCCAAAAGGGCGACCAGTTCCAGCCCGAGTTCCTGAAAATCTCGCCCAACAACCGCATCCCGGCGATCGTCGACCAGGACGGCCCCGGCGGAAAGCCCTACTCCCTGTTCGAAAGCGGCGCCATTCTGATCTATCTGGCCGAGAAAACCGGCAAATTCCTGCCGACCGACCCCACGGCCAAATACGACACCCTGCAATGGCTGATGTGGCAGATGGGCGGCATCGGCCCGATGTTCGGCCAGGCTCACCATTTCCGTGGCTATGCACCGGTGGAAATCCCCTACGCCGTCGATCGATACACCAAGGAAGCCGGGCGCCTGTACGGCATTCTCGACAAGCGTTTGGGGGAATCCGCCTACCTTGCCGGTCCCGACTACACGATCGCTGATATCGCAACCTTCCCCTGGACCCGCTCCATCGACCGCCAGGGCCATTCTCTCGATGATTTCCCCAACGTGAAGCGCTGGTCCGCCGAAATCAATGCACGGCCGGGCGTCGCCAAGGGCGTGACGGTGCTGGAAGCCGCGCGCGGGGAGCGCAAGCCGCTCTCCGACGAGGAACGGGCGGTGATGTTCGGGGACAAACAGTTCGCAAAACGGTAAGATCATCGGCACAGGCCGGATCGCCATCGGTCCGTCACCGTCAGGGCGCAAGCTATTGAGCATCTGACGGTGACGGGCGGACGGCAACGCCAGGAGGGGACTCGTATAAGCGCGATAGACGATCCGTCATCGACCGCCCATTCGACCCCGGCGGGGGTTTCCCCCCTCCTCCGGGCCGCTGCCTTGATCGCCCTGTATGTCAGTCTGCTCGTGCTGCCGGTCGTGGCGGCTTGGCTCCAGGGTCTGCCACCGCGAACGTGGCGGGACGATCTGTCGTCGGGTCTCGCCATGTGCGCCTTCGCAGGCATTCTGACCGAATTCGTGCTGTCCGGCCGGTTCCGCGTGATTTCAGGCCACCTCGGGATCGATACGACGATGCGGGTCCATCAGCTCATGGCCCGCACGCTGACGGTCTTCGTGCTGATCCACCCGATGCTCTACGTCACTCGGGGCCCCGCTTATTCCATGCCCTGGGATACGACGCGCCAGCTGAGCCTCGATTTTAGCCTGGTCGCGGTGCTGACCGGGCTCGTCGCCTGGGTGGCCTTGCTCGCCCTTGTCCTTTCCGGGATATTCCGCAACAAGCAAAGCGCCAGCTACGAATCCTGGCGGGCATCCCACGGCCTGTGCGCGGCAATCGTCGCCGTGTTCGGAACACTGCATACGCTGGAAGCCGGGCGATACAGCGAGCATCCTTTTCTCAGGTGGTTCTGGCTGGCGATGCTCGCGGTGGCCCTCCTGGCGCTGGTCTGGATCTATTTTCTGAAACCGCTGTGGCAGGCGCGTCATCCCTACGCCGTCCGCTCAGTACGCAAGATCGGTGACCGCACCTGGGCGCTCACCATCGCTCCGCTCCGGGGCAAGGCCCTCGCCTTCGACGCCGGGCAATTCGTCTGGCTCAACGTCGGGCACAGCCCGTTCTCGTTGCACGAGAACCCGTTCTCGATCGCCTCCGCGCCGAGTACGCGCGACCGGTTGAGTTTCGTCATCAAGGAGGTCGGCGATTTCACCCGCAGCCTCGGGAACCTCGCACCCGGAACCCCCGCCTTCGTCGACGGTCCGCACGGCAACATGACGCTTGGCGGCCATGCTGCCGCTGGGATCGCGCTCTATGCCGGCGGCGTCGGCATCGCGCCGATCCTCTCGATTCTGCGCGAGCTCCAGGCCCGGGGCGATCGGCGCCCCTTGGTTCTGCTGTTCGGCAACCGGGTCGAGGATCAGATCGTCTATCGGGACGAATTGGACGCGATGACGCGGGTTCTCGACCTCAAGGTCACGCATTTCCTCTCAGAGCCGCCCACCGGATGGACCGGCGAGACCGGCATGATCGACGCATCAGCCCTCGACAAGGCGTTCGACGGCCGCGACGCGGCCTCCTGGCTGCACGTGATATGCGGCCCGCTGCCGATGATCGAGATGATCGAGGCTACACTCCTGGATCGCGGCGTCCCCGACGGGCAGATCATTTCCGAGCGATTCTATTACGACTGAGGCCCCGATGACCCAACGCCGCCGCATCCTGCTGACCGTCCTGGCCCTGAGCCTCGGCATCCTTTTGGTGTCGGTCGCATTTTCCCTGCGCTAGGGACGCTTCTCACCCATACCGCTGCTGTTTCCAGGGATCGCCCAGATTGTGATAGCCGCGGGTTTCCCAATAGCCCGGAGCGTCCTTTTCCAGGAAGGTGATCTGGCGCAGCCATTTGGCGCTTTTCCAGAAATACAGGCTGGGCACCACGGCCCGCGCCGGGCCGCCGTGGTCACGCGGCAGCGGCGCCCCGCCCCAGGAATGGGCGATCAGGGAGTCGTCCGCCAGGAAATGGTCGAGCGGCAGGTTGGTGGTATAGCCGTCGTGGCTGTGCAGCACGGCGAAGGCCGCATTGTCGCGCAGGCTCGCCGCCTCGGCCAGGGTCCGGACGGCGACGCCGCCCCAGCGGTTGTCGTATTTCGACCAGGACGTGACACAATGAATGTCCGTGGTCAGATCGACCTGCGGCAGGGCCAGGAACTGGGCCCAGGACAAGGTCAGGGGCCGCTCAACCGTCCCCAACACCTTCATTTCCCATTGATCGGTCGGCACCAGGGGCCGGTGGCCCAAATCCAGAATCGGCCAGTCCTTGGCAAGATGCTGGCCCGGCGGCAGGCGCCCGCCGCCGTCCAATCGGCCCGTGGGCAGGCGCTTGTCCCGCGCCCATTGTTCCTTGGTCTGGGTCAGCTTGCTTTCCGGCGGCGGCGCGGTTAGCGGTGCGTCCTTTTCCGCCTGGGCCTTCATGTCGCCCAACAGCGAGCCGTCGCGCCCGGCGAACAGGTCTTTGAAGCGGTCGTCGTCACCACCGCCCGACATTGGGGTTATCCCTTATCGCGCATCAGACGCGCTTTTTGCCGGCCCCAGTCACGGGCCTTGGTGGTTTCGCGCTTATCGTACTGGTGCTTGCCTTCGGCCAGGGCCAGTTGAACCTTGGCCAGGCCGCGTTTGTTGAAATAGATCGCGAGCGGCACCAGGGCCATGCCCTTGCGGTTGACGGCGCCGGACAGGCGCGCGATCTCGCGCCGGTGCAGCAGCATCTTGCGCTTGCGCTTGGGCTCGTGATTGTTGGGGCCAGCCTGTTCATACCGGGGAATGTCGGCGTTGTAGAGGTACAGTTCGCCGTCCTCGTCCGCCGCATAGGCATCGACCAGGGAGCCCCGGCCCAGGCGCAGGGATTTGACCTCGGTCCCGGTCAGCATCAAGCCGGCCTCGACATCCTCAAGGATGAAGTAGTTGTGCCGCGCCTTGCGGTTCTGGGCCACCACGTTGCCGGGCGGACCCTTTTTCTTTTTCGTGGCCATGGTAAGGGACTTTCACGCGCTCAGGGGCGCGGTCAGTTCAGCAGCCCGGCGGCGGTCATGGCATCGCGAACTCGGGCCTTGCTCGTCTCGGCGATCTCGCAGATCGGCAGACGGGTTTCCGCCGAACACTTGCCGAGCAGCGACGCCGCGTACTTGACCGGCCCGGGGCTGGTTTCACAGAACAGGGCGTTGTGTACGGGCGTCAGGCGGTCCTGCAGCTCCATCACCTTGGCCATGTCCCCTTCCCGCCAGGCGCGCTGCATGTCGGCGCACATTCGGGGGGCGATATTGGCCGTCACGGAAATGCAGCCGTGACCGCCCGCCGCCATGAACGGGATCGCGGTGCCGTCCTCGCCGGACATCTGGCAGAAATCCTTCTTGATCGCGAGACGTGTGTTGATGGGCCGCGCCAGGTCCTGGGTCGCGTCCTTGACGCCGACGATGTTCGGCAGTTCCGCCAGCCGCGCCATGGTGGCGACGGACATGTCGACGATGGACCGTCCGGGAATGTTGTAGATGATGATCGGCAAGCCGCCTTCGTCATGGATGGTCTTGTAATGCAGATACAGACCTTCCTGGGTCGGCTTGTTGTAGTAGGGCGTGACGACCAGCGCCGCATCGGCCCCGGCGGCCTTGGCGTGCTTGGTCAGTTCGATCGCTTCCTTGGTCGAGTTCGATCCCGCGCCGGCGATCACGGGCACGCGGCCGTCAGCGGCCTCGATGCACCATTCTGTGACCTTCATATGCTCTTCATGGCTGAGGGTCGGCGACTCGCCGGTCGTGCCGCAGGGCACCAAGCCATCGGTGCCTTCGGAGATCTGCCAATCAACGAAGTTCTTGAAGGCCGATTCGTCCACCGCTCCATCCTTGAAGGGGGTAATCAGCGCAGGGAAAGAGCCCTTGAACATCGTTCACTCCTTAGTCTCGTGCGGGCCTCGGGATTGTGCGGACCATAGCCCTGACCGGCTTCCTCGGCAAGCATGGACCGCCGCCAGGTGGACCGTGTTTCTGCCACGATTGCACCGCTTGTTGCCAGCCCCCCGAAATCGTATCATCGCGTCCATGATGCGGCAGATTGCCACGCAATCCGTGATCAGGCCGCCAAAACGAGGGGGCCTAGCGCCATCGGGGGTATTCCGGTGGGTGTGTGCCTTTTGCGTCCTTGTCGGGCTGACCATTGGCGCCCAGGCAGGGCCGAAGGCCGGCAGTGCGCCCGAGCCCGTCAATTCCCGCGACCTCGCCATCATGACCAAGGCCTTCAAGGCCATGGACCAGGGCAAGTGGTCCGAGGTCAAATCCTTGGAATCCAAAACCAAGGATCCCCTCGCCCGCAAATTGATTCAATGGGGGCGGCTGTCGTCCTACAGCGGCCCGGCGGAATTCGACGAATTATCGGCCTTCCTCTACAACAATCCGCAATGGCCCCGGTCCTGGCGCATCAACGCCAAGGCCGAGGCACGCCTGTCGGCGACGGAGGCCGACGATGTGGTTCTGGCCTGGTTCACGGGGCGGCAACCGGTCACGGCCCTGGGCAAGGCACGCTATGCGGTGGCGTTGCTCAACCGTGGCGACAAGAAGGACGAAGACCGGGCCACCGCCATGCTGCGCGATGCCTGGATCAACGGTGATTTCTCCAAGGCCGACGAAAAGCACTTCATGGGCCGCCACGGCAAGCGTCTCCGCACATCGGATCATATCGCCCGCCTTGACCGCCTGTTGTGGGAGGGCCGTTATTGGGCCGTGCGCCGCCATTTATGGCGCGTGCCCAAGGCCTACCAGAAGCTCGGTCTGGCGCGTATTTCCCTGCGCCGCCAGATGGGCAATGTGGATGCCCTGGTCGCCAAGGTGCCGGATAACCTGCAACGTGACCCGGGCCTGATTTATGAGCGGTTGCGCTGGCGACGCAAGAAAGGCAAGGAATCGGCCCTTGATCTCGTCCGCTACCTGCCGGGCGATCAGCCCCATCCGGAACTGTGGTGGGAGGAACGCTCAACCCTGGTGCGCCGGTCACTGCGCAAAGGGTTCATCACCGACGCCTACCGCATCGCCCGCAACCACGGGCTCAGCGAAGGGGCTGATTATGCCGAGGCCGAATGGCTGGCCGGTTGGGTCGCCCTGCGCTTTTTGAACGAACCCAAGGTAGCGCTTCAACATTTCCAGCGCATGTACGCCCGGGTCAATTATCCCGTATCCCTGTCGCGGGGCGCCTATTGGATCGCGCGCAGCTTCGACGACCTAAATCAGCCGCAGCGGGCCATCGAATGGTTTGCCCGTGCCGCCCACCATCCGACGACCTATTACGGGCAACTGTCTATGGCCCGTGTCGACCCGGCGGCTGTCCTGCGCCTGCCGCCTGACCCGGAACCGGATGCGGATCTGGTCCGACAGTTCCAGTCCCATGAATTGACCCGCGCGTTCCGCGCCCTATCCGCCGCCGGCGCCGATTATGCGCTGCGCGCCGTGCTGGAAACCCTGCTGGACCGGGCCGACGAAAATCCGGGCTGGCGCGTGCTGACCGCCGATCTGGCGGCGGAGGCCGAACGCCGCGACCTTGCCGTGCGGGTCGCCAAACAATCGCTCCGCGATGGGCTGATGCTGGCCACTCACGGTTATCCCGCGATCACCCTGCCCCGCCTCCCGACGAAATGGAACCTGCCGCCCTTGGAAGCCGCCCTGGTGCTGGGCATGATCCGCCAGGAAAGCGCCTTTCGCGGCAATGCCGTCAGCCGTGCCAGCGCCCAAGGCCTGATGCAGTTGATGCCGGCCACGGCCAAGGTGGTGGCAAAGCGGCAGGGTCTGCCGTTCTCGCGCGCCCGCCTGATCACGGATGCCGGCTATAACCTGACCCTGGGCCAGACCTATCTGGCCGGTCTGATCACCGAATTCGACGGCTCCTACGTGCTGTCGGTGGCCGGATACAACGCCGGGCCGCACCGGGTGCGGCGCTGGCTCAAGGAATATGGCGACCCCAGGCAGAAGGACGTGGACGTCATCGACTGGGTCGAGATGATTCCCTTCGACGAAACCCGCGATTACGTCCAACGGGTGATGGAGAATTTGCATGTCTACCGTTCGCGCCTTTCGGGCACGGAAGTCGCCTTTGCCCCACACGCCGATCTGTCGCGCTGAGCCGTAGACCCGGGAAATCCGAATCAGTCATCCATTCACCGGATAGTGACCCGCAATCAAGCCGCCTGTTGTTGACCCTCTTTTCGGCGCCGCCCATAACGGCAAGGCCATTCAGCGATCATCAGGCATGGAAATGGGGAGAATTTGAGACATGGCGCACGACCAATTGACGGATATCGGGGCCTGCGTGTTCGACGCTTACGGCACCCTGTTCGACGTCGCCGCGGCAGCAGCCCATTGCAAGGACGACCTGGGCGACAAGATGGCGCCGCTGGCCACCCTGTGGCGGGACAAACAGCTGTCCTATTCCTGGCTGCGTTCGCTCATGGGTGAGTATGTGGAATTCTGGCAGGTCACCCAGGACGGTCTCGATTACTCCCTGGCGGCCCTCGGCCTCGACGGCGATCCGGTCTTGCGTCAGAAACTGCTCGACCTCTATTTCAAGCTCGACGCCTATGCCGAGGTGAAGGGCGTTCTGACCGCCTTGAAGGCCGCCGGCCTGAAGACGACGATCCTGTCCAACGGCTCACCCGACATGCTGGCGGCGGCCGTTGCCAACGCCGATATCGGTTCCGTTCTGGACGACGTCCAGTCGGTTGCCGACGTGGGCATCTTCAAGCCCCATCCCAGCGTCTATCAAATGTCTGTCGACCGCCTGGGTGTCGAGGCCGGGCGCATCTGCTTCATGTCGTCCAATGCCTGGGACGCGGCGGCGGCGGCGAATTTCGGGTTCCGGGTGGTCTGGGTCAACCGGTTCAAGCAGCCGCCGGAACGCCTGCCGGGCAAGATCATCACGCAGCTCGACAATCTGAGCGGCCTGCCCGACCTGCTCGGCCTGTAATCTCGCATGACGGATGCGGGCTTTACCGAACACCGGTTCACGGCCCGCGACGGGCTTGAACTCTATTACCGCGACTATGCGCCTGCCCGGAACGGCCCGGACCATCGCCCGGCCGTGCTGTGCCTGCCGGGATTGACCCGCAATTCCAAGGATTTCCATCAGCCGGCCCTGCGCCTGAAAGACCTGGGCTGGCGCGTGATCTGCCCGGACATGCGCGGACGCGGGCGCTCCCCCCATGATCCGGACCCGGCCAACTACCGGGTGGAAACCTATCTGGACGACATGCGCAACCTGCTGGCCGTGCTGGGCCTGCACCGGGTGGTGGTGATCGGCACCTCCATGGGTGGGATCATGGCGATGGCCATGGCCGCCGCCATGCCGACGATGCTGGCCGGGGTGGTGCTGAACGACGTCGGTGCGGTGGTGCTGGCCGACCCCCTGAAACCGATCATCGACAGCATGCGGGGGCGCGGCAGCTTCGCGACCTGGGATCAGGCCGTGTTCGCCCTGCGCCACGGGTTTCCCGACCTTCCCGCCGACACGGACGCGGAATGGATGGACCTGGCGCAGGCCACCTTCATCGAGGGACCCGACGGCCGCATCCACCGCGACTGGGACTTGGATATCGTCAAGCCGCTGCTTGCCCTGCCGCCCGGCGGCACGGACCTGTGGCCCTATTTTCGCGCCCTCAAACGGGTGCCGACGGGGGTTGTTCGGGGGGCGAAGTCGGATATTCTGAGCGCCAAAATTCTGACTGCGATGATCCATGATCGTCCCGGGCTGATTCATGCCACGGTGCCGAACGTGGGCCACCCGCCCAACCTTCGCGAACAACCATCCAAGGAAGTCATCGATGCCGTCCTCGCCCGCGTCTGAAGTGCTGACATTTGCCGATATCGAAAGCGCCGCCCAGGTTCTGAAAGGCATCGCCGTCGTCACCCCGGTGCTGGAAAGCCCGCTGCTCAACGCGGCGCTGGGCTTTCGCCTGCGCGTCAAGGCGGAGCCGCTGCAGATCACCGGATCGTTCAAGTTCCGCGGCGCCTATAACGCCATTTCCCGCATTCCCCAAGACAGGCGCGACGCCGGCGTGGTCGCCTTTTCCTCGGGCAACCATGCCCAGGGCGTGGCGGCGGCGGCCTCCATGCTGGGCCTGCCGTCGGTCATCCTGATGCCCAAGGACGCCCCCAAGACCAAGGTCGAATTAACCAAGGCCTGGGGTGCGGAGGTCGTGACCTTCGACCGCTTCACGGAAAGCCGCGAGGAATTGGGCGCCAAGCTGCGCGAAGAACGCGGTGCCATCCTGATCAAACCTTATGACGATCCGCTGATCATGGCCGGTCAGGGCACGCTGGCGGCCGAGGCCGTGCGGACCTGCGCCGCCGAGGGCTGGACGCCCGATATCTTCATCAGCCCCTGCGGCGGCGGCGGGCTGATCGCCGGCTGTTCGACTTCGGTGCGGGCCCTGTCGCCGGACACGGCCGTCTATTCGGCTGAACCGGCGGGCTTCGATGATACGGCGCGGTCCCTTGCCGCGAACAAGCGCCTCGCCAACGATCCGGCCGCGCGCTCCATCTGCGACGCGCTGCTGGCGCCGGAACCGGGGGAACTGACCTTCACCGTCAATTCCGAACGCCTGACCAGCGGGCTTTGCGTCACCGATGATGAGGCGATGACCGCCATGGCTGTCGCCTTCAAGTATCTGAAATTGGTGGTGGAACCGGGGGGCGCCGTGGCCTTGGCCGCCGCGATCACCGGCAAGGTCGACTGCAAGGGCAAGAACGTGCTGGTTGTCTGTTCCGGCGGCAATGCGGACGCGGACATTTACGCGGAAGCCCTCAAGCGGCCCCTGCCGTTCTAAAAACGAAATAAGTGCGGTCGGGTCCCGACGCCGTTTTCGATGCCTTATTCGGCGGCGGCGGGGGTAGTCTTGGGCGTGGACGCGGAGGCGATGGTCTGCCGGACGGCATCGACATCCTTCTTTTCGACCAGGCGCTTGCAGTGACCTTCCAGGAAGGCCCCGTTTTCGATCGCCAGATCTTCGTGAAGAATGTCGCCGATGACGCGCGCCGAGCGCGCCAGAGTCACGGACCGGGCCTTGATCTGGCCATTGATGGTGCCGTGGACTTGCACCCGATCTGCGACGATTTCGCCCTTGATGTTGGCGGTTTCGCCAACAAGCAGGCTTTTTGTGCGGATATCGCCGTCGATGGTGCCGTCGATTTGGATTTCACCTTCCGAGCTCAGGTCCCCGATGATGCGAAGGTCGGCCGAAATAATTGACGGGCCGGCCGATTTCACCGTGGGCTGTTGGCCGCTTTGGCTGCTCGTACCCTTACTTGTCTTTGAAAACATACTTTCCTGCCCTGATGAACTTGAGCGGGTTCAACGGCTTGTTGTTGAACACCACCTCGTAATGGAGGTGTGGCCCCGTGCTTCGGCCCGTACTACCCAGAAGTCCAATCTTCTCATGAAACTTCACTTCTTGGCCAACCTTAACGAGAACCTTGCTGAGATGCGCGAACCGGGTTTTCAGCCCCAGCCCGTGGTCGATCTCGATCAGGCGGCCGTAACGTCCCTTCCAGCCGGCGAAGGTCACCTTGCCCGCGGCCGTCGAATAAACCGGGGATTTCACCGGACCGCCCAGGTCGACACCGTAATGGGCGGACCAGCGGTTGGTCATGGGATCCTTGCGCTTACCGAAGCTAGAGGTGATGTAATAGGACGTCAGGGGGGCTGCGAGCGGTACGCGGGCAATGGATTCCTGAAGGGATTCAAGGCGGTTCAAATTACGGTCCAGGTTGGCCAACTCAAGCTTCAGGTCACCGGCCGGCAGACCGTCGGGTTCGACCGGAATGAACGGGCCACCAACACCTGACTTGTCTTCTTCGGTGATGCCGAGCAGCCGGTCCGGCTCCAACCCAGTCAGTTCGATGACCTTTTCCAGGCCGGCGATCTGGTCACCGGCGCGCTCGTTCATGCGCTGGACGACCTCGCCTTCCGTTTCCTGAAGTTCCTTCAGGCGCGAGGTCAGCTCATCGACCCGGTTGCGCATGCGCGATGAATCGTTCTGCGCCTTGTTGCGCTCGGTCATGATCAGGTGCAGGTCGCTTTCGACCGCGTTCAGGTTGTCCTTCAGCGCGAAATTGCGGCCTGACAGAGACGTCATTTCATTCTCAAGCGTGGCCAATTGTTCCTTCAGGCGCTCGCGGGCGCTGATCACCTGCTGACGCTCGGCAGCGGTGATTTCCAGCTTGCGGGATACGGAACTCAGGTTGCGCTGCAGGGCGGCGTTCTTTTCCACCAGCCCCAGCATGAGGGAATGGTTTTCCTCAAGATCCTTGGTGATCGAGGCGAACTTGCGCTGGTACTCGGCAACTTCGTTGAGCAACGAACGATAGGCCAGGCGCGCGCCGGCAATCTCATCGTCCTTGGCCTGCAGGACCTGGTCGTGCATCAGGAAGCTGACGGAGGTGAAGGTGCTCCACGACAGCGCCACGGCGACGACGCCGGACATCACGATCTGCAGGGGTTGGGAAACTTTGAAGTAGGACACCCGCCCTTCGGTGCGCACCACGAACTGGCGTTCCGGGAACAGCCGATCGATAAGCGCCCGCAAGTGCTTAACGGCATTCGTTTCGAAGGCTCCCCGTCTAATCATTCCCCCGTATTCCTTCCCTCGTGCGTGGTCATTCCGGTCCCAGTTCGGCGCCGCCCGGCACTTGGCTTTCCCGCCTGAGCCGGGTAGACAGTCTTTGTTGTTTTTGGGCCGCCTTCAGGCCCCCATCGGCCCCGGAAGCGATATGCCTGTGTCGAAGGTATAGGGAAGGTCTAAGGCGTTCAAGTCTACATTTCCGCACGGCCATGAACACTCCGCAAAAGTGTTGAATTTCCGGCCTTTCCAAACGGTTCAAGGCGGTTACGGCACCTCGTCGACGGGGTCCGAAAAGGAGCATCAGATTGACCGAAAACACCACGTCCGGGGCCGCGCCAACCCCCGGCCGGGAGCGTCCCCCGGCCCACAATCCCGCGATGATCATCGCCACATGGTTCGGCTGCGGATTGTCGCCGAAGGCGCCGGGAACCGTCGGCTCCCTGGGCGCCCTGCCCGTCGCCTGGGCGATCTTGTTCTATTTGGGGTGGCCCTGGCTGGCCGTCGCGGCGGTTGCAGCGACGGTGATCGGTATTCTCGCCACGGCGGTGGTGCTCAGGCGCTCCACCGTCAAAGATCCGTCCTTCGTGGTGATCGATGAGGTCGCGGGGCAATGGATCGCCCTGCTGCCGGCTGGCCTGGACCCCGTACTGTTCATTGCCGGTTTCTTGGCCTTCCGCCTGTTCGACATCTGGAAACCCTGGCCCGTCAGCTGGGCCGACCGTGCGGTTCCGGGCGCGCTTGGCGTGATGCTGGATGATCTGATCGCCGGAGGCTTTGCGGCGGTCGTGGTCTACGGATTAGGATATGCGATGGCCGGAGGAACCCAACCATGACCGATGCCGTGATAGACGATCTGGCGCGCCATGTGATCGAAACCTATGCAGCCGGGGGCCTGACCCTGGGCACCGCCGAAAGCTGCACGGGCGGTCTGATCGCCGGCGCCCTGACCGGCATCTCGGGGTCATCGGCGGTGGTTGATCGGGGCTTCGTCACCTATTCCAACGACGCCAAGATGGACCTGCTGGACGTCAACGCCCGGACATTGCGCGACCATGGTGCGGTGTCCGAAGAGACGGCCCGCGCCATGGCCTGGGGCGTGTTGACCCATGCCCCCGTCGACTGCGCCGTCGCCGTCACCGGCGTCGCCGGGCCAACCGGCGGTTCCAAGGACAAGCCTGTCGGCCTCGTCCACTTCGGCGCGGCGCGCCATGGCCGCAAGATCATTCACGAACGCCATGTGTTCGACGGCGACCGGGTGGCGGTGCGGGCAGCGACCGTGAAACGAGCGTTGGAACTGCTGCTCAGCCTTGCTGGCTGACCGCGCCGTTGGGTGTCGGCACGCCGCCGTACAGATCCTCGGCGCGGCTTTCGAAGGCGTTGACCATCTTGGTCACGGCCTCGTTGAATACCACCGAGATTGCTGATTGCAGCAGTTTGGAGCGGAATTCGAAGTCCACGTAGAAGTCGATTTCGCAGCCCTGCCCGTTCTCAGCCGGTGCGAATATCCAATGGTTTTTCAGATACTTGAATGGACCGTCCGAGTAAGCGACGTCGATCCGCTTGGCCTCCCAGTCAAGCGTCACGCGGGAGGTGAAGCGTTCGCGGAAGATCTTGAAGCCGATCACCATGTCGGCGACGAGAAGCGTATCCGAGCGTTCGCGAATGCGGGTCGCCTGACACCAGGGCAGGAATTCCGGGTAGCGGCCGACGTCGGCAACCAGATCAAACATCTGATCGGCCCGGTAGGGCATCGGTCGGATTTCCGCATGGGTGGGCATGGCGTTAGCCCCGGCCCGCCTGACGCGCGGCTTGAAGCTTTGCGAAATCCTCACCCGCATGATGGGACGAGCGGGTCAGTGGTGAGGCCGAGACCAGAAGGAAGCCCTTGGCTTCGGCCAGGCGCCTGTATTCAGTGAACTCGTCCGGCGTGACGAAGCGGTCGACCGGCGCATGGCGGGTGGTCGGCGCCAAGTACTGACCGATGGTCAGGAAGTCGACGCGGGCGGAGCGCAGGTCGTCCATGACCTGCAGCACTTCCGAACGGGTTTCGCCCAGGCCGACCATGATGCCGGACTTGGTGAACACGTTGGCGTCGATGTCCTTGGCCCGGTCCAGGATCTTCAGGGAATGGAAATAGCGCGCCCCCGGGCGGATCGAAGGATAAAGACGCGGCACGGTTTCCAGATTGTGGTTGAACACGTCCGGCTTCGCCTGGATCACGGCTTCGAGCGCCCCTGGTTTATCCCGGAAATCGGGGGTCAGGATTTCGATGGTGGTTTCCGGCGTGGTCTCGCGCAGGCGCTCGATGCACTTCACGAACTGCCCCGCCCCACCGTCGGTCAGATCGTCGCGATCAACGGAGGTGATGACCAGATGCTTCATGCCCATTTCGCCGGCGGCGATGGCCAGATTATCGGGCTCCATGGGGTCCACCTTGCCCGGCTTGCCCGTCGCCACGTTGCAGAAGGCGCAGGCCCGTGTGCAGATATCGCCCAGGATCATCACCGTGGCGTGCTTCTGGGCCCAGCATTCACCGATGTTCGGGCAGGCCGCTTCCTCGCAAACCGTCGTCAGGTTGCGTTCGCGCATCAGCTTGCGGGTTTCCGCATAGGCCGGTGACGTGGGCGCCTTGACCCGGATCCACGCAGGTTTTTTCTGGTGGGGGTTTTCCGGGTTCTTGGCTTTCTCCGGATGGCGCAGCGGGCGGACGTTGTCTGTCATGAACTAGAAGTGGATCACCCGCCCATAGGCGTCAAGGACGGATTCATGCATCATTTCCGACAAGGTCGGGTGCGGGAACACCGTATGCATGAGGTCTTCCTCGGTGGTTTCCAGGCCCATGGCGATGACGAAGCCTTGAATCAGCTCGGTCACTTCGGCGCCGACCATGTGCGCGCCCAGCAACTGTCCGGTCTTTTCATCGAACACGGTTTTGACCAGGCCCTCGGGCTCACCCAGGGCGATCGCCTTGCCGTTGCCCAGGAACGGGAAGCGGCCGACCTTGACCTTGTAGCCCTGCTCTTTCGCCTTGGCCTCGGTCAGGCCGACGCTGGCGACCTGCGGATGGCAATAGGTGCAGCCGGGAATATGGTTCTTGTCCATGGGATGGACATTGGGCAGGCCCTTGATCTTCTCGACACAGATGACGCCTTCATGCTCGGCCTTGTGGGCCAACATGGGCGGGCCGGCGACGTCACCGATGGCATAGATGCCCGGCTCCGCCGTGCGGCCGTATTCATCAATGACGATGCAGCCCCGGTCGGTTTTGACCTTGGTGTTCTCCAGGCCGATGCCTTCGATGTTGCCCTGCACGCCGACGGCGGAAATAACCCGGTCTACGGTTATCTCCTGGATTTTGCCGTCCTTGCCTTCAACCGTGCAGGTCACGTTGTTCGCACCCTTGGCCAGCTTCGTAACCTTGGCCTCGGTCATGATCTTGAGGCCGGATTTCTCCATCTGCTTGCGCGCGACGGCGGAAATCTCCGCGTCCTCGACGGGCATGATCTGGGTCATGACCTCGACCACCGTCACGTCGGCACCCAGGGTGTGATAGAAACTGGCGAATTCGATGCCGATGGCGCCCGATCCGATGACCAGCAGCTTTTTCGGGAAGATGTCGGGTTTGAGCGCTTCGAAATAGGTCCAGACCAGCTTGCCGTCAGGCTCCAGCCCCGGCAGGGCCCGCGGGCGGGCACCCGTGGCGACGATGATGTGCTTGCCCGAAAGGTCCGGCAGCGCCTTGCCGTCGGTGCCGGTAACGGCAACCTTGCCGCCGCCCTTGAGAACGCCGGTACCGTCGACGACCGTCACCTTGTTTTTCTTCAGCAGATGCCCGACGCCGCCGTTCAGCTGTTTCGAGACGCCACGCGACCGGGCGATGACCTTGTCGATGTCGAAGGCGACGTCCTTGGCGCTCAGGCCATAGTTATCCGCGTGCTGCATGTAGTGATAGATCTCGGCGGAGCGCAGCAGCGCCTTGGTCGGAATGCAGCCCCAGTTGAGGCAGATGCCGCCCAGGTGCTGTTTCTCGACCACGCAGGTCTTGAAGCCTAGCTGTGCCGCGCGGATGGCGGCGACATAGCCGCCGGGCCCGCCGCCGATGATCAGGATGTCAAAGGAAGTGTCGGTCATGAGTTCCGCCCTCCCCGCCTACAGCAGCAACTGAATGGGATCTTCGAGGATCGCCTTCAGTTCCTTGGCAAATCCGGCCGCCGTGGCGCCGTCGATGCAGCGGTGATCGACCGCCAGGGTCAGGGACATCACCGTGGCGACGGCAAGGGCGCCGTTCTTAACCACCGGGCGCTGTTCGCCGGCCCCGACGGACAGGATGCCGCCCTGGGGCGGATTGATGATCGAGTTGAACGATTTCACCCCGAACATGCCCAAGTTGGAGATGGTGAAGGTGCCGCCCTGGAATTCCTCGGGTTGCAGCTTGCCGTCCCGCGCCTTACCGGCCAGTTCCTTGGCCTTGGCCGAGATCGCGGCCAGGCCGAGCGATCCGGCGTCCTTGATGATCGGCGTGATCAGCCCGCCTTCGATGGCGACGGCGACGGAGACGTCGGCGCGCTTGAACTTGAGGATCGCGTCGTCCGTGTAGGACACGTTGACGTCCGGGCAGCGGCGCAGCGCCACGGCCACGGCCTTGATGACGAAGTCGTTGACGGAAATCTTGTAGTCCGCCCCGTCGCGTCCGTTCAGGTCCTTGCGCGCGGCCAGCAGCTTGTCGATCTCGACGTCGATCGAGATGTTGAAGTGCGGAATGTCGCGGGCCGAGGCCGTCAGTCGCGTGGCGATGACCTTGCGCATGGAGGAATTGGGGACGGCCTCGAATTCCGGCATGTTGGCGAACACCGGATCGCCTTGGGTCGGCGTCGGCGCGGCGGCCGGGGCGCTGGCGCCCGAAGGGGCCTGTGCAGCCGCCGAAGGGGCGGCCTTGCCCGTGCCGGCGGCCAAAGCCGCCTCCACGTCACGTTTGACCACGCGGCCGCGCGGGCCGGAGCCGGAAATGGCGGTAAGGTCGAGGCCCTCCTGGGCGGCGATGCGCTTGGCCAGCGGGCTTGCGACCACCCGGTCGCCGGATGCGGCCGAAGTGGCGGCTGGTGCCGGTGCTGCGGAGCCAGCAGCAGGAGCCGGTGCCGCCTTGGGGGCTTCTGCCGCCGGGGCCGGTGCGCTACCCGAGGTATCGGCGCCGTCGAGCGCGGATTTGTCCTCACCGTCCTCAAGCAGCAGGGCGATGACCGCATTCACGGCGACGTCGGCGGTGCCTTCCGGCACCACGATCTTGCCGAGGATGCCTTCTTCCACGGCTTCGACCTCCATGGTCGCCTTATCCGTTTCGATTTCCGCAAGAACGTCGCCGCTTTCGACGGCGTCGCCTTCCTTCTTGTGCCACTTGGCCAGGTTGCCCTCGGTCATGGTCGGGCTCAGGGCCGGCATTAGAATCTTGATCGGCATGATGTCTCTCCCCCGCCTCTACGCGTAGCAGACGGCTTTCGCCGCCTCGACCACGTTATGGGCCTTGGGCAGGGCCAATGCCTCCAGGTTCGCCGCATAGGGCATGGGCACGTCGGCACCGGACACCCGGGTCGGCGGTGCGTCCAGATCGTCGAAGGCATGCTCAATCATCAACTGGTTGATTTCGGCGCCGATCCCGCAGGTCGGCCAGCCCTCTTCAACCGTGACGATGCGGTTGGTCTTCTTGACCGAAGCGACCAGGGTTTCGACGTCGATGGGGCGCACCGTGCGCAGGTTGATGACCTCCGCGTCGATGCCTTCGGCCGCCAGCTTTTCCGCCGCCTCCATGCAGATACCGACGGCGATGGAGAAAGCCACCAGGGTCACGTCCTTGCCGGGGCGTTCAACCTTGGCCTTGCCGATGGGCAGGGTCCAGTCTTCGTCGTCCGGCACTTCGAAGCTTTGGCCGTAGAGGATTTCATTTTCCAGGAAGATCACCGGGTTGGGGTCCCGGATCGCCGATTTCAGCAAGCCCTTAGCGTCCGCCGCCGACCACGGAGCGATGACCTTCAGCCCCGGGCAATGGGCGTACCATGACGCATAGCACTGGGAATGCTGGGCACCGACGCGGGCAGCCGCCCCGTTGGGGCCGCGAAACACGATGGGACAGCCCATCTGGCCGCCCGACATGTACAGCGTCTTGGCGGCGGAATTGATGATCTGGTCGATCGCCTGCATGGCGAAGTTGAAGGTCATGAATTCGACCACGGGCTTCAGTTCCAGGAACGCGGAGCCCACGGCCATCCCGGCGAAGCCCTGTTCGGTGATCGGCGTGTCGATCACCCGCTTGTCACCGAATTCGTCGAGCAAGCCCTGGGAAATTTTGTA
Source organism: bacterium SCSIO 12827 (assembly GCA_024397995.1). NCBI lineage: Bacteria > bacterium SCSIO 12827. Next base: position 1,865,088 of record CP073746.1, on the reverse strand, counting down.
CGCCCCCTGATACTGGGCAACTTCCTCGCCCATCAGGTAGACGTTGCCGTCGCGGCGCATTTCCTCGGCCAGGGCGGAATTAAGCGCCTCGCGCACGGTCATGGTTTTCATCGCGCCGGTGTAATCCGGTTCGGCGGCGACAGTTGCGGCAACAGGGGCCGCGGCCGTCGCCGGCGCAGCCGATGCCGGAGCCGATGTTTCGGCCGCAGAGGCCGGGGCGGCAGCAGCGGGCGCGCTGTCGGCGTCCGTCACGTCCTTGCCGTCCTCGACGATCACCGCGATGGGCGTGTTGACGGCGACGCCGTCCGTGCCGTCGGGGACCAGGATCTTGCCCAGGATGCCTTCATCGACGGCCTCGACCTCCATGGTCGCCTTGTCGGTTTCGATTTCCAGCAACACGTCGCCGCTTGCGACGGTGTCCCCTTCCTTTTTCAGCCACTTGGCGATCTTGCCCTCGGTCATGGTCGGAGAAAGCGCCGGCAGAAGTACTTGCGTAGCCATGTTCAGATGTTCCCTTCGTGCGACGTTTTCGTTCAGGCTTCGACCAGGACGTCGGTCCACAATTCGGACGCGTCCGGTTCCGGGCTCTGCTGTGCGAACTCGGCGGCCTCGTTGGCCAGGGCCTTCACTTCCTTGTCGATCGCCTTGAGATCGTCCTCGCTGACGACCTTGGCCTCCAGAAGCTTGTGGGCGAGCGTGTCGATGGGGTCCATCTCGCGGCGCACCTTCTGGACTTCTTCCTTGGTCCGGTACTTGGCCGGATCGGACATGGAGTGACCGCGGTAGCGGTAGGTCTTCATTTCCAGAATGACCGGCCCCTTACCTTCGCGGCAGCGCTTGAGCGCCTCGGCCGCCGCTTCCTTGACCGCCAGAACGTCCATGCCGTCGACGGCAAAGCCCTCGATGCCGTGGGCCAAGCCGCGGGTGTGCAGGTCGGCCGTTTTGGAGGTGCGTTCGATGGAGGTGCCCATGCCGTACTTGTTGTTTTCGATCACATAGATCACCGGCAGGTTCCAGATCGCGGCCATGTTGAAGCTTTCATAGACTTGGCCCTGGTTGATGGCGCCGTCGCCGAAATAGGCCATGCAGACACCGCCGTCGCCCTTGTATTTATGGGCGAAGGCCAGCCCCGTGCCGAGCGGCACCTGGGCGCCGACGATACCGTGGCCGCCGAAGAAATTCTTTTCGCGGCTGAACATGTGCATGGAGCCGCCCTTGCCGCGCGAATAGCCGCCGCGCCGACCGGTCAGTTCGGCCATCACGCCCTTGGGGTCCATGCCGCAGGCCAGCATGTGGCCGTGGTCGCGGTAGCTGGTGATCACCGTATCCTGCGGCTTCGAGGCCGCCATCATGCCGACGACGACCGCTTCCTGACCGATATAGAGGTGACAGAAACCACCGATCAGGCCCATGCCGTAAAGCTGACCCGCCTTTTCCTCGAACCGCCGAATAAGCAGCATTTCGCGGTAATAATGGCGAAGCTCGTCGGGCGTCGGGCCCGTCTTGGGGGATTTCGCGGTGGATGATTTGGCTGGCGTTTTTGCCTTCGCCGCCGTCTTGGGTGACCGAGCCATTGGACCTCCCTTGGCTGACTGTTTCCATCCCCAGATGGCGCGCCAAAGGTGTCCGCCTTTTCGCATCCCTCCCAGGGTCGGCGGTTACCCGCCATCACTTCAGGAGATCATAGCTGAAAAAAGGCGTGAAATACAATATAGGTCAGGAATGCTGCTATTTAATTAATCTAATAAAAGTTAATACGTGATCATTACGATGACAGATCAGGCCTGTTTGGCCGCATCAAGCCAGGGCCACAGACAGCCTTCCCGTCCGTAAATTCGTGACAACAGGCCGTTGTCGCCGATCACGATGGCCGAAGATTTCTTCCATTGCCGGATATACGCGGGGGACGCCCAATGGGTGACGGCATATTCCCGCCCGCCTTCCATGACCTCGACATCGTAACCGAGATAACCCGGACTTTGTTCCGCCAGGGTGGCGAGCATACGCAGGGCCTCGGCCCATCTGGTCGGCGGGTCGCCGTCCCAGACATCGGTGAACAGGACCGCAAAATAGGTTGGCTGGGCACCGCCTTCGGGTTCGGCGTCGACAAACCCCGTGGTCAGCAAATCCCTGCCCTCGGCGACCGCAATGGACGCCTGGGCGGACATTACGCAGCGCTCCGTTCGACAGCCGGTAATGGCGGTGACGCAATAGTGCTCATGATTTCGACGGAAAGCGGCGTCTTGCGCCCGAACAGGCGCTTGACGATGCGCGTCACCTCGATGGCGCACGCATCCTCGATGCGCCGGTTCTTCAGGCTCACCTCTTCCACCATTTGCGCCAGCACGCGGGTTTTCCAGCTTTGGATCGCCGCCGGCGTTTTCCAATAACACACGGCAGCCCCCCGGCCGTCGTCCAGGCGGCCGGTCTCAAGACCGAGAAACCCGTCGAGACGCGGGGCCAGGGAAATCAATTCATCCATGGCCAGACGGCCCGGCAGGTCGATGTCCCCGCCAACCGGCGTGACGACGGCCGCGTAATAAGGCGGACGCAGAGTTTCCGCAAGCGATCCCATGGCTCAGCCCCCCGTCTTGGCAAAGAAGATGACGTAATCGCGGTCGAAGCCGACATTCAGCATGACGCGGGCCCGTTCCTCGAGCATGTCGAGATCGAGGGAGTGCGAGCCGAGGAGTTCGACCCGGTGTTCCCATTCGTCGCGCTGCGCCTTCAGGTCGTCGGCCAGGATCTGCGCCTCGGCGACCTTTTCCTGCATCAGCATCAGGGACGTGACGCCCCGGTCACCGTGCACGGTGTGATAAGCGAAATAGGTGCAGGCCAGAATGCCCAGGGTCGGTCCCAGGGCCGTGGCCAGTTTCTTCTTCAGAGAGGCTATGCGCGTCGCCATCGTTTTTATTCCCCAGTATTCCCCATGCCGGTTCCGCGAATCGGCATGTACGAATCTAAGGATTGATGGTTAATTTTCGGTTAGGACTCGGAAAACCCCTTTGTTTTCCAGTACTTTGGAAACTCGAAAAGGTTAACGCGGATCATCCAAACAGCGCGGCGCCGTTGTAGCGCGCCGTCGGGCCCAGGTCCTCGTTGATGCGCAGCAGCTGGTTGTACTTGGCCAGCCGGTCGGAGCGCGACAACGACCCTGTCTTGATCTGCCCGGCGTTGGTGGCCACGGCGATATCGGCGATCGTGGTGTCCTCGGTCTCGCCGGAGCGATGGGAAATCACCGCCGTATAGCCGGCCTTGTGGGCCATCTCGACCGTCTGCAGGGTTTCCGACAGGGTGCCGATCTGATTGACCTTGATGAGGATCGAATTGGCGACGCCCTTTTCGATCCCGTCGGCCAGACGCACCGGGTTGGTCACGAACAGATCGTCGCCGACCAGCTGCACCGTGGCGCCGATGGCGTCCGTCAGGGCCTTCCAGCCGTCCCAGTCGTCTTCCGCCATGCCGTCCTCGATGGACTTGATGGGGTAATTGGCACAGAGATCCTGGTAAAGCCGCGCCATTTCGTCGCCGCCCAGGGTTTTGCCGATCCCGTCCATGACGTACTTGCCGTCGCGGTAGAATTCCGTCGACGCACTGTCGAGGGCCAGGACCACGTCCTCGCCGGGCGCATAGCCGGCGTCGGCAATGGCTTTCATGATGAAGTCGAGGGCTTCTTCCGAGCTGCTCAGGTTCGGTGCGAAGCCGCCTTCGTCACCCACGTTGGTGGCGTGTCCGGCCTTGGCCAGGCCTTTCTTGAGGGTATGAAACACCTCGGCCCCCATGCGCAGGGCGTCGGGGAAATCGTCCGCGCCCACGGGCATGATCATGAATTCCTGGAAATCAATGGGATTGTCCGCATGGGCGCCGCCGTTGATGATGTTCATCATCGGCACCGGCAGGTCGCGGGCGAAGGCGCCGCCGACATAGCGGTACAGCGGCAGGCCCGCCTCTTCCGCCGCTGCCTTGGCGGCCGCCAGGCTGACGCCCAGGATCGCGTTGGCGCCAAGGCGTGCCTTGTTAGGGGTGCCGTCCAACTCGATCATCACATTGTCGATGAACAGCTGATCCTCGACATCCGCACCGGCCAGGGCATCACAGATTTCGCCGTTCACGGCGTCGACGGCGGCCAACACGCCTTTGCCCAGATAGCGCGCATCGTCGCCGTCGCGCAGTTCCACGGCCTCATGGGCGCCGGTCGAAGCCCCCGACGGCACGGCAGCGCGGCCGAGCGTGCCCGTTTCCAGGGTCACGTCCACTTCCACTGTGGGATTGCCGCGGGAATCCAAAATTTCTCGGGCGAACACGTCGACGATGGCGGTCATGTCTGTCTCTCCGGTCAGGTCGGGCCGGTGGGCCGTCTGGTGGGGTATCAGGATCGGGGCGTTATAGGGAAACCGGGTGGGCCTTGGCCAGTCGGTCAAACGCCGCGAGCGTTTCTAGCACAGCGGGCATGTCAGTTAGATGAATCATGTTGGGCCCGTCGGACGGTGCAGTGTCCGGGGCCTCGTGGGTTTCCATGAATACGGCGGCGACGCCCACGGCCACGGCGGCGCGGGCCAGCACGGGCGCGAATTCCCGCTGCCCGCCGGACGTGGCGCCCTGCCCGCCCGGCTGTTGCACGGAATGGGTGGCGTCGAACACAACGGGGCAGCCGGTCTTGGCCAGCACCGGCAGGGCGCGCATGTCGGATACCAGGGTGTTGTAGCCGAAGCTCGCCCCTCGCTCACAAACCATGACGCGCTGGTTTCCTGTCGATTTGATCTTGTCGACCACGTTCTGCATGTCCCAGGGGGCCAGGAATTGGCCCTTTTTCACGTTGATCGCGGCCCCAGTCTCGCCGGCGGCGAGCAATAGATCCGTTTGGCGGCACAGAAAGGCCGGAATTTGCAGCACATCGACCACGGTCGCGGCCTCGGCGCATTGCCCGGCGTCATGCACGTCGGTCAGTACGGGGCAGCCGATCTGTTTCTTCACCGCCTCGAACACGGGCAAGGCCTTGTCCAGGCCCATGCCGCGCGGGCTGGTGGCACTGGTGCGGTTGGCCTTGTCGAAGGACGTCTTGTAGATCAGCCCCATGCCAAGCTTGTCGGTCATTTCCTTCAAGGCGCCCGCCATGTCCAGCGCGTGGTTCTGGCTTTCCATCGCGCAGGGGCCGGCGATCAGCACGAGCGGCAGGCCGTTGCCGATGGTCAGGTCGCCGACGGTGATCGAAGAGGACAAAGGCGTTTCCTTAAAAAGGCTGACTTAGACCAGGTGTTGTTTAAACCAATCTGGCCTGCTTGACCGCCGCGTCGATGAACGACGTGAACAGCGGGTGCGGCTCGAACGGTTTCGATTTCAGTTCCGGGTGGAACTGTACCCCGATGAACCACGGATGATCGGGGATTTCAACGATTTCCGGCAGCAGACCGTCGGGCGACATGCCGGTGAACTTGAGGCCGGCCGCCTCCAGCCGTGGACGATATTCCGTATTGACCTCGTAGCGGTGGCGGTGACGTTCGGAAATGTCCTGTTCGGCATAGATTTCGCGAACGCGCGAGCCGTCCTGCAAGGTGCAGGGAAAGGCGCCGAGCCGCATGGTGCCGCCCAGGTTGCCGCCCAGCTTGCGCTGTTCCAGCTGGTTGCCGTTCATCCATTCGGTCAGCAGACCGACGACCGGCTCCTTGGCCTCGCCGAATTCGGTCGAACTCGCCCCCTTGATGCCGGCCAGATTACGCGCCGCCTCGACCACCGCCATCTGCATGCCGAAGCAGATGCCGAAATAAGGAACGCCGCGTTCGCGCGCGAAGGTGACGGCGGAAATCTTGCCTTCCGAGCCGCGCTCGCCGAAGCCGCCCGGGACCAGCACGCCGTGCACGTCCTCAAGGGTATGCAGGGCTTCGCTTTCGGTCTCGAAGATTTCGGATTCAATCCACTTGATGTTGACCTTGACGTTGTTGGCGATGCCGCCGTGGGTCAGGGCCTCGATCAGGGATTTGTAGGCATCGGGCAGCACCGTGTACTTGCCGACCACGGCGATCGACACCTCGCCTTCGGGGCGGATCGCGGTCTCGGCGATGGTTTCCCAACGGCTGAGGTCCGGCTCCCCCGTCTCGATATTGAAATGGCGATAGACGGAGGCATCCAGGCCTTCCGCGTGGTAGGCCAGCGGCACCCGGTAGATGGTATCCACGTCCAGTGCCGGGATGACGTCGCGCTCGTCCACGTTACAGAATAGGGAAATCTTCTTGCGCTCGCCCTCGGGCAGCGGCCGGTCGGCGCGGCACAGCAGCACATCCGGCTGAATCCCGACACTCAGCAGTTCCTTCACGGAGTGCTGGGTCGGCTTGGTCTTCAACTCGCCCGCCGTCGGGATATAGGGAAGCAGCGTCAGATGCATGTACATCGTGCGGTCGCGGCCCAGGTCGTTGCGAAGCTGACGAATGGCCTCCAGGAACGGCAGGCCTTCGATGTCGCCGACGGTGCCGCCGATCTCGCACAGGATGAAATCTTCGTCCTCCAGGTTCGAGGTCACGAAGTTCTTGATGGCATCGGTGACGTGGGGAATGACCTGGATGGTGGCCCCCAGATAGTCGCCGCGCCGTTCCTTGGCGATCACGTCCGAATAGATACGGCCCGTGGTCACGTTGTCGGACTGGCGTGAGGCGACGCCCGTGAAGCGCTCATAATGGCCGAGGTCGAGGTCTGTCTCCGCCCCGTCGTCGGTGACATAGACCTCGCCGTGCTGATAGGGGCTCATGGTCCCTGGATCAACGTTCAGATAGGGATCCAGCTTGCGCAAACGGACCTTGAATCCGTTCGCCTGCAGCAAGGCCCCGAGAGCCGCCGATGCCAGTCCTTTTCCAAGGGAAGAGACCACGCCGCCGGTGATGAAGATGAACCGCGTCATGGGCCTACACAATACACTGACGGTTGGTGGGGCAAAAAGAAAAGAGGCGGGAAATTCCCCGCCTCTGATCGATGTTCCGGGAGTCGCGGATTCCTGCCATTTCCCTACTTGGCAATCGGGGCTGCAGGGGCCGCGGGTTCGCTCGATGCGGGCGCCGTCTGGGCCGGCTGGTCGAGAATCGACCCCGTCGCCGCCTTACGGTCGTGGGCGGCGATGATCGCCAACATAAGCGAGGTGATCATAAACGCGGTCGCCAGGATCGCCGTGGTGCGGGTCAACAGGTCCGCCGTGGCGCGCCCAGTCATGAAACCGCCCATGCCGCCGCCACCGCCGCTGCCGCCAATGCCCAGGCCGCCGCCTTCGGAGCGCTGCAACAGCACCACGCCGACGAGGCCGATGGCCAGCAGCAGGTGAATGACCAGGATCACGTTTTGCATCGAACTTCCTTCCAAACGGGCCGTGCGCAGTCGCCCCGCGCACCGACCCCAATCAGTTGGGCCGCGTTTTACTGCGTTGCAAGGCCGATTACCAGGGCGTTTTGCGCGCTTACGCCACGGCCTGGGCAATCGCCCAGAAATCATCGGCCTTAAGCGCGGCCCCGCCGATCAGCCCGCCGTCGACGTCGGCCAGGGCCAGAAGCTCCGCCGCGTTGCCTGGCTTCATCGATCCGCCATAGAGAATACGCACCCCTGCCGCCACGTCCGCACCGAACCGATCGGCCAGCGATGCGCGGATCGCCGCATGCATTTCCTGAGCATCCCCGGGCGTCGCGGTCTTGCCCGTGCCGATCGCCCACACGGGCTCGTAGGCGATGACCAGATTATCCGGGTTTGATCCTTCCGGGACGGATCCCGCGACCTGGCCGACCACGACCTCGGCGGCGCGGCCGGCGTCGCGTTCGGCTTCAGTCTCACCGACGCAGACGATGGCGCACAGCCCCGCCGCCTGCGCCGCCCGGGCCTTTTCCACAATCTGGGCGTCGGTTTCATGATGGTCCGTGCGCCGCTCAGAATGGCCGACGATGACGAAGCTGCAGCCGACCTGGGCCAGCAGTGTCGCGCTGACGTCGCCTGTATGGGCCCCCTGCTCTTTGCCATGACAATCCTGGGCGCCCAACGCCAGGCCGCTTTCCTCGATTCGGGCGGCGATCATGGGCAGCAGCGGAAACGGCGGGCACAGCGCCATATCGAACGCGGGCGGTCCGTCCAGTGCGGTCATGCGCCGGGCCAGCTCGCCGGCCAGGGAATCGACCTCGTCCAGTCCGCCGTTCATTTTCCAGTTGCCCGCGATCAGCGGCGTCCGCCCTTGGCTCATGTCACACCTATGTATTGGATGTATTGGATGTATCGGATGGTTTCTCTTGCTGTGCCTCCTCTAACACAGGCCCCCCGGCAAGCCAATCGGCAAGCCGCCCGAATAGCGCCGCAATCGGCGTCCAAGTGGTGTTGCGGGCATTCCGTGCCCCCTCTATGATGCGCCGCCCCAAGGAGAAGGGCGCAACCCAGAAGGATTTTCCATGCTCCGTCAAATTCGCGAAAAGACCGGCTCACTCGTCGTCAAGATCATCCTCGGCCTGCTCGTCATCAGTTTCGGCGCCTGGGGCATCGGGGACATGGTCCAGTTCCGTCCCGACGATCAGCCCGTCGCCGAAATTGCCGGCAAGGAATTGTCGCGCCGCGACGTGGAAAACGAGGTCCGTCGCGAGATGGCGCGCCTCAACCCCCGGTTCGCCGGCCAGCTGACGCCGGAAACGGCGCGCCTTCTGGGCCTGCCGCAATCCGTGCTGGGCCAATTGATCAACGATATCCTGCTGACCAAGGCCGCCAATGACATGGACATCGCCGTGTCCGACAACATCGTGCGTGATGCCGTGCGCGCTTCCAACGCGTTCCGCAGCAACCTGGGTGCCGGCGGTTTCGACCGCCAGAAGTTCCAGAATATGCTCTACCAGTTCGGCCTGACCGAACAGGAGTTCCTGGAACGCGCGCGCCGCGAACTGGCCCGCGGCCAGTTGCTCGACACGGTCGAGGCCGGTGTCGTGGCGCCTGAGGTGCTGGCCGAAACCTTCTATCGCTACCGCGAGGAAACCCGCAGCGCGGAAACCCTGTTCGTGACCGACGCGGCGGCGCAGATCACAACCGAGCCGACCGAACTTGAACTTCGTGCCTATCACAAGGCCAATCCGGCCCCCTTCACCGCGCCGGAATACCGTGCCGTGACCTTGGCCGTGCTCAGCGCCAAGGATTTGACGGATGCCGCCGCCGTGACCGATGCCGATGTGGAAAAGACCTTCAAGGAACAGGCGGAAACCTTGGGCACGCCGGAAAAACGCACCTTGTCGCAGATGGTTCTGCCCGATCAGGCGGCCGCCGACAAAGCGGCCAAGGCGCTGTCCGAAGGGCGGGCTTTCGTCGATGTCGCCAAGGAATTCGCCGGCATGGATGAAGCCGGCATGGACTTGGGCACCGTGGCCCGTGACGAGGTCCTTGCGGAAATCGCCGATGCGGCCTTCGCAACACCAGCTGGCGGCGTGACGGCCCCCCTGCCCGGCCCCGGCGGGATCGGGTTCTACATCGTCAAGGTGCGCGAGATCACCCCCGCCCACGTCGCTACCCTGGACGAGGTCAAGGAAAAGCTGCGCGCCACGATCGCCCATGAACGCGCCATCGACGCGCTTTACACACAGGTCAACCGCATGGAAGACGACCTGGGCAAAGGCCTTTCCATCGAAGCCGTGGCCGAAGCCATGAACATCAAGGCGGTGAAAATCGCCGCCCTGGATTCCACCGGCAACGGCCCCGACGGCAAGCCGGCGGCGGGCCTGCCGGAAAATGCCCAGGCCATCGTCGCCTCCGCCTTCGAGACCGAGGAAGGGACCGATTCCACCCTTCGCGAAATGGGTGACGACGCCTTTTTCGTGCTGCGCGTGGATAAGGTGACCAAACCGGCGGTGCGCCCCTTCGAGACGGTCAAGGATCAGGTCAAGGATGCCGTCATGGCCGAACGCAAGCGCGACGCCGCCCTGGCCTTTGCCAAGCAATTGGCCGAACGCCTGAAAACGGTCGAGGACGCCAAGGCCGTCGCCGCCGATGCCGGGGTCGCCTACGCTGAAACCAAGGCCCTGAAACGCTATATGGCGCGCAGCCAGTCGGACCTTCCCGGTCAGGTGCTGCAGGATATCTTCACCCTGAACATGGGCGAGGCCAAAGTAACCCGTGCCGATGGCGGCTATTTCATCGCCCGCCTGAAATCCATCACCCAGGCTGATCCGGCCGCCGACAAGACCGGCGTCGACACGATGCGCCAGGAACTGACGTCGGTTCTGAAGGATGACTTGGTCACGCAATTGGCGGGGGCTTTGCGCAAGGACCTGGGCGTGACCGTCCATCAGGACGTGCTGAACCAAATATTGAACCCCGGCGCGACGCCGGCCGCGGCCAACTAGACCGGCCGGGCGGACGCGCGGATCCATGAAGATCGAACCCGCATTTGACGGCTTTGCCGCGGCTTACGAGCGTGGAGAGCCGCAGGTTCTCTGGACATCACTGGTCGCGGACGTGGAAACGCCCGTGTCGGCGTTCCTCAAGCTGGCGCGCGGCAAGCCCTACAGCTTCGTTCTCGAAAGCGTCGAGGGCGGCGCCGTGCGCGGCCGCTATTCGTTCATCGGCCTGGATCCGGACCTGATCTGGCGCTGCCAGGGCAATACGGCGGAAATCAACCGCGATGCCCTGGACGATATCGATGCCTTCGCCCCCTGCCCGGTTGCCGAGACCGAAGGAACCATCGCGTCGCTGCGCTCCCTGGTCGCGGAATCCCGCATCGACCTGCCGGAAGGCCTGCCGCCCATGAGCGCCGGGCTGGTCGGCTATGCCGCCTACGATACCGTGCGTCTGGTCGAAGACATTCCCGACGGCAACCCGGACACCCTGGGTATCCCGGACGGCGTGTTCATCCGCCCGACCGTGATGGCCGTATTCGATACCATCAAGGACGTGATTTCCGTGTTTACCCCCGTCTGGCCCCGGGATGGCGTGGATGCGCAGAACGCTTATGGGATCGCCGTGGAGCGGCTGCGCCGCATCGTCGGTGATTTCGACACCCCCTTGCCCGAGGCCGCGCGCGCCCATCCGGAAAGCGACGTGCCTGACCTTTCCCCCGCGTCCAACATGACCCAGGGCGAATTCCACGCCATGGTCGAAAAGGGCAAGGAATACATCAAGGCCGGTGACGTGTTTCAGGTCGTCCTGTCGCAGCGTTTTTCCGTTCCCTTCCCCTACCCGCCCTTCGCGCTTTACCGGGCACTGCGGCGGCTTAACCCCTCACCGTTCCTGTTCTTCCTGGATTTCGGCGGTTTCGCCATCGTCGGCTCGAGCCCGGAAATCCTGGTCCGTATGCGCGAGGGCAAGGTCACCATCCGGCCCATCGCCGGGACGCGGCGGCGCGGCAAGGACGCGGCCGAGGATCAGGAACTGGCCAACGACCTGCTGACCGACCCGAAGGAGCTGGCCGAGCACCTGATGCTTCTGGATCTGGGCCGCAACGATGTCGGCCGGGTGGCGGAAACGGGCACGGTGACGGTGACCGAACAATTCAATATCGAGAACTATTCCCACGTCATGCACATCGTCTCTAACGTGGAAGGCAAGCTGAAGCCGGATCTGGACGCGCTGGACGCCCTGTACGCGGGCTTCCCGGCAGGCACCGTGTCCGGTGCGCCCAAGGTCCGCGCCATGGAGATCATCGACGAACTTGAGAACGTGCGACGGGGCGTCTACGCCGGCTGCATCGGCTATTTCGGCGCCGACGGCGACATGGACAGCTGCATCGCGCTGCGCACGGCCGTGGTCAAGGACGACACCATGTACGTCCAGGCCGGCGGCGGCGTGGTCCATGATTCCAGCCCCGAGGGCGAATACCAGGAAAGCATCAACAAATCCCGCGCCCTGATCCGCGCGGCCGAAGAGGCCGTGAAGTTCGCGGGATAGCCTAGCCGGAAGTTCCTGGCAGGCCCGTCTGGGCCGCCTCCGGGCGATGCAGTACCCTGGACACCCCAACCAGTTCGAACCCTTCCGCCTGAACCTTGGTCAGCCAGGTCTTCAGCGCGCGCAGGGTGATGTCGCGGGGATGGCCAATGGCGATGGCGATGCCGCGTTTGCGGGCCTCCGCCTCGACCTTGGCAAGCTGCTTGTGGACGTAGGCCTCGTCGTCCCTGTGGTCGATGAACACGTCGCGGGTGGCGAAGGGCACCCCTGCCTCGCGGGCGGTCTTGGCGCCGACACTGTCACGGCTGGTCACGGAATCCAGGAAAAACAGCCCACGCGCCTTCAATTCGCCCATGACAAGACGCATGCCCGCCAAATCGCGGGTAAAGCGGCTGCCCATGTGGTTGTTGATGCCCTGGTAGCCAGTCATCTGATCCAGGTTCCAGCGCAGGTTGGCCAGCAATTCGGCCTCCGGCGTGCCGGTCAACAACACGTTGGGGCCCGGGTCGGCTTCCGAACTTTCCGGCTCCATGGCCACATGCAGCATGACCTCATGCCCCATGGCGGCGGCCTCGGCCGATTGTTTCTTCAGATCACGGGCATAAGGCAGGAATGACAGGGTCACCTTTGCCGGCAGCTTCATGGCGCGGGCAGAGCGCCGCTGATCCACCCCCATGTCGTCGATCACGATGGCGATCATCGGCTTGGCGGCCAAGG